>CAYMPJ010000005.1:131755-165639 GCA_964392325.1 uncultured Caulobacterales bacterium
GCGGACGCAAAAATTAGATCGGAAAACCCGACAGGTTTTTGCCCACTAAAAGAGAGTTTTGGAAAGAGGGGCAAAATATTAGGCACTTTTTTTATTGTCTGCAAACTTATGAATTTTACGACCTTTACGCTCGACCTTTAAAGCTTCTTCTATTGCTGTATTAATGGTCTGGGCTAATTCTTCCGGGGACTGATCACTGTTTTCGACATTGAGCATATGTAGATCAGCGGTTTTATCACCCTCGGGAAAAGGGTGAGCCGAGCGATAGAAAATTTTAATCATCTTTCCAAACCCGTGCATATTGGTTTTTTTTACTTCTTTAATATGCGTCAGAGGAACGGATTTGCGTTTTTCATCATGCCAGAACCACAATGTATCCTCATCAAGATATATCTGCTCATGCCGGTTTTTATGAGCATTAATTTTCTTTTGCACGAGCCGTTTTATTTCATCCAACCCGATGTCTGGTAACTTGCTTTCTTTGTAAATTTTATACGTCATCCTAATGCTCATTCATCTTTAGTTATTTTATAGTTATTAACCGGTTGCCCGATTATCTCCGGGTGCGGGTACCGGGACACCGTCATGAGTGTATTGTTTTAATTTATTACGAAGGGTACGAATGGAAATTCCCAAAATCGTGGCAGCATGGGTACGATTACCAAAACAATGATCAAGCGTATTGATGATTAAATCCCGCTCAACATCGGCGACTGTGCGTCCAACAAGGCCGGGGTTTGAAGTGTCATCTTGGTTTTGCACTGAAAAACTGTCTACTGCCGGACGCATGGCAGAGCCATCGGGTAGGCGAATTGATTCTATATCTATCTCATCGCCGCCTGATAGTAACACAGCCCGGTGCATGGCATTTTCAAGTTCACGAACATTGCCGGGCCAAGCCGAACTTACAATTTCGCGTTGTGCAGCTTCAGAAAGCTCGCGGTGTGGGCAGGCATTCATATCGGCATATTTTTTTGTAAAATGCTTTGCCAATAACAAAATATCGAGCGGCCTTTTCCGCAAGGGGGGAATGGAAAGATTGACGACATTAAGACGAAACAATAAATCCTCGCGGAAAGAACCCTCTTTAACAGCCGCTTCAAGGTTTCTGTTTGAAGTGGCCAGAATACGGATATCAACAGGTATTGGTTTGGTACCGCCAACGCGATCAACAATACGCTCTTGTAATACGCGTAAGAGTTTTGCTTGTAGGCGCATATCCATTTCTGAAATTTCATCAAGGAGTAATGTGCCGCCATTGGCTTCTTCAAATTTACCGATGCGCCTGGCGATTGCGCCGGTAAAAGCCCCTTTCTCGTGACCGAAAAGTTCTGATTCAAGAAGGTTTTCCGGGATTGCTGCGCAATTTAGGGATATAAAAGGGTGTTCTGCCCGTTTTGATTTTTGATGAATATATTTGGCAATGACTTCCTTACCAACACCGGATTCGCCAGTAATTAAAATTGAAGCATTTGACGGTGCGATCTGGTCTGCCAAGGATACAATTTTCTTCATTGCCGGATCAGCAGCAAGTAAGTCACTATTTTCTTCAACGACGGCCTCTAAAATGGCCGCAATCAGATCCGCATCGGGGGGTAAAGGAACAAATTCACGTGCACCGGCCTTTATCGCGGCTACTGCTGCGTCTGCATCTGCTGCGATACCGCATGCAACAACAGGCAATGCAATGCGTTCCTCATCAAGTGATTTGATAAAACCAGCTATATCAAAGCAAATATCAAGCATTACAAGATCAGTGCCTTGCCCCTTGCGCAAAGACAAAAGTGCATCCTCGCAACTTTGCGCAATCGTAACTTTTGCACCTTGTTGCATAGCAATTTGGGCGGCTCTTGATAACTCGCTTGACTGTTTGCCAATAATTAATAGGCGCATAAATATCCTCTTAACTGTTTTTATCGCCGCAATGGCCGGTTACGCCAGTAGCATCATTCTGAATTATTTCCGTCATGGAGATACCTAAATTACCATCCACCAAAATGAGTTCACCGCGAGCGATGAGAGTGTCATTGACATAGAGATCAATCGGTTCACCAACTTTACGGTCTATATCGACGATTGTTCCGGTTTCCATTTTTAAAAGTGAAGAAATATCGATTTTCTTTTTACCCAATACAGCCGAAACAGTGACCGGTACTTCGCTAATGGAGTGTAGCGATATGAGTTTATCGCTATTTGTTGAAATTACTTCACTGTCTTGTGTGGCGGTCATGGGTTGCACTTGATGTGTTTGTATCTCCGAGGAGAGTGAGACAGGTGTCGATGTTGAAGTCCCGTTATCATCATTTTGAACAATCAAATCTTTTGTTTGACTCATGATGCATCCTCTTCTTGCAATTGGCTTGTATTGATTTCCTCATCGCCATGTTCATTTTTAATGGCGATCTGTGAGAATATTTTATCAATATGAGATTCAGTTGTTGAAAAACGCTGTGCGATAGCCCCGTCATTCCACTCGATAATGCAATCGCCGCGTTGTAGCGTAGCGTCTGTTTTTAGTGAGATAGGAAGGCTATCAAATGATTTGTTGTTTTTATACTTATCCAATAGTGGTTGAGCGACCTGAGCATCGTCAGGATGAATGCAAATCTTGAAAAATTGAAAAATATCACTTTGGGAATTCGCGATTTCATGAATGGGTTCTATGAGAGCATCAATGTTATTTTCAAGGCTCTCACTATTCATGCGTTTCGCAATATCTTTCAAAAAGCGACTGCTAGAGTCGATAATGTCTTGTCGAATTTTTTCATTTTCAATTTGAATTGGTTCGTAAGCAGTGTGCAAGGCGTTATGGATACGATCCAATAATGCAATCTCTTTGCTATTTTTAACATGTTCGGCTTCGCAAATAGCTTCAGCGCGCGCTTTTTCATAGCCGAGTTTGTACCCTTCATCATGTGCCAGTTCGATATCATTTGGCGTGATTGAGGGGATTTGTTGGAGGTGGCTTCCGTTTGACATTTCATTTACCACAACGCCCTGAATTGAAGGTGCGCCATCACGCGTGTAATCAACAAGATTATCCAAAGTTATTTTTTGGGGATTGGCCATTAATAGATAACCTCCTCATCATCATTGCGAGAGAGGAAAATTTCGTTATTATCATTTAGCTTTTTAGCAATCTCGACAATTTTTTGTTGTGCAATATCGATTTCACGAGCCCGCAATGGACGTAAAATATCGATATCATCACGTAGAATTTTTGCAGCCCGTTCAGACATATTTTTAAAGAAATGCATTTGCATCTCATTGCTTGTGCCTTTCAACGCTGTCGCTAGAATTGATTTATCTATATAACGCAATAAAATCTGGATATCATGATCATCTACTTGTAACAGATTATCGAATACAAACATCAGGGATTTTATTTCATCGGCGGCGTTAGGGTTTTTCGCCTCCAGACTTTCCATAAAGTGGCGTTCAGTACGGCGATCAAAATGATTAAAAATTTCTGCGATCAACTCATGTGTGTCTTGATCGGGGGAGTGGGTGAGGGAGCTTATAAATTCTGTCCGAAGTGTATTTTCGATTTCTGCTAAAACTTCCTTTTGCACAGGCCCCAACGAGAGCATACGGCTGATGGTTTCCTCAGCCATTTGATTGGGCATTACACTAATGACTTGTGCGGCGTGTTCCGGACTTAAACGTGAGAGTATCACTGCCACTGTTTGTGGGTGTTCTTTTGCAAGATAACGCGAGAGAGTAGAAGGGTTCACATTGCCTAGTTTATCCCACATGGTGCGGCCAGCGGGGCCTTTGATCTCATCGAGGATATTATCTAGTTTATCGTTTGGCAGTACACCGCTTAGAAGTTTGCGAGCGCTTTCAATAGAACCAATTACCGGGCTGGTTTGAGAGAAGCTATCAACAAAATCAACCAGCATATCCTCGACCATTTCCGATGTGACAGACCCAAGACGCGATATAGCAAGCGTTACCTCGCGCAGTTCGTCATCATCAAACATCTCCCATATCGGGCGGGCGTTTTCTTCACCCAGCGCCAGCATAATAACCGCTGCGCGCTCGGGGCCGCGTAAAGGTTCGCCGGGTCTTATTTGCGATAGGCTCATATGGCCTCCCTTATCCAGCGTTTTAAGATAAGCGCGGATTCTTCTGTGTGCCCTTTAACAATTTCCTGGATTTGACTGACTGAGGATGCCTTTACCTGTCCATCAATCTGGGCAATATCAATACGTTGCTCGATTGCTTTTTGACCCACATTATCTTGGTGAATTGTACTAATATTACTATTTGGAGAACTGGTTAGAGATGCAGAATTTCCATTTGACTCACTAGTTTGGGGGGAAATGGAACTTGTCAATTTTTGAGCGCTATTTGACATAAATAATGGACGTAACACAAAAAAGACGAGCGCTGCTGCTATCAGTAAAAGCGCAGCAACTTCTGCTAGTCGCATAATGTTTGCGCTGCTTAAGAGTGGTTGCGAAGTGGTTGCTTCATTAGGTGCCCCGACAAATGAATCTGTTGTTTGGTTAAAAGCAATTGTTGCAATTTCAACCTGATCTCCTCTGCTCGCATCAAAGCCAATTGCCGATTTGACCAACGCCTCTATATTGGCAATTTCCTCTGGTGTTCTGGTAATAGGGGTACCATCGGTTGTAAGCGCATTTATTGCCACGGCAACCGATAACCGGTTAACGATTAATCCTTCATCACGTACCGCATTACGAACTGTTTTGGTAAGTTCATAATTAGTAATTTCCTCTGTGCGAAGATTGCTTGATGTGGCTTGTCTGCCTTCAGCGGCCGTATCATCATTTCCCGGTAGTCCATTGCTTACGCTGACACCGCGTGATTGCGCAGGATTATTATCATTTGAGGATTCTTCAATAATAGTAGAAGACAAAACGACCTGACTATCGGGATCAACAATTTCAGATGTTTCGGTAAAACGTGAAAAATCAAAATCAGCCGTTACTTGTGTGCGGACATTTTCCGGACCAACGATAGAACCCACCAAATCGCTAACGATTGTTTGCAAACGGGTTTGCGCTTCGCCCATACGGTCAGCCATTGCATTTTGAGCCATGCCGTCTTCATTTTCTGAATTTGGGGATGCGAGAAGGGTGCCTTTGACGTCAAGAATTGTGACTTGATCTCGTGAGAGTTCAGGCACTGCAGATGCGGCAAGATTAATAATGGCTCGTACGGTTGAAGGGTCTATTTTCCGGGCGGCTTCTATCATAATGGAAGCCGAGGCCTCCCGCTGGTCACGTGCAAACAGGGTGCGTTCTGGTAAAACCAGATGAACCCGTGCTGTTCGGATGCCAGATATGGAAGAAACGGTGCGCGAAAGCTCTCCTTCGAGAGCACGCAGGCGATTGATATTTTGTTGGAAATTTGTGGTGCCTAATGGTTGTGCCCCATCAAAAATTTCATACCCGACACTATCTTGTTCCGAGTAACCATTGCCGGCCAATGAAATGCGCAGACCAGATTCTTTATCGCGAGGAACCAGAATAGCGACCCGGCTGCCGCTTTCGCGCATTTTAAAATTAATGCCGTCTTGATTGAGTTGGCTAATGACACTTTGAGCATTGCCATAATCAAGGTCAGAGTAGAGTACACTATATTGCGGTGCGCCAATGCGAAGTACGATTAAGAGTAAACCGATTCCAACACCAGCGGTTACGCCAACAATAGTTGCTAACCGTGAAAGACCAAAAGATTTTAAAAACTCTACGATAGAACTCACGCAAATACCCACCCAAAATAACGAATGATCAATCCGATATATTTAGTTCATGGACTGACTGGGCAAATATTGCCGATCTAGCGTAAAGAAACCGTTTCTTTTAGGGGATTTAACAAAAAAAACCCGCACTAAAAATAGTGCGAGCTTTTTCTCAAAGGATAACCATCAAAATATCAACAAACCTTAATAAGGGTTTAACGATATTGTTGCACGCGGGTTGCGCGTAGACCTTTCATGCCAAACTGTTCAATTGCCTTTTGCCAAGACAAGAATTCTTCCACGGTAAGGGTGTACCGCTCGCAAGCTTCTTCCAATGTCAAAAGCCCTCCGCGTACCGCCATAACAACTTCTGCTTTACGGCGAATAACCCATCGACGAGTTGTTTTCGGTGGTAAGTCAGCCAATGTTAACGGTGTTCCGTCTGGTCCGATAACATAAGCTTCCTTTTGTTGTGGAATATGTGATGTCTGTACTGCTAAGGTCATGATCGTAAGATCCCCTGATTTACTCTACTAACTTGAAACCACTTTAGCGTTCGGGTTTTAAAAAACGGCTAAGCGGTATGGTAAAATCTCATGTAACTTATTGATTAAACTTGTATTTTGTTTGATGGGTTTTGGTGATTTCTGTGCCAATCGGAAACAAATTTACACAGCTGTTTCATTTAGGGTCTGTAATAGGTCATCTGCTATGCTTAATATGCGTGAATTGGCGGCGTATGCTCTTTGGGTCTCAATGAGTGTGGAAAATTCCTGAGTGATATCGACAGTAGAAGTTTCCAAAGACCCTCCTTCAATCGTGCCGAAATTTTCACTCCCTGCCGCTGCGAGCGTTAGGGTGCCTGTTCCCGTACTATTCTGGAAAGCGGTTGTGCCTGCCTGAATTAAACCATCGGGATTGGTAAACTGGGCAAGTGGGATTTGAAATAAATCGCGGGTGCTTCCATTAGAAAAAATGGCAGATAGAATTCCGGTATCATTGACTTCAAAGCCAGTGACTTCCCCAAAGGGTGCGCCATTACTTGTGGAACTGATCACCCGGTTTACACTGCTGGAAATCGATAATGATTCAAGACTTAATGATAATGTTGAAAAATCACCGCCATCAAGCGAGGAAAGGTCAATATTTGCCAGGAATGTTGAGTTTGCCTGATCTAGCGCTCCTGTAGGTGTAAATTGAAGTGTGCCACTGCTTAACGGTAGCGCTGCCGGATTATTTGGATCAAAGGCTTCAACGGCAATTTGATTTTGACCAGTGCGTAAAAATGCGAGGGTTAATGTGGTGCTGTTGCCATCATCATCAAAGATTGTGAAATTTTGGCGTAAATCTGAATTAACGGCCCCCGATGCAAGATTGGTTGCAGGATTAGCCGGGTTATATGTTGCAGCCTGTGGTGACACTGCTGCGAGTGATGAAAAAACAGCATTTAAACTAGCCGACGTTGTGGCCGCGCCTTCACCTTCAATATTCCCAAGGTTTATGCTTTGTAATGCGCCAAGATTTGTAGCATTAGCCGGACCATTAACGCCGATTGCCTGGCCGCGTAGAAACAGGCCTGCACTATTGATGAGATTACCATCACTATTGATTGAAAAATCACCTGCTCTGGTGAATAAAATTTCATCAGCCTCATTTGCGGTTGCATTTTCAGACACCACAAAAAAACCGTTTCCGGCGATTGCGATGTCGGTCGTATTTTGTGTGCGATCGATAAATCCTTGCTGATTGATAATTGAGCGGGTGTTGGCACTAACGCCGGTACCCGCATCGCCCGTTACAGCACTTTGTTCGCGTGCAACCAGTTGCGAGAAATCTGTGCGTGTCCTGCGGAAGCCAACCGTATTGCTGTTAGCAATATTGTTTGACAATGCTTCAAGGCTGGCCGATTGCGCATTCACACCTGAAAGGCCAATTGCAAAAATACTGGAAATGCTCATTTGGGTAATCCTTTAAAAGCTGGCATCAACTCGGGTGATGTCATCAAGAGCAACCTGACGGCCATTAATGATCAATTGCGGAGATTGACCCGATAGGAGAAGGCTATCGATCCGGCCCCGGCTCTCTATGGTTGGAATAATCTCGCTGCCATCAGCAAGGGTGGCGTTGGCCTGTAACCGGTACAAACCCCCCGGCGCTTGCGCGCCATTCGCCAATTGTCCATTCCAGACGAGATCATGCTGACCGCCACTCGTTGGCCCCTCCAGACTTGCGACTACGCGACCAGCATCATCGACAATATCGAGTGTAAGGTTTGAGGCATTCGCGGGGAGCGTATAACGAAGGGTTGTGCTTTGCTGATTATTATCACCAAGGATAAAGTCACCGCCAGCAACCGATACTGCCCTGCCTACGAGATCAAGGGAAGCTTGTTTGTTAGCGCCAGATTGCAGGGAAATCAGGGTTTCTAAATTGGAGTTGGCCTGAATGGATTGTTCTACGCCCGCAAACTGAACCAGCTGCGACGTGAATTGTTCCGTATCTAATGGCTCCAAGGGGTCCTGGTTTTGCAATTGTGTCGTCAGCAAGGTCAGAAACGTATCAAAGTCGCTGGTTAACTGCGAGAACGCGCCATTGGTTTGCGGCGTTTGCGTCGTTTCTGTTAAGGCTGCTATATCCATGAGTTTTCCTAGATTTGTATATCAAGCAGACGATCAGAATTTTGCATGTCTGCGTAGGGGTTAAGCATGTTTAATGGGTGATCTGCATAAAGAAGACCTTCCGGAATGGGGATGAGACTTGAGGTAAGCGCCGTTGAAGGATTTTGGCTCGAATTACTTTGCGGATATGCGGAGTTCTCTTCGTTAGGGTATGATGCGTTGGGTTTATCCAAATTGTCGAAATCACCTTGTTCAAAGGAGATTTCAAAATTGTCGGAAAGTTCCAGTCCGCTCTCGGTCAAAAGTGCGCGTAATGCCTGTTCATCTCTGCGGAACAGATCAAGGCTTGATTGATTTTCAAAGGAAAGGTTGAGAGACGGGCGTTCTCCGGATTCAAGACGAATATCCACTCGGCCAAGTTCTGGCGGATCAAGTCGAACTTCAAACCGCGTATCGCCGCTCGCCAAACGGTTTGCAATGAGCCGGGTAAAACTTTCTTGCACAGCTGACTGTGATTGGCTTTGCGGTGTAGGGGTTGCCAGAGAAACCTTATTTGAAAAAGCATTTTGAGTAACTGAGGCGGTTGTATTCTGTACTGAAGCAGAATTAGGTTGATTTGATGAGGACTTTACGATCGGTGTAGATTCCAGCGTCGGGATATTCGCTGAGCTTTGCACGGCAACCGGTATTGCGCTCGACGAGGCTGCATTTGTGGGTGCTGGATCAAGGATTGTATTTGTCGCAAGCGCGCTCGTACTTGCCGGTGTTCTTGAGGAGGGCGTATCTGTCGGGGTGGCAACAGTGTTCGCCCCGCGGCCCGTATTTGAACTATTTAAGGGCGTGTCGACCGAAGAGGAGAAATCACTGCGCCGTGTTGATTGCTGGGTTGCTTCATCATCCCCCACAATCGCGTCAGTTCCATTACCCGGCAATGCGCCATGAACCTCAAGAAGTCTTGCGCTATTGCGCTCCAGGGTTAGCACCGCATTGGTGAGAGAGAACGCAAAACCCGGCCCATTCTCAACCACGTCGTTTTCTTGCGTTCGAGGATTGTTTTCCTGACGCAAGGGGGCGACTTGGTTGAGTATATTAAGACTATCAGTCATACGGGCTCTAACGAATTTGTCTAAAAAGACGAACGGATAAAAATATTACCGTCTGTCTATTGGCAAAACGCAGGCCAGTATTTTCAGGCGCGAAGGGCAAGTAATAGCTGGGTTTTCAAGGTAAAGGTTTTGCTAACGACCGAAAATACCCTGCAAAAATTGCAGGGTAGGGAAGGTTTTTGCCGAGTGAGGTTGAGTTTTTAAGTCTTATTTTCTGGGATCAAGGCGACCATGTTGATTGAACGATATAAAAGATGATAAAACGGAATTTCGGAGAGGCTAAATCTATTCAAGTATCTATAAATGCACCACTTTTCCCCATGCTTGTGTAAAAGCTATTTGTCTGAATGATAATCGAATCATTGCCGCATATCCCGACTCACCGCGTCATATACATGGTCGCTATATAAGCGAATCATTATCAACGAGGTACTCTCATGTCGATCGAATTACTGGAACAGCCTGTACAAGCTGCCGACCCATTGGCGATGCTCGAGCAAATGGCCATTGCCATGGAGCTTGAATGTGAGCGGATTGACGATAATGAATTGCATATTGTATCACCGGGATTATGGCGCGAAACGGGGATATGGTTCACGTGGAGACCAGAGCTTTCAACCTTACAACTGGGCTCACCGATTGATTTAAAAACCCCTGAGAATAAAATAAACGAAATCAGCCGGCTGGTGGCCATGGTCAATGAGAGATTATGGATTGGGCATTACGATCTCTGGACGGAAGACCTTTCCATAGTCTACCGTAATTCGGCTATCCTACCTGAAGCAGGTACTCTGGACGCGATGCAGGCTGAAATGTTGCTAAAAGGGACGGTAGAAGCCGTGGAGCGGTTTTATCCTGCATTTAATTTTCTGATTTGGGGCGACAAGGCCCCCGAAGAAGCACTACAATCCTCCATGTTTGAAACCAAGGGTAGCGCTTAATATTACCCTTTTTAGGATGCAATCTGGGAATATAAGCAATGGTAAAAACGACGAAATCAAAACCACCTATGGTTATGTTGGTGGGTGCTGGTTCAATGGGCGGCGCTATGTTGCACAGCTGGATTGAAGCAAACGTTATTGCAAAAAACTCAATCATTGTTGATCCAGCTCTTACACCAGAAATGAAAGCTTTTAGCGAAGACTTTGGTTTGTCTGTTTATAGCCATAGCAATGACATTCCTCCCGGTAGTGAGGTGGATATTCTGATCTTTGCTGTGAAACCTCAAATCGCTAGTGATGTCCTGCCTGAATTTGAACAGTTTGCGAGCAATAGCGTTAATGTCTCAATTATGGCTGGTAAATCCATCGACGCTATAAAAGATTTATTGGGTGGACCAGAAAAAATAGTCCGTGTTATGCCAAACTTACCTGCTTCTATCGGAGAGGGAATGAGCGGCGCTTATGCAACGGATGCGGTTTCCCTTTCCGATCGCGCCAATATTGAGGTTTTGCTAAAGGCTTCGGGAAAGAATATCTGGGTAAAGAGTGAAGAAGGTATTGATTTTGTAACTGCCATTTCCGGTAGTGGCCCTGCTTATTTCTTTTTACTTACAGAGGCGATTACTGAAGCGGGAATTGATCTTGGGCTTGAACCTAATGTTGCTCAGACATTAGCGCGCCAGACCGCAATTGGTGCTGGTGCTTTGATGGCTCAAGATGAGAGATCTGCATCTGAATTACGCAGGGCAATTACTTCGCCGGGAGGCACTACAGATGCAGCCCTTAAAGTCCTTGATGAGGGTGGAGCGGGCTTGCGGCTGTTAATTCTTGAGGCTGCGAGGATGGCGGCAAAACGAGCCAAGGAATTATCAGAGTAGATTTTGACATCCTCGGTGTATAAAGGTAAGCGCTAAGCGCAAAATTCCTGTCTATAACCCTTTCCATTTGTATTGAGACCCCTTTGTGACACAAGATATTACTGAAAGGCATTGGGATGTGGTTATCATTGGGGCTGGTCTCGGTGGGGGCGTGATTGGACGAACCTTGGCTGAAAATGGACTGAGTGTTCTGTTTATTGAAAAAGGGTCATGGGGTTTACCCGGTGAATCCCATGAGCTGGACGAAACATTGGACGATCCCGATGCGCGCCGCATGCGAAGTCTCTGGGATCGAAAAATAGATCTTACCGTTTCGAATGGAAATACAGAGTCTGTTTATCCATATATCGGGTCCGGGGTTGGCGGTTCATCTCTGTTTTATGCTTCCGCCTTGGAACGCCTTGCCCGTCACGATATTGAGGCGACCGAGGAAATAGAACACCCAACCGGCGGGTGGCCGATTGGGTATGATGAGTTTACTCCCTGGTACGAAGAGGCTGAAAAACAATTTTTTGTATGTGGTGATCAGGATAATTTGAGCCCTGATGGTGACATAGCACATGTAAGAACACCGCCCCCTCTTTCTGCTGGTGATCAAATTTTAGTGGAAGACTTTAAAAAGCGCGGGCTTAATCCTTATCGAATGCATGTTGGAATTAAATTTAAACCTGATTGTATGGAGTGCACAGGCCGGGTTTGTCCGTATTCGTGTAAAATGGATGGTCGAAGTGCCGGCGTTGTGCCTGCGTTAAAGACCGGGCGTGCGGCTGTCTTGGATTATGCAGAGGTAACATGTATTAATGGTGAAGCTGATCGTGTAACAAGTCTTACTGTTGAGAAGGACGGTGAGACTATTACCGTAACTGGTGAAAATATCATTCTATCCGCAGGCGGAATTTCTTCACCAGCATTGCTATTAGCGTCCGCCAATGAGGCGTGGCCAAATGGGTGCGCCAACCAATCGGATCTGGTTGGTAGAAATTTAATGTTTCATGCTCATGAATTTGTTGCTGCGTGGCCATCACGCAAGGGTGCATTTGACTTTCCTAGAAAATCGTTGGCTTTACGTGATTTCTACTATGTGAATGGCCAAAGACTTGGTCTGATGCATTCTTTAGGATTGACTGCATCTTACGGATATATAGTGGGTTATCTACAAGCACTTCACGCATCAAGCCTGTTGAAGAATTTTAAATTTTTACGCCATTTAGTCAGACCGCCCGCTATGATTGCTACAAAATTGTTTGGTGATGCTGCAATTTTTTCTTGTCTGATTGAGGACAGGCCTTATTTGAATAATCGGGTAAAACTGAATAATAGTAACCTCCATGAAATCGCGATTGATTACAAAATTCATAATGAGTTTAAGAAACGCCGTAATTTTCTTCGCCGCCATGTCCGTAAGAAGATAGGACTTTTGAAGTCTATGCCAATGAACGCGAAGCTTGAATTAAATTATGGCCATCCCTGTGGAACGGTGAGATTTGGAGATGACCCCAAATCCAGTGTCCTTGATATCAATTGCCGGGCTCATGATATTGAAAATTTATATGTCGTGGACTCGTCATTTATGCCATCATCTGGGGGCGTAAACCCGAGTTTAACGATTATTGCAAATGCGCTTAGAGTGGGCAATCACATCGTAAAAAAATTCAAGAATAAGCAGAAATATGACGGATAGCTGAGCACACATTATGAAAAACTCACAAAAAGTAGCCCTAGTCACTGGAGCTGGCGGCGGTCTGGGCCGCGCATTGTCAGAAGAATTGGTCGCTGCTGGCGTTAGAGTGGTTGGATTTGGTTGGCGCGAGAAAGGTTTGCTAGAAACTGCCGAAAAAATCGGAGATATGTTTTCATACTTTGTCGTTGATATTTCCGATGCGGATGCTGTTCAGGGCGCATTTAAGCAAATGGATGAACAGAATTTGCGGCCTGATATATTAATCAATAATGCAGCGATTTATGAACGTGGTGACTTTTTAACGACGCCGCCAAAAACATGGATGCGGGCAATTGATGTTAATTTTGGCGGTATTGTTTTTTGTACCTATGAAGCGCTTCAACGTATGATGCCCAATTCTCGTGGCCGCATCGTTAATGTCGCCAGTTTTGCTGATCTTGGTATTTTGTCTGGCAGTACAGCATATTCGGTTTCAAAAGGTGTGTCCAAGCTGTTTACAAATGCCCTTAAAGCCGATCTTGGAGATCGCTATCCAAATATTATTGTTAATGACTGGGTTCCAGGGGCACTAAATACAAAAATGGGTATTCCCGAGGGAATAGAGCCCGCGCTTGCTGCTAAATGGGGTGCTGCCTTGGCTCTTATGGAAAATCCGGAAAGTAATTATTCGATTTTTTTCCAACAGCAAGAACAATTGCCAGCGCGCTCTTTAAAAGGCCGGATCAGGGATTTAGTCTTGCTTAATCCCCAACGCGCGCCCGTTATGCTTGCGCAATAATGCGCACCTTTAAAAAGGACGCTTGGCATTTAAGCTAATTTCTACCCTTCAAATATGAAACTAATTATAGAGGTAATCGTAATGTGGCCTTTAATCCACCCTGATTAGCTCTGGATAAAGTTATATCCCCGCCATGTCCTCGTGCAACATCACGAACAAGGGACAGACCAAGGCCAACACCTGAATGATTTTGGTTGCGTGCTTCATCAAGTCGAGTGAAGGGTTTAAAAACTTCTTCATACTGGTCTGGATTAATTCCGGGGCCATCATCTTCTATAATGATTTCTACATTTTCCTCAATTCTGTTGGCACTCAACCACACATTGTCCGCATAATGAATGGCATTGTTAATCAGGTTCTCCAAGGCTCTTTTTACTGATGTGCGCCGCAATTCAATGGAGATTTCTGCAGCAGGTAGTGTGAGGTTTATTTGACGATCACCACGTTTCATTTCTTGCGTGATTTGTTTGAGCAACTCATTAATTGAGACGTTTTGTGTTTCTTCTTCGATGGATTGATTACGGACAAATGCCAAATATTCATCGAGCATTCGTTCCATCTCGTCGACATCTTTGCGGGTCGCTAGAATCTCTGGGGACTGCTTTTGCATGGAAAGTGATAATTTGAGACGGGTGAGGGGGGTGCGCAAATCATGTGATACAGCGGCTAGCATATCTGTTCGTTGGCGAATATGACGGTTGATCCGTTCTCGCATGGCAATAAATGCATATCCGGCGCGCCTTACCTCGGTTGCGCCAGTGGGTCTATATTCCGGCACATCGCGTCCCCGGCCAAAGGCTTCGGCGGCATGAGCGAGACGTAAGATGGAACGAATTTGATTGCGCAGGAAGACAATCGCTATCCATCCCAATAACACAGTTACGCCAATCATCCATAGCACAAAAATTGGCCCTGTTGTTGCAAACACCCGTTCGCGTAAGGGGAAGAATACGAGATAACCTTCATCCGTTTGCACACGGACTTCTACATATGCGGGCCAACTTGAAGTGTTAAACCAATAGGCATTTTCCAAGCGTGATGATAATTCTCGATCAAATGTGGAATTGTAAACATTAAAAACGGATAGTCTGTCTTTTGCGGGGACTGTTCGCCCAGCTTCGAAGCGTATGGTCATATCCATATCGCGCCTTGCTTTTGCAAAAAGAGTGTTTTTTTCTTGCTCACTGTTTGTGGTTTTGTATTGATCCGTAATCAATGCGATCTGGCCTGCAACATTAGCAGACAGATTATCTGTAACCAAATCCCAATGACGATCAAAGAAAAAATAAGTAATAAAAGCCTGCATCAAAAAGATCGGCAATATTACGATCAATAGCGTGCGCGCATATAGGCTTTTTGGCATATATTTGCGTAACATAACTTTTTAATCTGCCATTAAAGTGTATCCGACACCACGGATAGTTTGCAAGAAAATTGGCGTACGCGGATCATCTTCAATCTTTTTACGCAAGCGTGTGACTTGAACATCAATTGAACGCTCCAGTGTTGTTTTGGTTTGCATCGCCAAAGCGCTGCGCGAAATGACTTCTCCCGGTTTTTTAGAAAGAGCGCGTAACAACGATAGCTCGCTGGAAGTGAGTTTGATTAAATCACCATCCCGCCGTAGCTCACCGCGTTCCGGTTCAAAACGACAGGAACCAAAGGTGATTTCCTGACTCCGTGCTCGTTGGGGCTGTGTCCGTCTTAAAAGTGCCGAAACGCGTAATAATAATTCACGTCGCTCAAATGGTTTTGGTAGATAATCATCAGCGCCGCGCTCTAGGCCCTCTATGCGATCCTCAGGAAGTCCGCGGGCAGTGAGTAGCATAATTGGAATATTGGATGCTGAGCGCACTTTTTCTGTAAGATCAAAACCGGATTCGCCGGGCATCATGACATCGAGAATGAGGAGATCAAAATCAATCGTCGCCAAAAGTCTCCGGGCTTCCCGCCCGTCGCTGGCAACACTGACGCGATAGCCTTCGTCAGAAAGACATTTATGGAGCAATTCGCGAATGCGGTCATCATCATCAACCACCAGCAAATGCGGCGCTTCTTCGTCTATTAGAATTTTATCCCTGGTCCTTGTCACCAAGTGATATTTCTCCCATTTTTGGCGGCCTTAGGATGCATTGCGCAAAAATTTCACCGCTCTGATAGTATAATCGGCTCCGCTCAATAATGTAAGGCATACGGCGGCCCAAAACACGCCAATTGCAAGAGGCAGGAATTGTTCTCCCAGCAAGGGTTTGATTTCAAATGATAGTATGGCTGGTGTTGTCGCGAGTAACAGGGGCAGAGCTATCATTTGAAGGGTTGTTTTCCATTTTGCGGTTTTGGTTACAGGGAGGGACCCACCCTGCAAGGCAATGGCTTCTCGAAAACCAGTAACCATAACTTCACGCATTAGTATAATTAATGCACCTAAAATAGCGATTCCACTGATAATTTTGCTATTTACCATAAGTAATAGTGCTGCAGCGATCAGCATTTTGTCAGCAAGCGGGTCAAGGGCCGCGCCAAGGACACTCACTTCATTGCGGGCTCTTGCGACATAGCCATCAAGATAGTCTGTAATCGAGGCTATAATAAATATCACTAGGGCGATAGTCATCCCATGCGGGGCGAGTGGGTGAGCGGCAGGAATGAAGAAGCAGGCAGAGAATGGAATAATCAGAAAAAACCGTAAGAGAGTGAGTGCCATGGCCATAGGTTAGGTTCCAAATCATATGTTTTGGCCACTCTGGCCGGAAAATATGCCAGTGCGATCCCTCGGCTGGATCAATTCAGCATATTTGTTTAATCAAACAGACTAGACACCGATTCTTCGTTGGCAATACGCCTGATGGCTTCAGCAAGAAGGGTCGAGATACTGACTCTGGTGATTTTCTGGCAATTCTCAACTTCTTTAGTTGCACCAATAGAATCGGTTATGACCAAACGAGAAAGGCTGCCTGCTTTTGTTACCCTCTCAACCGCGCTGTCTGATAGCACGCCGTGTGTGACATAGGCAGAAACACTTTTGGCGCCTTTTTTCATCAATTCATCTGCGGCATTACATAACGTCCCGCCGCTATCGACAATATCGTCAAAAAGAATGCAATGGCGACCATCGACTTCGCCAATAATATTCATAACTTCAGAAACACCAGCTTTTTCACGGCGTTTATCAACAATCGCCAAAGGGCGATCGTCCACCTTTTTCGCCAACGCCCGAGCGCGCACCACGCCTCCAACGTCAGGAGAAACCATCATCACCTCATCGAGATTATTGATAAAGCTTCGTCTTATCTCTTCTTCAAACACTTTCACCGCGAAAAGATTATCGGTTGGAATATCAAAAAAGCCCTGAATTTGACCTGCATGTAGATCTACAGTTAACACACGGTCCGCGCCGGCAGTGGTTATCAAATTGGCTACGAGTTTGGCTGATATAGGCGTGCGCGGTCCGGCTTTGCGATCTTGTCGCGCATAACCAAAATACGGAACAACCGCAGTGACACGGCTTGCGGATGCTCGGGTCAATGCGTCGATCGTAATCAACAATTCCATTAGGTTATCATTTGCTGGATTGGAGGTTGACTGAATGACAAATACATCTTCGCCGCGTACATTTTCTTCAATCTCGACAAAAACCTCCCCATCTTTAAAGGTTTTTATCTCCGCTTTGCACAATGAAGTTGATAGGTGTTGACCAATATCAGCGCTTAACTGGCGATTTGAATTACCGGTAATGAGTTTCATAATAGCTCTTGGGTCGTATCTCTAGAATTTACAGGGCGGGGCTTTTAGGGCGACTAGCGGGATTGGAACTTCTTGTGAAAGCAAAATAATGGGCACTTCATGGCCATTTTTTTGCTTTTTCGCAAGAGTTGTATTTGCTGGAAATCGCATATATTTAAAAATGCGGCGACATCCGGCAATGCATCGCCTTTTTAAGAAAAGTATTTGCCGATTTTGCATTGAGGGAAATGCTCACCTAATCAGGGTAGAAGTGCCGATTCAATTCAGAATAGGGACCCCGATTTTCCAGCAAGGTTTCTATTCGGGTTCCGCTATCGCGGTCACTTCAATCACAAATTAGGACCAAGATTACTCAGCATTTTCGACCGCGAAAACTTCGCCGCGTAGCAAATCGATAATATATAGCTCGCCATTATCGTCCTCGGCAAAGCTTGACGGGTTGCTAATGGCCCCAAAATCCGGGGAGGTGAGTTCCTGGGTACGGATGATAAAGTCTGATGAGGGTACTGTTGTGCCTTGTACCAGGTTTCCGACCGGTATGGACCAGAAGTTTGAAGTGACAAAATCGGCGAAGAGATATTGACCATTCAACGATTCGACACTGCCTCGATGGACATATCCGCCCGTGATAGAAAAGCCTTCGGTTGGACCCGTTCCGTGGCCATATTCAGCGACAGGTTCGGTTAAAAATTCCAAGCCCGTCGGTGTGGTCCTTGCGCCAGGAAAGGCTATCGTCCCTTCACGTATATTCCAACCAAAATTGAGGCCCCCTTCGCCAAAGGGAATGAGATCCACTTCTTCAATGAGGTTTTGTCCTACATCGCCGATATAAAGGTCACCAGTGGTTCGATCAAAGCTAGCGCGAAATGGATTGCGCAATCCGTAAGCCCAAATTTCGTCAGCACCAGCCGCATTAACAAATGGGTTATCAGCTGGAATTGCATAATTGGCATTGGGGTCTTGAGGGAAATCATCACTAGATGGATCTATGCGTAACATAGCCCCCAAAAGTGTGCTCGTGTCTTGCCCATTTCCGAATGGATCCCCTGCATCGCCGCCATCACCTGATGATATATATAAGAACCCGTCGGGACCAAAATCTATCCACCCCCCATTATGGCTGCCAAAGGGTTGGGTGAACGTCAAAATAATCCTTTGTGAGCTTGTGTCGGCGATATTTGGATCAGCGTCACTAACGCTAAATTCCAGAACTTCTGTGTTTCCTGATATGTTCGTAATATAAACATAGAATAGACCGGACGTTGCGTAATCTGGTGCAAAAGCCAACCCTAATAAACCTTGCTCAATTCCGTCGGAAATCAAGGTTGAAACATCCAGAAAAGGGGAGGGAAGCAGGGTGCTTGTTTCTAAATCAATAATTCGGATTGTACCGGTTTGTTCGACAACAAATAAACGATTTGTATTATCACCGGCACCAGTTGCATAAAGTGGAAAATTCAAACCTTGCGTAATACGTCGTACACGAATTGGTGTATCAGTAATGTTCTTAACGGTGACAGCTAAAGCTAACTCGCTTGTTAACACACCGTCGCTTGCTTCGACAATGAGGTCATAGATATTATCGCCATTTTCATCGCCGGGTTGTTCGAAATCAGCTTCTTGTAAAAAAGAAAGCCCGCCGCTTGTGCTGTTAATCGTAAATGCAGCGGCATCAGTGCCGGAAATTGAGAAGTTGATTGTATCTCCGTTATCATCACTTGCAGTTGCGGTATAAAAAATTGCGTCGCTGCGTTCTTCTATGCTCACACTAGCGGGTGAACTAATGCTAGGAGCACTGTTTGTTACTGGCGTCGGTGTTGGAACAACATCGTCGTCTCCGCAGCCACCTAAAATTAAAGTCAGTGCGACTGTAGCTAATGCAAAACTATTGCTGCACTTCAGATTTTTGGCGAACGGCCTTTTTTCAATTTTACTCATACTACTAACTTTAATGTTTATAATTTTTCGGATTACAAAATTGGCCAGCCTGAAAAGGTATAATGGCTGAAACAGGTTTAAATAGTGTGATCCATAAAGTTTCAACACACTATCAAATTATTATATTTTCATTAACCTAAAGCATTAGGGCGGCGCGACCATCCCCTTTTGTTCATTAAGGCTGCTTTTAAGGCCTAATGATTATGATTGTGTATTCCCTTGCTCCCTCGCCACAATAAGAACTGAAGTGCTATGTAGGGCGATAATATCGTAGAGAGCATGTGCGATAATGGGAACCGCAATATTATCGGTAATAACAAAGCTTACTCCTAAATATACACCGATCAGACTTGCGATAACCATATAGGTGAGATTTGCATTGTGAAGTGCGCCAAAAATCATTGCCGGTAGAATGATTGCGATAATGATTGGTGAAAACTCACTGAGCCATCCTTGCAAGGCGCCGCGAAATAACATTTCCTCACCAATACCAGCGCCAAGGCTCATTAAAAAAATACGCATTGGAGTGAAGCGAAATCCTATCTTTGAAAAAACCTCAATCTGTTTTTCACGAAAGGCCGTAAAGTGGGGGTGCGTGGTTTTTTTCAAGATGGTGAGCATGATCAGCATCGGTATGAGCGTAATCACGCTTTGTACCAGTGCCATGGGGGATAAGGCGACTGTGGAAAGAGGGTGTACATTCGTGAATATTGAAAATATTAAAGCGGTTGCTACAAAAAATAACGAACCGATGATTGCTATCATTGCCGGTTTGTTGTCGTTTTGTTTTGGGCTTTGTCTGTAGGGACTTAACCGGTTTAGGCAATAGAGTATGACAAGGCATACAAGAATTGTGAATGCTAAAGTCGCGATTGTAGTTCCAGTGACGCCAACGCCAAATTGGTCTTTATTCATATCAACAATCTAATCTGATGGTGATTGATGTTCATTTCTGTCATCAGCAAAATATTCCTAATGGTTTGACTCCATACTTAGCGCCTAAGGCCACCGAGTAAACCGCGAATGAGGGTACGCGTAACCGTGGTGGCGAGTGTACGGGCCGCACTTTTTAGTGCTGTTTCGCCGACGCTTTGACGGTTGGAACGTCGCCTTTTAGAGGTGCGAGTTGAACTGGAACGCCGACTCCTTGATGGTTTTTTCTTTTTCTGCCGCTTTAGCTTTTCTTCTTTCTTTTCCGCAGCTTCTGCGCGGGCTTCTGCCTTATCGTGAAGAACTTCATAGGCAGATTCTCTGTCGATACGTTTGTCATAGCGCTCTCCCATATCGGAAAAACTCATTGTTTCTTTGCGCTCTTTTGCGGTGATTGTACCCATGCGTGAGGAGGGGGGGCGAATAAGGGTGCGTTGAACAACCGACGGGGTGCCTTTACTAACAAGCGTTGAAACCAGCGCTTCGCCAATACCGAGCTCGGTTATTACATCTATGGTTTTGAATTTCTTGTTTGGCCTGAATGTCTCGGCAGCTGCTTTGATGACGCGTTGCTCACGCGGGGTAAAGGCGCGAAGGGCATGTTGAATTCGATTTCCCAATTGGCTGGAAATTTCGTCGGGGACATCCATGGGATTTTGAGTAATAAAGAATACCGATACCCCCTTAGAGCGGATCAACCGCACAACTTGCTCAAGCTGATCAATCAAGGCTTTTGGAGCATCATCGAAAAGCAAGTGGGCTTCATCAAAGAAGAAGACCAGCTTGGGTTTTTCCGGATCGCCAATTTCGGGCATTTCCTCAAAAAGCTCTGAAAGGAGCCACAACAGGAAAGTGGCATAGAGCTTTGGTGTTTGCATCAGCTTATCGGCTGCCAGTACATTGATAATACCATTGCCATCACCGTCTGTTGTGATGAAATCTTGTAGTATAAGGGCGGGTTCTCCGAAAAATTTGTCAGCGCCTTGTTCTTCCAGCGTAAGTAACCGTCTTTGAATTGCCCCAACGGATGCACGTGTAACATAACCATACTCGGCAGTGAGTTCCTTTATATGGTCAGCTACATAGACAAGAAGCGCCCGTAAATCTTTCAAATCAAGCAATAAAAGCCCTTCATCATCGGCTACTCTGAATGCAAGTGTTAAAACCCCATATTGCGTATCGTTGAGCCCTAGTAAGTTTGATAATAATAGGGGCCCCATTTCGGAAATTGTCGCCCTGATTGGATGCCCCTTTTTGCCGTGAATGTCCCAGAAAGTAACTGGAAATGCTTCTGGCTCATAAGGATCTAATCCTATTTTTTCGGCGCGCTCGGTGAGGAAAGGTTTTATCGTAACAGGCTGTGATAGTCCTGCGAGATCTCCTTTTACGTCAGCGAGAAAGACCGGTACGCCAGCTTTCGAAAATCCTTCTGCCAGGATTTGTAGGGTTACGGTTTTTCCCGTACCAGTTGCTCCGGATATTAAACCATGCCGATTAGCGTATTTTAGGTTCAATTCTTCGGATTTATCGCTTTTTCCGATAAATAACGTATTATCTTTCATAATATGTGCTTTCCCATATTGGGTTTGAGGCGATTAACTATTTGTTATTATTGAGTTATTTGTGGGTAGCTCGTATTTGAAGAGATGAGCAAAAATACATAAAGCTTATATTGTTGATTCCTGCAAATTTAGCTATTACCTGTTTCGTAACAATGATGGAAAGAGCAATCGCATTTTTTATTGATCAAAAGAAACTAGAAATTTATTTTTTCAGTGTTCAGGGTGCTGACAATTTTTCGGTAAATATTGCGAGTTTTTTTGAGGATGTGACGAATGACAAGGGACTTTGTGGTTAAGGCATTCCTGAGGCTACCAATTTCCTGAGACTTTCTATAAATGCGTACTATTGATAAGTGATGAGACCAAAAAAATCGAGAGTGATAGCGTTTAAGATTTTCAAGAAAAGCATTAGTAAGCAACATCATTGTGTGTTTTTCACAACAATAGAGATACAAAAAAAGGGGTTATCTCATGGCTAGAATACTTATTTTAATCGCAGTTGCATTGGCAATCATTATTGGGTTGATGCAACTTACTGGAACAAATACCGGTGATGTAGTTGGCGGTGCCAAAGATCTTGCTGGTGATGCAGTAGATGCAACAGGTGAATTGGCTGGCGATGCGGCTGATGCTGTTGGTAATGCTGCTGAAGCAACAGCAGGTGCTGCAAGTGATGCTGCTTCCGCGGCAGGTAATGCAGCTGGCAATGCAGTTGAAGGTGCAAAAGATGTAGCTGGAAGCGCAGCTTCTGCGACAGGTGATGCAGTTGAAGGCGCGAAAGATGCAGCTGGTGCCGTTGGCGACGGAGCTTCAAGTCTTGTTGATCGTGCTAAAGGAGCAGCCTCCGATGCCGCTTCCGGTGCTGTCGATCGTGCCAAAGGGGCAGCTTCCGATGCAGCTTCTGGCGTTGTTGACCGGGTAACAGGAACAGCTTCCGATGCCGCTTCCAGTGCAACTTCCGGAGTAGTTGACAGTGCTACTGATGCTGCGACCAATGCAGCGACAGATGCTGCGACAGATGCTGCTACTGATGCAGCTTCCAGCGCAACGTCTGGTATTGTTGATAGTGCTAAAGAGGTGGCTTCTGATGCCGCTTCCGGTGTTGTTGACCGTGCAAAAGATGCAGCTTCTGATGCTGCTTCCGGTGTTGTTGATCGTGCTACAGGGGCCGCAACCGACGCAGCAACTGATGCCGCTACAAGCGCAGCAACTGACGCCGCGTCTGGTGCTGCAACCGATGCCGCAACAAGTGCAGCGACTGACGCTGCAACAGGCGCAGCAAAAGATGCAGCTGCGGGTGCAGCGACAGATGCAGCTTCTACTGCCGGTCAGAGTGCTCTTGATAAAGCAAAAGCTGCTGCTGAAGCAGCAGCTAAAGAAGCGGGAAACCGTTAAGCTTTAACTTACTTTCTGAACTTTACTCCCCTATCTAGGGGGGTAAAGTTGGTTAATCCAAAGGCTGCCCCTATCTCGGGGGCAGCTTTTTTTATTATTGAATGTTGAATTTTTAACTTTCTGATAGGGGTGGGACGCTATGATAAGGGTCCATTATTAAGAGTAAAACAGGATTTTTATCATGCAGCCACTTATTGATCCAAACCATCTCGCTCTTTATGTAGGCGATGACCTAGGTCTGCGAAACGAAATTCTGGCTATTTTCGAGGACCAGCTCGAATATTGGCTTGAGCGACTTGATCCTGCGATGGAAGATAAAGATTGGCATCTTGCTTCTCATACCCTCAAAGGTGCATCGTGCGGCGTTGGTGCCTGGGAAATTGGCAAGCTCAGCGAAAAGTCTGAATCATTGGTTGGCGACATCGAAAATAAAAGTGGGCAACGCAAAGAAATGGTCATTACGTTACATGGTTTGATCCATAGCGTTCTTAAAGAAATTTCGGTCATGTGTGACGAGCAAGCTGTAGCCTGACCATAAAAAAGAATGCTATTTTCACCATCCTGCGGATGGTATAAAAGCTTCAAATGTCTAAACGATCAAATAAACACAATTCGGGTTCGAGCGCCTTTCAAGGTAATTTAAAAGGACGGGGTCCTTCACAACGCCAATTACGCGCGGGAGAACTCATCCGCCATGCATTGGTTGATATTCTGATACGAGAAAACCTTCATGACCCCCGCCTGAAGGATGTCTCGGTCACAATCAGTGAAGTGCGAACATCTCCAGATCTGCGTCAAGCCAGCATATATTGTATGCCACTTATTCAAGGTAAGCAGAGCACAGCTCATGGCACTTCCCAACGAGAAGTCGAAATTATCGAAGCCTTAAATGAGAATGCACCGCAACTTCGCGGACTGCTCGGGCAAAAGATTGAAATGAAATTCACACCCGCGCTTATCTTTCGCAAAGATGAAAGTTTTGATGAGGCAAATCGTATAGATGCGCTTTTATCTAGTCCCGATGTGGCGAGAGATCTTGCCGCTAAGGATGATTGATAAACTGCGCTTGACGCCCGTCGCTTATCAGTTCATGAAACCGTTTGAGGATGTCTTCGTTCGAACCGATGGTGTCCTGTCAATTATTTTAAAATGATATAATCGATACGGATCGCATATGGGTGGACGCCGCAAAAAGGGCCGGAAAGTTTCTGGCTGGATTGTTCTTGATAAAGACTACGATATGGGTTCGACGGAAGCAGTGTCAAAAGTACGCTGGTTGTTTCAAGCTCAAAAGGCTGGTCATGCCGGTACTCTTGATCCGCTCGCAACAGGCATTCTTCCTATTGCATTGGGGGAGGCGACCAAGGCGGTTCCTTATGTCATGGAAGCACAAAAAACATATCAGTTTACAGCACAATGGGGTGTTTCAACAACGACCGATGATAAGGAAGGTGAAATTATTGCCACCAGCGATAAGCTTCCCTCGCAGGCTGAAATTGAAGCTATTTTGGACGACTTTATCGGGGAGATTGAACAGATACCGCCTCAATTTTCTGCCGTTAAAATTAATGGCCAACGCGCATATGATCTCGCTCGTAATGGTGAACAAGTGGAAATCGAACCCCGAACTATTACGGTCCATGATTTAAAAATCATTGATTTCCCCTCTGCTGATCAATGTGTATTTGAAGCACAAACGGGTAAGGGCACATATGTACGCGCATTGGTTCGCGATATCGCAAAAAAGCTCGGAACCCAGGGGCATATTATCAGCTTACGTCGCAGTTCTGTCGGGCCATTCCACGAGGAGAATGCAATAAAAATCAGCGATCTTGAAAAATATGATGCGCCCGATGAAAGCGAATTTTGCGATCGCGATGAATGTCTGGAAGGTATTGAGCTGGCTCTGCGTGATATGGCGTCAACATCGATTGATGGCCCGCAAGCGCATAAGTTGCGCCATGGTCAAGCCGCTATTGCCACGCCCGCTCAGGCAAAAGGACTACGCGGGGAACAAAGCGGGGTTATAGATGGGGTTTTAGCAACGTTACATGGTGAAGCCGTTGCTATTTGCCAATTGGATGGCTTGAAGCTTCTGCCGATCAGAGTCTTTAATTTATAAACTGTTTTAGGAAGTGGCCTTAGAATAACGAGGCTCTCATTCTAGCGGTTTATTTCTTCTTCAAACTGCGCCCTGCACCAATTGAATGATCGCCAAATCTTGTCCGAATTGAATCGACAGCCTCCTCGCGAGCGATAAGGCGCTTGCGATCACCTCCAAAAAAATCTTCCTGCGGCACTAATTTATCGGCTGGCGTTAAGTCTGAATAACCAATACCAATAAGGCGGAATTTTCTTCCATCCATTTCGCGTTCGAGCATTTTGCGCCCTTCATCGAATGCTGTTCGTGCCATATTACCGGGAAGTTCTAATGTGATACGCCGTGAGATTGTTTTAAACTGATTGGTTTTGAGTTTAAGAGTAATGACACGTCCGAAAAATTGTTTGGATTTCATCCGTAAAGAGATTTTTTCACACAAATCCCATAAAATATCTTCAAGCCGTTCATATGTGTCGATATCTTCGTTGAATGTAGTTTCTGCGGAAATGCTTTTGGTTTCACTGTTCGGGCGTACCGGCCTATAGTCCAGACCTTGTGCCAGCCGTGAAAGGCGCAGTCCTGTTTCGCCATATCGCTCCATTAAAATTTTTGGATCCATTTTTTGCATTTGGGCTATGGTTTTAAGACCATCCCCAGCTAATCGATCTGCAGTTTTTTTGCCTATTCCCCAGATGAGACGGATATCGTGTTTGGCCAGGAAACTTTTCGTTTCTTCCTTGCCTATCACGAAAAATCCTGATGGTTTGTCCATATCGGATGCTATCTTGGCTAGAAATTTATTATGGCTCAGTCCAATTGAAACGGTTACGCCAACTTCCAAGTGTATTTGCCGGGCTAATTTCGCCATCGTTATTGCCGGCGCAGCTCCATGGACGCGCTCGGTTCCGCTAAGGTCCATAAACGCTTCATCAATTGATAATGGCTCAACGAGGGGGGTGACACCCTTCATCATCTCCCGGATTATATTACCAGCCTCGCTATATTTTTGAAAATTAGGCGCGATTACGACGGCCTGAGGGCAGACTTTCAAAGCCTTGAACATCGGCATGGCCGAATGCACCCCATATGTGCGCGCAATATAGCAGCAGGTTGAGACAACCCCGCGTCTGCCACCCCCCACTATTACTGGTTTGTGCTCGAGGCTTGGATCATCTCGTTTCTCGATCGCCGCAAAGAACGAATCACAGTCGAGATGGGCGATATTCAGGGAAAAAAGCTCTTTATGGGCTATGATTCGCCGGGATTTACAGTTTTGGCATGGTAAATCCGCATTTTCTGGTATTTTATTACAATCTCTGCAAAATGAATTTATGCTATTTTTTTCAATCATTTAACGCTAATTTTGAGGTTAAAATACGTGGTAAATACGGTTCAAGCTTTTGAAGTTAAATAATCGATAATACCTTCGCGTCATAATTACCAGAATAGCCCGCGAATCAATATCAAGGGCGCTTTGGTAATTGGATTTTATAGCCATGTCTGCAATGGAGAAAATCGATCTGTCTGCAATGACAAAAACTGTCCTAGTCGTAGAGGATAATGAGCTGAACATGAAATTGTTTCATGATCTGCTTGATGCTCATGGCTATGGCGTTTTGCAAGCCATAAATGCCGATGAGGCGATGGCGCTTGCACGCGAGCATGTTCCCGACCTGATTTTGATGGATATACAACTACCTGAAGTTTCTGGTTTGGAAGTGATTAAGTGGATCAAGGAAGACCGAGCATTGAGCGATATACCAATTATTGCGGTGACGGCTTTCGCCATGAAGGGGGATGAAGAACGCATTCGGGCAGGGGGGTGCGAAGATTATGTCGCAAAACCTATCTCCGTTGTTTCGTTTGTTGACAAAGTAAAAAGATATCTCGGTTAGTATAATCGAATATAGTAGCATCTTAACCAAATGGGGATTTTATGACGGCACGCGTACTGGTCGTCGACGATCTGGAACCAAATGTAAAATTGCTCGAAGCAAAATTGCGAGCTGAATATTTTGACGTGATCGGCGTGTTCTCCGGACAGGAGGCTATCGAAACAGCAAAAGCTGAACAGCCAGATATCATACTCTTGGATGTAATGATGCCAGGCATGGATGGGTACGAAACCTGTCGTGCACTGAAGTCAACCACTGAAACCATGCATATTCCTGTGGTTATGGTTACCGCTCTTGATCAACAGTCAGAACGTGTTGAAGGTTTAGAGGCGGGTGCTGATGATTTTTTAACCAAGCCCGTTGACGATGTCGCTCTTTTTGCCCGTGTGCGCTCTTTAGCTCGCCTGAAGATGATGACTGATGAGTTGCGTATGCGCCATTCAACGGGCAAAGGGCTCGGCGTCATCGAAAATATTGATTATGCCGATGATAGTGAAATGTCTCGGCGCGTACTGATCATGGATGATCGTGCAGATCAAATAGACCGATTAAAATCCATACTTGGTGAGGCGTGCGAAGTATCTGCGGAAACTGATCCCGAGATCGCGCTCTCCCGGGCGAGGTCTTCGGATTTTGACCTGATCATTATCAATCTTTCAATTGAATCAACCGATCCCTTGCGTCTTTGTTCAACATTGCGTTCATTCGAGGAAACGCGTCTGACACCAATCTTGACCATTGTAAGGGAAGGGGATACGCGAAAATTGGTGCGTGCCCTAGATATTGGCGTGAATGATTATGTGACGCGGCCAGTAGCGAGTGAGGAATTGATGGCCCGGGTCACAACCCAATTACGGCGCACGCATAACCTTGAAAAATTGCGTAATTCTTTTCAAGCCAGCCTCGAAATGGCGGTTACGGATCAACTGACCGGTCTTTATAATCGCCGATATCTGGCAAGTCATTTATCGGCAATGTTTGACCGTGCTTACTGGACGGGGCGCTCCTTATCTGTGTTGGTTCTCGATATAGACCATTTCAAACACATCAATGATACTTATGGCCATGATGTTGGTGATAAGGTTATCCAAGGATTTGCAGACCGTATCAGTGGTGCTATTCGAGGTATTGATCTTGCGTGCCGCTATGGGGGGGAGGAATTTCTGGTTGCAATGCCTGATACGGATATTAATTTTGCCCGCATTGTTGCTGAACGTCTTCGTCAGGATATTGCCGGGGAGAAATTTATCCTCAATAATGGCCGTGATGTTGTTGATGTGACTGTCAGTATTGGGATTGCTTCAACGGATAGTGGTACAGATGTTGATACAGCGCAAAAACTAATCAAACGTGCTGACGAAGCGCTCTATGAGGCCAAGGAGTCAGGTCGCAATAAGGTTATTCTATCAGCGGCTTAAATTTAGCAGAATGATAGTGCCGGCGAGGCACAACAGGGTGCAAGTTATCCGAGTTTTCCCGCAATGCTGATTTTCACTTCAGTAAAATAATTCTAAAAATACTGTTTCATCAATTGCATGGCTTCAAGGCGGGCGCCAAAGTCAGCGTCAACATTATTGGCTATGGATGTAATGGTTTCGCGAAACTCTGCATCCTCACTCCAATCGTTTTCTAAGGTATTCTCTCGTGCCTGTCGTTCAACAATAGTCGAGAATGCCCGCAAGCTGAATTGTTGCGATTGAGCAGATGAGCTGTCCAACAATCGAAAAACATCATCGCGCACATCTTGTTCTGACTGAACAAGCTTGGCCTTTGCCAATAAAGCGCTTCCCTTCACGCCAGCAGGGCTGGCACCATTGATCACAGAGGTGAGTGAAGAAATGATAGATTGGGTCGTTGTGGCGTCGCTATCAGCGCGTGAGGCCACATTGATAGCAGTTGTTAAAACATTAGGATCTGTATCTCGTGTAAGGACTTGCCCGAGTTCATAAGCCGCATTCGCGTCATTATTTATTGAAGGTGCCAATAATTGAATTCCAACAACTCGATGCTCTTGATTTGAGGTTGCTAAAAGTTGCGTCGCAATCTTAGCCTTTTGTGAATTATCTAATGCAGAAAGAATTGCATAGGCCGCTGCTTGCGTCCCATTGTCGTTTTCTTCATTATGCTGAAGACTTTGGGCAAGGTTTGCTAATTCAAGCGGTGATGAAGCCAATAATTTCGCTATAGAATGGGCGTTATCTCGAATGGCGGCGGCTTCGCCGCTTGTAAGTGCGGTGCCTGTTTTAAGTTTTCGCCGCAATGTGTTGCGACAAGTGGCGTCACAGGGCCGTTTGGCTATAGATTGATTGGTCCTCGAACGTATACTTTTGCCAGAGTTTCTATTAATTCCAGCAATCGTTTGATCATTTTTAGTCTGGTTTGTATCGCAATAATCGTTGCTAGTGAGTTGTCTTTTGCCTTCTATATTTTGATGACCAATAGGGATGGTTTTATCAGAATCGGGTTTACTGTTGATAGAAATTAGGGTGGACGCGAGCAGCATTAGTGCAGCACCGCAAACGAACGAGGCCATTACTTCCCGTTTCAACATCTAATCCTCCACTATGGTTTCCACAATTGTGGTTTATCTCATTGCATCTCAGAATGCGCTAATATAGAGCGCCCTGTTGATGTCCTGCAAAATTTATTTGCAAGTAGTTTTGATCATTATAATCGAGTATATTTTAGAGTGTAGTCCCCCAAAAGAGCAAGGGGAGCTACAAGAGCTCCCCTTTTTCTTGATAGTGATTTCCTGGGCTTAATTAGGGTCGTGGGAATTATTGATACGGTAAAAAGTAATAATATCGCCATCATCACCCACGCCAGTATTGTTTTGGGTATATGCTCCGAGCTTAAAATACATCCATTCGTCAGCGCGATCATAATTACTGTTGAAATCATTCATATCAAATGCTTCATCGCCAATGACGGGCCCATCAAAGTCACCTCGTCGTACAATAACGCGGATCTCTGCTCCTTCATTAATGATCTCGTATGAGAACAATTCATCCAAGGCGATACCATCAGCGGGGTTACTGCAATTTTCGTCACCACCGACAATAGCGATATCAGTCTCGCTACCCTCACGTCGTTCATGGGACAGGTAAATACACCCTCGGGTATCATTAGGCAGTTTTCTGTAATAAACGCGAACGGGTTCATCGTCATCTGCATGTATTTGACCGATAATTGTTCGACCTGGGTGGAGGCCATTACCAGTGGTCGTCACCTTGTTCACACGAAGCGTTGCTGTGAGGACGCCATTGCGACCGCCATAGTTTCCGCCTTCTGGTTGATATCCAAGCGCCCAATTGTTCGGGTTAACACCAGTGGTTGATATGCTTGTTGCGCCTGCGCGAAGCATCTCACGAAGTTCTGAACGGGGAAAGCCTGAATTACAACTTCTATTCGTTGTGGCTCCGTCTACGCGCGTTACAAATCGCATTCCACCATCGGTGTGTGTGAAGAAATATTTCGCCGACTCTGGTGAAATATCATCATACTCATTTTCGTTGGTGCGTTCAGCCCTACAGGGATCATCAGGGCGCGGCGCGGGTGTATCAATGGCCCAATCTGACAGGTCAAAATTATCCTGAGGGGGAAGGTTCGGGTTTAGTCCAAAATCAATACCATCTCCATTTCCGCTATTATTGTTGCCAGAGTTGCTATTATCGATGGTGAAGTTTCTCGTAACGGAATAGGTGGATCTATCGTCGAAAATGATATCCGCTCTGATGGCATAAGCCCCGTCTTCTAAATTAGTTGTTCTGAAACGGCGTGCACTTACTCTTGCTCCGCCCCGGAGATCAAAAGGTGCGAAATTTTGTTGTCTTACGAAACGATCATTAATGTAGAAACGAACTTGCTTTACGTCATCATCATGATCTTGATCCAGTAAAACATAAATATCATTAGATACTTGTGCACCTTCGATAGCTCGTGGACTGGTTCGGTTTGAGGCCGTAGAAAATACGATATCGGCTTCTGGTAAGATTGGCCCTGAATCGCCGCCGGTACCGATTATTTTTACTTCCGTTATGTTTGTGAATCCTGCATCGAGCCCACGTATACGAACTTGCCGGGCGTCAATATCATTGACATTATAATCTTCGAAATCGTTCGTATTGCCACTACTTGAACCCGAGAAAATAGTTGTCCATGGACCTGAGGTGCCGGATCGTCCCGCAATTTCAAATTGGTATACATTCGATCTTCCACGACCCCATGCAATTTGAACATTATCAACCCGTTTGTCTGACCCTAGATCTAATCTAACTTCTTGGGGATTGCCGTTACCGATCCAGTTTGATCTAAAAGACAAGTCACCATCAATGACATTCGAAGGGTCAAAATTCCCAACCGTTCCGCTTGCCCGAGCGGACCTTATTTCGAATGTTTGAGCCTGAGCGTTAATGCACAACAAAGCTGTTGCGAGCAGCGCACCAACAAATGCAAAAGGTTTAATCATTTCGTTTCGACTCCACATATTTGTAATCACGTCTTTCGTTCTATTCTAAGGCAAACTCGTTGTGCAATTAAAAGCAAACCCGCATCGTTGATTTGATGCAAAGATTATTTTTATTTACTGCTTTGTACCGCTATGTTTTTATTATTGCCCGTTTTTTAGTATTACTTGTCGATACTTGGGCACTAACCCAAATATCAGCAATTGTCATAAAAATTATACCAATTCAGAGAAGTTGTCATGCTTAAATTCTGATTGGTAGGGTGGTTTTGGTAACATTTTTGTGTAGTTCAATTGCTCGATATTGGTATGGTACTTTGAATTGTCTTTCACTGAAATTGGGTTTGTTGATAGATGCTTTGCGGCGCAACATGGTGCGAATAGGTCTTTAGGGCCGAAGACAATGTTCAAGTGTTAGAACCGGAGGCAAGAACAGGGAGGAGGGGCACTGTAAGATCATAAGCCCTGTTGTGGCACATGCAAACCTCGCATAAGGGCCACGTTGTGGGGCAAGTTTTATGGGAGTAATAGAATTTTGCCTCTATGTGTTCCCGCTTCCATCATCTCATGGGCTTTGGCGGCCTCTTCTAGCGGAAAGGTTTTGTAGGTAGAGCTTGTCATTTTACCAGACGCAAAAAGGGGCCAGATTTTCTCTTCTACATTGCGTATCAATTTTGCTTTTTCTTTGGGGGTTCGAGAGCGCAGTGTTGAGCCAGATATCTTCAACCTGTTTAGCATAATGGGCAGGATCGATATTTCAGCTTGGATCCCTCTTAAAAATGCAATTGAAATATGCCGCCCACCAAGTTTAAGGCAGGCAATGTTTTTTGCTACAAACTCGCCCCCTGCCATATCGAGGACAACGTCTACGCCGCCTGATTTTATGATTTCTGATTGCCAATCATCATCATTATACTGATAAGCTGCATCAACACCATAAGCTAGCAGGTCGTTCACTTTTTGCTTGGACCCAGCGGTTGTAATAACCGAAGCACCCCATGCTTTAGCCATCGAAATTGCGCTCATTCCAATCCCGCTTGTGCCGCCATGAACGAGTAGCGTTTCATGTGGTTGTAACTGGCCATCATCAAATACATTTGCCCAGACGGTGATGATTGTTTCGGGAAGGCCGGCAGCATCAATCAGATCAATTCCCTCCGGAATTGTCATGCAGAGCCCCGCATCAGCCACAGCATATTGGGCATAGCCGCCCCCTGGCAATAAAGCACAAACCTGATCGCCGATGTTTTTGTTAGTGACGTTGGCTCCGGTTTTTATGATCCTTCCAGAGACTTCCAGGCCGGGGAGGTCGCTTGCACCTTCTGGCGGCGGATATAATCCTTTGCGTTGCAATATATCTGGTCGATTGACCCCGGCGGCGGAAACTTCAATTAAAACCTCTGTGGGCCCGGGTTCAGGGCATGGCCGTGTGGTAGGCGTTAATTGTTCCGGCCCCCCGGGTGTGGCAATTTCTATGGCGCGCATGGTTTTGGGCATTGCAGGAATCCTCTATTATAATAGTCGAATTTATGGTGTTGGCCGAGTTTATAGGGTTGTACTCTTGTCAATCACCTAAGCAAAGGAGTGTATGCATGGAAGAGGAAATTACATCTGGAAAAGAAGATTTGATGCTTGCTCATCTGATCAAGCAAGATCTTTATGATTTATCCGTTGAGGATTTAAGTGAGCGCATCACTAATATGGAAGCCGAGATAGCCAGATGTCGCCAGCTTATTGATAAGCGCGGATCTAGCCGTCAAGCAGCGGAGAGCCTGTTCAAATCTCGAGGTTTAAAAGCGCTACGCCAAATTAAGTAAGTATGAAGTCGTTGGCAATTAGCGATTCTGCAGTAACACCGAGTAGGGTAATGGAATTATCTCCAACTGTAATGACGGCATTACCTTCTTCATTATTGCTCAGATGATTTAGTACAAGATCGTCAAAATTTTCGATTTCAGCAATGTCTGAGAGGTCGATTCTTTCAAAGGCATTGGGTTGATCAAAGTCAGTGATCGTATCGTTTCCAAATTCTCCATTAAAAACAAAAATATCCCAGTTGAAATTACCCGTTAGCACATCATTACCTTCTCCGCCGTCTAGAGTATCAAAACCTGAGCCTCCTTGTATTAAGTCGTTACC
>CAYMPJ010000006.1:0-80737 GCA_964392325.1 uncultured Caulobacterales bacterium
AACCCCGCGGTCGTATTGGGACAGCGCAATTCGAAGCGGTTCACTTTCGATTAAATCCAGATGTCCACTCGATTCTAGCTCAATATAAGTACCAGAACGCTGATTAAATGAGGGATAAGAAAACCAATATTCCAAAGCATATTTTATGCGTTCATCTTCCCCGTCATTAACACTTCCACGCGTAACGGCTTTTTGCAGCACAGTAAGCGTATCCAGCAAGTTTTCTACATACTCAACGGCCCGATCATTTTGTTGTTCAATTATTTCAAAATCCTCAACCAAACACTGGTGTATCAATTTTTGACTTGCCTGTTCCTGCCGCGCCTCTTTCCAATTCGTAATTTGAAATGCGATCAGGATACCGACGACGACGATGAAAAAGTCGAGCGCAACGGCGAACCAGTTTTGCTCGCGGATATGTTTTGTGACGCGGCGCAGGAGCATTTAATGATCCAACTCATTGCGAATGAGATCCAAGGCATTATCCATATTTTTCGCAACCCGATCATTCCATTCTAATATTTCTATAACTGTGGCTCGTATGGAACTTACTGACGCGATAAATTTAGGATCCGCGCAAAGCATATCAAAGTCATAAGACGCGATATTTGAGTACTCAAAATTATCATCAGACGTTTTATTAAAGGCACGGATTGAAGTTATTTCAAAACTTACACGTTGCTTGACATAAGCAAGATGCGGACTGATATGCGCTATAATTTGTGGCTCTACCCTCTCTTGGTAACTCGCCTCTCTCTCAACAACATCTAACACGTCATGGATGGTTCGGTTTCTTATGATCCCTGATCGACCTGTTGATTTCATTTCCTCAAGGGTTGAAGCATTCAAGTATGACATTTCAAACTTGCCTATGTGATACATTCCTTCGGCGAAATTATTTTTATCTTTGTCGTCAAGTACACATTCATTCAAATTACTCAGAACCACATTTAAATAACCCACACGTCTTATCCATCGCTTGTTCGTACGTTTGGTGTTGTCGCTGGACTCTTCAAGGTTAGCCGCCAAACGACTGAGATATTCTTGCTCGAGTGATTGCTCGATACGTTGAGCGTTCCAATCATTAACCTGAATACCGATGAACACACCGATGACGACGATCAGAAAGTCTATGCCCACCGCGAACCAGTTTTGTTCGCGGACGTGTTTTGTGATGGAGCGTAGGAGCATTATCGTTTTTCCAATTCTTCGTTGACCAAATCGAGAGCCTCTTGCGACTGATTTACCATATCCCGAAAGTCACGCTTAAGGCTAAGACCAATCCAATAGTGAAGCCCTGCATGACGGCGAAGCATGTCCTCATTCAGACGTATTTCTGAAACGATTTGCTTGGAAGACTCGGATGGAAATAAATGTGTGATTTGCTCATCAAAACGAAACCAGTCAAATTCCATAACAACCGCCACCTCAGCAGAAAGAACCCAATCCGTATTGACCAGATTGTCTTCATTTCTGTCCGCATAATTTGTATTGAGCGTCACAAGCGCTGTGCTTAATTTGTCGCTCCCCAATATATCTAACTTTCCGGAGCTTGTTAAATCATCAAAGGTAGACCGAAATACTTTGAAATCTAACAACGAGGTTCCGTGCGAAAAATAATCGGTTGTGGTTCGGATGAGTTCGTTTTCCTCAGCGTCTTGATTATTCAAATTTGCAATAAAGCCATCAATGAATTCGATTTTCTGTTGGTTTAGGTCTTCATTCGCGACTAGATATTCTATCGTTTGGGTCAAATCAGATTGCAAGCGTTCAAGATAATGGACCCTAAGCTTGTCATCTCCGCGCTGCTCATTCCAAGTCGTAATCTGAAACGCGATCAGGATACCGACGACGACAATGAAAAAATCAAGCGCGACAGCGAACCAGTTCTGGTCTTTGACATGTTTGGTAATACTGCGAAGTAACATGGCTCGCCCCCTAATCGCTTTAGGCAGACAATAGCGTGTTCTCGAAGAGTGTCTAGTCGTGCCCGAGTGTCCTTCTTTGAGCGAGAAAGGCCACTTAATAGTCTTCCGCTCCCGGCGGCTGAAGGCTCACAAGCTACCAGCAACGCCTCGACTATTTATTTTTGTAGATAAGGTACTGGATCGACGAGGGTAAACCGGTTCGCATCGCCGAAGAACTCCCGCAATATATCCCGGTGTCCGGCACCAACAACGATCAGGATATTATCACCCGGTTCAGCGTGCTGCGCGGTGCGTGCAAACATCACCATATTACGCTGCCACCATGTTAGGATCTGTAGTGCCCCTTGGGGATCTTGCGGCGTACCCATTTGCGCAATCGCCAGAAAGATTTTGCGTTGAATTCTCCGTTCATCAGAATTCATAAGAACCAGCTGCTCAATGAGTGGCAAGCTCTCCTGAGCGTCGCTGCTTGCTATGATCTCATCAATCAACTCATCCCTTTCTTTGAGCAAGTGATCTTGACCAAGTTCTTTGGCCGCCGCCAGCGCGCCGCGATTGTCGAGAAAACTATCAAAATCGATCGCGAAGAGTCTCTCATGTCCAAGTCGCTTGGCTAACCGCATACCAACCTGTTGGCGTTCATTTACCGCAAGCTCATGATTGCCTTCGAGATAGGATTTATATCTTCGGTTGAACTCTTCTTCATATTGTGGCTCCAACTCCAGCATGATCTTGTCGGGCGCATAAGCCTCCAACCGATCAAGCAATTGCCTAATCTCTTCTTGCCCCTCGGGCGCGAGATAATCCTTGACCTTCGAATTGACGACATCCGATCCTCCACCCGTTAAGTGGATTGTTCCAAGGATCATTACACGGACTTTCTCCTCAAACGGTTGCTCCGTCTGCGTCGTCGCGCATGCACTCGCCGAGACCATGCCGAAAATAATTCCAAGTAATGTCAAGATGGGTTTTTGTGATTTCATAATAGCTTATCCCCAGTTTATTATTTACCAACACAATATCTATAATTTAAAGGCAGAGCAATCGGGACTTCCTTCTTTTCAACTCATCTGCCCATCAATTCGTCGAATTGGTATAAGTTTCATCCGTAATCGGTAATGTCACCCCGATTAACCCACCCCCGACTAACCAACAATGTCATCCCCACAACCAACACTCGTCACCCCCGACTTGATCGGGGGTCCATGCTGATGATGGTTCAACAATTTCCATCAGCTAGAAACAGACAAAACCAGAAGCCACGACTTCTTCTCGGCCGTAAAGCTAATACCGAGTTATGGATTCCCGTTGATGGTTCCCATCCATCAACCGCGGGAATGACAAGTGGAGGGAATGGCAAGTGGGTAATCCTAAAACACCGCTTAAGTTTTCTCTTCCAGACATCGAGCGATAAGCTCTGCCGCTTTTTTCGCGCCATTTTCTTTTTTCAATCTATTGGCAATATTAGTAGCGCGGGCAGCCACATCTTGATTATCCAGTAAACCCCGTAAAAGTCTTTCTGCTTTTCCAGCATTGTAGCGCTTAATTGGTAGCGTCTCCCCAAGTCCCAATTGACGAACGCGGCGCGCATTATCAAATTGATCTCCATTGAATGGAGCCATCAATTGCGGTTTGCCAGACATCAATGCCCGCCCCGTTGAACCAATGCCACCATGGTGGATTATTGCGCTAGCTCTCGGGAACAATTCCGAGTGGGGCGCATAATCGGCAATAAACACATCATTTTCAGTTTCCAGATCATGATTTACGTCTTCCCCGACAAGCAAAACAGCCCGCATCTTCATACGTTTGGCAAGCTTAATGCTTTCATCATAAAAATTCCCCGCCGCGTGAAATGCCAAACTGCCCAGACTGAAAACCAAGGGAGGTGAGCCATTATTTAAAAAATCCTCTAAGGCTGGGCTTAGCCTCTCGGGAACACCGCTCTGGCTATCAAAAACAGGAAACCCCGTAATATGAGTGTTTGGAAACATGTCAGCTTGTATTTTACCCAAAATATCAGAGTATAAGCCAAGAAATAAAACCGCATCCGTTGGCTCAAATACGGGCAGTCCGGATTTTATAGAAACCCCGAATTCGGCGCGGACCGCATTAATTTTTTTACTGAAAAATCGCCGCCCGGAAAACTTTAACAGCGCGGTCCATCCCCTATTCCATGCTCGACTGATGGGGTTTTTTGCCGGGGCAATAAAAACCGGAAATTCGGGCGAGACCATCGGATTATAACATGTGGTTATCAACCCTGGCTGAAGCACCGGTAAAATAAAGGGTAACCCATATTTATCGGCCATTATCTGCCCCGCATAAGAAAACGGACTACCGATAACGGCAATGGCGCCATCCATAACGGACTCCAGCTTTTTTGTAGTGTTCGACAATGTCGCTAGGACAAATTTTTCAAACATTTCCTTCTGGCTTGTCATAAGTCTTTGCATGAATTCTTCCTCGGAAAACCCCAAGTCAGCGGCTTGCTTTAAATGCCCGTCGACAATGCCGTGGGCTTTAAAGCCTGATACATGCAATTTTTCGATATGGTTATGAGATGTTGCAAAAACCGGATCAAAGCCTTGCGCTTTGAGCTCATGGGCTACGGCGATCAATGGATGTAAATCACCCAGTGTACCAATTGTAGTAATTACAATTTTTCTTTCCATAATATCAAAAGATATAACAGACTATAACGGATTAAAAAACCAAAACACTATTGCCCCTGACATTATGTCAGGTGCTATGGTGCTGATTATGTCAGTAGAAAAACACCTTCGAATTGGTCAAGTTGTTATGCGTACCGGGCTCACCGAGCGCATGATCCGTCATTATGAACATCTCGGTTTTATCAAACCGGACCGTTCAAGCTCGGGGCAACGCCTATATGATGCAGAGGCGCTCCTTGCCCTTGCAAAAATCCGTTTACTTAAAAAGGCGGGCTTGCCGCTGGAGAGTATTGGCCAATGGTTGTCCAACCCGATGGATGGCCATAGCCTGGTCGCCGCGCACCTTGAATTTCTGCGCAACGAAATGGACAAATTATCTGGTGCGATTGCGCTTCTAAAAGACATAGATACGGAGATTACGGATAGTGGTCAGGCCGATATTGACCATCTCGCCCGGATTATTTCCGCGGAAAATGATGCGGTAAATGCAGCGAAGGCGCGCAAATTTTTTGAGCGGCATTTTTCAAAAAAGCAGCATACTGAATGGCGTGAAATGACAGAACGCCTCGGGACGATTGTTGATCTTCACCAATATGATGACGCATGGCGCACTTTGATAGCCGATATCAAAAAAGAACTACCCCTCGATCCATCCTCGAAGAGAGCGCAATCCTTGCTCCGGCGCTGGGAGGATCTATTGGTGCCTTTCCGGCAGGCAGCAAGTTCGGAACAGCAGCAAATGGCAAAGAAGATGTGGTCCAATGTCGGCGAATGGGGGGCAAGCACCCGTCAACCTGCGACACAGGAGGTGACGGATTTTATTTCCGCCGCCTCCGCTGCAAGAGATCAGGAAAACGGAGCAGCGAAGAAAAAGGATAAAGGGGAAATTTCATGACCACCAATTTTACGACAGAGGAATTGCGAGAAGCGCTCCTTGAGGACAGACTAGCCTCTTATGTCCGCCTTAGAGGCGGCTTTCCCATCCCGCTTGCCGGGGCAACCTATTGGTTAGCCCTTGGTATTGCCGGTTATTATCTCGAACTTGGTAACTGGGCTCAGCTTGCCTTTTGGGGATCAGGTGCGATTTTTCCTCTGGCCTTATTATATGCAGCCCTTTTTCGAAACAATTTTTTAAAGGACCAGACAGCAACCGGGTCCGTACTCGTGCCCGCATTCGTATCGATGTTATTGTTCTGGGCGTTTATCGTTGTCGCCGGATCAGAAGCACCCTCGATGATATCACTTATTCTGGCCATAGGCATGTCAATCCATTGGCCGGTCATTGGCTGGAGCTATGGCCGCAGCGCTCTTTTTAGCATGCATGCTATCGCCCGCGCGATCATACCGACGGCATTGTGGATTTACTATCCTGATGAGCGGTTAACCTGGTTACCGCTGTCGGTTTCCGCAATTTACCTGATAACAATTCTGGCGATTGTGATCGACAGCAACATGGTTCAGCGAAAACTCTCATTAAAAGCGCAACAGTCGGCTGTATAACGTGTTATGCAATGCGGGAGTCAAACAACCGACATAACAATCAGTACGGGGTATGTTTTGCCATTCATCAAAAATGCCACCCCACGTCTTTTTTTAGAGGCTCGCTTCCACGGCAATCCTGATTAAATGGTTTGCAGTCATCGCAACTCTATGGCAGCTTTTTAACTGGAGGCTGTCATGAGTTTAAAACGCATCGGAACTGGATTTTTTATCGCTCTTTTGCTGCTGATAGTAATAGTGTTCTATCTCATTTTTTATTGGCGAGCTGCCACGCCTTTAGACCCTGACTGGCGACTAAATACGCCGGCGACTATTCCCGGGGGCGTGATTACGGTACGCTTTACAGGGACATCCACACTGTTATTTTCTGATGGTAAAACGCAGTGGATGACCGATGGATGGTTTAGCCGTCCGAATATTGCTCAGCTCCTGATTACCAAAAAAATATCTCCGGATTTTTCGGCTATTGAAAAAGGATTAGCGCGCAACAAGGTAGAAAAACTTGCCGCCGTTATTCCGCTCCATTCCCATTATGATCACGCAATGGATTCCCCCGAAGTTGCCCTGCGGACGGGCGCGATGCTGATGGGGTCTGAATCAACGGCTAATATTGGCCGCGGGTGGGGATTGCCGGAAGAACAAATAGCCGTCCTCGAAAACCGCATACCTTTTTCCCTCGGCTCTTTTACGATCACCCCAATCGAGACAAACCATTTTCAATTTTGCAATACACGTCTCATCAAAATTGAGTTAAGCGATCCTGAAATCACCGAGCCGCTTATACCCCCAGCATCTGCGCGCGATTATAAACTTGGTAAAGCCTATGCGCTGCATGTGGCCCATCCACGGGGAAATTTTCTTATTGTCGGCAGCGCAGGGTATGGCGAAGGCGACCTAAAGGGTTATGAAGCTGATTTGATATTTCTTGGAATTGGTGGCCTCGGCCAAAAAAGCCAAGACTATCAAAATAATTATTGGCGGGAAACCGTAACAGCTGTTGGGGCAAACCGCGTCATCCCGATACATTTCGACAGCCTCACCGCGCCCATAAAGGGAGACTTTCAAGGCTCTGATTTTATCGCGAATCTCGCGCTTGGGTTTAAAGATACATTGCCTGAGTTTTTTAAAACGAAACTCGCCTCTAACCCAGATTTGAAAATCGAAACGCTCACTCGATATGAAAAGGTGATCGTTCTCGATTAGATCAAACCTTGCGTGTAACGCCCAAAGGGTAGCTCGCTTTGACGTCATAAAAAAACATTATCTGCCATCCTTAACTAGCCCCCAGAGTAGCCATTATTCCAATTTTCAGTTGCAATCATCTCGGCTAATTCAAGGTAACGTGTTGACAAATGAATTTGGTTCGAATGCTAACCATATTAGGAAATTACAATATGCGCGTTTTTCATCTTCTACATTTAGCGCACTCTACGCTCTTTAAGGCCTCTAATCGCGCCTTACAGCAACAAGAAGGGATAACAGCGATACAAAGTGCTGTCCTCTTTATCCTTATGACCAAAGATGGTCGGCCAGTAAGTAATATCGCTCACGAACTCAAATTGGAAAAATCAAGTCTGACAACGCTGATTGATAGAATGGAAAAGTTGAATCTGGTTCGCCGGGAAAAAAGCCTGGAAGATGCCCGGTTGAGTAATGTGTTCATATTAGACGCCGGAAAATCCATCGCCGTGCGGGCTGCAAAGTCGACACAACTAACCAACAAGCTATTGCTAAGCCCGTTCAGTCCGTCAGATCAAAAGGTCATAGAAAAAATTTTACACCATATCTCGAATAACTCGGAAAAAGTTATTCAAAGCATAAATGTTAGTGACACCAAGAAATAGATACCTCGTTTTAAAATCAACTCGCGAGAAGGAAGACTGTAATGCACGCATTTCAACAAATGCATCAAGCGATAGGCGCGGAGGCCTTTACTCAACAAGTGGTAAGCACCGCACCTTATTTCAGTAGCATTGATCCTATACTGACAAAATTAGAAGCTGGCCATGCCGAAGTGGAGCTTAAGAATCAAAAGAAAGTACATAACCATCTGGGAACCGTTCACGCGATTGCGATGTGCAATGCTGCCGAGCTTGTGGCCGGTATGGCGACCACCATATCAATCCCAGAAAAATCCCGTTGGATACCCAAAGGCATGACGGTTGCTTATTTAGCGAAAGCCAAAACCGACCTCAAGGTCGTTACAGAAGCTACCGAAGTCGATTTTTCAGTTGCAGGAGACATCATTGTTCCCGTCGCCGCTTATGACGAAAATGGCGTAAAAGTATTCACGGCGCACATAACGATGAATGTGAAGCCCGCTTAGCGCGCCTAAAAAGATTATTTAGGCCGCACAAAGAGAAGAGCATTGGAGGAAGAGCAATCATGACTATTGCGTTATCGCTCGCGATATTAATGTCTATCGTCACATTTTTGGTTCATACCTTTATTGGTGGAATTTATGTAGCACGCCCATTGCTCGCCGATAAAAACCTTCCCGTAGCAAGCAAGTGGCTGAACTATTATTGTTGGCATGTAACGTCAATAATGATTGTATTTCTAGGGATCGGTTTTTGGCTTTGCCAGCAAGATCAAGAAAATAGCGTGATGATCGGGTTTTTAGCAGCACTCTCAACCGCCTCCGCAATACTAAGCGCAGCTGTTGCTTTAAAGGGACGCATAAATCCGCTTCGATTTCCCTCAACATCGCTCTTTTCGGGTATCGCACTATGTGGATGGGCCGCTCTTTGGCAGGCAATGTAAGCCATCAACTTAATACCGAACGGGAAGGCAATTTCCTTATTGGAGCGATTAATATTAATTCGTATAAAGAATATATGTAAAGAACCAGAAATCCTTATATCGAGGATAGGGTCGGATCGAAATAAGTAGGTTTATGATGATACAAAATTCAGCACATATATTCTTTCCCGTAATTATTTTAATCCTCGGGACGTTAGTTTTTACAGCTATTATGGGCATTACGCGCCTAAAGGCTGCTAGGTCAGGGGCCGTTGAGTATCGTATTTTCAAAGTCTACCGCAATAAACAAAACATGCCACACACAATGCTTAAAATGAGCAATCATTACGATAACCTCATGACTATGCCGATCATGTTTTACGTCATAGTGACGATGATTTACGTGACCCATAATGTCGATAAAACTTTTATCTTTTTAGCCTGGGGTTATGTCGCCACACGTCTGGTTCATACCTTCATTCATTTGGGCCAAAACCATCCCCTAAAACGTTTCTTCGCTTTTGGAACCGGAGTAATGATATTGTTTGCGATGACCATAAGATTGACGTTTTTACTGGCAACCTGATTTGTACACTCAAAAAATGATACGACCCGTTTAGGTTTTGTGAAATTTTAAAGTGTCCTTATGAGGAAGCTTTGTCGAGGAATACACATTTTAATTTTACTACCGATTTAACAGTCACCTCATAATGTCATCCCCACAACCAACACTCGTCATCCCCGCGAAAGCGGGGAACCATTTCTAAATGTTTCTTTGATTTTCGCATCTTTTATGGATTCCCGCTTTTGCGGGAATGACATTGGGGGAATCGCAGGTTCTTATCCAAAAACACTCTAGTTCTCAATTTATGCGCTACTCAAAAAAACTTATCCACGCCCTGTAAAATGCCTCCATGATGCATTTTATGAAAATAGATGATCACGCGCACAGGGCAGAAGATGCGGCTACTCATTCCCATACGGAGGGTAGCTTTGAAGACGCTCGTATGCGCCGTTATGAGCGGTTATCGCTTTTAACTCTTGATCTGGCTGAAGAAGCGGGGGAGTGCGCCCGCTCGATTGGATATGTGGAAAGCGGCGGGACGACCCCGCGCAAGCAGCGCGGCGCAAAAGCGCGCTTTACCCAAGGGCTTGAAAATATGTCCCGCGCAATATGGGCCCATCAGGTGATTGAACGACTTCGGACCGGCAAGCCCAGTCGGGTTTTTGCAAATCCTACAAAACCCAATCAGTATAATGCCGGGCAAGCCCCCCTCACCTCTTTCGACGAGATGACGGAGTTTACAGATTTTAGCGCGGGTTTCGAGGATGATTTAAACAATGGCGGCACACCGCCCACCGCTATTACCTTAACTGATCAAAACCCCGATAGTGAAAAATGGCAAGATCAGGAATTTGCAAGGGATGATGTCTCCGATCTGGAGGATATTCAAGACGGCGATAATCAATCCCTCCCGTCACAACAAAATCCCCCAATCAAAAACCCGCAATCCGCGCCAGAAAACCGCGCGCCAGATAAGGGACTGGATATTGAAAAACTGCTCACCGAAATTTTGCAGGAGCTACCCACGGTGGAAGAAGACGTGGATGATCGAAGCCCGGATTGACGAGGCTTGTTAAGTTTATCCTTTTAAATTGGCAAAATCTCTACCAACCGGATTTTGGAAAATGGCAAGATCAAAATCACCGGCAGCGGCCAGAATATGATCAAAAATATCAGCCATAATCCCTTCATAGGGCACCCAATTTGTCTGCGTACTAAAGACATAAATTTCAATGGGCAGGCCGGTTTCGCCGGGGGCGAGCTGGCGCACTAGAAATGTATGATCCTGACTGATTTGCGGATGATTGCGCAAATAGGCCTGAATATAGGCACGAAACGTCCCGACATTTGTCAGGCGGCGGCCATTCACCTGCGCGCTCTCATCAATGCCGGCTTTTTCATTAAAGGCATCCACTTCTTTTATTTTTGTATCAATATAATCCGTGATGAACTGGATTTTTGAAAACCGCGATAGCATCTCTTCGTCACAAAATTTTATCGTGGACATATCAATAGAGATGGATCGCTTAATGCGCCTCGCGCCGGTATCCTGCATACCGCGCCAGTTTTTAAAACTATCGGTGATCAATGAATTTGTCGGGATTGTTGTGATGGTTTTATCGAAATTGCGTATCTTTACCGTGGTTAGTGCAATTTCAAGAATATCTCCGTCAACACCATATTTGGGCATTTCAATCCAGTCACCCACGCTCAGCATTTTATTGGCTGTGAGTTGAATACCAGCGACAAAACCCAGAATTGGATCTTTAAATACAAACATGAAAACCGCGGCGAGCGCGCCAAGCCCTGCAAAAAATGTCAGTGGTGACTCGCCCATCACGATTGATAGGATCATTATAAAGCCGACAAGATAAACAACCAGCTTGGCGATCTGCGTAAAGCTATTGATCGGGATTTGCCTCGACACCGCATAAGTCTGGTAAATTGATAGTGCCGCATTAATCAGCGCATCAAGGAAAAGGACAGTGACGACAACCATCGCAATTAACGCGAGTACAACAAACACTTGCCCGATTGCGGGATATTGACCAAAAACAATCGGCGCGGCGCGATAGATTATATAAGCGGGCACCAGGCGGGCGAGCCGCTCGAACGCGCCGCTTGCAACCAACATGTCATCGCGCTTTGAGGCTGTTTTTGCGACCAGCTTTTTGATATTGCCGGCAATCAAATGTTTGACAATAAAATGCACCAATAGGGCAACGGCAATAACCGCGCACCAGACGATTATTGTTGCAAGCATCACGGCCAGAGAAGGGGCAACTGAAAAGGTTTCAAGAAAACTGGATAATTTATCAATCATTGGAAAACTCGTCATATTTAACGGGACATATACTCATCTCTTGGTTTGCCCTTAATGCAAAGAAATTTGTGCCCCGCGATAAAACGCGGATGTTAGGGCTAAGAGTTTGATGGCCGGGAAGATTAGCCAATGTCACCCAATACAATCTGCAAAACCTCGTCGATTTGTTCCCCCCCCTTTTTTGCGTATGCAATCACCTCTTCGAGCGTATCTGGCTGCTGGTCCTCGCTGCCGGTTGCTTTATTGGTGATGACCGACAAACCCAGTACACGCATCCCGCAATGGTTTGCCGCAATCGTCTCCAAGACAGTAGACATCCCCACCATGTCCCCGCCGCTTTGACGAAAATAACGCCGTTCAGCCGAAGTCTCCAGCGAGGGACCAGTGACGCCAACGTAAATGCCCTCATCGAGATTTTTGCCAAGTTTGGAATTGACGAGCTGGCGCAATTCCTTGTCATAGGCTTGAGACATATCGGCAAAGCGTACACCAATTTCCGGGGCATCAATGCCAATCAAAGGGTTGGCTCCCGTCAGATTAATATGATCACGGATCATAGCAATATCGCCCGGCTCATAATCGGGATTCAATCCGCCTGCTGCATTTGTAATAATCAAGGTCTCAACCCCGAGTGCGCCCATAAGATAAACAGGCATAACGACATCAAGAGCGCTATAGCCCTCATAAAGATGGACCCGCCCCTGACTGGCAATCACCGGAACGCCGTGCAAGGTTCCAAAAATCATCTGCCCCACATGGGTCGGCGCTGTTGAAGGAACCAATCCGTCTATGTCTTTTGTAGGCACAATCGCCTCCGCAAGGATCCCCTGAGCAACCTCGCCAAGACCGCTCCCAAGAATAAGCCCGACCTTGCCGCCCTTACCATCTGCCAGCACTGAACGCGGAAGCGAATTAATCGCATTGGTAATTCGCGAAACCAGATCGATATCGGCCATAGTTTTTCTAGTCCTTATTTTTAAAATTCAACGCTGGTTAGTTTTCAAGAGTTGCTTTAATCGCCGGGCCCAAGGCTCTTACTTTTTCAACAATTTCGCCCTGATCCACATTTACCAATTCCCCCCCTTTTACCACCTGTTTGCCCGCAACATAAACATCACGAACATCTTTGTGGGACGCAGCAAAAACAAGATGATCAATTGGATCAAAGATCGGAACGCTATGAAGTTGATCGTTAGAAACAATGATAAAATCTGCACGCTTACCAATTTCCAGCGAACCGGCCTCCCCCGCAATCCCAAGCGCCCTGGCCCCGTTCAATGTCGCCATCGCCAAGGCGTCTTTTGCGCTAACAGCCAATGCGTCTTGATTAAACCCATTATGAAGGGTGCCCGCAAGGCGAAGGGCTTTCCATAAATCAAGATCGTTCCCGCTAACTGCGCCATCCGTGCCAAGGCTCACATTAATGCCTAGCTTTAGAAGATCAGGCACTGGCGCAATTCCGGACCCCAGTTTTAGATTAGACATCGAATTATGTGAAACATGGGTGCCAGATTTTGCAAGTAATTCCATCTCCCCTTCATCAAGATGCACGCAGTGAGCCAGCACCGCATTTTTACCAAGCAGCCCGCAATGATTCAAATGATCAATAACCCGCCGACCATATTGTCCGTGCACTATATTTTGTTCCATAGCGGTCTCCGCCGCATGGATTGTAATCAATGCGTCAAAGTCATCGCGAACCCTCAAGGCCGTCTTGATGCTTTCAGGCGAGACTGTATAGGCCCCATGCACACTAACGCTCGGTATCAGCGTCTCATGATCTTTATGCTCTTCAAAAAATGTGCGCGCCAGTCCCTCTCGTTGATCGGCAGTTGCTCCGTCTATGCCTGGCGGATCAAAAAACAATCCGCCCGTTGCCACCCGCAGTCCCAAAGCCTCCCCCGCACGGATAATTGCAGCAGGCTCCCAGAACATATCCAGGACTGTCGTCACACCATTTAACAAATTCTCCCCAAGCCCAAGCAATGACCCCAGTTCGATTGTTTCCGGATTAAGGATTGCACTTTCCGCTATCCATAGTTTTTCCAACCAAGGCTCAAGAGGCAACCCTTCAACAAGGCCGCGAAACAAACTATCCCCGCCATGACAATGTGTGTTAATCAAACCAGGCATCAATACTTGACCCATAGCATCGATATATCTCGATGCTTGATAGAGCGAACCATCACTAACACTGGAATTATTTGACCCGTGACCAATCCCAACAATCTTACCGTCCCTCACCGCGATCATCCCATCGGGATAAAGCGTATGCGCATCATCACAGCTGACAATGACAGCATTATGGATAAGCAAATCAAATGGTTTCTGATTTGACTTCAGTGATGCGTCGAACGAGTTAATCATAATGTCTCTTCTGGCGCGTAAAATTGAATTGGTCAGCGGTTTTGCTGTAAAGACACGCGAACAATACAACGCCGGAACACATGCCTGATAAGTCCCATTGATAAAAACATATCCTGAGGTCTAGTTCTTATATCTTTCGCGTTGATAGACAAGGTTGAACACCAATGAAAAACAACACCGCATCGCTGGCCCTGTTACGCCATGAAGCCAAAAAGGAAGTATGGATTGAAGAGGGCATTTATGTCTATGAATTGCTCAACCACCCCGGCCACCCGCAATCATCCCTTGCGCGGTGCCGATTACCCGCTTTTCATATCACCCAGAACCATCAGCTCACGGTCGATGAAACTTATATTATAGAAAGCGGTGTGGGAGAGATGCAGGTTGGCGGCGAGACTTTTGCTGTAAAGGCCGGGGATTGCATTCATATCCCCAAAGAGACCAGCCAAAACATTGAAAATAAAAGTAATGACGATCTTATCTTTCTCGCCTTGTGTATCCCCGCATTTACGCCAGATTGTTACACAGCTATTTGACTTTGGCCTCGAGGGCCTCAATACGCAATTTCAAGGCTTCATTTTCCTCGCGCGCTAAGCTGGCCATTTCCTGAACGGCCTCAAACTCCTCGCGCGTGACAAGATCCATATCACCAAGGATTTTTTGTAACTGCCCCCGAAATACTGTCTCCGCCTCACGGCGCACCCCGTCAGCAGCGCCCGCCGCCTCGGTCATGACTTGGGAAATCTGGTCAAAAAATGGGTTCTGGGTTTGCATGGGTTCGGCCTTCACTCAGTTGTTGGTTATTTTTATATAGAAAGGTTTTTGTCGATTTCAATTAACATAAATTAGCCCGGTGAGCCTCTCCCATATCGCCGCGTTTAAAAACACCGCAAAGGGGGGACGATTAGCGCAATAACGATAGTATCCTCTTATTTTGTCCCCGGTTGAAAGGCTTCTGTTATACATAAACTTGAATTATCGGTTCAGGCGCATCTTGTTTTTAATATCCATCATAAAGGCAGCAGACATTCCAAAAAGCAAAAACCCGTTTGCGGCGGTGGCACCAGGCAGAAGCCGCCATTCTTTGGCAATTTCAATCCCCCCAAGCCCCAGCGTAGTATAACTAACACTGGAAAAATACAGAGCAGTCTCAAAATCTTCAACTACCCCCAAGCGCAGATAGGCATACCCCCAAATTCCAATTTCCAGAAAGTGAGCAAAACTCAACACCAATGCCAAAAACACCAAAATAATCATATTACGCATGAACCGGATCGCGCTTGGCATTTGCTTGAAAAAAGGCCTCATGCAACTGGCGGCAATGGCAATGAAAAAACCATGGATTAAGGTGGTTATGCCCAAAAGCAGAGCTGATGTTGTGAGTTGCTGTAACAAGGCTCTTTCCTGAAATTAACTAGGGGCACAATGCCATACTTGCTTGAAATATTCGAGGGGATAAAATTAAAACCGGAGGAGATTTGTTTAGAATGCAGAGATTCAGCCCTTTTCGGGGTCATCACCGAGTGAAATCGAATTCCCTGCCAATGGGTTTTCATCCGCAGTTAAATTCTGACCCAAAACGTTTGGTTGGCCATTAGCATCAAGAACAGTCAATATTTTATCAAGGCGATTGCTGGCCGATCTTACGGAAACATCTGTGCTGTCCAAATATTCTTTTAGCGAGTCCACATCTATGGAACTTCTTTCAAGAGTTTTCTTTATCTTACTGATCTCGCTGGACAATTCATTGACAATCTCTGAGCGATCTGTTTTGGCGCGCGCAGATTTCCTCGGCCAAATACGCGATTGCACTTTTGTCTCTTCGCTGTAACCAATCCGATCATCTCCCTTTACAGAAACCTCTTCCCCCTCATCAACACTCAAGGAATCCTGCTCACCCTTCAAATCCCTATATTGCTCCTCATCAGCAACAAAGCTTTGCTCAAGAGCCCTTGGCTCCATATCTGCTGACCCCATATCAGCTGCCTCGCTTTCAGCTGACAATGTGTCGCCTGAAATTGATGTTTCACTATCCAGTACACAAGACCCTGTACGGGCTCTCAGGAGGGCCAATTCATCTTCCAGTTCCATCATTTGTTTACGCGAGCGCCCCCAAACAATCGCACCCAGCAATAGACCGGTAAAAAAAGACACGGCCGCGATCGCGATCTCATAAATGTCTATGTTTTCCAAATATTCCACTGCGATCTCATTTACCAAACAATGCCAAATCTTTGTTTTTACTGGGCTTTCAATATTTACGTGATGTATGAACCATTAGCTAAACAAGCAAAAACAATGCCAGATTTCCTTAATATTGGCCGTAAACAGCGCCCCCATAAACAGCACCCAAGACAAACTCCCCGGCTACGCCTTTTTCCTCATAAATCCCGCAAAAAAGCACAAAGGAAGCCAATGCCCAATGCTGAACTAAAACTGGCCTGTTTGCAGCCACAATAGGGGCTTATCAACCCACGCAAGCAGGATTTTGAAAGGGCTCTCAAATGCATCAAGGACACTCGCAAACTGTATCAAACCAACACAATTATGACCTTATCATTATCGGCGCCAGCTTTGCAGGTTTAATTGCCGCGAGAACAGCGGCCCATCGGGGCCTTAAAGTCGCGGTGATTGATGCAAAAAAGGAACCGGGAGCGCGAGTACGCAGCACGGGCATATTGGTTAAGGAAGCCACTGAAGAAACGGATATTCCGGCAAGCCTTACCCGGAAAATTCCGGGTGTTAGACTATATGCCCCCAATATGCGCCATACAGACCTGTTTGCGCCAGGATATTATTTTGTCGCAACAGATACACCTGCATTAATGCGCTGGCTGGGGCGAGAGGCAAGCCGGGCCGGTGCTGATCTGTTATTTGGAACACGTTTTGAAAGCGCCAGCCATGACGGCGATCTTATCCGGCTGCACGGTCTTGATTTGACGGCGCGCTACCTGCTGGGAGCCGACGGCGCGAGATCGCGTGTCGCAAAAGCATTCAACCTTGGGCAAAATAAGGACTTTATGATCGGGTTGGAGACCGAATATGCGCCCCTTCCCGGCCTTGATCCTGATTTGTTGCATTGCTTTATCGATAACTACCACGCGCCCGGTTATCTCGGCTGGATGGTACCCGGAGTCGATATGACCCAGATCGGCCTCGCAGTTTCACAAAACAAACCGGGCAACCATCTCAATAAACTCATTCCCGGCCGCGACCTCTTTAAAGAGCGCAAACCCGATTACAATCACTTCCTGAGTAAAATACACCCCCATTTTCCCGGGCTGCTCGATCTACGAGAAAAAGCAAGACGTTCCGGGCCAATCCCTTGCGGTGGACTGGTCAACCCCCTTTCTACCCACAATGTCCTCTTAACGGGAGATGCTGCTGGCTTGGTCTCCCCCCTAACCGCAGGTGGCATCCGCCTTGCCTTTCAATATGGTCGCGGGGCAGGATTTGCGATTGCAAACTATCTCCTTGATGGCGGCGCGGATCCGGGCCTTGTTATGGCAAAAAAATATCCCGACTTTACGCGCAAAAAATTGCTTCATGGCGCATGGACCATGGCACCCCATAATGCGCTCTTGAACAATCTTCTATTCACACCGCCCATGCTAGCCCTTGCCCGCAAAATTTATTTCCAGAAACGTGCGCAATTCCCAGAACACTTAAAACTATCCTTAGGCGGATCAATAACGGAGACATCACGCTAATTTTTATTCGCGCCGCGATTTTACCTTAAACTGCCGACACAAATTCATGAATTCGCCCTATCTCGGCCTTTTTTAAAAGTAAATATTAGATTATCGACAGACTACTCAAACGATACCCCGGAAGTCTGAAAATTGACGAATTAGAATATCGGCGCGGGGGAGAGACAACCAGAGTGATTACCCTTCTCATCTGGTTACCAGCCGGGTGGAACCGAAGAAACAGGATGCCCTTCCTTGTTTTTTCGGTTTCACTTTTTTATATGCCCCTCATCGCCCATTATTTTTTAGGTTAGGAGCCGGGTAAATACTTCAGGCGCCATGAGCGCTGTTAAAACCAGTCCCGCCGCAGCACCGCTGAGATGGCTTTCATGGGCAATTCGATTATTCTCTCCGCCCACCAGAAATGAGGAAATCAGTATAAAAATAATTCCATACGCCCACGCAGAAATTTCAAAGGGAATGGGAAAGACATACATCTTCGCAAAAGGCGCCATTAAGATAAAAGCAAACAAAATTCCGCACGTGGCATCTGATGCACCAATAGAGGTGTAATTTAAATTGCTACGTTTGATGTAGAAAGTAAAAATGCCGCTCGCTAAAACCGCACCAAAATACACAACCAAAAATCCCAACTTCCCCAACACAGCTTCCACTTGAGGCCCGAAGAAAAACAGGGTCATCATATTAAAAAGGAGATGCATAGGATCGGCATGCAAAAAAGAAGAGGTAAAAATCCGATAGCTCTGACCGTGCCTGCCGATACCGGTTATGTTGAACGCAAATTGATCAATGAATTTACGATCATAAAATAAAGCCCAGCAACTCACCAGAATATTTGCAACAATCAAAGCATAAGTAACAGGGGCAACGACAAGTTCCATTTTATCACTCTAGGCTTAACTAAAATTAATTATTGGAGGTTTTATATTCTGAAGGGGTCAATGTTTTCATGGCGAGCGCATGTATTTGCTCTTTGAGTTCACCGGCCAGGATTTGATTGATCCGCCTTTGACGTGCCACGCGGTTCATGCCCTCAAAGGCCTCTGCGACAATCAGCACCCTAAAATGCGACTCGCCCCCCTCGCGCGCACCCGCATGGCCAGCATGAAGATGCGACTCATCCTTGACCTCAATATGAAGCGGAGACAGGGCTTCAACCAATTTGCCCTCAATAGTTGTGCGCATTTTTTGAATCTGAGACATCCGGCCAGAACATCGCCTTTTCTTGAACATTGTCAAGATTGTATCGTAGCCCGGACATTGCCATAATAGAGATTATGAAAGATGAGAATTACAAACCCCGCCACGGATTTGATATCCGCGTAAAACCACCCAGTGCAAAATCCAAAAAGGAGCCTGCGTGGAAGCGCCCGGTCGACAAAATTTGTGAAGCAGAGGGATGCAAAGAACCCGGCGATTGCCGCACAGCGAAATCTCCTCGTGATCCGCGAGATTATATATGGTTTTGCGCCAATCACGCTCGCGAGCACAATAAGCAATGGAACTATTTTGAAGGCATGAGCGCCGAGGAAGCGAAAAAGGCCCGGGAATCCAATATCTATGGCGACCGCCCAACATGGGGCTGGGCCAAGAATGAGCGCGCCGCAGCGGCTTCCAAAACCAAAGGCCCAGCAGATATGAGCGATGCTTTTGGGGTATTGGGCGAGGATGTGCGCCAGAAAGCCGCACAGGTTAGCGGCGCGTATCGCGGCGGCAAAAGGCTGACCAAATTACAAGAAGGGGCATTTGAAACCCTTGGCCTGGACATCAACGCCCCGGAATCCAAAATACGTAAACGCTATGCAGAACTTTTGCGCAAATTTCATCCCGATTCCAATGAAGGGGATCGTAGCGCCGAAGAACAATTGCAGGGCGTGGTGAAAGCCCATCAAATTTTAAAGAAAGCAAAAATCTGCTGATCTTGAATGCCGCGCGCCTATTGTTTATGGCTATGCTGTCTTACTATTGGTATCCTTCAAATTCAAAATCATATTACCGCTAATACTCACACTTTTTCACTGAAAGCTAAACCCATATGCCTAACTCCGCTGATGATGTCATTTTGCCTGGCCCAGACAAAACGGTTTCCGCTCGTGACACTTTTGGTGTCGATATTGATATGGAAATACCAGCTTTTAGCGAACCGTCCGAATACACTGCCCCAGTCGATGAGGCCTATCGGTTTGATCCCCAGACGACCCTGTCCATTCTCGCAGGCTTTGCCCATAATCGACGGGTCATGGTGCAAGGCTATCACGGTACGGGCAAATCAACTCATATTGAGCAGGTTGCAGCAAAGCTGAACTGGCCAAGCGTTCGCATCAACCTCGATAGCCATGTCAGCCGAATTGATCTGATTGGGCGCGATGCAATTGTGGTTGAAGACGGCAAACAGGTTACCGCGTTCAAAGAGGGTATTCTTCCATGGGCCTTTCAGCGACCCGTTGCCCTGATATTTGATGAATATGATGCTGGGCGCCCTGACGTTATGTTTGTAATTCAGCGCATTCTCGAAGCTGAAGGCCGCCTGACCTTACTCGATCAAAACAAGGTTATTACGCCTAACCCCTATTTTCGGTTGTTTGCCACAACAAATACCATCGGCCTTGGTGACACAACAGGCCTTTATCACGGCACGCAACAAATCAATCAAGGACAAATGGACCGCTGGTCATTAGTCACAACACTGAACTATCTCGAGCACCAAGCCGAGGTCGAAATTGTTGCTGCTAAATGCCCGGCTTATTCTGATAAAGCCGGTATGAAAAAAATTGATGCAATGGTTCGCGTAGCAGATATGACCCGTAACGCATTTATAAACGGTGATATCTCAACCGTAATGAGTCCTCGAACCGTCATTACCTGGGCACAGAACGCGGAAATTTTCAAAGATGTGGGCTATGCTTTTCGCGTTACCTTCTTAAACAAATGTGATGAACTGGAACGCGCAACAGTTGCCGAGTTTTATCAGAGGGCCTTTGGTGAGGATTTACCGGAAGCTGCGCCAATGATCTCGGTGGCTTAATTTTTTTTAAGAGCAGTCAGTTTGCTGATATGCTCTTGGTAAAATTTCCCACCGCGCACCAAAAAACTATAATAAATCAAATGTTTAGCTTGTTTGTAGCTTTGTATTTATTTGCTTATCCACAAAGGGGAATGGGCTGTTTTTCCCATTTACAATCGCTCTATTCGCTTTAATTTTTAAAGAATTTTTAACCAATTCTTCTAAACCAATCTTAAACTCCCGCTATTACCCTCTTATCAATTAAGCGTAATTTGTTTGGGTAAGAGTAATGAATTCTTTTTTTGATATCACTTCGGTGGCCTTGTTCATTGCCACTGCTTCTATCTTTTTTATCCGGTTTCGTCATGAAAACCCGAGACTAACACCTTATATGGTGATTTCACTTGCATGCGCTGCAAGCAACTGGATGGGAGAAAATCATTTTGAATTGTTTGCGCTATGCATGCTTATCGCATCGTCATTCTTTTTACTGCACCTAACCAGTCAACCCTATATAGATGAAACGATTGACTGATAATCAAATATAGAAACACGCATATTTTGGGTGATGATTAAATTTTGTTATAACGGCTATCCAGTGCGGGTGAGCCGTTACAACTTACTTTTTCATCCATGCAAAGACCAATAAGATGGGCAAACACATTTAAAGCGGCTGCGCCGTGTAATCGTTTATCAATGTCCGCATACATTACCGCTACAATTTCCGGTATTGTTTCCAAGCCTTCTCCGAGTTGATGCAGAATTTGACCATCTCGCATTTTACGGTGGGCTTTGACTGCGCGCGTAAAACGGTGGGGCTTAGTGATCGGGGCACCATGTGTTGGTAGATAGAGCGTTTCATCACGATCTAAGACTTTGTCCAAACTAGAAAAATATTCTTTCATGCTACCATCAGGTGGAATGATCACTGTCGTAGCCCAGCCCATAATATGATCGCCTGTAAACAATATTTTCTCGCCCTTGAGAGCAAAACATAAATGGTTGGATATATGACCGGGCGTCCAAACACTTTCAATTTCCCACCCCTTACCTTTTATGACATCGCCATCACGCAATTCGATATCAGGTTTGAAGCTCATATCGCCGCCCTCTTCCAGAGCTGGCGCGTCCTCTCCGGAGATTTCTTGGGGATGTGGGCCATACCCGTAAATCTTTGCATTACATTTTTTTTGCAAATTTCGCGCAGCGCCGCAATGATCCGCATGGGTATGGGTTACAAAAATATGGCTAATCTCACCAGCAGCTTCGACAATCGCATTAATATGATCAGAAATATCTGGCCCCGGATCAATTATTGCAGATGAACCACGACCATCAGGCGCGCTAATAATATAGGTTCCGGAACCGGTATAAGTAAAAGGTCCGGGGTTTTTGGCGATGACACGCAAAACACCAGGAGCAATTTCGCTTGGCACCCCATATTCAAATGAGAAGTTGCGAACAAATTCTATTTCTTCGAAGGAGGATGCATCTTTTTCCATGATGCCTTTATTTATTTTCCTAAGCGCTAGGCATAAAGGGGTTTGCTTTTTTTCTTTAAAGCTCACGCCCCTGCAACATCCAAAAGCTTTAAGCAGCCTTTTTTGTTGCTTTTACCGTATCACTATCTTGAGCCAACTGATCATCAACCATTTTTGCAAAAGCGCCAGCCAGACCACGAATAGCGGTTAATTTTGCTTTTCCCGATAGTGCAGTAGGCGGTCCCATATCCGTCTTATTGACGTCGACAATATAAATGCGTCCATCATCACGATTGCGCAAAACATCAAGGCCGCCAAAATCAAGGGACATGGCCTTAGCAAAATCAATTATATTGACTTGCTCTTCAGCCGACAAAACCGCATCCGCATCGACAATATCAACTTGACGGTTTTCATTCGAGAAGCGTCCGTCAACAGAACGGCGCTTTAAATATACAAAGGGAATTTGACCACCCACAATCGGTGTGCGGATATCAATATAGTCTGTGCCATTATATGTGTTATCAACAAGACGTTGGTAAACACGGTCGCTCCTTGCATCATTCAAAGGACATTGGACAATGCGTCCATCATGCTTGCCATTAGCCTCGGATTTTTCGACCGCAGGACCAACATAAGTTTGAGGGTCAACCGCAAGCCCATAGCCAAAGACTTCTTCAAAGATACGGGCAACTGCACTTTTGCGAATATCATGACAGCCAACATTAAAGGCATGACGCTTAGACGGCGCAGCGCGGGGCGCGGTCAAAAATTCATTGTCCTCAAAGTAGAAATGTAAATCTGCTTCGGCTGGATCTTCCACTATCTTTACATCAGCCATTTGGCAAACCGGCCATATAGCATAAAAAGATTTGGGTTGTTTTGGAAAAAAAGAAATTTTTGCCCGAGGCTCACGCCCCCGTACAAATCGAGTCGCTTTCAGAGCATTAACAAACCAGACAAATGATGTGACTTTAACGACATCATTCAGCAATTGACGGGTAAGGGGAATATGCGTGCCCGTATCACGGGCAATAATGGTGCTTCCCTGTAATTCATAATCAGCAAAAATACCCATACCTACCTCATGCCCAACTATAGTTGGGCTGTTAAAATTAGTGTCGCGGTCTATATCCGCAAAGCCCGGTTGTTTCAACTAAGCACTTCTTCTGCCAGAATATAGCCCTTGATCATTGGTATTTTTCAAAATGAACCAAACAGAACCAGATCCTCAACACAATATGCCCAATTTCGAGGTAAATATACAATAACTAATGCGCGATTTAGCCGTGATAGGGTGACTTTTGGGGTTTACGGCCCGCATTTTGCGATTACCCGCCCATGAGTCTCTTTTATAAACACTTTCTTTACCCTATTTCATGCCAAGGCTTAGCAGCTTTCGCATTGATTATACTCGCATTTGGAACATTCCCGGTCGAATCACACGCCCAAGAGGCTCTCTCGAACCACCGTGTGGCAATATCAAATACAGCCGGTTCGATCTCTCCGGGGCCAACTTCCGGCGGAATTATTTCAGAACTCTATGTGGCTGCCCCGCCAAATTATCATTTCCAGCTGGAGAAAACGCCGGGCAGTTTCGTAAATTGCGGTGAGGGATTTGACGGTCAAACTGCCGATAAAAATGGCCGCCAGACGACAACTCTTTCTTGCGGCGTAACCATTACTGAAACGCTCGTCATACCAGCTGCGGCGCAAAGCGCCCGCCTTGTCGTTCATTACTAGAGCAGGTTTACAAAAAGTTGAATCATAATACTGCTCTGAATTTCCTATTGATCACAGATTCGCAAAACAAATGCGGAATAACTGGTTCTGGATCTGTCCAGCTTTCACCATAAGACAGTATTAAGCTGGAGTAACAGGCTTGACCCGTTTAATGGTTCCGGAAAAATTCAGGCACGGCCTCCCGTCTGCCGTAACAAGTCCGCGCACGAAAATCAGACTCCCCCCTGCGCGCAAGACTTCTCCGCGTGCCTCTATCAACTCACCAATTTTAGCAATATTCAAAAACTCGGATGTGAATGCGGCAGTGACCCCGTAGGATTCAAGAAAATGCTCCCGTGAAATTCCAAAGAGCGAGAAATCTGCGAAAGTCATCAAGCACCCCCCATGCATGATCCCTCCCGCATTCATATGTTTTGCTTCTGCCCGAAACGCACAAACCGGGCCCTGATCATCATTACGAAAATAAAACGGGCCAACCAGATCATGTTCAAACGGTTCAACCGCCCATGTTTGCCAGCCTTTAAACTCACCTTCTGTAACCTGTGTGGGCGTTAAAATATCCAACGTGCCTTTTCCTCAAAACATTTTTCAATAAGCTAAAGCGAGGTTAGAAAATCTCAAAGCTGAGATTTTCATTCATTCAGTGCCAGCTTGAAACGAGAGAATACGCTGTCAGAAACAACCTATTAGCCCATAGATTTAACAACTTCTTCGCACATTTTCTTGGCGTCACCAAAAAGCATCATCGTATTATCTTTGAAAAACAGTTCATTTTGTACGCCAGCATAACCCGACGCCATAGAGCGTTTGACAAACAAAACCGTACCCGCATTTTCTACATCAAGAATTGGCATTCCGTAAATTGCTGATGTCTTATCGGTTTTCGCAGCCGGATTAGTCACGTCATTTGCACCAATGACAAATGCCACATCCGCAGTGCGGAACTCGGAGTTGATATCTTCAAGCTCAAATACTTCATCATAGGGAACATTGGCCTCGGCAAGCAGTACATTCATATGGCCCGGCATACGCCCCGCAACCGGATGGATTGCATACTTCACCTCCACACCAGCTTCTTTAAGGGTATCGGCCATTTCCCGTAATGCATGTTGTGCTTGCGCCACTGCCATACCATAGCCCGGCACGATAATGACCTTGCCCGCATTTTTCATAATAAAGGCAGCATCTTCAGCAGAGCCCTGTTTAACGGGGCGATCATCTTCGCCCCCGCCAGCACCGCCAGCCGCATCATCATCTGCCCCAAAACCACCCAGGATAACAGACAGGAAGTTGCGGTTCATGCCCTTACACATAATGTAGGAAAGGATCGCCCCCGAAGAACCAACAAGCGCGCCAGTAATAATCAGCGCCATATTTTCCAAAGTGAAACCAATTCCAGCTGCCGCCCAGCCGGAATAAGAGTTTAGCATCGAGACAACCACCGGCATGTCACCACCGCCAATTGGAATAATCAATAAGAAACCCAAAGCGAAGGCGACTAAAGTCAGTAATAGAAAAATTGTCCAATGCTGCTCACCAGTAACAAGCAACCCGATCAGCAAAAATGTTATACCGCCAAGTGCCAGATTAATCACATGGCGCATTGGCAGCATGATCGGCTTGCCGCTCATTTTTCCCGATAGCTTTAACCCGGCAATCACTGATCCAGAGAATGTGATCGCACCAATGGCAACACCAAGAGACATCTCGACAACAGATTGCAAATGGATATGACCCGGCTCACCGATCCCGAAAGCACCCGGCGCCAAAAATGCAGCCCAAGCAATAAATACAGCCGATAGGCCGACAAGGGAGTGAAAACCGGCAACCAGCTGCGGCATCGCGGTCATAGCAATGCGCTTAGCAATTGTCGCCCCGGCAACACCACCAATCATGATCCCGGAGAGGATCATCAGCCAGCTACTGAAACTTTTATCCTGCAAAAGGAATAGACTGGTCACGATGGCTATCGCCATCCCGATCATGCCATAGCGATTTCCCTGACGCGATGTTTCCGGAGAAGATAATCCGCGCAAGGAGAGAATGAATAATATACCTGAGACGATATAGAGGAGAGCGGTTAAATTAACTGACACGATGATTTTCCTCTATTTATCTTTTTTCTTGTACATAGCGAGCATTCGTTCAGTGACTAAAAAGCCGCCAAATATATTTACACTCGCAAGGATAATAGCGAGAAAACCAAGGAGTTTAGAGATAAAGCCCCCTCCTGCACCCGCACTCGTAAGATCAGCACCGACCGCCAGCAAAGCACCAACAATAACCACCGATGAAATTGCATTTGTCACCGACATTAACGGGGTATGCAAAGCGGGGGTTACAGACCAAACCACGTAGTAGCCGACAAAAATTGCCAGAGCGAATATGGCGAACAAATAAATAAAATCAGATGGCCCGCCAAAATTTTCAGCAACATTGAAAAGAGTATCTGCTATCGAGCCAGCTTGATCGGCAGAGCTTTGTGCGACCGAAGCATTTTCCAGGGCATTGTTCGCCGCCGCCTGGGCTGCATCTGCTGCTTGCCTAGCCTGCTCTGCTGCATCTTGTAACTGGTCTCGAGTGAGCTCATTGTCTTGTGTCATCAGCATTCTCGCTTGGTTTCGTCTTGACTATTTTCGATTTGAAATTCGTAGAATTATTCTTCAGATGATGTTTCGTTTTCACTCTGGTCATCCGCATCACTATTGTTTGGCGTTTCCAGTTCTTCAGGAACAATTTTGGGTAATTCAGGAGCAAAATACGGATGCACAATCGCACCGTTACGCGTAAGGTTTATGCCCTTTATGATTTCATCTTCTGGATCAAAGGTGATCTCACCGCTCTCCTTATCATGAAAAGCAGCGATAAAATTATAGAGGTTGCGCGCATATAAGCTAGAAGCATCAGCGGCTAGTCGGCCCGGCATATTATTATGGCCAAGTATGTTCACCCCATTTCGCTCAATAATATCTCCGGCAACACTCGCGGAAACATTACCGCCCTGCTCCACCGCAAGGTCAACGATTACGCTTCCCGGCTTCATCCCGTCGATCATATTATCACTTACCAAAAGTGGCGCGGGACGACCCGGAATTAATGCGGTCGTGATCACGATATCCTGCTTGGCAATATGGTCGGTAACATATTCAGCCTGACGCTCTTTGAAATCGTCCGACATCTCCTTGGCATAACCGCCCTCGGTCTCTGCGTCTTTCATCGCCTCTTCATCGACAGTAACGAAGGTAGCCCCTAGGCTTTCCACTTGTTCCTTTGCCGCGTAACGAACGTCAGTCGCGGAGACAATTGCACCCAAACGCCGCGCTGTAGCAATTGCCTGAAGCCCGGCAACGCCCGCGCCCATCACAAAGACTTTTGCCGGAGCAACTGTGCCCGCCGCCGTCATCATCATTGGCATGGCCCTACCGTAATAAGCCGCCGCATCAATGACGGCCTTGTAACCTGATAGATTTGACTGTGATGAGAGCACATCCATGGACTGCGCACGGGTAATACGTGGCATCAAATCCATTGCATAGCTATCAATGCCAGCGATAGCATATTGTTCCAACGCTTCGGTATCTGCGTGAGGCGCCAAGATTGAAATCAAACTCGCTCCATTTGCGATTTGGCCTATTTCGGTGCCACTTGGCCGCTGAACTTTCAATACCAAATCGGCAGACTCTAGGGCTTTGCTAGCGCTTTTGACGATTGTGGCACCGGCATTTTTATAATCTTCATCACGAATGGATGCATTCGTGCCAGCTCCCGAAACAACAACAAGTTCAGCTCCAAGACTAATATATTTCTGAACCGTCTCCGGTGTTGCCGCAACGCGGGTCTCATCGGCACGGCTCTCTTTCAAAATCGCTATTTTCATGAAGGCTCCGAAACAAATTCTTAAAATACTAAAACTATAAAAACACACCAATAGAACAAATGCGCAAATCGACTACGGCGGATCGAGCACCGTGCATTAAACCGGGCAACACAATTTGGCATACCCTTATTGGCTTATGTCTAATTAAGCACAGAGATAAAATGCGCCCTTAAATCGCGGCGCACACTAAATCTTATCATTTTACGACTGCCTGTAAGCTGGATAGCTCACATTTACTGCGTGCAAATACCCGCACGCTAGAAATACTCAACCTAGAAACCTGATAACAGCTATTCTTCCTAATGGGAGAAGAACATCTTCACAACAAAGTATGAAAAAACACCAGAGACAATACCTGCCAATATAGAGGTGATCCAACCATTGGCGAGTACAAAGCTGGAAAACATGACTGTCAGCCCAATAGCTAACGGCACGCCCACTTTTGTTGAAAAACCCATAACAGTCTTATAGGTGCTGATGTTCATTTCATCATCACCACCGGAGCTTGGTATATTATCACTCATTGCGTAAGACCCTGAAGTAATTTTCCATTCTAATATCGATATTCTAACATCTTAGAATATCGATACACTATTCATATATTATTTGACGGATTTTTAGCCGTCCTGCAAGCACAATTAAAACAAAGTTTTAAAATCCGACCCGAACCGGCCAGCTGGTGAGCAATGCCCGCAGGGCGGCGACAAATGCCAAAGGTTGGTCCATCATCAAATGATGGTGGCCTTCGGGTATCATCATTATCGGTGATCGCCCCTTAGCTTGGCGTTTGGTATGGATAAATCCGTCACCCGACACGAAGGCCGATTTCTCTCCATATATAAAAGCGAGCGGACAGCGCGCCGCGAGAAATAAATCCCGGTCAAAGTGAATATCAAAATTTTGGCCATGGGAGGGATCGAACTTCCAGGTCCATCCCGTTTTGCCAGAAACCGGATCAATGGCGCGTTTCAGCCCATTTCTCGCAATATAATCAAGCAAATAATATTCTTCACCCGGTTGGCTCGGTAATAGCCGAAAGCGCGAAATTGGCTCTTCCTTCGTCGCATAGACCTTATTTGATACTGGTTTTTGCTTGACATCGCGCCCCATTTTGAAGCTGTAGCCCTCGTCCGGATCGGGTACACCAAAAGGCGAATCAATAACGATTGCACCGCCAAGTTTTTCCCCGGCCGTCTCCACTGCGCCCAATGTCGCCCAGCCACCAAAACTATGGCCGACGATTAAGGGCCGGGATACGTCACTCAAGCCAGCGGCCTCGCATATGGCAAATATTTCCATCGCATGGCATTTAAGGGAATAGCGCTCACGCCATCCTGAATCCCCAAGGCCTGACAGATCAATGGTCGCCACGCGAAACTGATCACTAGCCAACATTGGTGCAAACGGATCCCACCAGCGGCGATGGGCTCGCCCACCATGAATAAGTAACACCCCCGGAAGGCCGCGCTTGCCCCAAACCGAGTAACAGATTTTGGTGCCCTCAACCTTAACACTGCCAGTTTCTGGTTTCTTGGCCAACGCATTAGTAAACCATTCCGGTGCAGGCGGCTTCTTGCCGTTGAGGTGCTCGAGTGGACGAATAAATTCGTTTGGAATATTTTTTTTTGCTGATGCCTTTTTAGAGGCGGCTTTCTTCGGGCTTACCTTCTTGGCTTTAGGTTTAGCATGCTTTGATTTTAATTTTCCGGTTGCCGTTTTTTTACCGGGTTTTTTAACCGCCGATTTTTTTTTGGCAGTCTTTTTTTTGCGAACCTGTTTTTCTACCATATTTAAAAATCCGGAAATTAGAGATATCTAATCTCTGCATTTAGCGCGAACATCACGCTACGTCTATATGTTAGCACAGTTAACAATCTAAATTACAGGGTAGGACTGGTTGACAGGCAAACCGTTCCATCTTGCGAGAAAGCCGACAAGGAATACCCCCATATCCAGATTGAATGCGCTGGCAATAAAATCAGCCGGATCAAACGCATGTCTGACCCGGCTGACCTTGTCGAATCTTTAGCCCCCCTACTAGAAGCGACCACTTATTGTAAATTTGGCATTGATCGGCGCGCCAACAGTAATATTATTGTTGGTGTGGGCATTGGGAAAATATTCCGTATCCGTTAGATTCTCAAGATTGACTTGAAGGCGAACATCGTCGGTCAAATCATAATATGCCGCCGCATCAATACGCACGAATGAAGGCAGTGTGACGGAGTTATCATTACCTGCAAAACTTTCATCTTGATAGGTAAGCCCCGCGCCAAGGCCAAAACGTGGCAAGATTTGATAATTACCCCAAACATTAACCGTATGGGAGGGAAGTTCACGAAGCCGCAATCCATTGTCAACGGACTGACCATCAATCTGGTCAACCTGATTGCCCTCAAGATAGCTATAGCCTAACGAGAAATCGAACTTATCGGTTAGCTGACCTTGCAATTGCGCTTCAATACCGCGCACTTCCGAGTCAATAATGACCAGCGTACCAATCTCAACATCGGATTCTTGCGGTGAACTTTGCTCGTTTTCAAATGCCGCCAGGGAAAGGCTTAACCCGTTATCAAAATCCCATTTCAACCCGACTTCAAGATTTTGAAATGTGTTAGGGTCCAATGTTTCGTCATCAGGCGTTGCCGGATCATCGGGCAAATCAGCAAATTGCTCGCCTGAACGGGGCAAAAAGGTTTCACTGAAACTACCATAAATGGAGATATTTTCTTGTGGTTTGAAGATCACGCCAAGGCGGGGAGAAAATTCCTGATCTGTACGCTGGGTAATATCGCGTTGGCCCGTCTCGAGAAAGACCTCAATATCATCAACCTCGATATCAAAACTATCAAACCGGCCGCCTAAAACAATATCAAGCCAAGGTGCGATCGCGATTTGATCTTGAAAATAAACGGAGAAAACCGTCACATCCGCTTCGGTATCATCATTGAGATCAACTGCAAAACTATTGGTTGTAATTTCGCCGCTCGAATTTATCCCGACACCGTTAAGCAGGTTAATAGGCTGGGATGCATCAAAAAATTCCACATCATCCTGGGTTTGATCGAAAAATGTATTGAACCGGTCATTATCATTATTGGTGTCAATAAACTCCCCGCCAAACAAAATCGTATGGCCAAATGATAGCGCCTCAAATTCACCAATCAAATCAGCAGACAAAATTAGATTTTGGCGTTGCGTTGTATCGACATAGCCATCAATGCCGACTACATTGGTTTCTTCGTTAAAACTTACGGGGAAGAAATTGAGATAAAGCTTATCAAAATCGCCATAGGAACCGGAAAGATTGACTTTGAAATAATCGTTAAATGTATGGGAGAGTTTTGCACGCACAGTGTGGGCAACCAGTGTTGTTGTCGCCAATTCTGAATCACTAAATGTAATATCTGCAAGCTCTTCAGCCGGGCGCCCATCGGAACCGGCAGGAATGCCGCGATCAACGAAACGCTCATTGTCTACATATTCATAGGACAGATCAAATACTGTGTCCGGCGTGACCTCGACTCTCAATGTTGGGTTAATACCAAAACGGTCCCCATCAAAGAAATCACGATGATTATTGAGGCTTTCATAATACCCGTTTACGCGAAACGCCGCCTTGTCATTGACGGCAAAATTTTTATCTAGCTGAATATCAAAAGCGCCAAAAGTGTCGACACTGGATTTAAACCCGGTGAAATTTTCTCCGATCACGCCTTTTTTGGTGACGCGATTTAAGACACCCCCAGTGCCCCCACGACCAAAGAGAAGCGCATTGGGACCGCGCAGAATTTCAATCTGATTCAAATTATAAAGCGAGCGATAATATTGAACATCATCGCGCACACCATCAATATAGAAATCAGCCGTAGAGCGCACACCCCGGAACACAATTGCGTCCCTATGGCCCTCTCCCTGGCTCTGATTGATGCCCGGTGTGTAAAGAACCAGATCACCAATAGAGTCAAAGCCCTGCTCAATGATTTGATCCGCGGTGAAAATCGACAGCGATTGGGGAACATCAATAATCGGCGTTGGCGTTTTGACAGAATTTGATTGAGAGGAATCCAGATACCTCCCAACAACAAGAACCTCGTCATCGATTTCAGTGTCCGCACTTTGATCCGATTGCGCTATTGCCGGTAAAATAAGGGATGTTGATAAACTTAACGATGCTAAAAACTGGAAGCTGACACTTCCTTTAAGGTACGATTTCATGAGGCTCATTTTCTGTAACTAATAATCATTCTCAATTAAGCTCTGATAATATATTAAATTACCAATTGCAAATGATTTTAAGAATTAATCGCAAAAAACTCAAAATCTTCATACATCAAACAGAACGCTTCAATAAAATGGAAGATTTGTGAGGTGCCGGCACGAGCCGCACAACCATGATTTAGCCCATATAGACAGGCTCACTCATCAATCAGAACACCATCAGGCAAGAAAGGAAAAACAATGAAACCAGAAGAAACTCAAAAAGATCGATAAATTTCAAAACGACCTAATTACAGGCTCATTAAAATTTCCCGTAGCGGGTCGCCATGATTGTTGTTACTGGCAAGATCATAATGAAAATTATCCCGGACATAATCAGAAACTGAAATCCAGCCAACGTACCGTTTGGCCATACACCGCACAGGGTCGAAGCAATGAGCGTTAACATCACGCTCCCACTCAATAACATGAACGGGCCAGTTGCCTCGCGCAAAAACATTGCAATCACTTGTTTTGAAAACTTGTGGCGATGGCTAATAACCCTAAAGCGCTCGGCCGCATCCAGTAAAACAATAATTGCAAGGCCAGTAGCGACTTGTTGTTCCCATAGGGGGAGCTGTAGAGCAGGCCCGAATGAGAAAATAAGACCGGTCGCCAGCAATCTCGACATCACCAGTAACACTCCGATCATTACGAACACACGCAGCGACAAACTCCCTATACCGCCAATGATAATGGCTACAAATATCAATAAGGTCTCTTGGAATTGTGGATGTCCCGGGATTGATAATTTAATTAAAATACAAAGCACTGCCAAAATAAACATAAATGCGTATGCAGACGGAACTGGGAAAAGCTTTCGCAACACTACCCAAAAAGGGCGGTATCCCGGGGGAAAGCCTCGCATACTCGCAGCAGAGCTTTGCTCTGCATTATGGGTTATAGTTTCCTCATCGGCCTTGGCGTCACGCTCATATTTCAACAATAAAAACCCTGGTATTGCTGCAATTATGCTAATGCCTGCGAGGGCTGCTATGGTAATTCCTACAAAAAAAACAGGCAAAGCAAATTCAAACTGGCCGTTTAAGCCTCGCGGGGCGATGGACGATTCCAGTTCCACAATCTCGGTTATCACCGGGTTGGAAACGCTTAATCCTGCAACGACTCCTATGATTAATATAGACAGAAAAGTCGGTAAAAATATCTGTTTTACACTTGCAGAAATCCGGTCTCGATTAGACCAAGGGTTTATCAGGTTTTGATTGAAAGCCACATTCAGCTTTATAAGCGTTATCAGCCCCAGGCAAAGAGCCGCCAACAATAAAGGAATATATTGCGGCGCTAAATCACGACCCGAAAAATTACTATATTGCTCAAAATTGATGAACCCATACCCGGCATAAATTACGCCATAAATAATTGGAATAGCCAGTAAAAGTGTTGCGTGAAATTGTCTACTCCAATAGCTCCCCCACCAAATCAGGAAAAAGGCGATAGGATAGGCAAAAAAATTCTCTATACTGATAGAATAATTTAATCCGGATTGGCCAATCTGCCCACCATTTGACAAAAAAAGAAGTATGACGCTCCCCGCGCCAACCATTCCAATAATGCGGGATCTACCTTTATTTTCTTGAATTAATTTCAAAAAAACGGGGATCATGATGATCGATGCGATCACAACGCCAAAGCGAAAAAATTGAGAAAGAGAAGGAAGTGTACTAGTTATTGAATAATCGCCATTACTCTTTAGACCGGTCGCACCAACCATCAACAAAGCCATAAGCACCAGCACGATATTAATGATCGGCCGGTCGGTAATAAAGCGGATGAGGCCAGGATAGCTATGCGGGTTCAATTGATCATCCAAAATTATCCGATGACTTAGTTCATTCAGGGTAGGTCAATCTCCAAGATGGCCATATTAAAGTCATAGGAAATATCACCATCTTCGGTGTCTTTGAATAAAACACCGATAAACTCATCACCCATATAGACTTCGGCAGAATCGGTTTTGTTCGATCGAGCACGTACCTCGATATTCTGCAGGTTAAATTTAGTAGCAAAATACTGCTGCAAACGGGCAATTTCAGAAGCATCCATAATCACAATCCTTATGACTTTAAAATATAGTCCTATAGACAAACCTTGAGTCTGCCAATACCCGGTCATAGCAGACAGATGGTTTACGGTTCAACAATTGATAGTTTTGAGGATATAAGCCTATCACGCGGTCACTATTGTCATAGCAGAATGATCGACTATTGCGGACCCGTGCTAAGCGCCGGAGCGGGGCTAGTATGAATATACCAGCCAACGCCGTTTAAGAAGGGGTTTTTCTGGAAATCCTTCAAGCTGCCAAAATACCAGATAACAAAATTAAATTGGTTTATTCGGTCATGCAACGGGGCGGCACGCACTAACCAAAATTTAAGATTTTCAAAAGGTCAGCCAGTTTTTTTCTTACGCAAAAAGGCCGGAATTTCCAATTCAGTATCCAGATCATCTTCAAATAAATCGCCGCTACTCCCGGGCGATTTTGTCGATGCTGTAGCTGATCGCGTTTGCGGCGCAGACGAACCAGATTGTTCACCATCACCGCCGCCAAGACTTTTCATTAATCCGCCAACAGCAACACCGAGCGCGCCGCGTCCTCTAAACGGATTACTTCCTTGCTGCACATCATCTTCTTGTGCGTCGTGGGCAGAGGAATTCTTTTGTGCAACCATTTCAGACTGTGGCGAAGGCTGAGCTTGTGCTTCGGCTACAGGACCGCGCACAGGTAAATTTAACTCGCCGTCTCCCTCGGTCAATAATCTACGAATTCTCGCTTGAACATCACCAACCGGATTTTCCTGAACTTCAGACTGGCCATGTAATGCTTTTGCAACACCAGATTGGGCCGTTTGAGCAGTTTGCAACGGCGCAGAAGTGGCGGCGTTTTGCTCAGCAATTTTTTCTGGCGCTGTATCAATTTTAGGCGCCGGCATAAAAGCAGAATGCTTTGTTTCAGCCGATGCAACCTCTCCTTGAGGTGCACCAATACCTATCCCCCTCCAAGGGCGCACAGCAACACTAGGCTCGGCAACAACCGGCTTGGCGTCACCGCCTTCTTCACTCATGTTCTCAACGTCAATACCCGTCGCAACAACTGAAACACGTACCTTGCCTTCCAGCTCCTGATTGAATGTCGAACCAATAATAATATTGGCATCAGGATCCACTTCAGCGCGAATACGATTTGCGGCTTCATCAATTTCAAATAGTTTCATATCCATAGAGCCGGTAATATTAATCAGTACACCGCGCGCACCTTTCATGGATACTTTGTCAAGCAATGGATTTGAGATCGCAGCCTCAGCCGCTTCGATTGCACGTTTTTCCCCTTCAGCTTCGCCAGTACCCATCATCGCTTGCCCCATCTCACCCATCACAGTTCGAACATCGGCAAAATCGAGGTTAATAAGTCCAGGCATGACCATCAAATCGGTAATACCGCGAACACCGGAATGCAGAACTTCATCAGCCATCGCAAAGGCTTCGTGGAAAGTCGTGCGTTCGTCAGCAATCGAAAAAAGATTTTGATTTGGAATAATGAGTAAGGTGTCGACATGCTTTTGCAATTCTTCAATGCCAGCCATGGCAACGCGCATCCGCCGCGCTCCTTCAAAATGGAATGGCTTTGTGATCACTCCGACTGTCAGGATACCCTTCTCTTTTGCCGCTTGCGCAATAACTGGCGCAGCCCCTGTTCCGGTGCCGCCGCCCATTCCTGCGGTGATAAAAAGCATATGCGAATTACCAACATGCTCAAGAATTTCATCGATAGATTCTTCCGCTGCCGCGCAGCCAATATTAGGCATTGAACCCGCGCCCAGGCCTTGGGTCGTATTTACACCAAGCTGAATTTTCTTTTGAGCTTTGGAAAGAGTAACCGCTTGCGCGTCTGTGTTTGCAACAATGAACTCAACGCCCTCCAAAGCGCTTTCGATCATATTATTAACTGCATTTCCGCCAGCACCACCAACCCCAATCACAGAAATTCGAGGCTTCAATTCTGTTGTTTCAGGAATACTAATATTAATTGGCATTTTCCACTCCCAGGGACATTGGTTTAGACGGATGTAAATATGGCTTCAAACTAAAGCATTGAAATAAAATACAATTATTTGGCCCTAGTTTCAATGATTTGCGATTGGTTAAAGATTCGTTGATAAGAATTACCAAATGGTTAACGCCGATGGTTTTTTTGTTAATTTTCCAATAATTTTAACCAACCAAAATTGGGCGCCCGATGACTTGTCGCAAATGGCTAAAATTTTGCCCGTAACCAAGCCGCAACCCCGCCCCCGGCAGACCTGTCACCAACGGCAAGAACGCCGCCCACATTTTGCGTTTCGGGAAATTCAGGTCTCAAATGGTAACTTCTTGCGACATAATCGAGCGTGCCAGCACATGTAGAAAATGATGGGCCACTTAAGGCCTCCGGCGCGCCATCAATATTGAGTGGCCGGCCAAGGCGCGACTTCATTGAAAATACCCGCTCTGCATGTTCACGCAAACCGTCAAGCTGGCTCCCTCCCCCTGTAATGACAACTCTGCGCAAATGTTGAATGGCACATTGATCAGCGATGATGCGCCCCAACGCGATCTCATAAATCTCTTCCATTCGGGCTAATATTACAGAGGTTAAGTCAGCACGGGATACACGATTTGCCTGTTCATCATTAGTAAGAGGAATAAAATCTACAAAGCGATGTTCATCGCCCGAACTGGATAGAATGGTTCCGTGCAGTATTTTCTGGCGCTCGGCATGAGCAATTGGTGTTGAAAAACATTGGGCAATATCACGGGTGATATTCGCTGCACCCACTTTGACGCCGCCGCACCCGGTCGGGCGACCATCTGAATAAACCGCATATTCGATAGACTGGGCACCTATATTAATAACGAGAACACCGAGCTCTTTTTCGTCATCAACCACGACGGAACGGGCCATCATTAAAGGTCCTGCCACAAATGACGCTGGTCGCAACCCCGCGCTTTCAATTATCGCAGCAGTATTTGCGAGATGGCTCTCACTTGAATAGACCCCCAACATGCGGGTTGTGAGCGATTGTCCGCGCATTCCCCGAGGGTCCGTACCCAGATTTTCACTGTCTACACTAAATCCGGTCGGCATTACGTGCAGACATCTTGCCCCTTCAGGGGTGATAAGTCTTGCCCCCTCATGCAGGCTATCTGCAATATCATCGCCAGTTACAAATCCACCAGCAATATCAAGATCAACACCAATATGGCGACAATGAATTTTCGCCCCCGGGACCGCCACATGAATTTCACTAATGCGCTCACCAGCCATAGTTTCGGCTGCCTCGATAGCATTTCTCACCGCTTTTTCTCTCGCCTGGAAAGAAACACTATCTTGCGTATGATGAGGGTCGGCGTCGGTTCTATTTTCAAATGCAGATTTTTGTGCATGCGCCCCGAAATGGCCTGCACCAATAATATCGCAATCGACGGAACCATCATTAATGGGCATGAGACGCGCGATAAAACAAACAGTCTTTGCCGCCCCCATATCGAGAGCTGCGATAAGAGCACCCTCACGCGGCAATTTGCGTTGTTTTAAACTGGTGAGATCGCTATGACGCGCAAGCTTGAAAGACATTTTACAATGGGGCTCCCCCCGGATTTGACTAACTCATTTTGAAGGCGCTCTTGCTATTGGCGCGCCCTATTGGCTCGCACAGGAAAAATCGCCGCTCAGTACATTTAAGGGCGGTCCTTTTTTTGACTTCGCACCGTGACAAAGGAAAAAGGCCCGCTCCGGATCGCGAAGATCAATATATTCGAAGTCGCGGTCAAGTACCCCGACCGCATCATGTAAAACGGCTAAATCCCGAACTGCCTGCTGATAGTCATTTTCAGGCAGTTTGATATCCATGGTCTTTTCTCCTGGAAGGTTTAAACGCAATGTCCAGCGTCGCCCCTTTACCCGCATCAAAGCGGCGACCCGGTCATCAAAAACTTCAACTTCGCCAAGCACATCCATAAGATCAGCAGCCATTTCCGGTGCTTCTTCGCCAACAATGAAAGGAAGGTTTGGATATTCCAACGTCCCCACTTCGCGAATAATCGCCCCCTCCTGATCAATAAGCTGGAAAGATCCGTTAATTTGCCAGAGGGCGGCGGGCTCGCGTTCACGGATAGAAACATTAATTTGATTTGGCCATATCCTTGAGACTGCGACCGAGCGCACCCAGCCCAGCTGTTCTACGCGGGCACGGGCACTATGTGGATCAAAATGCATCAGTGAGCTACCAAGAACTGGACCCAGAGCATTGGTTATCGCTTGCGACGCGGTTCGATCTCGCCCAACGACGGTAATTTTTCGAATATCAAAACCAGCAGAAATCATCGTCCGTGCCGTGAAGGATTGTGTGTTCCGCACAACATCCTCGCTAAAACGGCCAAATACACCGCTCGCCCAAAGCATACCAACCGCTATTAAGGCAACAAACCCAATCCCGAGGCCACCCGCCACTCCGACACGGCGCATAATTCCCATGAAACGCGACTCTGTCGGAACCCAGCTTCTTTCAGCTGTCAGTGCTCGGCCCGCGCGCGAAGATTTATTGGCAACTTTTTTCTTCGCTTTTGTTGCCGTTTTCTGTACTGATTTTTTTGATTTTACCTTTGGCATGACGCATCCTCTATCATCCAGTCGCATAAATCTTCAAATGTAATCCCCAAATGAGCCGCTTGTTCAGGCGCTAGTGATGTTGGTGTCAAACCGGGCTGGGTATTAACTTCCAAACAATATAATTTTCCCGTCCCCTCAATATCATAGCGAAAATCTGCGCGTGACAAACCGCGACAACCAAGAGACTGGTGGGCTTGCAAAGCCATCGCCATTGCTTGATCGGCAACACCTTTATCAATATCTGCCGGAAGCGTATGCTTTGATCCCCCATCAGCATATTTTGCTTCATAATCGTAAAACCCGGTTTTGGGGATAATTTCTGTTACGCATAAAGGTCGATCACCCATGACCGCTACGGTCAACTCACGCCCGGGAATAAATTTTTCAACTAAAACTTCATCACCCAACAAACTAGTCTCATTCGTTAAAGCAGCCGGCGGGCGATTGTCCCCCTGACGAATAATAAAAATACCAACTGATGATCCTTGATTATTTGGTTTCACCACATAAGGAGGGTCCATAACATGGGCTTTGGCTACCTCCATCCGGGGTAAAGTTTTTCCCATCGCCACTGGTATGCCCGCCTCTTCAAATACGGTCTTGGCGCGCTGTTTATCCATCGCAAGAGAGGAGGCCAATACACCCGAATGGGTATAGGGAATATTCATAATCTCCAAGATGCCCTGCACACAGCCATCTTCGCCCCATTGACCGTGAAGGGCATTAAACACCGCATCTGGCTTGATAGAAGCCAATTGCATTGCGATGTCACGCCCGACATCTATCTCACTGACCTCATAACCGCACGCCCGCAAGGCTTTGGCCGCTTCTAATCCAGAAGATAGGCTTACCTCCCGCTCGGGCGAGAAGCCGCCCTTTAGGACGGCGATATGGTTATATTTTTTCATAATTACTCAAGTTTAACACCACTCAAAACTGGTTAATAAAGTCTTACTTTTCGCCAACACGCCTTATCTCCCAGCGTAATTCAACATTATGTTGCTCGCGTACATCGTTGCGCAAACTCTCACCCAGCTCCTCTAGATCACTGGCCGTCGCCTTACCCCGGTTGATAAGAAAATTGCAGTGCAGCTCGGAGACTTGCGCGTCACCAACCGAACGCCCCCGCCCCCCGATACTATCAATCAGTTGCCAGCTTTTATGGCCTTGCGGGTTTGCAAATGTCGATCCGCCTGTGCGTTCACGTATGGGCTGACTATTCTCGCGCTGCTCGCGAATTTTATCCATCCTCGCCTTTACAGCCACCGGATCATCTTGAGCGCCGCGAAAAATAGCGCCTGTAAAGAAAAATCCTCCGCTCTGTGTAAATTGTTCAGCCAATGCACAATGACGATAAGAAAAACCCATTTCCTCATTGGTGAAATGATGAAATTCTCCATTTCGATCATAGCCCGAAGCTTCAATCAGAACATCACAGGTCTCCCGGCCATACGCCCCCGCATTCATGGTAAGGGCACCTCCAATTGTTCCGGGCACCCCAGAATAAAATTCCAGCCCCATTAATCCGGATTTTTGCGCAGCTTTTGCGACTTCCATATCAAACGCTGCTGCCCCTGCATGTATGTTTATCCAATCGGCTTCAACCTCGGCAAACGGCTTGCCAAGGCGAATAACCACACCGCGCAAACCGCCATCACGCACCAACAGGTTAGAGCCCACTCCAACCGGCATAACAGGAATCTCTTTCGATGTATTTGCCAAAAAATGCGCAAGATCTACCTCATCAGCAGGCATAAAAATAACATCGGCAGGGCCACCTACCCGAAACCAGGTAAAGGCCGACATGTCTGCCTTTTCCATATAGCGCCCACGGATGGCCGGTAAATCAGATGTGGTGATCACTGTCGTACTCAACTTTGCATTCTTTCTATCAATTTTAAGCCTCAGCTTTTGAGAAGAGATAAAAATTGATGCATTAGTTAAATGCCTTCAATTTATTTGCGAGATCATTTGCATGAACGGTAATATCTCCGGCACCCAAATAAACTACATAATCTCCAGATTGCGCTATCTCGGCGATTGTCGCGGGCAAATCATCCCAACTCTCGACTTTTCTCGCATCTTTATGACCGTGCCCGATAATGGCTTTGACGAGTTCATCGCGGCCATACCCTTTAATTGGCTGTTCTCCCGCGGCAAAAACATCCGTAACAAGAACGGTATCAGCATCATTATTGCACGCAGAAAATTCATCAAACAAATCGCGCAACCGCGTGTAACGGTGGGGCTGAACGATGGCAATCACTTTTCCTTTTGTGGCATTTCGCGCGGCATGAAGCACAGCAGCAATCTCCACCGGGTGATGGCCATAATCATCAATAATCGTAACGCCTTTCCACTCCCCGACATTTGTAAAGCGCCTTTTAACGCCGGCAAATTTTCCAAAACCATTGCGAATAGACGCGTCACTTGCCCCTAACCGTCTTGCAACAATGGCAGCGGGCAGAGAGTTCAGAACATTATGAATACCGGGCATTGGCAAGGAAATATTATCAATGCGAGAGCTCTCCGCGCCGCGATCACGAAACACAATGTCATAATGGGCAATACCCGCGTCAAAAGAAATATTTTCTGCACGCACATCCGCCTGCGGATTAGACCCATATGTAATCAATTGGCGGTCGGTGACACGGCCCACCAATGCCTGGACTTCAGGATGATCGAGACAGACAATGCCAAAGCCATAAAAGGGTGTGTTTTCAATAAATTGATCAAAGGCTTTTCTAAGGGCATCAAACCCACCCCAATGATCAAGATGTTCCGGATCTATATTCGTGATAATCCCAATAGTCGTTGGCAGACGGATGAATGTACCATCAGACTCGTCCGCTTCGACAACCATCCAGTCCCCTTCGCCAAGGCGCGCATTCGTACCATAAGCGTTAATAACGCCGCCATTTATTACTGTAGGATCAAGCTTTGCTTCATCAAGCAATGCGGCAACCATTGTTGTGGTTGTGGTTTTTCCATGGGTACCAGCGATCGAGATGGTCCATTTCAAGCGCATCAATTCTGCCAACATATCAGCCCTGCGCACGACAGGAATATGTTTAGCGCGCGCCGCCAAAACTTCAGCATTATCGCCCTTGATCGCAGTAGAAATGACCACCGCTTCTGCGCCTTCTATATTGGCCGGCTTATGACCGATAAAAGTTTCAATACCCATGGCATTAAGACGTTTAACGTTTGTATTGTCACTTACATCAGAGCCGCGAACCTGATACCCAAGATTATGCATCACCTCGGCAATCCCTGACATACCAATACCGCCAATGCCAACGAAATGCACAACCCCGACGCCGAAAGGCAAGCGGATTTTAATTTTCTTTGATTCAACCATAATTTACATTATCTGCCTAAAATTACCACCACACATAGATGAGCAATACGCTTTATCTCTTTTCAATCATCTCTTCCACTAAATCAGCCAATGTCGCAGCCGCATCTATTTTCACGCGGCCAGATGCATTATTGGCCAATCTGGTTAAGCGCGCCTCACCTGTCATGAGGTTTTCAAGCTCGCCGCGCAGCGCCCCGGATTTAAACTCTTTTTCTGGCATCAGTATGGCCGCATCTGCCTCGGAAAGAACACGGGCATTCATGGTTTGATGATCATCCATCGCACTCGCCAGTGGCACAAAAATCGCGGGGCGACCAAGGGCTGAAATTTCTGTCACCGTTGATGCACCAGAGCGGGCAATTATTAAATGCGCATTGGCAAGGCGTCTGGGTAAATCACCAAAGAAAGGGGCGGTTTCTGCCTTTATCCCCAGTGCATGATAAGCCTCATTAACGCGCTCTTCGTCTTCGCTTCTAACCTGATGTTCAATCTCAAGGGATTGGCGCAAATGGTTAGGCAGCGCTGATATCGCTTCAATGGGCACATCGGAAAAAAGCGACGCCCCTTGAGAGCCACCCGTAATTAGCAAGCGAAAAGTTTTCCCTGTCTCAGGCGCAACATAATCCGATACGCCAACAAGAGCCTTAACATCGTCTCTTACCGGGTTCCCGACTTCTTTGCGGGGTGTTTTCAAACTCGCCGGAACACCCGTCAATACCGGAAAAGCATGGGCAAGAAATTGCGCGCCCCTTGATAAAAACCGGTTTGAACGTCCCAACTGACTGTTTTGTTCATGTACTGCATACGGTATTTTTCTAATCGCTGCTCCCTGCAATGCCGGAAGAGAGGGGTAGCCACCAAATCCGATAGCAGCGATTGGCTTGGCGTTCTTGATTTCCTTTAAAGCTTGCCCCAGCCCACCAGACAGCGCCATTGCAGCACTTACTTTTCCCAAAACCCCTCCCGCATTCGGATTAGCCGCTTTAATTTCGATAATTCTATCTGCCGGAAAATCTGCCGTATAGCGCTGACCACGCGCATCGGTAATTAATAAAATTTGATGGCCTCGTCGCCTCAACTCCTCACCAAGTGCTTGGGCAGGAAACATATGGCCCCCGGTGCCCCCCGCGCCTAGTAAAATGGGTCCGGTATATAATTGCGTCTCCATTAGGGCATAATCTCCCGGCGACGTGAAACCGGCCCATGGGCTCTGGTCAGCGCAAATATAAATCCGACCGCCAGTCCCGTCGCCAGCAAAGATGAGCCACCATAGGAAATAAATGGCAATGTCATTCCCTTTGCCGGAAGCGCCCTTAAATTCACCCCAATATTAATAATGGCCTGAAAACCAATCATCGCCGCCAACCCGCAAACGGCCACTTGCCCAAAAACAGATCGCACTTTTAAAGCTCGGTAAAATGCTCTTCCTACGAATAAACTAAATAATGAAATAATGATTATGCATAAGACAAATCCATATTCTTCTGCGCCAACGGCAAAAATAAAATCCGTGTGGGCATCGGGAAGTTTATGCTTGATAATGGCTTCATTTGCCCCTTGCCCAAAAGGACCGCCATGAGAAATTGCTTCAATCGCCTTATCAACCTGATAGCTGTCACCAATTTCAGGTTTCAAAAAACTATCGATACGTTTGGTGACATGTGGAAAAAATATATAGCCCGCGATCAACGCACTAACGCCAACAATTAACAAGGCCACTACCCACATCATTGACCAGCCCGCAATGAAAAACATAACCCCCCAAACGGCGCTTACTAAAATCCATTGGCCAATATCAGGTTGAGAAATCAACAAGACAGAAATCAACCCATATAAAAACAATGCAATCGCCCCGCCAGGAACTGATTTGTCACGCGCGCCCTCCGCTAGCATCCAAGCGGCAGTAATTACGAATCCGGTTTTTGCAAACTCTGATGGCTGCAAAGCCGTTGGCCCCATATCCAGCCAGCGCTTTGCACCATTTATCTCGGCTCCGACTCCTAAAACAACAACCATTAAGATGATTGATAGCACAAAGAGGAGAACGCCAGAGCGCCGCACCTGAAGCGGCGTCAGCATTGACCCTCCCAGCATTACTATTATTGCAGGTCCCAAAAATAGAAATTGCCTTATTGGAAAATGAAAATCACTAATGTGAGAGAGCCGCGACGCAGCTACCGGCCCGGCTGCCATAATCAATATAATCCCCACAAAAATTATTGTGGCAACAATTCCAAGATTGATCTGATCAATCGACCACCACCAGCGGGCCAATAGTCCGGTATCATTGCGTGATGGCATCTTCATGCGACTTTGCCTCTTTCTTGAGCAATTTTATTGACTATTTGCCGAAAGACGTCGCCGCGCTCTTCAAAGTTTTTATATTGGTCAAATGAGGCCGCCGCTGGCGAGAGGAGCACTACGGGATTTTTTGCTTTCGTTGATAACGCATCAGCAAACGCATTATCGACGGCATGATCTATGCGAGTATAGGTCTGCGTTGATATTTTACGCCCCACCTGTTTTGCAAACAGTTTTGCACTCTCGCCATAAAAATAACCTGCACGTACATTGGTAAGATGTGCATCAAGGTCTTCAATGCCGCCTTCTTTTGCTTTTCCACCCGCTATCCAGAAAATGCTATCAAACGCGCCAAAAGCTTTAATCACTGCATCTGCATTGGTTGCTTTAGAGTCATTAATAAATGTCACCCCGTCAATTTCGGCGACATACTCCATTCTATGGGGCAGACCTTTAAATTTTGCCATGGCCATCATTGCTAATGGCGGCGAGACACCAAGTCGATTACAAACCGCAAATGCAACCGCAGCATTTTGGAAATTATGTTGTCCTCTAAGCGAGACAATATCAGGTATTTTTCCCGCCTGAATAGTTTTGTTTTCGAAATTATAAAAAATTTCGCCGCCCAGTGCAAAAACACCATGGCCAAGAGTTCCCTTAACGGAAACAGGAACGACATTTGCTTTTTTGTGCGATATTTGATCGGTACAGATTGTTTGAGAAATATCATCATCCACACCAATAAATGCAAAATCATCCCCATCCTGATTTCTAAAAATCCGCTTTTTTGCCATCACATATCCATCCATACCGCCATGGCGGTCAAGATGGTCAGGACTAATATTGAGTAGAACTGCAATATCGGCTTTTAGCGAATGAGTCAGATCAAGCTGATAGGAAGAAAGCTCTAAAACATAGATGGAGTTTTCTTCCGGCTGAGGCAACCCCAAGACTGCCTCGCCAATGTTTCCCCCCTCAAAAACACGGTGCCCGGCCTCGCGCAAGATATGCGCGATCAAAGAGGTTGTTGTGGATTTCCCATTAGAGCCAGTAACGGCAACAATTTTCGCTCGTCGATCTTTAGGCATCGCATTAATCGTGCGTGCAAAAATTTCAATATCCCCGATAATTTCGACACCAACTTCGCGGGCTTTGCTTACAACTGCATGGGGTTTTGGATGCGTCAACGGAACACCAGGGCTCAAGACAAGAGCATCTAAATTCTGCCAGGGCCATGAAGTTGGGTGCTCGGCAAGATATGGTGTATTTGCCGTTTTCTCTCGCGCTTGTTCATTTTCATCATAGGAATAAACCTCTGCGCCAGATGAGACGAGAGCTTCCGCACTGGTCAGGCCGGTTTTGCCCAAACCAAATACGCCGAAGCTTTTTCCTTCCATGCCAAGAATTTTCATCACAACAGCTTCATTCCTATCTCAGTTTCCTGATCTCAACTTTCCTATCTCAGTTTTAATGTCGCAAGGCCGATCAAAGCCAAAATCACCGCGACAATCCAGAAACGGATGACGATGGTGGGCTCTTTCCAGCCTAATTGTTCAAAATGATGATGGATAGGCGCCATTTTAAAAACACGCTTTCCAAACAATTTAAATGATGCAATCTGGATCATGACCGAGAGCCCTTCCAGAACAAACAAACCACCAACAATTGCTAGAACAATTTCATGCTTAGCTACAACCGCAATTGCGCCAATCGCACCCCCCAGCGCCAATGACCCCGTATCTCCCATGAAGATCATGGCCGGTGGCGCATTATACCATAAAAACCCAAGACCGGATCCAATGATTGCGCCGCAGATAATTGTCAGCTCACCAGCCCCCGGAACGAAAGGAACTTGCAGATAGTCCGCATAAATAGCATTGCCAACCAAATATACTATTATCGCATAAGTCCCAGCCGCAATCATCACCGGTACCGTAGCCAACCCATCAAGACCATCAGTGAGATTAACCGTGTTGGAAGCCCCAACAATTACAAATGCAGCAAAAGGCACAAAGAAAATTCCCAAAGGAATAAATAGATTTTTAAAGAAGGGGATCGGCACCGAAGAGGCCAAGCCCTCTGGTGCCCCTGGCGCTGCCCCTAGAACTTTCATACAGAAAAATCCGGCGATCAATGCAACCGCAAACTGAACTATTAATTTTACACTGCCCACAATCCCGCCGCTCGATTGCTTGGTGACCTTTTGATAATCGTCAATAAAACCCAACAACCCAAATGCCAAAGTGACTGTCATAACAATCCAGACATAAGGGTTTTGCAAATCCGCCCACAAAATTGTTGAAACGCACAGCGATAGCAAAATCAACACACCGCCCATGGTTGGGGTGCCAGCTTTTTCAATAATATGGCTTTGTGGGCCATCTTCACGTATTGGCTGCCCGCGCCCTTGTTTTTCGCGCATCCAGTTTATTAATCCCGGCCCGAGCACAAACGAAATCACTAGCGCTGTCATGACCGCGCCCCCGGTACGAAATGTGAGGTAGCGAAACACATTGAGTATTTGATATTGGTCAGAAAAATTTGCGAGATAATACAACATGGGTGAGTTTACAAAATCCTGTTTTGATCATTCAACGAGCCGGTCGCAAGGCAAATGAGTAAGGGTAAAAGAGTTGTCATGACGGCCCTAGTACTTTCAGCGCTTGAGCCACTAAAGAGACCTTAGAGGCATTTGATCCTTTGACCATAATAATGTCTCCTTGATGAAGCTCTGAGGCTATTTTATTGGCCAAATCATCAGGCGTAGCCATATTCGCGCCCTTTAACCGTTCGGGAAGCACCTCCCACAAAGCCTGCATCCCGGATCCGGTTTCCGGTCCACAGACATAAACCTTATCAATCTTTGCAGACAAAATATCATTCAATAGGCCCGCATGAAGAGGCCCGGTCTGTTCGCCCAATTCAAGCATCTCGCCCAAAACCACAATACGCCGTCCGCCATCTGGCGGGGTTTTTTCTCCAACCAGGGATAGAGCCGCCGCCATAGAGGCGGGATTGGCATTATAGCTTTCATCCAATACTGTAATCTGCCCTTTGGCGTATTTTATTTCAGTTGCTTCTCCGCGTCCGGCCCCTGCATGAAAATCAGATAAAGCCCCTAAACACAATGGAAGCGGCGCACCAACGCCCAGCGCCGCACCAATAGCAGCCAGCGCGTTCATAGCTTGATGCTCCCCGCCAGCACCCAGAATAAAATCATGACGCTCACCCATAATTTGCGCGCGCACTTTTTGTCCTTTTTCGTGCACACTTGTAGAAAGCAATCTCAACTGCGCATCTTCATGAGAACCAAATGTAATAATTTTTCCGCCCGCAAGCGCAGCTCTGGATTGTTCGGCAAGGAAGTATAGCAATTCAAAATGCGCATTATCGCGGGGCAATATAATCATTCCGCCCGGTTTAACACCGGAAAAAATTTCCGCTTTGGCTCGCGCAATATCTTCAACACTGTCAAAAAATTCCAAATGCGCAGGAGCCACTGTCGTTATAATCGCCGCATGAGGGCGCACCAAATCAACCAAAGGCGTGATTTCATTTGAATGGTTCATGCCAATTTCAAAAACCCCGAAGCGGGCTGTTATCGGCATTCTCGCCAACGTAAGAGGCACACCAAAATGGTTATTGAAACTGCGATCAGCCGCATGAACCTCGCCGGCCGCTGCTAATATTTTACGCAGCATATCCTTGGTGCTGGTTTTACCAGCACTTCCCGTAACAGCTATGCGTTTGCCAAAATTACGCAGCCGCGCCGCCCGGGCTAAATCTTGTAACCCTTCCAATGTATCGCGCACGACGAGAAATGGCTTACCCTCAGGCGCATTTTGCGGCGCTCTAGCAACCAATGCCGCAGATGCACCCGCAGCAAAAGCATTACCAACATAGTCATGACCATCACGAACATCTTGCAAAGCGACAAAAATTTCTCCCGGTTTCAACGCGCGGCTATCAATAGCAATGCCGCCCGCATTCCACTCTTCTGCTTCCCAACGTTCAGGGTCTCCGCCTTTAGCGCAAAGCACACCCCCCGTGGCCGCAGCGGCCTCATAAGCTGTCCATAATTTATTATTCACACGTCCCACCATTTTCCACCACTATCCACTTACCAATTCCGCCACAATTTTTGCATCCTCAAAAGGATACGTTTGGTCTCCTATTGTTTGACCAGTCTCATGTCCTTTGCCCAAAACCATTAATACATCTCCCTGCCCCAGCATCTCGATACCCGCCTCAATGGCTTTGGCGCGGTCGCCAATATTTATTGCCGACGGGACACCTTCCATAATCTGCTTACGTATTAAATCAGGATTTTCTGACCGCGGGTTATCATCCGCCAGAATAACAATATCAGCATTTTCCATTGCTGCCCTCCCCATGAACGAGCGTTTACTGCGATCACGATCTCCGCCCGCACCAATGATTGCTATCAAACGCCCCGCAACATGCGGGCGCACCGCTTTTAGCGCCATGGATATAGCATCAGACGTATGGGCGTAATCCACATAGATCGCGCCCCCGTTCGTTTCGCCAGCCAGCATCATTCTACCGGGAACCCCGCGCACATCTGGTAAAACCCTAACAATTTGAGAAGCAGAAAATCCGCTTTGCATAATAATCGCGTAAGCCAGCATTACATTTTCCGCCTGAAACGCGCCAACAAGGGGTACAATTGTAACATGATCATACCCGTCAATCCGAACCACAACGCGTAGTCCATTGGTAGTCGGGGTAACCTCTAAAAGCTTTATGTTTTTGCCTTTAAAACCGGTTGTTATTGTTTTAATATTGTTACCGATAAGCTCCGTACACAATGCATCACTTCCAGCCCCATCGCTATTTATTATAGCTGTCGCATCTTGATCAAGCAGGTCAGAAAATAACCGTTTTTTGGCAGAGAAATAATCGGAGAAATCTTTGTGATAATCGAGGTGGTCCTGGGTGATATTGGTAAATGCACATGCATTAAATTTTATCCCGTCGCACCGGAATTGCGCCAGCCCGTGACTGGAGACCTCCATCGCCATATGTGCACATCCAGCACGCTTGGTCTGTTGTAATGCATTGTGCAACGTCACCGGGTCCGGAGTTGTATGGCCAATTTCCAGATGCAGTGCCTGCCCGGTTCGGCCAAGCACCTCGGCACCAAGCGTTCCTATTGAACCGCCATTAACCCCAAGCAAAGCCCAGATTTGACTGGCAATCTGCGCCGTCGATGTTTTTCCATTTGTCCCGGTTATTCCCGCTATAAAATTCGGGCGCTCAGGATAAAAACGCGCACAGAACTGTGCCATTTTTCTTCTTGGCTCACTATCAATTATTCTGGTAACGCCAGAGGGAAGCTCGGCTACGGTTTTGTCACCTTGCTCCAATATCGCAACAGCCCCTGCTTTGATGGCCTGGGGAATAAAATCTGCCCCGTCACTTGCAACCCCCCTCAAGGCAGCAAACAAAAAGCCGGGCTTAACGGCGCGGCTATCAGCAGTTAGGCCGGTGATATCAGGGTCAATATCATGAGGTGTACCGGTAAGAGCTGACAGTTTCACAATCAACCCTCCTGATGCGGGGATATCCCGTTTTTCTTTTTCTCGGCATTTGCTTTTTGCTTCTCAAAAAGCTGCGTTATATCCTGCTTACCGATCACTTCCCGGCTTTGATCGTAATCATAGTGATCAGCAAAAAATGCATTTGTCGCTGTTTGCTCATCAATTACCGGAACCTCTAGAATAGGGCCAACCCGTTGCAATAATTTTTTAAACATTGGCGCAGCTGTCCATCCAGCTGTCGCATAACCATACGTATATGAAGTAGGCTGAGGATTATCGAGTGAAACCAGGACCACATAACGCGGATCATATCCGGGAAAAGCCCCAGCAAAACTGGAAATTCTTGCATTTTCATCATAGCCACCCACGCCTGGTTTATCAGCAGTTGAGGTTTTGCCTATTGGAAAATATCCCTTAACTTCTGCCCGCTTGGCAGAGCCTTCAAGAAGCGTCCGGCGTAACACGCGCCTCATATTCGCACTTGTTGTGGGTGTGAATACTTCTGTGCCCGGTTGTACTTGCAAAACTTTCTTAAATGTCGGCACACGGTACACACCGCCATTTATAACCGCAGAAAATGCGGCCAATAGATGTAGCGGCGTGATGGCAATACCATGACCATAGCTTACTGTTGCGGTTTCAACAGGTCCCCATTTTTTTGGTAAGTCCGGGACACGATTTTCAGAAAGCTCAATCGGCAATGCCTCAAATAGACCCAGTTCACTTAAATAATATTTTTGTAAGTCTACGCCCATTTCATGAGCCATGCGCGCACTGCCAATGTTAGAGGAATATTGCACAACTTCCGAAAGCGTGAGGATACGGTTTTTACCTTTATAGTCTTTAACCGTCATTCCTGGAATTTTATAAACCCCGCGCGCGTCATACAAGGTTGCTTCATCAGCTACACCGCTCTCAATGGCAGACGCGGCGGTTATTGCTTTAAAAGCGGACCCCAAATCAAAACGGTCATATGTCATTCGATTACGCCAGGATTTCTCGCCGCTGGCTTTGGGGTCATTCAAATTGAATTCGGGGAAGCTGGCCAGCGCAATAATTTCTCCCGTTTGCACATCCATAATACCGCCCCATCCGGCCAAAGCGGAAAACTCTTCTACACTCGAAGAAATTATGGCCTCCAAAGCTTGTTGTGCACGTACATCAATTGAGGAAATTAGGGGTTTTTCACCGCGGCCCTGATCAAGCACTTTTTCAAGGCCCATAATTCCGCCTTCACCAATACGTGCACGGCCCTTTTCCACATATCCGATTAAGTGAGGAGCCAGACCTTCTTGGGGGTAAAACCGATGATCCCTACTTGAAAACCTGACACCGGGCAGGCCAAGCGCAAAAACTTTTTTGTGCTCAACCGGATTAAGGTCGGAGCGCACTTCAACATACTGACCGCGCTCCAGCTTTCGTTGTAAATTTTGTTGATCAACATCGTCAAAAAGATCTGCTATTTTTGTTGCAGTCTCTTTTGCATCCCAAACCTCTTTTCCCGCTATCTCTAGGGCAAGCGTTGGAAGATTGGTCGCAAGCAAAACACCATTTCGGTCAATGATTTCTGGGCGTGGGCCATTTAATTTTGCTACAGCACTTTTTGTTGTCTGGTGTTCGGCTATCAATGGTTGAGAAAATGAAATATCTGCAAGACGAACCGCGAGAGCGATATAAACGACACCAAAACATACACCGACCATTCCTATACGCACTTTTGCACGTCGATGCGCCTTGCTGGAAATTTGTTTTGCTGGAATTGAATATATAGTCTCACATTCAGCGGAGTGCTCTTTGTCGAAAATTCTGCTCTGTGAATTTGCGCTTGACGATCTCCCATTGGGCATCGCACCTTCATCGGCTGATTGAGAAATCAGATAGGCTCTGGGTCGTCTCTTTTTGCCAAATGGAAAACGCACGCCTTGAATTCCTTAATTTTGCGACTTTGTCGTTGTTAAAAAATTTAATCTAATCAGCTCGAAATCAATTTTTATCGGTCTGGGTTAAGTTGGCTTTTTGACCATCAATATAGGGCTGCATTGTAGATGCAGCGGCCTCGCCTTTCATGGCAGCAATAAATTCTGCGGTGTCCATTAACTGCGCACCGGTGATAGGTTCAAGATCAGTTTTTTCCGCCGCAATTTTTACAAGACGCTCGGGACTTTCAAGCCAAGCCAGTTCAGCGCGTAAAACTTGTATGCGGCGCTTTTCTTCAAATTTTTCTGCTTCCAAAGACCGAATATGCTCTCGCTCCTCGCGAACGGAGACCTCGGCATGATAACGGCCAGCCACCGCAGCCGCCAACAGCAAACATAAAAGGACTGTGCAAAATCTGAACATTAGCTTATCTCCAGCAATGTAAGGCTCTTTGAAAAATTTATCTTGGGCAGACCCGCAAAACCGATATCGTCTCCGCGTGATGTATTTTGGGTACGAATACCGGCCCTGAGCGCGGCTGAGCGCGCTCTGGGATTGATCCCTTGCTCTTCGTCGGTGGGCGTCAATTGACTTCGAAACGGCAACCGGAAGCTAGGTTCGGGCATATCCATCATCGGTTGATGACGCGACGATGAATGGGCTATTCCGCTACGGTCGGCAAAAAATCGCTTAACAATTCGCGCTTCGAGCGAGTGAAATGTTACCGCGACGAGACGCCCGCCCTCTACCAATAAATTTTCGGCCGCAATCAGTGCTTTAGCCAATTGGCCCAGCTCATCGTTAATAAAAATACGCAATGCCTGAAAGACGCGCGTTGCTGGATGAATCGATTTTCTATTTTTACCCGCATACCGGTTTGGACTATTTGCCTCGATAATATTTGATAAAGCCAGCGTTGTCTCGATCGGAGTTTCTTGCCTCGACTTCACAATTGCTTTTGCAAGGTTCAAGGCACGTTTTTCCTCTCCATAGACTCGAAAAATCATTTTCAAATCCTCGACTTCAGCCTGATTGATAATATCGGCGATATCGGGCTTTCCGCCATCCATGCGCATTGAGAGCGGACCATCATGACGGAAGGAAAAGCCCCGTTCCGCCTCATCGAGTTGCATTGAAGAGACGCCTAAATCGAAAACAATACCATCGACCTTTTCAACATCATGATCAGCGAGCATTTCTTCCATTCGAGCAAAAGGCGCTTCAATTAAAATCAACCGACCTTTATATTGATCTGCCCACCCCCTTGCTCTGGCAATGGCATTGGGATCTCTATCAAATGCGTATACATTGCAATTTGCTTCTTCCAGCAATGCCCGCGAATAGCCCCCTGCCCCGAAAGTCGCATCGACATAAACCTCGTTATCTTTAGGGGCGATATTAGCCAGCACTTCATCCCGCATTACCGGGATATGAGGGGAGTGATTATTTATATCATTCATTTTCAACCCCGCCTCGAAAATTGGTACCAGCGATCATTGCGGGAGTATTCTTCAGTATAAGTCTCTTTTCACTCGCTCTTAATTGCGCTTGCGCAACCCGCTCTTCCAGTCCAATCGTATTCCATAATTGAAAATATGATCCACGCCCGACAAAACACGCCTCATCCTCAACGCCAGCATAGTCCTTCAGGTTTTGAGGCAAAATGGCTCGGCCATCGCTATCGAAAGGCAGTTTTCGCGCGCGTCCCATGATGGCTAACTCTAAATCTTCGCGATCGGGATCATATGGATCGAGCTGATCAATCATGGCCTGAAAACGCACCAGTAAATCCAGACCGCCACAGTCAAGATGGGGCCCGCTTAGCGAGGGCACACAGACAAAACCATTGAAACTCTCAATATCTAACGCCTTGCGGAATTCAGCAGGTGTTGCGATCCGGTTTTTCTTATCGATCTTGTTGGTATGAGTACCCAGAAAATGGGCCTGCGCACCACGCGTCATGACGTACCTTCAATACTAAAGCTGACCCAATATCAGCCCTCCGCATTCAACCCGGCACGATGATGTAAAACCCTCAAATAGCGCTTACCATTTTCAATAGCCGGAAATGCCCCTCTTTGAACAAATTAGGGCTATAACGGGATATCACGGGATATTACGGTACGTCAAAGTCAAAATTCATGAAACCTATAAAGATTCAGGCATATTCATGAATTTTAACAAAAGGAACAAGAACATTAATAGAACATTATTGTACTCACACCTCATCCCTGCGCTCCACCAGTAAATAATTGGTTAAAGCGGCACTATTTTAACTTTTTAAAGGGGCTTTTACGGGTTGGTAAAAGTCTCGGCAAAAAAATCGCCCTTTTTCCAACTTGGCGCAGCGGACGCATTGGCAACCTCACTGGCAATTAGATAATTCAGATTGGCAAAACGCGCAGCATGCTCCCATTGAATAGGAAGATCGATCTCGTCGGTCGGTTCGTGATAATGGGTTGCAAGAAAATTATCGAACACTTCCTGCCCACCATTGCCTGTGCCGAGAAATAAAAATACTGACGGTATCCCCTGCCGGACGAAATTATAATGATCAGAGCGTGTAAATAGTTGCAGTTCTGGCCAAGGGTCGTCAATGATGGATACATCCGTTTTTTGCGCCGCTACACGAACCGTCTCCCCAAGAGAGGACCGCTTCGCACCAAATGCAATCACATCCGTAAACGGGTACAAAACCAGAGGCATATCGAGGTTTATATTTGCGACAATTCTTTTGCCATTTGACGTTGGGTAATGCGCAAAATAATCGGATCCGATTAGTCCCTTTTCTTCAGCGGTTACAGCTAAAAATATGATACTCCGACGGGGCGCACCTTCGCTTATCATACGCCTTGCAACATCAAGCATTATGGAAATACCCATCGCATTATCGAGAGCCCCATTATGAATTAAGTCCTCACCACCATATCGCGATTCATGAATCCCTACATGATCAAGATGGGCAGAAAGTACGATTACTTCATCGCGCAAAGCCGGATCGTTGCCCGGTAAAAAACCCACTACATTCGGGCTCATCAGATCTTCTATGATACCGCCGCCCCGCACGTTAACATGCCCTTGCAAATCAAACCCTTTGAGTTTGCCGGGGTCAGTATTTGCCAGTTCTCGCACCTGCTCGAAGCTTAAAGGCGCGCCATTAAACAGAGATAGTGCTGCAACAGGCCCCACAGTAAAAGCCGGGGCCATCCCCAATGCTTCATCTTCGGCAACCCCATCGGGAGAAACCCAGGTCCAGCGCTTGCGCTCTGGTCGATTACGCGTTCGCTCCCACGCCTTAAAGGGGTCAATCGAATTTCTTGAAATCACAATCAAACCAACCGCGCCTTTATCGCGAGCAATCGCGCTTTTCGTTCGCGTTCGCGAAAAATGCGCACTGGTCTCGCTATTCAGGAAATCAGGAGCCCCTGCAAAAACGACGACAATTTTTCCCTCAACATCAAGCCCCTCATAATCATTATGGCTTGGCGCGGTAATCCCGAAACCGGCGAAAATGAGCGGGGCCGTTACATCAAAAGCTTCGCCTTGTAAGGACCGCCCCCCCAGAAAGTCGCGCTTATGGGTAAGGGTCAAGGTCTGGCCATCGACATCAGTTAAAGCCATAAAAGCAGCATTGTCATCTCGCGAGACAATACGCAAAGCCACGTCCTGAAAATAATCTTCGCCAGATCCCGGCTTAAGTCCAAGATCACGAAAGCGCTCGGCCACGTAGTTTGCGGCATGCAAATATCCTTCGCTGCCCGCTTCCCTGCCCTCTCGGGCATCTGCAGCCAACCAACTCACATCCGATTGAATAAGCGCCGCCGAACTACCCGGAACAAGCGTATTTTCTAAAACACTGGCTTGTGCCTCAACGGAGGGGACATTTACACCTTGCTCATTGATTGGCCCGCCAGCCTCATTTCGGGCAAACTCGCTGATACTACATGATAATGTTCCGCTTGCGATGAAGATGACCACAAAAAGACCTCGACAAAGACGCGTCAAACTGGAAGCCGTTAAAAAAGAGGCGTTCGTGTTGGGAAAAAATATCATGTCAATAAGTACCAATCTTGTCATAAATACACAGTAGCCCTTTAATATACCGGGGCGCTACTTAACCAAAGGCGATTTCAACTATTGCTAAATTTTTGTGATAGGTAAGACCATCCGGAAAAACTTATCCCCCCAACAGGGCAAACAGTATATAGTTTTGAGAAACTATGATGAAAGATGAGATGTCAGATGGCAACCAAGAAATCAACAAATGTAAAGAAATCCAGAGTAGGTAAAAAATCTTTTCTGGGTATTTTCGGTTTGGGTTTTGTTTTAACCGCTCTCGCCGGACAGGCCTTGGTGGCCAATCACAATGACCAGCTTGCTCAAGCGCAAGACCAAGAAACAGCACTCAGAGGAAAAATTGAAGCTGTTTTGTCCAGCTCGTCAGAAGACAATGCAAGTTCGTCTTTCAATGCCAGACAAGATACCAGACTAGTGGATCAAGGAGCGTTACGCCCTCTCCATGTCTCCGCCAGCGCAGCAGTCGCGACACCGCCAAGTGCTGGCCATCAGTTACAATTCAACCCTACCTTTCTGGCCGAATGGACACATGAAGCACCATTTATTGATCACATGAAAGTTAAAGGTTTTCCAAATGAATGGCGATGGATTTTTGTTTTTAAAGATAAAGTTTTAAATGCCAAACAGGCAGCTAAAGCAGGTTATCTTGATCCCGTATCGGGTGATATCAAAACTGTGCCCCCCGGCTTGATAGAAATACAAGGCCCATTGATGGTTTTCGGATACTCTCAATTTCCCGAATGGTATGCCGGTGATTGGGTTCTGACTTGGGAAGGTCAGGCAGATGTCACGATTTGGGATAAGAAGGTCAAAGTTAAATCATCTACCAGTAGCGCCAACGGCGGACGCATGGTCTTTACCATGCCATCGCCAAAATCAGTACCCGGCGCAGAGATTCAGCGCGGGCGTTTTTCCAATATTCGTACACCAATCAAAAATTTGAAATTGGTGCGCCTTCAAGATGAAAAACGTCATAACGCCGGACAGATTTGGCATCCCGTTTTTCTGGAGCAGGCTAAAAAATATAACATAATACGAACAATGAACTGGCAGAATATAAACGGTAATCCAGCGCGACGGTTTGCTGATATTGCAAAACCTGGTGACCCTCATTTTGTGCACCGCCCGGTCGTCACAACGCCAGATCTACGCCCTCACCACGATCGTTATGGAATTCCCTATGAATATTTATTTGATCTAGCAGAAAAAACAAATAATGATCTGTGGCTGCATATACCTATCCAGATTGGCTCAACCCTGCATCAAAGTGATGCTTTGGGTAATGTGGAAAAAATCGCCGCAAACGCTCGCGTAAATGGTCGTGCGATTGTTGAAAGTCCTGCATGGGATGAGTTTGCTAGAGAATTCACAAAGCGTTTAACCGCCAGCAAATACCCCAAAAACCGGCCACTTTATATTGAGCTGGGAAATGAAGTTTGGAATTATGCATATCCTTTTGCTCTCGCCACACGCTATGCCGATGGTATTGCAAAAAGCTTCGAGACCAACCAATCCGAGCGCTATGGGTATGGCATATTGACGGCGCGAATGATTTTAAGCCTTGAAACTGCATTAGAAAATACGGGGTATACACCCGTTTATATACTTGCCAGTCATACAGCTAACCCTTACGCGACAAAAGTCGCCTTTGATGGTCTTACAACATACCTGTGTCAGAAGAATATAAATCCCTCCTCGATCACAAAAAAAATTGGCGTTGCTCTGACCACCTATCATGGCGGAGAAGATGCATATAGAGCCCTTGTAAAACCTCAAACGGGTGAGAACCTGGTTCAAGCATATGAACGGGAGATCATCACAAATGGCAGCGCTCTTAAATCCAGACTTCATTCCTACTATACCAACAGCAGCGAAGATGTCATTTTAACCAAAGCATGGATTGTTGAAAGATGGAAACGGCATCGCGAAATGGCCGCCACTTATAACGCAAAAATAATTGGTGCTTATGAAGGCGGTAGCCATGACAATCCACCACCAGAGCTTATTCAATCGGAAATCTTTAAAAATTGGTGGTCGGAATATCATTGGGGTGTTGAGGGAAGCGACGTCGTACGCCAAGTTAACCGGGCTATCATTGATGAATTTCCAGGTGTGATACTATCCAATTTCACCCCGATAGGCGCTAGTGGGGATCATCGTTCTCCTTGGTATGATGGCCACTATTCAGAAAACACTGAAATGTCCCGGATGTGGTCAACGTTCGAACGAAGGCCTTAACCTCAAACGGACTACGCTCGAACTCCGTGACAATTGGTGGATACGAACCCAAATTCAAGCATAAACAGAGCGATCTATCATTGTCATAGGCGCTTCAGCCGCCATCAGAATACGTACTAAATCAAAGCCAACCCTATATTTTACGCTAAAATGCTCTTAAAACAGTGCTTTTTGGAGGGAACAATTAGGGTTGATCGAATAAGGGATTTGTGCATTTCCCCTTATTATGCAAGTATTATCCACATAGTTTTCCACAATCGCGTGAAAGTGCGAGACAGGTTTTCCACAGATCGACATATCAATTTGTAAACAAAGTATTAATACGCTCAATAAATCTTTCAGTACATATTAAGAGTATTTCAACGACGTTTACCTATATTAACTCTCATTATGGAACTTGCCTTGATCATAACATTTTGTCTCATTGTCGGCGGATTGGCTGCGCTAACGTCCTTTAATCCGCATTGGTTTTCTGCCCATCATGAGGCTGTAGCTGAATTCAAACGCAGCGAGAGCCCAAATATCAACACCAAAAACGGTCAGTTTTCGGTGAGCAAAACTCTGTTTCTCATTGGCCCTTCTGCAAATCATCCAGCTTGTAGATTACAGCGGAAATTAATCAAACCCACAATTCCCATGCTCATTCGGGAAGATATTGCTGTAATAGAAATTTATGGCGAGCAAGCACCACGCAGAAATGGTGACATTCTAGAACATATTGATGGATCCCTACTGCGCCATGCTTTTGGTGCCGAGGAAGGTTTCTTTGTGGTTTATGTTGATGAACATGGAAAAACGATCTTCAGCAAAAAGTCACCAATGCTAACCGATATGATTGCTGAGCGTACAGGTCTCCTGTTAACGCCGCCAAATCCATCACCGGAAGTGGCTAACTCGCACATTATCAAGCGCCTAAAGGCCGCCTGATTTTTTAAAAAATCCAGAAAACTGTAAAGTGGCTATCTTTTTATTGGCCTAAGGATCGTATTATAATGTGCGCTGGATCGTCTCAACGTTAAAGCACTCAATAACGTCTCCGGCGCGCATGTCTTCATAATTGGCAAAGCTCATACCACATTCCTGACCGCCAGGCACTTCCTGCACATCATCCTTGAAGCGTTTGAGTTGCGAGAGTTCACCTTCGTGAATCACAACATCGTCGCGGATAAGTCGAACTTTTGCTCCGCGTTTGACATGTCCTTCAGTGATCCGACAACCGGCAACCTTGCCGTGTTTGGAAATTGAGAATACTTCGAGAATTTCTGCATTACCAATAAATGTCTCACGCAATTCCGGCTCCAGCATTCCGGAGAGAACGCCTTTAACATCATCGATGAGATCATAAATGACGGAGTAATAGCGAATTTCAACGCTTTCCCGCTCCGCATGAGCGCGTGCATCTTTATTAGCCCGCACATTAAAGCCAATCACCGGCGCGCCAGATGCACCAGCCAGAATGACATCGGATTCAGAAACACCGCCAACCCCGGTATGAAGCACTTTCACACGGACTTCATCAGTGGATAATTTCTCCAATGATCCCACGATTGCTTCAACCGATCCTTGAACATCGCCCTTGATAACCAATGGCAATTCACGAATTTCAGCATCTTGCAATTGCGCCATCATTGATTCAAGCGACGTGCCAGAAGATTTAGCAACAGATTGTTCTTTGCGTTTACGCTGGCGGAATTCGGCGATTTCTCGCGCGCGCGCCTCACTATCTACAACTACAAATGGATCGCCAGGCTCGGGTACACCATTAAGGCCAAGCATTTCCACAGGTAATGCGGGGCCCGCCTCGGCAATTTTTTGACCTTTGTCATTATTGGTTGCGCGCACCTTGCCCCATTCCGAACCTGCAACAACAATATCACCGCGTTTTAAAGTACCCCGTTGCACGAGAAGCGTTGCCAAAGAACCACGGCCCTTATCAAGGCGCGCTTCCACGACAGACCCTTCCGCAGGGCGATCCGGATTAGCCTTCAGATCGAGGAGTTCAGCCTGCAGCAAAATTGCTTCTTGCAGTGCATCAAGATTCATTCTTTTCAATGCGGAGACCTCCACATCCTGAATCTCACCGCCCATGCTTTCAACTTGCAATTCATGGGTTAGTAAATCCGTACGCACACGGTTCGCATCGGCATCAGGCTTATCAATCTTGTTGATCGCAACAATTATCGGAACGCCAGCAGCTTTTGCATGGCTAATCGCTTCTTCGGTTTGCGGCATGATCGAATCGTCAGCAGCAACCACAAGGATGACGATATCGGTTACTTCCGCTCCGCGTGCACGCATCTGGGTAAACGCGGCGTGGCCCGGTGTATCAAGGAATGTTATTTTGCGCCCTTCATCAAGGGTAACTTGATAGGCACCAATATGCTGGGTAATTCCGCCGGCTTCACCCGTAACCACATCCGTTTGACGCAAAGCATCAAGAAGTGATGTCTTACCATGATCAACATGACCCATGATGGTAACAACAGGCGGACGCGGCAATAAATCTTCTTCTTTGTCAGCAATACCGGAAAGGCCATCTTCCACATCCGACTCGGCCACCCGCTTGACAGTATGCCCCATATCCTCTGCGATGAGCTGGGCTGTATCGGCGTCCAGAATGTCATTGCCGGTAACCATTTGACCTTGCTTCATCAACTCGCGCACTAGATCGACCGCCCGCATCGCCATTCTCTGGGCCAATTCCTGAACTGTGATCGTTTCAGGAATTATCACTTCACGAACAATCTTAGGAACATCACCGCGCTGTTGACGGGCCAGTTTTTCGCGCTCGCGCGCGCGCTTAACCGAAGCAAGAGAGCGTTGACGCTCATCATCATCAAGAGCATTGGCAATGGTCAAACGTCCGGTACGACGACGAGGAGCCTCTCGTGATTTTGTCGTATCTTTGCGCTCATTCCCAATATCTTTGCGCTTTGTTTTCAGACGGCCACCAAGCTGGGCAAGCGGGTTATCTGGATCCGCTTCAGCGATGGTTTCTTTGCTGCTTTCACTGGGCGCTTTTTGGCTGTCACGTTTTTTACGCTCGCGCTCAGCCTCTTCCGCCTCTAACGCAATGCGCGCTTCTTCTTCAGCTTTGCGGCGAACTTCGGCTTCCTTGGCCCGTTTACTTTCTTCAGCTTCAATGCGTTTTTTATCTTCAGCAAGGCGCGATGCTTCTTCTGCTTCGCGCGCTTGTCTTTCCGCTTCCTCAGCCTTTTCACGCACCTTGCGGACTTCAGCTTCTTTGCGCGCTTTAACCAGAACTTCCGCACGAGCCTGTTTTTCATCATCAGAAAGGGTTCGCAACACAGCGCCCTTTTTGGGAGATTCTTTTTGCGTCACTTCGACAGTATCGCTCTTTGGAGCCACAGTCTTTTTGGTCGAGGTTTTTTTCTCGACCTTTGGCGAAGCTTCAGTGTCTTTATCCGCCGCTACTTTTTTAGTCGGCGTCAAGGTGCGACGTTTTTTTGTCTCAACGACTACGGTTTTGCTACGGCCATGGGAAAAGCTCTGTTTCACAGATCCCTTCTCCGTACGTCGCAAAGTCAGTGGCTTGCGCTTTGGCTTGCCCTCTGCATCCGTCTTAGTATCTTCAACGTCGTTACTCATTCAATCTCCGTTCCTCCGGCTAATCAATTCTATCGTGTCTGGCTGTTCATATTCAAACCAGTAAAAATCAATCAACCGGGCCCTTTAGGGCATAACCTTCTATTTCGCTGCGGTCCAGTGCCGGGCCGCATAATCACTCAAAATCTCTATCTTTACTCAAGCGTTAAAACGCCAACTTAAATCGCATTTCTACTGCCCTCATCAAATGCCCATTAGGGCCCTTCATGAGGAGGACACAGCGCACGATAGCGTGCTATTTCTTCACATACATTCTTACTGGGCTGGCCCCGTGTTTTTCTTGTCATAACTGTCGATACGAAAACATAGCCAATCCCATCAAACCCGGTTGCCTGAGACAAAACTTCACCATCAATCGAGTTGAAAACCTCGATACCGCGTCGCGCAGCGAGATTACCCAGTTTGGAAGCACCATCTTGGCCAACATTATTGGCGATAATCAACAAATCCATGGAGCTACCCAATTTTAGTGCCTCATAAACTTTATCAAACCCTGTAATCAACTCACCAGACCGTCTGCAAAGCCCTAGAGAATTCAGGACACGTTCCCATTGTAACCGCGCAATCTCCGTTAAAAACAGCTCGCCCTTGCCCCCATATTGCTGGGCTAGACGAACATCACGAGATTTAAACCCGCGGGCAAAAGCATTTTTCGTTACTGCTTTTTCCAATGTCTCTCTTTGCGCTGTAATCCATACACCGCGTCCGGGTAACTTGCCTGCTAAATCGACAACGACGCACCCGTCTTGGTCTCGTACAAAACGCACCATCCGGGATTTTGGCAGCTTTTCTCCCGTGACAAGACACTGGCGCATTTGCCGAGGCATTTGCCGCGGATCAACGCAATCACCCGCCTCGTCACGATCGACGTCGTGACCAGTTTGCACTGAACAAGGCAACGCATCAGCGCATTTTGGATCGCCGTTCAAAAGCGTTGCCTGGTGCAAACTGTCTACAACTTTCATATGCCCGCTGGTATTGGTCAGAACTATGCATCTCCTAAAATTTTAATTGGCTTTTGCTCAACAATCTCTTCGACTTCTTCCTCTTCAGGCGCATTCATCGCAGCGAGCTCTTCTTCTGTCACCCATCCCGCGAGTATACGGGCGTTCATAATCATTTCTTCAGCGACCGCTGCTTTGATTTTGAAAGGTTCCAAAATACCGGCGTAATGCTTTTTCTCACCGTCTACACGTTCGGTCCAACCGGTCAGATCGTCAGTCACGCAACCAGCAAAATCTTCCACCGACTTTATATCTTCCTCGCCCAGAGCCACGATCATTTTCAGATCAAGCCCCTCTAACTGGGTCAGGGCATCATCAACACCGAGCTCGATGCGTCGGGCATCAAGTTTGCGGGCCTGCTCTTCGAGAAAATCATTAGCCCGTGCCTGTAATTCTTCTGCGGTTTCCTGATCAAAACCGTCAATTTCCATGAGCTCTTCAACGTCAACAAACGCAACCTCTTCGATGCGGTTGAACCCTTCAGAGATAAGAAGACCCGCCATGATGTCATCCACATCAAGACCTTCCATAAATCCTTCAGAGCGGATACGAAACTCTTCTTGACGTTTGGCGGATTCTTCCTCTTCCGTCATAATATCAATATCAAAACCGGTTAGCTGCGAAGCAAGACGTACGTTTTGACCTCTGCGGCCAATCGCTAATGATAATTGTTCGACGGGCACGACCACCTCAATGCGCTCGGATTCTTCGTCGAGCACCACCTTGGCAACCTCAGCAGGCGCAAGTGCGTTCACAACACATGTGGCTGTATCAATCGACCATGGAACAATATCAATTTTCTCACCGCCAAGCTCATTCACAACAGCCTGCACCCGGCTACCGCGCATACCTACACAAGCGCCAACCGGATCAATGGCATTATCATTGGACATCACACCAATTTTTGCCCGGCTACCCGGATCACGAGCAACCGCCTTGATTTCAATGACACCGTCATAGACTTCCGGCACTTCCTGCTCAAAAAGTTTCGCCATAAATTGTGGGTGGGAACGTGAGAGGAAAATCTGCGGGCCTCTGGTTTCTTGTCGCACATCCATAATATAAGCGCGCACCCGGTCATTAGGTCGATAATTTTCCCTAGGCAATTGCTGGTCACGGCGAATGATCGCTTCGCCCTTACCAAGATCGACAATCACATTGCCATATTCAACACGTTTGATTTGTCCATTAATGATTTCGCCAACACGGTCTTTATAATCTTCATACTGACGCTCACGTTCAGCTTCGCGGATTTTCTGGGTGATCACCTGTTTTGCCATCATTGCCGGAACCCGGCCAAAATCCATCGGAGGAAGAGGTTCTGAGATAAAATCTCCAAGTTCCGCCTCTGGATTTTTGTGGCGCGCATCTGCGAGCAAAATTTCCGCTGACTCATTTTCAATATCATCAACCACTTCCAGAAGACGCCAAAGTTTCGTCTCCCCGGTAGCAGGGTTTATTTCTGTGCGGATATTTGTTTCATGACCATAACGCGTGCGCGCAGCACGTGAGAGTGCTTCTTCGAGCGCCTCGATAACCAGAGATTTCTCAATCGATTTTTCCCGCGCTACCGCGTCGGCGATCTGGATCAATTCCAGCTTATTGGCACTAACAGCGCTCATCGTTGGTCTCCGTTACGAATATCAATCATGTTTTTCTCCTTTGAGCTATTTGCTTGCTCTATAAAAATTCCAGTCACCCCATTTGGGATTGATCATTCTAATTTGATCTAATGGTAATATTTTGGACCCGTCGTTTTCTCCAACATTCTTTCATCCAACTCATCCAGGTCTTCATCCTCTACTTCATTGACGATTTGAGGATCATTATTGCCCGGTTTTTGCGCCTTAAGGCTCTCTTTAATTAATTCATCCGTCATTGTGAGCTTGGCCTGCACAATCCAATCTAACGGAAAAAGGGCTGTTTCCTCTTCCCCCTCAAGATCAAATGCAACATGACCATCATCCATGCCGGCGAGCACGCCTTTGAAACGTTTTTGGCCTTCAACCATCCGGTCCAGCTCAAGCCTCGCCTCAAACCCTTCCCAGCGGATAAAATCTTTCTCGCGGGTAAGCGGGCGATCGATCCCCGGGGATGAAACCTCTAGATTATAATTTCCTTCAATCGGGTCACTTTCTTCCAACACCACAGAAACCGCCCGCGAGAGAACGGCGCAATCTTGCGCACTCATGGTGCCATCAGGGCGTTCCGCCATAATTTGCAAGGTTTTCGTGCGTGACCCTGTAACCCTCACGCGCACCAACTCAAAACCGGTCTCGTCGATGACGGGACTTATAAGCTGGGTAATATGGTCAATCAGGGGTGACAAAAGCAGATTTCCAGATTTATTTAAAACAGAGTCTCAGGTAACAAAAAAGCGGCCCCGAGAGGCCGCCTTCGAATATCGAATGCGAATTTTCCTAGGGTATAGTCGTAAATACTGACCCTGTCACCTATAATTCGACTCCGCAGCGTCGTTTTCAAGCCTAGAGCCCACAAAGATGTGTAATTTTGGCACAAAATGCACTATACTCACCATATGCAGGCCGGTTTTGGCCAGCTGAGCCCTCCTTGAGGGGCGTCGTCATTGGGGATTACTGAACCATCTGGTTCACTGGAATGTAGAGGTTAAGGGTTATGGGTCGTTTTTTTGCGTTATTATTGGCAATAATTGCCGGAATTGGTGGGTCTCAAGCCCCCGGATTTACACTGCAATATATGCAAAACCTGAATGGCAGGGTGGATGAGCTACGCCCGATTGTCCGTCAATTTGATGCTGAAGTCGGACGTTTTGGCTATGATCGCGCACGCGCATTGGATGAGTGTAGTAATGCCGATGGCCTCTTGGAGGCCTTATGCAGCGGGTATTCGACGACAATACGCCGATTTGTGGAACTCAGCGCCCATCTTGACCTTTTACGCAGCACCAAACCATTGATGAAACCCATCGTTCTCGCCCAGAATTTCAAGAAAGACATTGTTGAAAGTACGAGGAAAGAATTTGAACCCGCCATTCCCGCAACCCTCGACGGCGCGGTTTACGGCGGAGGGGCTTTTGTAATTGTCTGGTTAGTGTTCAGTTTGCTGTTTGGCGGTATTGGGTCCTTATTTGGCGGCGGACGCCGCAGCCGCGGACAATTTGATTTCTAGATCCATAGACAAATCTATTGGCTATCCTAACAACTGAGACTTGGGTGTTTGATAAATAGGCGCCCAATCGATGTGCATTCGGGCATATTATACAAACAACAAGTCATAAATTTTCGCCCACAAAATAATTGGGCGATTTAGATTTATTTAAAAAGTTTATAACGCTGTGGGCCCATAAATTTTTTGCGGCTCAAATCCGTTTCCATAGTCGCATGCCATACCACTCCAGCGATCATCCAGATTTTGGCCAGATAATTGCGCACTCATTTCATAAGCCCTGCACAATATAGGCTTTCGAACCGGACCACCCGCAAGATCCAAAAGTCCCGATCCGGGCGCTTTTACGATTAGTTCCTCGAAGACATACCCTATGACAGCCCCATCAACACCTACGAGCATCCACGGCGCTCCCTCAACACTGCCAAGCCCTTCCACGCCAGTGCCAGCGGGTAGCGTTGTAACAATTGCAAAATCGGTAGAGGGGCCTAACCGGATATTGGAATTCTTTTTTAGAACATGAGCGCCTTTCTCCGTTTCCACGCGGGAACGCACATCAATACCCGCCGGCGCGCGAAGTACTGTGTCTGGATTACCTATAAGATTGGCCAGATGGAACTGTCCCGCCTCTACGCTCCCACTCATTCGCCTTGAGCTCCAGGGAACCGAAGAATTTTGTGGGCCAGACATAGCTTGCACAAAAGCGTTCCGCATAACCGTTTTATCTTCACGGTTCATCTGTGCACCAAGAGATGTACCAGCAGACAGATCAAAGCCCCCATTGGTCGTGTTTTCAAAGGGAGTATTTCCAGCACCCTCATACGTTGCACAACCAACCAACATCACCCCAATAAGAGCTGCGGATAAAATTTTGGCTGAATGCACTATGCCATACCCATATTTAGCCATAAGGCGCTCCAAATTTCTTACATAAAAGTCAGATAAAATTACAATCATTTACTATTAATTTGCCGACACAAATAAACCGCATACACCAATATCCTAGCCTATCTTATGGTTAACATCTATCGGTCATCGTACAGAAATTCGCAAATTGCCTCAGCAGTATTTTAACCAAGGCGTGTTTTTTCGAAGGCATTTTTTTTACGCTTTCCCCTCTAATATGACAAGCAGTTAACATTAAAGGGAATTCCTGCTCCTGGGAATAAGTTGAACAAATGAGCGCACAAACCGCGTATGATCCGGCAGAAGCTGGTAATGAACAAAACCCAAACTCGGTAGTTGCCAGCGGCACCTCCCAGGTCTTGGCTGATGTAAACAAACCTGCGCAATCAAATGCACCTCAAATGTCGCGCCTGAAACAATTAATAAGCGTTGCCAAAGAGGACTCAAGCCATAAGCGTCGTGATTTACTTCGCGAGATTACCGATGTCTTTATGGTAGCGCCCGATCGTTACTCTTCTGCTGAAATGCAACATTTTGATGTAATCATGAGCCGCGTCACGCAAAATGTGGAAATGGCACTTCGCCGGGAGTTGTCAGAAAAATTTGCTAATATACCCGAAGCCCCAAAAGGACTTATCAAGCAATTGGCGCGCGACGACATTAGCGTTGCCGAACCTATCTTAAAACATTCCCTTGCCTTGAGTGAAAAAGACCTTGTGCGAATTATTCGCGCGCGCAGCCAACAACACATGAAAGCAATTTCCAAGCGCAAGAACGTCACTTCTCGCGTCTCTGAAGAGCTTGTCGCCCACGGAGACAAGGAAGTTCTGGTTGAATTGGCAAAAAATGACAGTGCAAAAATTAATCCAGACACAATGAAAAAACTTGTTGCCCATTCACGCAACTTACCAGAGCTTCAGGCACCGATGGCAGGGCGTTATGATCTTGCGCCGCAACTATTAACGCAAATGTATTTTTTCGTTTCCTCAGCTTTAAAAAAGGAAATTCTAAAGCGTTCCGACGCGCTGGATCCAAAATTGATTGACCAGGCAATAAATGACAATCGGAAAAAAATTCTGACGATCACCAGCCATGATGTCAAAATAGAAGTTCAAGAAGCCCAGCAATTCATAAATGATAAAGCTCGAGCAAACGCCATCAATGAAACCCTGTTAAAAGAACTTATTGAAACACGGCGTGCAACAGAATTCATATTGGCATTCTCGCATTATGCTGGCGTCGATTCAGCGACTGCATCGCGCATAATGCAAGATAGTAGCTGGGAATCCCTAGCCATTGCTTGTAGGGCAGCAAATTTAGAGCGTTCAACCTTTGCCAAAATCGTCTTTGGTTTACAAAAAAGCCTTGACCAACAATCAAGCGGTTTGCGTATTCTTGATCTCTATCTAAAAATTCCACAAGACGCGGCCGAACGGGTGATGCGGTTTTGGCGTGTTCGCTCACAATCTGCTGCCAAAGCAAATGGAGGAACGGCCAAACCGTCTTTAGATCGAAAAGACATCAAGGAAGTTTTGCGCTCACAAAATGAGGGTGCTCAATAAAACCTTATTCAATTTGGCAGCTTTATGAGCGCATAGAGCCAAAAGTGAAGAGCCTGAGAGGCATCGATCTTGTGCAAACTGACGTCTGATCAGTACACACTTTTTGCTTATCTCGATTTTTAGCTTAGGCTCTTGGAAACCTCGACAAATCCGTAACCATCACAGCCTTCAATTTCTATTATCCAGATATCGGGATCTATATCAGCTTCACTTGTCAGGCGTTTATCGACTTTGCCTTCTTCTACCAGTTCGCCAAATACGTCCCACCAAATCATCTCTCCATCGATACTCATGCTTTGCATCAATAGCCTTGCTTGGCCTATACCTGCATAGACTTTTATCGCTATCGCCCCGGCTTCAGCATTACCCTTGCGCACGATAACCGCAAACGCACCCTCACCTTGGCATCTTCTAATGTGCGCCTTAATCCAAATTTCAGATTTTAATCGCGGCAATCCAATAAGCTCCTGACTATAAAACAAGCGTTTCGAGCGATGTTGTATTATCGATAGGCATGACACTATTTTTTTGGTTGTGCATTTATCTCAACGCAAAAAACGTAATGCCTAAAGCACAAAACCCAAAGCAAAGACCAGTTTTAAATGTACCTTAAAATTTAGGCCGCTGAAACGTCACATTTTTCATTTATCTTTTCGCGATAATCTTCGATGCGATCCAATTGAGTTTTCAGCGCAGGTGTCAAACCGCCCTGATATGTGCGTGTTTTCTCGTCAAGAGGCACATTTGCAATTGAAGTACACGTCTCATTGGCATTTGCCCAATTGTGAGCTTTTTCGTGCCCCTGTCTGTGACGATTAGCATGAGCGGGTTCAAGAAAGGGTAGCGTTAATGTTGCAACCACACCTTCTCCCGGCGCACTTTCAAGATGGAGATGACCATTATGCAATTTCGCCAAAGAAGCAGCCAGCGACAAACCCAGACCATGACCCTCAGCACCGCGCACGCCATCACAACTGGCCTTTGTAAAGCGTGAGCCCAACATTGCCAATTGGTCTTTACTCATACCAATTCCGGTATCACGCACTGTAACGATTAAGTGCCCATGCTCATCTTGTCTTGTCTCAACAGTTATACTTCCGTCACTGGTAAATTTCACAGCATTGGAAAGTAAATTAATCAAAATTTGCCGGGTTGCTTGCATATCAAGCAAACTATCGGGCAACTCCCCTTCGATAATATTTAAACGTAAACCCACTGTATCAGTTTGCACGCGCATCATTTCTGTACACTCACGCGCAATCTGCGATAAATTTGAAAGCTTGGGTTGTAGCCTATATTGATCTGCATCAATTCTCGCCCGATCCAGAATAGCTGTTACAAGGTCCATTAAATGTTCGCCCGATGTATGAATATGATCCGCATATTCTTCATAGCGGGGGTTATTCAATGGCCCGAAAGTCTGTTCCCGCATCGCATCTGCAAATCCTAAAATCGCAGTCAATGGCGTTTTCATTTCATGACTTAAATCAGCCAGTTCTTTGGCAGTCAGGCTTAGGTTTTGTTGAGGGCTGGCTTCTGTCCCATGAAGTTGGGCCGGTTGTCCTGCCGTTTCTACTCCGTATTGCCCGCCATTCACATCATCATTTTTTGTATCATCAACATTTGCTGGCGGGAGGACATGAAATAATAGCGCAATTGTTTTGTTCTTTTGCACCTGCACACGCACCGCACAGCTAAGACCGTCTCCATCTTTGGTCGTTACACATAGGTTGACCCGCCGAAGGCATCTTTCACTATCATTGTCGTTAAATGCATCAATGCTGACTGGGCCTGTCCGACGAACATAATTTAATGTTGAAGCCAATCGATCGTGGTCCTCGCCGGTTAAAAGGCGGTAGATCGATTTTCCTTCAAGGTCTTTTTTGGAGTACCCTATTAAACCTTTTGCAGATTTAGACAGCGATAAGACACGATTACGTGCATTTATAATAATAACCATTTCACTGGCCGCAGGTCGCCACACCGGCTCCTTTAAACCTTGAAAGGGCGCTATCAAAAGGGACATAACAGAATCTAAACGTCCAAACATATAACTTTCCTACAACTAATACACATCAACAGACTTGGTCGTGATCTTGAAGTTCTTTGAACCCGACATTTCGCCAAAAAAAGGCACCACGCAAAAATTCATCTTACTAACCCCATAAATGAGGGCCATTTTGGAAGCGAACCAAACATTTATGCCCTGAGTCGCACAATGAGTCGCCTTTTGCCGGTGCCATACATTAAAAAGCGTCCTGAGAACACGAATTTGCCCCCAATCGGGCGAAAACAATCACCAACCCAAAAACAACTGTGCGAGGCACAGACGATTCGCAGAAAATCTTTGCTGCTCCAAACTGGCACAGCCTCTCTTAACAAAGTATAAACGTTGGTTACTGCCTTCCAAATTTCCAAAACCCGTCCCCCCCACACAAAGCACCCCCACAAAAGATTCTCTGCCTATTTGGTGATTTTCATATTTCTTTTAAGGGAATGGCACTCTTTAAGGGGCAAATTTATTGCAAAACCGAGTAAACTGAATAATGTTGTATTTACTCGAGAATGATAAGTATCTGCTCAGGGTTTTCTGATTGGCGAACCAGTAAGATTTTTTGCCAGTGGGACTTTTGGAGAAAATTATGTTGCGTAACAAGCGAACCCGAAACCAGATTTACACTATCGAAGCATCCCCTCAATTATCGTCAAATTTGTTATCATCAGGATTTTCATTGTCAAAATTAGTAACCCGCGCCTATCCGATCAAACTTATAATCCTGGCTTCTATGGGGCTCTATCTGTCACTCTCAAGCTTAACCCCGCACGCAAGCAGCTTTGACGGGGAAGAACCCAAGCTAGAACAACCCGGCCCGCTGGAACTACGCGCCCTGGATTATATTCGCTTTCGCCGAGATATTGCAGAAATTGAAGCAAATGCATTGGATCGAGCAAGCGCGACGAGGGATGCTCATAACCGCCTCGCAGCACATGAAAGCTGGACCCTCTCGTCAGGATGGATGGCTTATGCGGCTCTTGTCGCAGCCGATACACCTGCATTTGCAGAAAGCTTAAAGGCAGAACTGCGCGGTGAAAATGATATCCCGGAAGGTAAGAAACAAAAAAAGAAGAAAAGGAAGTCTAAAAAAGCTAAAGGCTTGTCCGAAAACGAAATGGAGGAAGCGCGAAACCGGTTTTTGAGTAAATTATCGGCAGATCCGCGTTATCCGCGTCAGCTTGCCGGCGCGCATGAGGCTATCTCTGCTGTCATGGCGATTGCTCAGAGTGATCATTCCAGGGTCACCGCCTTGGGTGAAGAGTTTAAATCCAAGGCTTACTCACTGCAAAAAACCAGCTGGGGCAAAAAACGCCTACCCTCTAGCAAAACCAGAATAAGTGAAGCTGAATATTATGCCAATTCGCGCCCAGGTATTGGCATGCCGACTTTCGCAACAACCAGATCTGATGGCGTCAAACAACCCGGCATACTGACATCTGACCATACCGAATGGACACCAAGTTGGGGGTATAAAACCTATAACACCATACAACATGCTGCAGGTTCTGAAGCAATCATGGACCGTATTTTAAACCTGGCCGCTCGCTATGCTGTGGGTTCGCTGAATAATCGCGTTGTCTCAGCTTATGCAAAAAACAATAAATCAGAACAATGCCTTGCAATTGTTCGCCTCACCTTGAACCAATGCATCGCAGCAACCCGCACCCCGTATGAAGAAGCATTCTGTCTTGGAGAACATGCCATCAAAGATGTTGGGGATTGCGTAAATTGGGTTGTAAAACGTTAAATAAAACCGAGTTGGCTACCCTCGGTTACAAAACGACCTTGGTTTGTAATCATGTAACGGCCCCCATACTTCACACTTGCAAGAAGACAGCTCACATCTTACTTAAAGCATAAGTAATGTGGCTTTTGTGAAAATATTCTCGCCGTGCAAAAGGATTTGCACGCACCTCATTGCAAATATGTTCGCCAACAATATACTCTATGATAGCTATAACTAGATGACAAAATTTGATGATATTATTGAAGATTTTGAATTCCTGGATGACTGGGATGATCGATATAAATATGTGATCGATTTAGGGCGATCTTTGCCATCCTACCCGGAAGACAAGCGCAATGACGATTATAAAGTACGTGGTTGCGCAAGTCAGGTATGGCTTACACATTCGATTGATAATTCTAACGGAGAAAATATCATTACGTTATTGGCTGATAGCGACGCGCATATAGTGCGGGGTCTGGTTGCAATTTTACTTGCCCTCTATTCCGGCAAAAGCGCTAAAGATATCCTGACCCTTGACCCCGTAGAAGCCTTGAAGCCACTTGACCTAAATGACCATCTAACCCCGCAACGCACTAACGGCTTTGCTTCAATGATAACCAAGGTGCGCGCGCTTGCAAAAGATTACAGCACCCCTCAATAAAAATACATCTTTGCATCCATTACACTATCCCGTATTTTTAATTTGTGATTTGTAATATGAACTTTCCGACAACCAGTTTCGATAGAGTTCCATAAGTTGGCGGTCATATTCCTTTTCCAGAAAAGTCATTTGCTTATCAAATAATGTAGAATCGCGGCGGTCTTCGACAATATGACATGCATGGCTAACTGTACTGCGATCGCGATTAAATTCTTCAGAAAGTTGCGTTAAATTTAATTGACCCACAACGTGCGCAATATAGATCGAAACTTGCCGCGCCAGAGAGATATGTGCCTGAGAGCGCCCTGCAGCCAAAACCAAAGAAGGACTTACTTCGTATGCATCGCATACCAGATCGATTGCAGTTTTCGCAATGTGGCGCTGTGCAATTCTGGCTCTGTCCTGAACACTCATATGCATCATTCTTTTATGCCACCTCTTTGAAAACTAACGGCACGATTATTTGACACAAGCATAGATGCAATTGGTGAGGAGAGGATAAATTTTTATGAAAATTTTCAAGAATGAGAAAATATAGTTAATTCGCAAACTGAATATAAATTATAATTTTATATCGGGGTCTATACTCTATGCGTATAATTACTTGCGATTAAAACCAGTGGCAGGAATCTTCAGGTTAAAACTGTTTAGTGTAATTATCTCGCATACAGTTAATATTGAAAGATTTACAAGAAAAATAACCGAGTAAAAAAGTACATGCAAGTCTTTGAAGATGTGCAGGTGTACTGCGCCGACCACATTATTCCCATGTTCAACAATAAATTTTCTCGATGGCGGCACAATAGAAGCCTTAAAGAATAACTCAAAGTCGGTTTCGGTAATTCTTGCCTTCGAGCTATATGAAGCGTGAAACGTGCAAAACTTCAAAAGTGTAAAAATAAAAAATCACCCAGATAGCTCCGAGCAATCCTGTTTTGCGCTTAAGTTAACAACAAAGGTCGCGCTTATGCAAAGAATGACAGCACCAGCACCGCCAGCAATACGATAGCAGTCCACAGGGCCATAAAACCAACTGGCCAAGAACGTGCCATGCGCCCCTCGGGGCCATGAAGGGTATAGATATTCTGGGTTAAATCCTGAATACAGAATGTCAAAATAAACCACACGCCTCCCCAAATCGCGCCAACGGCCTTATTACCCCAAGAGATTAAATTACGCCCGGGCACGCGCCATACCCAATCAGTATCAAGATTATCAGACGGAATTTCCGCTGGATACCATTTCATTTTAATCAGCACAGCAAATGCGAGTACCGCAAACAATAATAGCTGAAGCTGTTCAATGAAATGATAGGGGGTATTGGGATTATATGCCTGAATTTGTTCTTGATTTGGCATCAATGCATATAATGGGTCTGGATATATACCAATAAAAATTGATAAGAATGCAGAAATACCCATGGCAATATACATGCCCACAGGAACTTTATCTTTTACGAATTTGCGATTGGGGTGATTGTGGGCGAAGAACGTAAAATAAGGGATTTTAATGCCCGCATGCTCCAAAACACCGGCTGAGGCAAATAAGAGCACTAACCAGATCACAAAAATACCGGGAATATGTGCGGCCGCCGCGCCTTCAATGATCAGGCCCTTAGTTACGAAGCCGGCAGTAAACGGGAAGGCTGAAATCGAAAGCGCACCAACAATACATAGCGCCATAGTAAGGGGCATCTGCCGATAAAGACCGCCAAGTTCAGTCGCCTGCGATGTGCCGGTACGATAGACTGCAGCGCCCAAAGCCATGAATAGAAGACTCTCAAAAATAATATTGCTAAACGCATAACCGACCGCTCCATTTAATGCAGCCGCAGAACCAACACCTATGCCAATCACCATAAATCCGACTTGGTTGTTGATAGAATAACACAACACTTTTCGCAGATCATTTTCAATCAAGGCAAAGAAAATCGGGAAGATCGTCATAACCGCGCCGATATAGACCAACTCATGGGTCCCGGCAAAACCACGGGCCAATGAGTAAACAGCAAGTTTTGTCGTAAAGACCGAAAGGACAATTGTGCCAGTCAATGTCGCTTTCGGGTAGCTATCTTGAACCCAGTTATGAATAAGAGGGAAGGCACTTTTGATACCAAAAGCGCCAAACAGGAATAGAGCAGATAATTTGATTGCCCCGGAGGAATCTCTTAATCCTATATCGTTAAAGGCAAGCGATTTGGTTTCCCAATAATAAAGCGCAATGCCGCCAAGCAACAAAACGCCTGAGAGAATTTGCACACAAAGATAGCGCATTCCCGAGAGATATGTCGCACGGGTTCCAGGCACCCAAATCAACAATACGGATGTGATTGCGGCAATTTCCCACCAGATAAATAATGTCAGAAAATCACCAGAGAGAACACCGCCCAAGCAAGCGGCAGGATAGCTAAGATTAGCAAAATTTTGCGCACGATCTTCTTTCTCATGCCATCCATAAAACAAGTTGAGCGCTATCGCGATATGAAAGACGACGCCAAAAATGCGAGACAATTGGTCAATACGAAGTGTTACCAATGTATGCCCGAACAGTTCAATCTCTCCGGTATTTGTCAGGCCAAGATTGAAAAACTGGTAAGCACTGGCGGCAACAAAGAAAAGGGCCACAATTTTCCTGAAAGCGGGAGGCATTTGTACCGCAAGGAAAGCACCAATAGTTAAAATAACCGCTGGATTGATTATAAGAACTGACAGAAGATTACTCACGCTCGTCATAATATCCCTTTTTGCGGCTGACCAGTTTACGCAAATGCTGTCCTACTAGAACGATGAACATAAAAGAAGCAAATCCCCAAACAGCAAAAAAGATGGGAAATTTCTCAACTGAAAAATGCGGATGTGGGTTATGCCAATCACCGACGAAACCCGCGAGTGCTGAAAACACACAAGCAACGCCCAAAATGATTAGAAAGATACGGATAAAGCCGGGTTTTTCTGCCCAACCTTTATCATCATCATTTGCATGCTCAGCCATTTGAGTCACCGTTTCTTTTTTGCAATTGCAATAACGCTATCATACTTAAAACTTTTGGGCGCAAATGCCGTTATCCCCAAAAACCCCCAATAATAAAGCCATCCCAGATTTTTTGGAGACCACTTAATGGCTCTCTTTGCACGGTAAAAGTCCACAATTGGTTTGTTAAAATTGATCCATTTTGGATGCATCTGCCGATAATAATAAGCATACTTTATCTGTGAAACTTCAAGCCCGGCAAGCTCAAGGGTTGTGCGCAAGCTCTCTTCGTTGAAAAAATTCAAATGGCGCGGGACATCAAGATGCGGCCAAGCGAGTTTAGAAAATTTAAAATCAGCACACGCAATGTTTGGCACCTCAACATAAGTAAATCCATCATCGCTTAGAAATTCATTTACGGAGCGCAGCGCCGCAACCGGATCTGTGCAGTGCTCAAGAACATGGCTTAATAATACACCATCGAACTTTTCGCCCCTCAAGGCTTCAGGTGGATTTTCTGCGGTGCCGTCATAAACTTCAAGCTCAAACCCCGGCTGCCTGGATTTAGAGTTTGGGTCAGGTTCAATACCAATGCACTCATGTCCGGCACGGCTAAGCGGTATGAGCTTATCAGCATGCCCGCATCCTATCTCTAATACGCGAGCGGGCTCCTTGCCAAGGTTATCACTAATAAAATCAATTGTATTTTGAATTCCCTTATCGAAAGGAGCGGCTATTTTTGCGACAAGTTTTTGAAAAAATGAATATTCAATTTGCGCAACATTGAGACGGCTCGTTCGCGTATAATAATTATCAATCTGATAATGATCCGCAAGCACTTCATCATCGGGATTTGGCAAAACTTTCCCAAAATGGTCTCTGTCACACCAGTAGGCTTTGAAATGATCCTCTGATTCAGGTTTTTGCCAATCGCCGGGGATATCAAGCCAAGGCGACATCCCTTGATTGCATAAAATGCACTGATGATCATCCATGACAGCTTCCATCGTCACTGAGCACCTCCAAGTAGCGGCGAAAGATAATCATAAAGTCCGCCGGCCATAAAAAACAGCAAAAGCGCACCGGTAGCGGTTATAATCGGCGGAACAAGACACCAGAACGGTGCCTCTTTTAGCTGCCCCCATTGAATAAGGGCACCCTTTGCACCTTTGGGTTTGGTAGTAGTGTCATCAGCTTCCAGTAAAAAAGCTTGGACCGGTATCGACAGGAGATAAATAACATTAAAGATGGAGGAAATCATCAGTACAACAATAATAGCAATTTGACCCGCGTCCGCAGCACCAACCATCAAGAAAAATTTTGGCCAGGACCCGCCTAAGGGCGGCAAGCCGATAATTGACATCGCCCCTAAAAAGAAAACCCCAAAAGTTATTGGCATAACACGCCCAAGGCCGCGCATTTCAGAAATATGCTGTTTGTGGGTTGCCACATAAATTGCACCCGCGCACATAAACAGGGTCATTTTTCCAAGAGCGTGCATCGCTATTTGCATGGCTCCGCCCATTATACCCATTTGCGTCGCTAGCATCGCGCCCAATGTAACATATGAGAGCTGACTAACAGTTGAATAAGCAAGACGCGCCTTTAAATTATCCTTATTCATCGCAATCATGGAAGAGAGCAAAATTGAAATTGCTGCCAACCAGATGAACGGGACCGAAGCTCCGGTATCTCGCAATAGATCAATTCCGAATATATAGATAACAATCTTTAGTACCGAAAATACGCCGGCTTTCACCACCGCCACAGCATGAAGGAATGCGGAAACCGGCGTTGGCGCAACCATCGCGTTGGGAAGCCATGGATGAATTGGCATTAATGCAGCCTTACCAATACCAAAGGCATATAATCCCAATAAAACAGGTAGAATTGGCCCCACTTCATCAACATGGCTTGCTAAAATACCGCCAAGTGTGAAATCCCCTCCCCCTGTAATCGCATATGTCCAGGCAATGGCGGGCAACAACAACCCTATCGATGTTCCCATTAAAATCCCGATATATATCCGGCCACCCCGTTGCGCAGCATCATTCCCCTTGTGCGTGACCAGCGGAAAGGTGGAGAGCGTCAAGACTTCATAAAAGATAAATAGGGTAAAAAGATTTCCGGCAAAAGCGATGCCCATAGCCGAAGAAATGGCAATGGCAAAAGACATATAAAACCGTGTTTGATTTTTCTCATTGGTCCCGCGCATATAGCCAATGGAATAGAGCGAGTTAACAATCCACAGCCCGCTCGCTATGAGAGCGAATAAAGCTCCCAAAGGTTCAACGCGAAATTCAATATTCAAGCCATCTATGACATTAATGAGCAGATAGTGCGGACTCTCACCATTCCCAACGGCAGTAAATATTGTCAGCACAAGCAGCAAAAGCACGCCGCCCACGATCAAAGTGGCACCCTCACGCAAATTAGGTGATTTACCTAATAGCCAAATGGCAAAAAAGCCCATGACTGGCACCAGAAGCGTTAGGGCAATTGCAAGATCAGGAGAAATAGGCAAGTTTAAAGCGCTCCCCTCGCAATTAAATTAAAAGCTTCAGCTGCACCGCGCGCAATATCAACTGTAAGATCGGTTTGCAAACCAAAATAAATATTGGCAATCACCACTAACCACATTGGAATCATCATCGTAAGCGGCACCTCTTTAACCGCCGGCAAAACCTCACCTTCTGGCTGCCTTAGCATCACCTCAATGATACGCCCCATATAGACAACCGCAATTAACGAACTAGCGACGATCAAGAAAGAGGCAACCCATTGTCCTAACTCGAATGTTGCCTGTAGCAGCATCCACTTAGAAACAAAGCCTGTAGTCAAGGGAACACCCACCAGCGACAAACCTGCAATTATAAAAGCTGCGCTGGTCCACGGCATGCGCCGCGCTAAACCACTAAAATGATGTATGCGATGCCCACCAAGGCGCAAGACCACGCAGCCAACCGCCATGAAAAGTGCAGCCTTCATCAGGGCATGGTTGAACATGTGAACCATGGTTGCTGCCAAACCTGTTTCGGTACCAAGCGATAAGCCTAATAACATATACCCGATTTGCGCAACTGATGAATACGCCAACATGCGTTTCACATCTTCTTGAAACACAGCCACAAGAGATGCGATAAACATCCCCGCAACGGCCAAGGGGAGAATAACGTAATTTAACACTGCATAGAGTGATGAAAAGTCAACTCCGTAAGCAGCATGAAAAATAGAATAGAAAAACCGGATCAAAACATAGACGGCAACTTTAGTTGCAGTCGCCGCCAAAAAAGCGGAGACAGCTGAAGGAGCGTATGTGTACGCGTTCGGGAGCCATAAATGCAGCGGGAACATGGCTAACTTTAAGCCCATACCCACAAAAATAAACGCAAACCCTGATTGCACCATTCGGTTATCGAGAATGCTCAATTTGGCCTGAATATCGGCCATATTAAGTGTGCCGGTAGCCTGGTAGAGAAGCCCGAGACCAATCACAAAAAAGGTGGCCCCGATTGTTCCCATTACAAGATAGTTAAAAGCAGCTGTTAGGGCCCTGCGATCGCGGCGCGCGCCCAGCGCCACAAGTGCGTAAGTAGAAAGGGAAGAAATTTCCAAAAATACGAAGACGTTGAAAGCATCTCCCGTAATCGTAACCCCCAACAGCCCCGTCATACAAAGCAATAGCGCTGCAAAAAAGGCCGGGCTCTGACGTTCATCAATCTCGGACATAATGGAGTTATAAGAATAGGGAAAAACGATCGCGCCAATTCCCGAAACCAGAAACAATAAAAGGCTATTTGCAAGATCGATCCGATATTCAATACCAAGAGGCGGCGCCCAGCCACCGAGCGCATAGGAAATTGGTCCACTTACATAAACCTGATAGAGCAAACTCGCGCAGAAGAAGAATACTAACCAGGAAACTAATGTTGCAAATATCCAGGCGGGTCGACCTTTAGGTAGTAAAATCGTAATAGGTGCCAGCAAAAGCGGTACAATAATTGGTAAAGCAGGGAGCTGCGCTATAAAATTCATGATGCAGGTGCCTCACTAATGTGGCCACTTGCTAATTCAGGTGCTGAATCGTAGGAACCCTCCCGGCCAAACTCGGCAATATCATCGGCGGCTTCGAGTTCATCTTCCTCAATGGTTCCGTAGGCTTCGCGAATACGCACAGCCAACGCAAGACCAACAGCTGTGGTTGCAACACCAACCACAATCGCTGTCAGGATCAGAACATGAGGTAAGGGATTAGAATAGATGATTTCAGCAACACCCTCTCCATGATGAGCCCCATCAATGGCACCGCTATGGGTTTGTGCTGTTTTGTCTGCAAGCGCGTGCACCAATTCCTCTGTCTCACTCTCAACTTCAAGCGCTAGTGCGTCGCCGCCCTTTAGCTCCGCCTTGGCGTCAGCCAATATGGAATTAGAAATTTTACTCGCCAGCTCACCATCATTTACATTGGGAAGCGCATGAAGACTTCCTTCAGCCAAATGGTCACCTTCAAGAAGGGCATCACCACCATGAACATCATCGTGATCATTAATAATCGCAGATAAATCTTTATTCGTGATTTGAGCAAAGGGATTACCGACTTTATCACTATGCTCAGCACTCTGTGTTAAATGCTCGCTATTATGCAAGCTTTCAGCATTTGCGCCCGAAGCATGATCGGTTCCATCATGATCGCTTGCTTGTGACCCGCTATGCTCGTTTGCGCCGTGGGTACCATAGCTTTCTAACTCATTGCCTTTTTCACCATGACCCCCTCCGTG
>CAYMPJ010000006.1:80837-97300 GCA_964392325.1 uncultured Caulobacterales bacterium
CGTGGGTACCATAGCTTTCTAACTCATTGCCTTTTTCACCATGACCCCCTCCGTGTGCGCCGTGGGTACCATAGCTTTCTAACTCATTGCCTTTTTCACCATGACCCCCTCCGTGACCCTCGCCATGGTCATCCCCGTGCCCCCCGATAAAGATCGGAGCGGTGCCGCCAGCAATTTTGCCGATGGTGATATAAAAAATAAAAACAGAGGTTTGAAAAATATTCAGACCAATAATTTTCTTCACCAGATTACCTCTGGAGAACACAATATATAGGCCTGTCATCATCAGAATAATGACGATCCAGTAATTATAGCGCTCGAGTATAAATTGCAGCATCTACCAGTCTTCCGGATCAATCTCGGGCACACGGCCGGCATAATGATAGAAAATTGTCAGCATGGTTGAAAAAACTGTCAAACCAACACCAAACTCAACCAACAAAATTCCATAATGTTGCCCGGCATTATGGGTCGACTGAGGAACGATAACATCATAGTCGAGAAGATTTCCGCCAAGCAGCATCGTCAACAACCCTGTTCCGGCATAAAATAAAATACCCGTTACCATCACATATAACAATGCACGTTGCGGCATTGCTTTTTGGGTATGAGCCAGCCCAAAAATGAGAGAATGCAGAATAAAAGAAACAGCAAAAATAACCCCGGCCTGAAACCCTCCACCCGGACCATAATCACCGTGAAATTGTACATACAGCGCATAGAGTAATATTGGTGCGAATAATATCTTGGTAGTAATGCGTAAAATCAGATGATCCATCAGGACGTCCCTTCTTCATCTTTATCGGGCCTATCCTTAATCTCGCGCCCACCACGATCACTCCCCGCACCAAGCAACAACATCACTGCAACACCGGCGGCAAAAATCACCAGGGTTTCGCCCAAGGTATCAAAACCGCGATAGCTCGCAAGCACAGCTGTAACAATATTAGGGACATCAATATCCTTCGGGGTTTGGGCAATATATTCAGAACCGATCGAACCGGGTTTATTGGCCGGTGCATTGGGGTCTCCAAAGGCGGGCATATCAATGGTTGCATAAAATAGCGCAGCACCAACGGCAAAAACCATCGCAAGAGCCACAGGGGCACGTCCGGGCACTACCGGCTTTTCACGCCGTGTCGTTAAGAGCATGCCCCCCAACATCAAAACAGTAGATATTCCCGCACCAACAGCCGCTTCCGTAAAAGCAACGTCAACTGCATCAAGCGTTATAAAAAAAGAAGCTGATAATAGAGAATAAATACCAGAGAGCATAACAACCGCAAAAAGGTGGCGAGATTTAACGGTTTGCCATGCAACCAATACCAGCATGGTCAATAGAGCCAAATCGATAAAGACGGCCGGACTCAATTCTGTTTTGAAAGCGTTTGCACTTGCGCCCTCAGATGCCCCGGCAAAGGCAATCATTTGATCAGGGTGAGCCGCTGCACTGAAAAGCAATTCTGCAATCATACCTCCCCCTCTCTCATATGACTTAAATCATCTCCGGTTTGAGGAGCAAGACCACTGACCCAGGCAGTATGAGCCAATGCGTGGGTCGCAACGGGGCTAGTCATCAATAAAAAGATTGCAATGAAACCAAGTTTAGCCACAACGATCCAGCTCGGTGCTTGCAATATCATCCCGACCATAATGAGCTCAGCCCCCGCAGTATCAGTAATACCTGCCGGGTGCAGCCGCGAATAAAAATCTGGAAAACGCACTAATCCAATATTGCCGATTATCACCAGTAGACCACCGCTCACAAAAGCGGCCCAAGACAAAATATCAAGGAATAAACTCATCTCGGGGCCTCCTCTTTTGCCGGAGCCACCGTATTTGCTTGAACCGAGCCCAAACCCTCTAAATGATCCAACTGAAATTGCGGGCTATCCGCATTCATCGCAACTGCTAGGGTGCGATAGCGGAAGAATTTTAATATAGCAATTGTACCTGCAAAATTTATCAACCCATAAACAAGCGCTATATCCAGAAAGTCCGGGCGACCTGTTAAAAATCCAAAAACGCCAATCAACAAAACGGTTTTTGTACCAAAGCTATTGCCCGCCAATACGCGGTCATACAAGCTTGGTCCGGCAAAGGCCCGCACGAGTGCAAGAACCATGGCTAGTAGAATCGCGATTGAAACAGTAAGGAACATTAAACCTTCTCTCCCCCCTGCTCGACATTCACACCTTCAGATTTCACATGATCGATTTTAGCAACCCGTTGCCCCATCGCCAGAATACCCGCTTCATCTGATAGTTCTTCTGTAAGTCCATGAACGAGAATATGGTCTTCTTCCAAATCAACACTAACCGTTCCAGGGGTTAAAGTTATAGAATTTGCGAAAATAACCTTCCCCACTGCTGACTGGGGGCTTTGTCCGACATCTTTAGTTAGGGGTATTCGAAACATTTTTGGGGAAAGATCCGGCTGGATCGCTAACGCCTGTTTTGCGACCAGAATGTTGGCTTTGCCAATCTCCAGCGTCAACCAGAACATATAACCAAGAATACCGGGGAACACAGATGTCGGCACTCCCTCCGAATCAAGCATGCCAGCCCGATGCGCTAACCATGTGCATAAAATCACCGACAATGCCCCAAAGACAAGCAGAAGGGGATGATCAAAATAGCCTGACAGAAGCAACCATAGGGCACTTAGAGTCAAAGCTGTAACGATGATACGTCCCATGAATTAGTCGTCCAACAAGATAGAGAATAAATTTTGCAAGATACGCAAGAACGTAACTTTTGACAGATTGCCCACAAAAATCAACGGGGTGTTGAAAAACAGCCAGAAAGACTATTATTCAGTCAAAACCCTTCACTCACCCCCTCGGTAAGCAAAGGGCAGATCGCCACGCTGCAAATCTTTGTAACGTTGCAAAAGCAAGTTCTGACGATTTTGCAAGGACTGAATGTCTCCATTAATGATGACCACCTCGGGGTCACTCGATAGCTCGAGAGGATCTGCATCCCATACGACTATATCTGCAATTTTTCCAACTTCGATCGAACCCAATTCACTACCCAAACCATAAATAGTCGCCGGATTTAGGGTAAGGGCGGCCAATGCTGCCTGAAAAGATAATCCATTGGCAACAGCATTCCCGGCTTGCTGTGTAAGGAGGCGCAAATTGTGAGAACCTGACGGCGGATTGTAAAACGCAATCAAAACGCCGGCCTCATCGAGAAATGCAGCATTTTTCAAACTCGCAGATAAATCCTCAAACTCTGCGGGAAGGTTAAAGAACGGATCCAAAATCACTGGAATATTTGCCGCAGCAAGGGCTTTAGCCTCACGCCACGCCTCACTACCACCAACAATCACCAGTTTTAACCGATAATCATTTTTGAGCTTAATCACCGCGCGTATATCGCTTGCCCGATTAACCCGAACCAATAGGGATTGCTTTGCACGCAAAACGCCGCCTAATGATTTCAAATCTGCAATTGTGTATCGCCCTTCAGATTGATCCTTATTATACCCTACAGGATCATTAGCGTAAGCAATTGCTGCGTCCAACATTTCCCGAACAATACCCCATGCGCCAATACGTGAGCCACCTGCACGATTCGCACCTCGCACGCCCAATTGAAGAGAGCGGGCAATATTATGCTTGGTAACCGAATTTTTCTGGCCGCTCAGATCGATCATGATCGCCGCGCCGCCAAACAAAAATCCATTCGCCTCAGGCACACTCACCGCGCGCGTCACCCCGCCAGCACGGTTAACCGCGATCAAGCTAGAGGCCGGGTTGTAGGCATCAGCTGCATCAAGAGCTGCCCCCAAGGAAAATTTTTCATCTGTGCGCGTATCATTGGTTTCGGAAACAGCACTAACCTCCGTAAGCCCCAAGGTTGAAAAAGGGGCAATGATCCCAGGTGTCACAATTTTTCCCGTTGCATCAATGACCTGCGATCCTGACGGCGCGGCCAGATTAACGCCAACGGCTACAATCCTACCGCCCTCAATAATCACATCACCTTCATCAATAACCGATCCTGCGATCGTATGAACCTGCCCGTTCATGATCGCCAGAGTGGTCGGTTTTTCTTGGGCGTCAACCTTACCGGAAAAACCCAGCGCGATAACAAACATTCCCAAAGCTAAAGCTAGATATTTATAAGCATTCATCGATTTATAACCTTGAAAGAAAGTTTGCGTGACATAAATCTCTGATCTCATTGTCCTGCCCCGCCTGTAAACTGATTATCATATTGACCAATTTCAAAATCTGTTCTTGGCGAACGCGCATCATCATAACGATCATACATTAAAGCGCCATCAATAAAGACTTTTTCTGCTTGTGCGTATACGGAAAAAGGATTACCGGACCAAACAACCACATCAGCCATTTTACCTGCTTCCAATGTGCCCGTATCCTCATCAATGCGCATCACCTTAGCCGGATTGGCTGTAATCCATGCAATTGCGTCCTTGGGCTGAATATCAAGACCGATCTCCTGTCCTGAGTCCATTGCTTTGGCCGCCTCTTGATTTAAGCGCTGGATACCAAACTCATCATCTGAATGAATGATAGCGCAGCCATTCCCCTGAGCATGTACCAAGGCGGCATTCGCACCTACTGTGTCATATGCTTCTAGTTTGAAACCCCACCAATCTGCCCAAACAGCAGCGCAAACTTCTTTCTCCGCCAAATAGTCAGCAATTTTATAAGCCTCGATGGCATGATGAAAAGCGTTCACTTCGTAGCCGAATTCTTTTGCCATATCGAGAACCTGCACCATCTCATCGCCGCGATAACAATGCATATTGACGATAATATCGCCTTCGAGAACGCCGGCCAGTGTATCAAGTTTCAAATTCTGCTTTGGTCGGTCAGCTTTTCCCGCGCCCTCGCCGCCTTTTTCAATTTTCTTTTCGTACTTTTTCCACTTTTCATTATAGGCGCGCGCTTCAATCCATGCTTTGCGATAATGGGAAAAATTGGCCATTCGGGTAGAAGGCCCGCGGGATTTATAAACACGCTTTGGGTTTTCTCCGCATGCCATTTTAAGACCATGAGGGGCACCGGGAAATTTCATTTCCTGAACTGTACGCCCCGGAACATTTTTTAAACTCACCGTGCGTCCGCCAAACAAATTGGCTGAACCAGGAAGAATATGCAAAGCGGTTATGCCTCCGGCCAAAGCTCTGGTAAATCCCGGATCTTGTGGCCACACCGAATGCTCGGCCCATACCTCGGCGGTATTTGGATCGGTAATCTCATTACCATCTGCTGTCGAATTGGTGCCCGGCGATGGATAGACCCCCAAATGGGAATGCATATCGATTATACCGGGGGTGATCCATTTGCCCTCGCCATCAATGCGCAAAACATCACGCGGCGCCTTGACCTGTTTAGCAGTGCCAACTGAAACAATTTTTCCATCCCGCAAAAGGATCGAACCATCTTCGATCTGCTCACCAGTTGCGGTCAAAATCGTTGCACCGGAAATTAAAGTCGCTTGCGAAGGATAAGCCTCATAAGTTGAAGGATATGGGTCTAGCGCCGGGCGGCCATTCGGACCATCTTTTTCTGAATTTTTTCCCCCACCACACGCGGCCAAAAACAAAACCATGATACCAGAGGTCAACGAACCAATATATCGAGGCCTTTTGTGACTAGACCTTTGTCCATTTTTACCCGGCTTCTCTCCCAAATTTTTTTTCATGGATTTCGCTGTTCCTATTCAAGTTTCTAAGCAATTTTTTTCTTTTTCAGCACATAACACCATTAAAGCACAATAGTTGAAGTCAGTTTTTCTGATTTTGAGACCCAAGCACGCTAACATCCTGGCAAATAATCTACGCCTTACACTGCTATCTTGTCATGAAATTTCCATCGAAATAGGCTAGAACTGGCTCTGACAAATATTTGAGGATCGATCTATGAAAAGAGTTGCCAAAGCGAAATCAACTATGGTCATGAACCGGCGCACGGCCTTAACCGGCCTCTTGGCTGGCGGCACCGCATCTTGCGCGACGACGCCGCAACTCACCCCCTTTCAGGCGGAGCTTGGCCCCATTTCCGGTGTTTTTGCCAGCGGAATCGCTAGCGGTGACCCTCAAACCGATCGGATGATTTTGTGGACGCGCATTAGCGATGATGAAGGCAATACGCTGGCCGGTGTGCATGAAGTAAGGTGGGAGGTTTCAAAAGATAAGAAATTCTCGACCCTCGCCGCCAACGGAACCGCGACGACCTCTCCTGCACAAGACGGAACTATCAAAATTGATGCCTCCGGACTAGAGGCTGGCCAGAGCTATTATTATCGCTTTATTCGAGGCGATAGCACCTCCCCAACTGGCAAAACGCGCACTCTCCCCGCGGGTGCCATAGACAAAGCCCGCTTTGCGATTGTTTCCTGTTCCAATTACCCCTTTGGCTATTTCAATGTCTACGATCAAATTGCCCGCAATGAGGGTCTCGATGCTGTTCTTCATTTAGGGGATTATCTTTATGAATATGGGAATGACGGCTATGGTGGCAGCACCGGTAAAGACCTAGACCGCAATCACTACCCTTCCCATGAAATATTGACCTTGTCAGATTACCGGCGTCGCCACCGTCAGTATAAATCAGACCCTTCTGCACAAGCCATGCACGCGGCTCATCCGATGATAGCCATCTGGGATGATCATGAGACAGCAAATAATTCCTGGAAGGATGGCGCACAAAACCATTCCCCAGAAACCGAAGGCGAATGGGAGACACGCCGCCGCGCCGCGCTGCAGGCCTATTATGAATGGATGCCGGTGCGAGATCCAGAACCTGGCCGCGCGCGCGAGGCATTCTTTCGCAGTTTCTCTTATGGTAACCTTCTGACCATCGGGGCGATTGAAACGCGCCTGATGGCACGCAGCCCAGAACTCAGTTACACTGAAGTTGCAAGGTCCGTTAAATCTCCTGAGGATTTAGAAAATTTTATAACAAGTCGCCTCAATGATCCAGATCGTCAAATGTTGGGCGCAACCCAAGAGGCATGGCTTGAAGAAATGCTATCAAGCTCCGTAAAAGCCGGACAACCATGGCGCTTGATTGCCAATCAAGTTATTATGGGCCGCACAACTGCCCCGGATTTAACGCCCCATGTCACGGAAGAAGAAATTATTGCTCTTGAGGCACAGTGGGATCAAGCCCGAGCCTTTATTCAGGCCTCAACCCTCGGCCTACCGAGCAATTTTGATGCCTGGGATGGATATCCAGCCGCACGGCAACGCTTTTATGAATTAGTCGAACGCGCTACCGATGGCGATTCCGGTATGATTGTTGTAACCGGTGATACTCATACCTGGTGGGCAAATAATCTGACTACAGATAAAGAAGAGAATATCGGGGTGGAACTTGGTGTCCATTCCGTTACATCCCCCAGCCCCTACGACAAATCCTTTCTTGGCGGCAAGGGCGCAGAATATGCATTATTGACCAATCAAAAAAACAAGGATGTGCGTTACCTGAACGGTGAAAATCACGGCTATATCGAATTGGAAATCACCCCCAGCAAAGCGAATGCACGATACATTGCCATTGATACCATTACCTCACCGGAATATAACGCCTTTGAAAAGGCAGCCTTTACCATAAGCAAACGCGGCGGCACCGCCCGGTTTAGCGGGTCTGACGGATTAAGCCTTAAAGAAGGATTTCTGTTTTAAATAGGTCTTCAATTTTCATTGGATTATTAAGCAACGAAGCTAAAAAATCTATTTCTGACGAAGGAATTTTTTTCGCTTTATTTTTACCGGCAGTGTTATTTCCAAATCAGGATCAGCTGCGTCTTCAACCGCGCGCCATACCCTTATCGCATTTCCCGAGAGAATTTTTATAATTTCCTCATTACTATAATCGCGGTCCATTAAACCTTGAACCAGATTAGGCATAGTCGAAGCGTCTTTTAAGCCAACCGGAAGACTGTCGCCTACACCGTCATAGTCCGACCCTAACCCGATATGATCAATACCAATGAGGGATTTCACGTGATCAATATGGTCGATGACATCATCGACATCTGCAAAAGGAACAGGGTTTGAGGGTAAAAATTCCTCACGGAATTCTTCCTCGAGGTCATCATCCTTTTCGCTTTTGTTTGTCAGAGCATATTGGTCATACGCATCATTATAATTTGCACGCCAATCGCTATAGGTTTGGGTTAGAAACAAAGAACCGAAATTGATCATGATCACACCCCCGTTTTTTCCGAGCGCTTTAATCATTTCGTCTGACATATTGCGTTCAAAACCGGGTGTGAATTTACGCGCGGAGGAATGACTGGCTATGACTGGGGCACGGGTTTGTTTTATTACATCAAAAAAGGCCGCGTCGGAGACATGGCTAATATCAACCATAACCCCAAGATCATTCATGCGCTTTACGAGTAGTTCTCCAAATGGCGACAAACCATCCCAACGGCGTTCTTCATCATAGCTGCTGTCAGAAATATGATTGATACGCGAATGCGTAAGGGTAATATATCGAATACCGCGCGCATAAAAATGATCCAGATTGGCCAAATCCCCTTCAATCGGCGCACCATTTTCCATGCCCATGGGCAAGGCAATTTTGCCCGTCGCCGTAATGCGCTCTACATCTGCAACCGATTTGGCAATTTCGAATTTGTCCGGGTGCTGATAAGCAATCCCTTCAACGAGACCAATCAGGCGATCAGCCTGGGCCTTAGCGCCGCCACTTTCCTGAAAGCGCGCTGCCACATAGATTGACATAAAAGGCGCGTTCAAGCCGCCCTTTATTGCTCTTGGATAGTCAAAATCGCCACTGCCCGTCGCCTCGCCAATATCTTCACCTGATTGAGCAATTCGATAGGGAATATCAACATGTCCATCCAGGATTATGGTTTTTTGAGCCAAATCAATGGCCGCTTGTGAAGGCACTCGCCAATCATAAGCCACTGCAGTTTGGAATGGAAATAGCAGCATTATTGGCGCAATCCATTGCGCTACAATCCGGTTGTTCATCGAATACCCCTTTGTACTCAAATCATAAATCGATTAAGTGAAAATATTTTATTGGTAAGCAACAGTTCTATTTACCCGGCAATAATATCAGGTAACAACAGAAAAGAAAATGCAGTCGAAGTTTATGATTTTAGCAGAATAAAAGAATAATCTTATTATTCACCCAAACGCGCCTGAAGCTGAGCGATAAGCGCATCAATACCTTGCGTTCCGCCGCCATTATTTGCAACAACGGCTGTGAATTGGCTACGTTGCTCTATAGCCAGCCATATATTATCGGCACCCGCATCAACGACCTTCAAGCCATCTGGCGTGCGGTATAAACGCCATTGAAAATTCGTGTCCGCAAGGGGATCACCGCGTTTTGCATTTGCCAAGCGGGAAAATACGATAATATCGCGCTCCGAACGATCAACAGAACCGCTTACGACCAATTCCTGACCAGAATAATTACTAAGAACCTCTTGATAAATTGACGTCGCAAAACGTTCAAACAAAGGGTAATAAATTTCTGCCTGCTGCCTTGTCATCTTACGAGCATATTGGCCAAGCACAAAACGACCTGTCCGCCGCATATCGACATATTCATCAACGAGCTCACTCACACCGATAAAGCGTTCTTGCTCGGTTTGGGCTGCCATCGCACTGTTGGCTTTAACCAGAACTCTGTTCATAAAACTTTCAGCTTCCTGGTCCGCAAAAGCAGGACCAGATAAAGCGGCAATAACGGTTAGGAAAAAAGCGCAGGGCAAAGCCTTAAAAGCTTTCAAGACCGCGTTTTGAAAGCCAAGTTTGAACATTGTTATTTGCATAAAGAAATTCTCATTAAAATTTCACTGGTTATAAAACCGATTAAATTCAGACTAAATTACCGTGACTAAAATCTGTACTGTAGTGATACCATAGAAATAGAGTGTGGCGAAGCCAAGGCAATTGTTTGTTTTAAACCAGGTCGCCTAAACCCCCTTAAATTCAAGGGCATAGAGGGTAATGACCTAATAGAAATGCGCCTTACTCAAGGTCCTCGAACTCATCAAAATCATCAAAATCGTCAAAACCATCGCCTATATCAGGTAACTCTTCCAGAGATGACTGACCATTTAAAATTTCCCTTCGTCGCGCTTGCAGATAGAAGCTGCGAAATGAAGAGTAAAAATCCAAAGAATTTCGCTCAATATTTTCTAACGGCTCAATAAAGGGCTCGCGCGCAGAGACCAGCGTTGCACCCGTCCGGGCAAATCTCGCTGTTGATACAGCATTGCCATCCGCATAATTTAAAGGGCTAAATGCAATCCGATCAATTGCCAAACCAAAACTATCGCGGACTGTACTGGGACCAAAGAATGGTAAAACAACATAGGGTCCAGACGACACGCCCCAGACCGCTAGGGTCTGTCCGAAATCTTCCGTATGCGGCGCCATGCCCAATTTTGCAGCCGGGTCAGCAATACCGCCAAATCCAATCAGCGTATTAGTTACCATTCTTCCACTAGTATTAAGGGCGCGCTTAAAATTACCTTGCAAAATATCATTTGCCAAAGTTGTGGGAGACGCAATATGCGCGAGTAAATTGCGCATCGCTTTGCGCAATTTTCCAAATGTAACTTTACGATAACCCTTAGCCAAAGGCTTTATAATCAGTTTGTCCGCTTTATCGTTCACGTTAAATACAAAACGATTGAAACCCTGCCAATTGTCCGGAGCGATAGTACGATGGGGTGGCTTCGCGCCGGAACCAGCTTGCAGTAACAGACTGACAGAAACTCCCGAAAGAGAATTCACCATTACCTGATTTGTCGGTAGGGGCGCTGTCGTTATAGCGAGATTACCAAACAAAGGCGCAACAGGCGTAATATCAGCAAATTCGGGGCCGAACCGAGATTCGAGGACCAGAGAATCGGATTGCCCGACAGATAAAACCGTCTCGCGCAGGGCAAGCTTCTTAACCACAATATCACTACCCAACAGCTGATTTGAATTATCAGGATTTGTGGTTCGTGCAATATCATACCAATTTTGGGCGCTCAGAGACTGCCCAATACTCGCATGGGCACCTTGCGATACCAGTAACGCGAGAGAGCTAGCTGACATTAGAGACAGAACTACAGATTTACGACGCAAGATTTGCCCCTAATTACTAGAGCCTGAATATGTTCAGGCAAGATGCATGCACGTGACTCAATGGTGAGGATAAAATTTGCATAACTATAAACCATAGATGCGCAAATGGTATCATAAAATTTAAAAATCATGATCACACATCTCTTCTATATCCTGATTATTGCTCGCCATTGCAAGCCTGTTTCCTAATCCTCGTCGATCAAAAAGAAAAAATGAAAAGCTGGATAGAGCATTTGATCCTGTTTCCAAGCTCAAACACCCGCGATTTCAGCGCATTGATCGCCATTTGGCTTGCCAATAACCTTATAAATTTGGCCTCACCCCCAATGACCACCCCAAAACTTACCCAATTTTGGTGCTAAAACACACCCATTCTTCTTGCAATACATATAAAGATATGTTTATATGTATTTATATTGTGAGAATTTCCAATACGTTGTTTCGCCCCAAAACTAGGGAATAAAATGCTTGATACCACATTGAATATTTTCCGCGCCGTGGGGGAAGAGACCAGACTGCGCATCGCGGTTTTACTCTTCCGGGGGGAATTGACGGTCACCGAGCTAACCCAAATCTTAGCCCAGAGCCAACCACGCGTTAGTCGTCACCTCAAAATACTGGCTGATGCGGGGTTAGTAGAGCGCTTTAGAGAAGGGGCATGGGTTTTCTATCGCATTGCCAATGATCAATCCAATGATGCCGGCATACAAACAATCCGCGCCAGCCTTAGTGCCCTCGCCCAGTCAAGCGATCGTTTGTTGGCCAGAGACCGCGAACGCTTTGCCCAAAGCCGACAGGCGCGCGCTGCGATTGCTGCTGAATATTTCGATCAAAATGCAAATTCCTGGGATCAAGTCCGACGCCTCCATTTGCCGGACTCAGATATAGAAGCCCAAATGCTATCAATTCTTGGAATTAATCACGAGAGCGGCATTCTTTCACAAGACAAAATTGAACTCTTTGTAGACCTTGGCACCGGCACAGGACGAATATTAGAAATTTTCAGCGACATCTATGAGCAAGGTGTGGGTTATGATTCCTCTCGGGAAATGCTCTCCGTCGCCAGAGCCAACCTCGATGCAAACAATATTGCAAATGCACAAGTACGCTATGGCGATATTTTTGCCCTCCCCGCATCGCCTTCTTCTGCAGATTTGGTCTGTGTACATCAGGTTTTACACTTTCTCACTGAACCGGGAAAGGCAGTTTGTGAAGCTGCGCGAATTTTAAAACCTGGAGGACGCCTGTTAATTTCTGATTTCGCCCCCCATGATCTGGAATTTTTACGCGACCAGCACGCTCATCGCCGACTTGGATTTGGTGACGATGAAGTCCGTGATTGGTGTCGCCGCGCCGGTCTTGATTTTGTCAGCACAAAGACTCTATCACCGATAACTAAAAAAAATAGCGATCAACTCACCGTCAAAATCTGGCTTTGCGCCCTTCCTCTAAATTCTGGGTCATTTAACAGTGAGAAAACTCAGAATTCAGCCAAGACATACGCAAAACATCCACACTAAACTTTCCCGATTAGCCCGCCCCGCGAGACACACTATGAGTAAATTAAGTATTTCTTTTGAATTCTTCCCTCCCAAAACGACAGACATGCAGACAAAATTGTGGTCTGCGATAGAAAAACTCAGCATATACCAACCTGAGTTCGTGTCTGTCACTTATGGTGCTGGTGGCTCTACTAGAGAGCGTACGCATGAGACGGTTACGCGTATTGTTAGTGATACAAATTTAAAAGTTGCCGCCCATTTGACATGCGTCAATGCAACCAAAAATGAAGTTGATCAGGTTATCCAGGATTATTGGGATGCAGGTGTGCGCCACTTGGTGGCGCTACGCGGAGATCCCATAGTCGGCGTTGACGGCAAATACACACCCTTTGTAGGCGGCTATGCGAATGCCGCCGAACTCAGCCTTGGTGCAAAAAAGATTGCCCCTTTTGAAATTAGCGTCGGGTGCTATCCTGAAAAACACCCTGAATCATCGTGCTTTGATGCAGATATAGAGTTTCTAAAAGCCAAAATCGATAATGGTGCAACAAGAGCAATTACACAATTCTTCTATGATAATGATGTTTACTTTCGATATCTTGACCGGGTTGAAAAAGCGGGAATATCCATTCCGATCGTTCCGGGTATTATGCCCATAACAAATTTTAAGAGCTTAAAGCGCATGGCCTCTATGTGCGGAACCTCATTACCATCTCATTTACATTCGCTATTTGAGGATCTGGAAGATGATCCGCAGATACGTCAATTGGTTGCCGCAACGGTAGCAGCCGATCAATGCCTTGAGCTTGTAGAACAAGGCGTTTCCCATTTTCATTTTTACACATTGAATAGATCCGATCTGGTATGCGCCCTTTGCCATAGGCTGGGTATAAAGAAACAAAATAACGTAGCGAGCGCTGCCTGATGCAAGCAACTTTTGTCAATATTGGAGAACGTACAAATGTTACGGGCTCTGCAAAATTTCGTAAACTTATCAAAAATGAACTCTATGACGAAGCTCTGGACGTTGCCCGCCAGCAAGTCGAAAATGGTGCACAAATCATCGATATAAATATGGATGAGGGTATGCTCGACGGTGTCGAGGCGATGCGAACATTCCTACGATTGATTGCCAGTGAGCCTGATATATCACGTGTACCAATCATGATCGATAGTTCCAAATGGGAAGTGATCGAAGAGGGTTTGCGGAATGTGCAAGGCAAAGCCATTGTCAACTCGATTTCAATGAAAGAAGGCGAAGAGCCTTTTCTGGAACAAGCGCGCAAAATCATGCGATATGGTGCTGCTACAGTTGTCATGGCATTTGACGAGGTTGGTCAAGCCGACACCGCTGATCGTAAATATGAAATTTGTGAACGCACTTACAAACTGCTAACTGAAAAAATCAATTTTCCTCCCGAAGACATTATATTCGATCCAAATATTTTTGCTGTTGCCACCGGCATTGAAGAACACAACAATTATGCGGTCGATTTTATCGAGGCGACAGCCCGCATTAAAGAAAACCTTCCCCATGCCCGTGTCTCGGGCGGGGTTTCGAATATTTCGTTTTCATTTCGCGGTAATGAACCCGTGCGCGAAGCCATGCACTCGGTATTTTTATATCATGCGATTAAAGCGGGTATGGATATGGGCATCGTCAATGCCGGGCAGCTCGCTATTTATGACGAGATTGACCCCGCCCTTCGCGACCCTGTGGAGGATGTCATTCTCAACCGGAGTGAGGACGCAACAGAGAATTTACTCGACGTTGCCGAGCGATATCGCGGAGAAGCCGGCAAAGTACGGGTCGAGGATTTAAGCTGGCGCGAGGGCAGTGTTGAGGAACGCCTGTCTCATGCTCTCGTCAAAGGCATTACCAACTTTATTGATGACGACACACTGGAAGCCAAAGAAAAACTTGGTCGTCCGCTTCATGTAATTGAAGGACCATTGATGGACGGGATGAATATTGTCGGTGATTTGTTTGGGTCTGGCAAAATGTTCCTCCCGCAAGTCGTAAAATCAGCCCGCGTTATGAAGCAAGCCGTTGCGATCTTGACCCCCTTTATGGAAAAGGAAAAAGAAGAGTCAGGATTAACCCAATCGCAAGCGGCCGGTAAAATATTAATGGCAACCGTTAAGGGGGATGTCCACGATATTGGTAAAAATATCGTCGGTATTGTTCTTCAGTGTAACAATTATGAAGTGATTGATCTCGGCGTGATGGTACCAACCGCAACCATCCTCACCGAAGCAAAAAAGCACAATGTTGATATTATTGGCCTATCTGGCTTGATTACGCCAAGCCTTGATGAGATGCGCTATGTTGCCTCGGAAATGCAACGTGAGGAAATGGATATCCCCTTACTTATCGGCGGTGCCACCACATCGATAGCCCATACCGCAGTTAAAATTGCACCCAATTATCAAAACGGTGTGGTTTATGTCACCGATGCAAGCCGTGCTGTTGGTGTTGCCTCAAAACTAATTTCCGACGATCATCGCAGTGCCTATCTCTCGGACATAAAAACTGAATATGAGCAAATTAAAACCAAATTCGAAAAGGGGCGCGGCGCCAATCCACGTCTGCCCTTTGCTGAAGCACAAAAAAATAAACTCGCTATCGATTGGCAAGATTACATTCCCCCCAAACCAGATTTTTTAGGGACTCGTAGCTTTAAAAACTATGACCTAAAAACTCTTGCAAACTATATTGACTGGACACCTTTTTTTGCGTCTTGGGAATTACACGGTAAATACCCACAAATTCTTGAAGATGATATTGTAGGGGAAGCAGCACGTGATCTTTTTCACGATGCCAAACAAATGCTCGCTCGCATCGTTGATGAAGACTTGCTTATCGCAAACGCCGTGATCGGGTTTTGGCCTGCCAACAGTGATGGTGATGATATAATTCTATACACAGATGAAAATCGTGACACCGAACTAACGCGCCTGCATGGGCTTCGCCAACAAATGCGCAAGCGCGATGACGGCGCAAATTACTGTATTTCGGATTTTATTGCTCCTGCACATACTGCTATCCCGGATTATGTGAGTGCTTTTGCGGTAACTGCTGGCATTGGCGAAGAAGAATTGGCGCAATCATATGATGATGCCAATGATAATTACTCTTCTATAATGGCCAAAGCGATTGCAGATCGCCTTGCTGAGGCTTTTGCAGAACATATGCATGAACGCGTACGCAGAGAATTTTGGGGTTATGAAACAGGTACAGGCCTTGAAGTTGATGCGATGATTGCCGAAAAATATCAGGGTATTCGCCCCGCCCCCGGCTATCCAGCCCAACCCGATCACACGGAAAAGCAAACTCTTTTTGATTTACTCCAGGCCAATAAAAATGCTGGCTTGAACCTTACCGAAAGCTATGCCATGACCCCGCCCGCTTCCGTATCAGGATTATATTTTTCTCATCCTAAATCGTTGTATTTCGGCGTGGGAAAAATTGAAAAAGATCAAGTGGTTGATTATGCAAAACGCAAAAACTTAACCATTGGCCAAACGGAAAAATGGCTTCAACCTATATTGAATTATAAATAACCTGATGCAAGCGCAGAAATTTCAATGAATTAGCGCAAACTGGTGAGAAGTATTGCAAACTGCATGAGTATGCTGCCACATAAAACTCCGCCAATCAGAAATGCAATATAATGAAGCGGTCCTTTAGGCCGGTTAAATGACCTTTCCAATATCAGGCTTGAATCAGAATCTTGCCTGGATTCATCTTTTTTAGAACCAAATATGGCGAAGTTTCCTTGCCCAAACATTGATTACTCCAATTAACTAAGAAGCCATTGTGTTGCGTTTAAAGTGTTGCGTTTAAAGTGTTGC
>CAYMPJ010000006.1:97400-147336 GCA_964392325.1 uncultured Caulobacterales bacterium
TTTCAAGCGTTGAAAATTCAACTGGTTGGCAAAATCGTTCAATACGCAAACTGAAAACAAATGTAATTTACGTTCACAAATTATTTTTTAAGTTACTCATATCACCAATGAAATAGCCAGTGCACATTCGCTTTTTGAAAACTCGGCTAAGCGCACAAAGTGCGGAAAATAGCTATAACGAAATGAAAATAAATAAGTTTGTTAGTTTTCCACAATTTAGGCTTGGGCCAAATTTGAGCTAGGGCTGAGTATCCCAAAAAAACCTGTGACTTTTCACCAAAATTAACACTCAACCCAAAAATTAATCGCTCTATCTCGCCTTTAGTGGTCTTTAATTGCGAGATAGAGTAAACACTCTAACTAGACACGCAGCTACTTTAGTTCTTATGCCTGACAACGCCCCTATAAGCGATTCTGAAAACGCCCTTGCTGTAAAACAGCATGGCGTGCCCTCCCTTGCGCGAAAATCATTGTGGCAAAGGATTCAAGAGGGAATCGAAGAGGCGAGAAGACGCACTCTGGGCGCTTTTTTGGATTTAATGGCACAAAGAAAAGCCCGCCGGGATGAGGTCGCTTTCTCCATCGCCCTGATAGCTCTTTCCGCAAAAATGGCCAAGGCCGATGGTATCGTCACCCAGGATGAAATCTCTGCGTTTCGCGATTTTTTCAATTACCCCCCAGAGCAGGAGAGTAAAGTACGCATGCTTTACGATCTCGCCATGCAGGACGTCGCAGGGTACGAGTTTTATTTAAAGAAAGTTGCAACCATTTACGATGGGGACTGCGCCGTATTGGAGGATGTACTTGATTGCCTTTTTTATGTCGCCAATGCAGACGGTATTGTGCATCCAAAAGAAATAGAATTTCTCGACACTGCGGCTAAAATTTTTGACATGAAACCTATCGCTTACCGCCGGCTCAAAGCTTTGCACTTTGGACAAGGCGATAGCGATCCTTATCTCATATTAGGGATTGCAACTGACATAGATGATGCGGCGCTTAAAATTGCTTTTCGAAAACTCGTCAAGGAAAATCACCCAGATCTTATGGTTGCGCGCGGCGTCCCGATTGATTTGATAAAAATTGCCGAAAGCCGTATGGCATCAATTAATTCGGCCTATGAAACTGTGATAAAAGAACGTCGCGATCCATAATGCAAAAACACTGCAACCGACAATTGATTTTCCCGATAGTGCACATGTAGAGTTAAATTTGTATTTTTTTGTCACGCGTTAGTTTTTAAAAATCGATCAAAACAGGAAAACACTATGAAATTAAATAAGCTTTTAACGCAATTTTTAGGCGCAAGCTTTGCAACGGCCATTATGCTTTCAGGGGCCGCTTTTGCAAATGATGAATTTTTAGCGCAATGTGCAGCCTATGGGGCAGAGCACAACGCTGATATTAATTGCTCTTGCCTGGATGATGCAGCCAAATCCGACCCTTCTCTCTATGAGGAATATGCTAAGGTTTCCGAACCTGAAGATGCCGCAAACCTATCTGAGGCCGCACAGGCTGTCGTCGCATCGTGCTCTGCAAACTAAAAAATCTATAAGCTATTTTAAAACGCCCTTTTGATAAGGGCGTTTTTTATCCGAAATGAAAAATATCAACGGGTTTTAGGCCAAAAGATTTTTTAGGGTTATTATAATCCCCTTTTAAGAGCTCAAAGTGCAGATGTTTGGGAATTTTGTATCCAGCCGTCTGGCCCATTTCGCCTAGGGAAAATCCGCGCGGAACTGCAGCACCGACCTTTACCCCTTTTTCAAACCCCTTCAAATGCGCATAACGTGTAAAGTAATCATTACCGTGATTAATAAGAACGGTAAAGCCATAATCATTTCGATACTCCGCTTCAACGATTTGACCATCTCCAGCGGCAAAAACCATTCCCCCGTTTTTATTATAATAATCATAGCCTTTATGGTGTTTCCCATTGCGCCTGCCAAAGCCTGAAGAAATGCATGCATCAAGTAAAGGCGCCATCCCCATTGAAACGCCTTCCACATCTGTAATTTGTTTATATTTAACAACATTGCCCTGAGAATTAACTATCGGTGCATTGGAAATATTGTTCATTTTGCACAAACGAATAAATGGTGCAAATTCATTCGAGCCAACAATTCTTTCGTCTTTGCTGATCGGTGCCGAGGCTAGGCCGCCTGAACTGGTTTCAATTTTAACCAGCTTTTCCCCGTCTTCTTCGACTATTGCAACTTTTTGCTTTTTTTCAAGCTCGGCAAGAGTCGTATTATTCCTAAGAATGGTTTCTACAAATGCTTCACGCTCACGCAGTGCCGTTTTAATTGTATCACTTGTCGCTAAAATAAAAGTATCGGCTGTATCCAAAATAATTGGCGGTGCTTTATATTTTGAACCTATGATCCAGCCTAAACCTAAAAACAAAAAGGGGTACAATATCCGAAAAAGCAGTTTCATACAAAATTACCTTTACTAACATCAGACAGTCCTATCATGATTAGGCGCTACGCGCGAATCAGAAACAAGCTCTGCTCAACGCTAAAATACAATGACCGTTTTAAAGGTAGAAACGAATGAATTTGCGTGAATTGATGGTTTTGCTACTCGTGTGCACAATCTGGGGCATGCATATTATAGTCATCAAGGTCGGCGTTAGCGAAATTCCACCAATGTTTTATGCTGCACTGCGCATGAGCCTCGTTGCCGCCCTATTATCTCCCTTCCTGCGCTGGCGTTCCGGACAGATGGCCCGGATTTTCTTTGCCGGTATATGCCTTGGCGGGTTGAACTATATTTTTATGTTTACCGGTCTCAACCATGCGACCGCATCTGCCTCGGCGCTGGCATTAGAACTTTATGTCCCTTTTGCCACCATATTATCTGTCATTTTTCTAAAAGAACGTGTCGGCATTAAACGTATTGCCGGTATCACACTCGCTTTTTCTGGCGTTGCCTTGATTGCCCTGAGCAAAGGCGAGTTGGATTTAACTTTTGGCATATCCCTCATGGCAATGGCCGCTTTCTTTGATGCAACGGGCGCAGTCATCTTAAAAAAGACAGAAGGCTTCAAGCCCCTACAAATGCTCGCATGGTTTTCATTGATCGGCATGGCGACTTTATGGGTAGCGACATTCATGTTCGAGGATCAACAAGTTGAAAAGCTTCAAGAGGGTGATACCAAATTGGTCATCAGTGCCATTTTGTTCTCCGCTCTGGGGGGATCGATTATCGGGCATTCTTGTTATTACTGGCTCTTGCAACGATTACCGCTTTCATTGCTCGCACCTAATGTATTGCTTACAACCTTTTTGTCCGTCATTTTTGCGGTCATTCTGCTTGGCGAAAAACTCACTCCACCAATTATATTTGGCGGGATCATGATTATGATTGGCGTTGGCATTATACTTGTAAGAACCAACCGGAACGCAACAATAGAACCCAACCCGGAAGCCCTCTCTTGATTTTTTCTTACAGACCCTCATAAACAAATCTTATGGAAATAGTTTCACACCCCTCCCCCAATTATGATGCAAGGCCAAATGGCCAAAAAATAGAACTTGTGGTCTTGCACTATACCGGCATGAAAAGTGGCGCCGCGGCATTGGAGCGTTTATGCGATAAGCAGGCAAAAGTCAGTGCGCATTATCTCGTAGAAGAAGATGGTCGTATTTTTCAAATGGTCGACGAAAACCATCGCGCTTGGCACGCAGGTGTCTCTAGTTGGCATGGACAGACAAACACCAATGAACGCTCGATAGGAATAGAGATTGTTAATCCTGGCCATGAATGGGGCTATATCGACTTTCCTAAATCCCAGATCGATGCTGTGACTGAATTGTTGGAAGGCATTATGAACCGTCACCAATTGCGCCCACTCCAGATAGTGAGCCACAGTGATGTTGCCCCTTCGCGCAAAGAAGACCCGGGCGAGCGTTTCCCGTGGGATCAGCTCGCCGCAAAAGGGCTTTCTGTAGGCACCTTTCAGGGGGGGTATGATGCCAATGGCGAAGATGCATTGAGCTATTTTGAAGCCTTAAGCTCATTGCGTGATATAGGCTATGATGTCCCGGAGGGAAATCATGCCGCTGCCGTTCTTGCCTTTCAGCGTCGCTTTTGCCCCGCCGCTCTGGGGCAGGGATTAAGCCCCATGACAAAAGCCGCCATAGAATGGGCCAAGAAGAAAATGAAATTGTAAATTTCAGATAAAAAGCCTTGTGCAAAAACAGAGCCCTGCCTGGTGTCTCTTGTAATCTTCAACTATTGAGCCCATAAACTCCGTTACCAGTCGGCTGGGTGATCGCGCTTTTTATAAGTGAGGAAAGTCCGGGCTCCATACGGTAACGGTGCCGGGTAACGCCCGGCCAGAGGTGAATTTTCATTATCTGAGGGATAGCGCCGCAGAAAATATACCGCCCGCTTTTGTGGGTAAGGGTGAAAAGGTGCGGTAAGAGCGCACCGCATGAATGGTGACATTCATGGCAGGGCAAGCCCCACCGGGAGCAAGACCAAATAGGGATAACGCCTCATTGAGCAGTCTTTCCGTGGGCTGAGTTATCCGGGTTGGTTGCATGAGCGTGCGTGTAAACGTTTCGCCCAGATGAATGATTGCCCATGCGCAAAAATATCTCGAAAGAGATATCCAAGCGTTGGACAGAACCCGGCTTACAGGCCGACTGGTTTTTTATTAATGCGCCTCATCCCAGTTTTTTCCTGCGCGTGCATCAACATCTAAAGGCACTGAAATATTGACTGCTGGCAAGTAGGCTTTCTCCATAACGGTTTTTACAATCTCGCAGGTTTTTTCTGCTTCTTTTTTCGGTGCTTCGAAAATCAGCTCATCATGAACTTGTAATAGCATCTTTGCGTTTAGTTTTGCTTTATCAAGCGCTGGCTGCATACGGATCATTGCTCTGCGAATTACATCAGCAGCAGAACCTTGAATAGGCGCATTAATAGCTGCACGCTCAGCATAACTGCGCATGGCATGGTTTTTATCATTGATACCGCCAACATATGTGCGCCGTCCAAATATTGTCTCGACATAGCCATCTTCTTTGGCACCCGCAATGGTGTCATCCATATAGCGGCGAATACCGGGAAATTTCTCGAAATAATTATCAATATATTCTTTAGCGTCCGCGCGCGAAATCCCTAGCTGATTGGCAAGGCCAAAAGCAGATATGCCATAAATAATACCAAAATTAATTGCCTTAGCCTGTCGACGTATCATTGGGTCCATATCTTTAATGGGTTCATTAAACATTTCCGATGCGGTGAGAGCATGAATGTCCACACCATCAGAAAAAGCCTGCTTCATGGTTTTAAGGTCAGCAATATGGGCAAGTAAACGCAATTCGATCTGTGAGTAATCTGCCGAGATCAGCACATTGCCTTTTTCTGGAATAAAGGCTGTCCGGATTTTACGCCCATCTTCTGTTCGAATAGGGATATTTTGAAGGTTAGGGTCATTGGAAGAAAGGCGCCCCGTGGTTGTCGATGCCAAAGAGTATGAGGTATGAACGCGCCCGGTCTCGGGATGAATTTGTTCTTGAAGGGCATCTGTATAAGTCGATTTGAGCTTTGAAAGGGAGCGCCATTTCGAAATAGCCAATGGCAATTCATGCCCCTCTGCGGCAAGTTCATCGAGGACTTCTGCTTTTGTAGACGACGCGCCCTTGGCAGTTTTCTTTCCGCCGGGTAGACCCAACTTACCAAAGAGCAGATCAGCAATTTGTTTGGGGGAACCGAGATTAAAGCTCTCTCCGGCAATTTCATGGGCCTGCGCCTCATACGCTGCCATACGCTGGGCAAAATCGTTTGAGAGGCGCGAGAGCACATTGCGATCGACTTTTATGCCCTCATGTTCCATCCGTGTAATGACCGGTGCAAGAGGGCGCTCGAGGGTCTCATAAAGAGTTGTGAACCCTTCCTGAGCCAAACGCGGTTTTAAATGCCGGTAAAGGCGCAGTGTAATATCAGCATCTTCAGCAGCGTAATGGGTTGCTTTTTCAATATCAATTTGATCGAAAGTTTTTTTATTTTTACCTGTGCCCGCAATATCAGAAAATTTAGTTGTATCAATATCTAGGTGACGTTTTACCAGATCATCCATACCATGATTACCGCGCCCACAATCCAGCGCGTAAGAAATAAGCATAGTATCATCATAGGGGGTTATATTGATTTTATGGCGCTTGAAGATTTGCGCATCAAATTTCATGTTCTGTCCGACCTTCAAAACAGAAGGGTCCTCAAGCATTGGCTTTAATAGTTTGAGCGCTTTAGCCAACTTAATTTGCTTGCCAATATTTTTATCATCAAGCCCCAGACCGTCGCCGCTATGGCCAAGAGGAATGTAACATGCCTCCCCAGGCATCACACTCAGACACACGCCTACAAGGTTAGCGCGCATCGTATTAAGGCCGTTTGTTTCCGTATCAACGGCAATGATACCGCGCTGATAAGCCTTATCTATCCACTGCTTTAAATCAGCCTCATCATAAACAGTCTTATAATTGACTTCACTTGGAATTTCAGATGAGGGTGTTGCTGAACTCGTTGGTGCAGTTAATTCAACCCCATCAATGCCGTGATTTTCGACAACCCGCCGCGTTAGAGTTGAAAATTCCATCTTGTTCAAAAATTGCACTACTGTTTCACCATCAATAGGCTTGATAGTAAAATTTTCAATTGGCTCTAATTGATCGACATCTCTTTTAAGAGTAACCAAATCGCGAGACAGTCGCGCCTGATCTGCAAACTCAATTAAATTTTCTCGTCTTTTATTTTGTTTAATCGTATGAGCGCCCTCTAGCAAAGCATCCAGATCACCAAATTCTTCTATTAATAAGGCTGCTGTCTTTACACCAATGCCAGGCACACCCGGAATATTATCGACGCTATCACCCGCCAAGGATTGAATATCAATGACGTGTTCCGGGCCAAGTCCAAACTTCTCAATCACTTCCTCGCGGCCAATTTTACGATTCTTCATAGGGTCCAGCATAGAGACCTTATCACTGACCAATTGCATCAAATCTTTATCAGATGAAACAATAACCGCTTCCCCGCCTTCAGCTTCGACCATCGTTGCATAGGTTGCAATAATATCGTCGGCTTCATATCCCTCTTTCTCAATGCAGGCAGCCCCGAAAGCGCGGGTTGCTTCTCTTACGAGAGGAAATTGCGGAATTAAATCTTCCGGTGTCTCGCTCCGGTTGGCTTTATAGTCCGAATATAGATCATTACGAAAAGTTTTGGAGCTATGATCAAAAATGACGGCAAAATGGGTGACATGATCTTTCGCCGCCACATCGCTCATCAATTTATAGAGCATATTGCAAAACCCGGAAACAGCACCCACGGGTAATTTATCAGACTTGCGCGTTAAGGGCGGCAGCGCATGATAAGCACGGAATATATAGGCCGATCCGTCAATGAGATAGAGGGTGGGTGCGCTCATAGAAAATTTTGCCTTTTATAATTGGTCGCTCAAGTTTTTTCCGGTTTGGGCAAAGGGCGCAAGGGGCAAGGAATAACTGTGGAAAACTGGTGATAAAGTCAGAGCAATCAAATGAATTCTATCAAAATTCTGACCATAAATTGAAGAAAAAGGTTCGGCCACGCGAAAAGCCGCGATTTGCGATTTCATAATTTACCCCGCCGTGAAAACGCAAATTCTTAAAGACCCGAATAGCCACAGCAGGCTCGATTTTAACAACATCAAAATCAGCCCCCACAGCACCATTTTCTGCGACCCCATTATTGCGCAGTGAAACAAGTGAGAATGTGTCCACCAGAACCAATAATCTTTCGTGGGGTTTAAAACCAATTTTAGCATCTGCGCGTACTTGATCGGCGGCAATACCAAATCGCCTACGATAGGCCAGTTCAGCGCTTGTAAAAATCTCAAAAGGCGTTTGCGTAAGTGTTCGGCCATACAAAGCACGCAGCTCGGTATCTATGCCATCGGACTGAAAACCCAAAACCCCTTCTGCCCCAAGAGTATTTATCCGCCCCGCACCTACGCCTAACGAGAGTACACTCTTTTTACCACGCCACACTTGTCGTTGTACAAATCCTTCTATTTCCGTAGGTCCATCACTCGTAATAACAGCATTTGGACTGCTCACCCTAAAAAACCCATAAGAGCCCTTTAAAGAAACGGTCCATTTATCGGTTAATCCATATTCGATATATGAATTTGTCTGTATACGCTGAAAAACATCCTCAGTAGAGTTTTCAAGAGGCGGCGGATCAAAGGTAAAATCACCGACCGCCCTGAAAACATCACTCCCGCTGGTAATAAAAATACTACCCTTTTCACGAGGCCATGCCGATGCGTCGGCAGCTTCGCTGAAACATGACAACGCCGCGAACCCCACAATCAATCGCAATATAATATGTATAAGGAGTATCTTGCTTTTTCCCCGATTTTATCAAACAAGAAAATCCTATCCATAATCCAGGAAAATATCTAGGCAATTTTGGAAAAAGAGATTGTTTTTTAATAGCTTACACAAAAAACCACACTCAGTAGCAAAAAAATCATGTAATGAGAAAATTTCCACATTTTCAAGCCTAATCCGTTTGTTTTTACTTGTCAGAATCCATTGAAATCGATATCCGCATAGAGAAATTTATTGTTTTAATTGGAATATTTATGAGCCAGGACTGTCGCATTTATCTGATTTCTCCGCCTTTAATCGAGGATTTAGATGAGTTTGCGAAAACATTGAATGACGCCTTGAGCATAAACAATGAAGCTGATGGTGATGTCGCTTGCTTCCAATTACGATTAAAAAAACCTAATGGTGACGCGGTTGAAGATCAAAAAATCTTACACACCGCCGATAAATTGCTGCCTATTTTCTCACGCCATGATGTTAGCTTTTTAATAAATGATCGCCCGGATATTGCTAAACAAGTTGGTGCAGACGGGGTTCACATTGGTCAGAACGACGCGAGCTATAAAGATGCGCGCAACCTTCTAGGCGAAGAAGCCAGCATTGGCGTCACCTGTCACGACTCCCGCCATCTTGCTCTTCTCGCTGGAGAGGCAGGCGCTGATTATGTTGCTTTTGGTGCCTTTTTCCCTACACGGACAAAAATAACCGAAACTGTTGCTGATGTTGCGCTACTGACTTGGTGGCAGGAAGCAACGACGGTTCCTTGTGTCGCGATTGGCGGTATCACAGCAGAAAATAGTCCAGCTTTAGTGCGTGCCGGCGCAGATTTCCTGGCAGTGAGCAACGCAGTCTGGAATCATAAAGATGGGCCAGCCCAAGGCATTAGGTCCCTAAATGCGGCAATAGCCAAAGCATAGGGGTTTTTCAATCATATTGCCCTCTCGATTTGTTATAAAAGACGGTATTTTTCCAACAAATTCGCTCATTAGGCACTTTATAAACTCTTGTTAACCTTTAAGATTGTATTTTAGCGACCAGTGCTTATTGGACACCCTGTCTGTACCGTCATTAGCTGAGCTTTAAGGAATGAGTATTTTGCAAACTAAACTCAATATGCGTGCCCCTGGGAACATCTTCACCAGAAATAGCGTACCTACATGGCTCTTTGCCGCGCTATTTTTTTATACCTTGCCCAATCCCCATGCGAACGCACTACACTTGGCAAACGCCACTTTAAACAACCAAGAAGGCGCCTTGAGAAGCGGTGATAGCGCAACAAATTTTAGCGATCCAGATAGTTCCGTAGGTAACAGGCACTCCCTTCCCGATGTCGCAAGCGACTCGCCAATTAATGCCGTCCTGGAGAAAGTCTTTAAAAAGGATTACACCTCGGCGCGCAGCCTTCTCGTTCCACTCCTTAGCGTCGATGACGCAAACGCCCTCCATATCAAAGCGGTGCTTGATGAAAACGGTTGGGGTGGAGAAAAAGATTTAGCGAATGCCATAAGGCTATACGCCAGAGCTGCGGAGAAAGGCCAGGTTGACGCACAATTCTCCCTGGGAGAATTGGCTTATGGACGCCGCGGCGTGCGACGCGATGTAAAGCGCGCCCTTGAATGGTATCAATTGGCTGCCAACCAAGGTCATCCGGGCGCAAAATCCCGTATTGGGACAATATATGCGCGCGGAGACGGTGTTGAAAAAGATCTGCAATTGGGTCTGCGTTATTTTGAAGAGGCTGCAGCCTCTGGTGATAGAGAGGCGCAATTTAATATTGGGGTTGCCTACTTGAATGGTAATGGCCGCCCTCAAGATTATAAGAAAGCGGGCGAATGGTTTACCGCTGCAGCCCAACAAGCCCACCCCGATGCACAGTTTAATCTCGCCCTACTCTATGACTCGCCCCATTTGGGGGAGCCCGACCCACAGCAAACACTCTTCTGGATGACGGCAGCAGCACGCCACCGACTACCAAAAGCTTATGTTGCTCTTGGATTGATGATTGGCGAAGGGCGCGGCGCAGGACAGTCTGACCGCGTTGCCGCGGACTGGTTTGAACGCGCCGCCCTAGCTGGAGATCCAGAAGGGCAATTCCTTTATGCGCTAGTTCTATCGCGAGGAATGGGACGCCCGAAACGCATCAATGAAGCATTGCGTTGGCTTGATACGTCCCTGCTCGATAAAAGCCTGGATGATCAACAAATCAGTCAAAGACGTAACCTGAGAAAACAATTGATAAAAGACGGGGCAAAACCATCGAAAGATATCATTCCCGCTAACCTCGAGGCGTCAACAAACAACAAATCTAACCCGGCAGAAAATTCGGCGGATTATTTACCCATTAACGCTAATGAACCGACCGCAAGCGCAGCCGCACCATCAGAGATCATGAGCCCTACCGATACTCAGGATAAAGAATTAGTTTTACAAGCCGATGCGCAACTCTCGCAAATCAATAAGGTAGACGAAACACCTGCTCCCTTATCCGCTACAAATAAAACTATTAAGCCAAACATTCCTTCCGTAAAGCCTGCAACTCAAAAGGAAACACCTCAGGAAGTTGAAAATTTACGTCCTTAAGATTGCATCTTTAGAGCAAGCTTGTTTAATCGATGATTTTTGCGATAGCTTGATCGATCAGCGAATATTGCGTCGCCTCAATAAACCCAATTGAAAATGTCTGAGGCGTAGAAAGATATTTCTCTTTATTCCTTCGACCAAAGCCAAGCACAGTCATATGCGGCCTGCTGACATAATCATCAGGAAAATCATCATCTTCATGATGTAGAATATACAATATACGCGGTGAACTCTGATCCCCAAAGGCCATCCACTCTGGCGCTGGTAGGTCCCCTATAAATTTCTCTTCAATCGGGTGGCGTTTATTATCAGCAGAAGATATGCGAAAATCTGTACTATCCATTGTACCGCCGGGCACACCTTCATATTGCACCCAGAATTTATAGCCCGGACTAATTTTTTTCATCGTAAAGTCGCAGCGGTCAGGATAAAAATCCCATTGACCTTGCCACGCTTCATTGCCCGAGGTGAATGTAATGCGGACATGGTCCCTGGATTCAATATCAATAACCGATGTTGAAGGGGCCGTTCCTGCATTCATCGCATGGAAGTAATTACCATCTTGACGATGAATCGCATTGGGAAACCCGCGATATTCACCTTTATGGCCTGAGCCTTTTTCATTATGAAAACCCAACCAGTCAACGCCGTCCCGGTCAAGCAGACTGGAGAGCCCGCCGCCTTCTTTTTCCAGATAATAAGTCGCAGATGAAGTGGAAATAATATAGGCTTGCCCGCCTCCAGCCGATATGTCAGCACCATGAGTAAGAACAACAAACTCTTTGTCCTGCTTCACGCACCCTGCCAACAAAACCAACAAGAAAAGTATTTGCATTATTTTTTTAAAAAACATTGTTCCACTTTCAAGCAGTCAAGAGTTTGAAATTACTTTTGCACTTCGCTTTAGGAAGAATCCAATCGATAAAATGCATAGAGAGCATATTGCAAACATTACCCTGCCATAAAGAGGGTTAGGGATTAGGATCATCGAAAAAATCCCTGCACCCATTACAATAACCATTGTTCCAAGCTTTTCACGTTGACGGCGATCATATTCATCTTGCTCACTATCAGCAATAACCGGCGTTTCCAAATCCTCAAAGAACCGTTTCGTTTCTGCGCTATTTTTATCCTTCGCCTTATTATAGAAAATGCTGGACGCCCAGAAAAACCCACCTGTGACAAAAACTTGCGCGCCAATAGTCAACATCAAATTCATATCTGTTGCTTCTCGGCGTGTTAACGGCTCTAGCCCGATCCAGCCTGCAAAGACCGCAGGAGTAAGAACGTTGAGCATGAACCAGGACACAAAAAGACCTAACAAGACCGTAATCCACGGCGCCCATGAGGGTGTTTTCTTTATCAAAATTCCTAAAATAAGGGGAATTAAAATTGGAACTTGTATCATTGTCGATACAGACATCATCAAATCAAACAGGCTGAGTTCGCGCAAAGACTTAAAATAGAGTGCCATGAAAATCACCAGGACCCCGCTCCCAAAGCTTAATAGCCGACTCAATCGCAATAAATGCCTATCACTCACATGCCTCTTTCTTTTCACAAGAAATGGCTGATAGATGCTACGAATAAATATCCCTGAATTTTTATTAAGCGCTGAATCCATAGACGACATAGAGGCAGCAAATAATCCAGCCAAAAGCAATCCGATAGTACCCGCAGGCATCGCATTACGCGCAAACACCAAATAGACCGCATCGGCCGCCTTGTTACCAAGTTCCGGGTAAGCGTCCGCTGCGTCTGGATATAAAATTGCCGAGGCCCATGGCGGGATAAACCAGATAATGCTGCCAACTCCCATCAAGACCATCGCCAACAACGCTGCTTTTTTGGCATTTTTGGTGTCTCTTGCATTTAAGAACCGAAATGAATCATGCAGGTTCATTATGGTGATCAGTTGTTTGGCTAGGAAAAACACAAATGTACCAACGAGCAACAAGCCATAATTCATGTCTGGCCCCATCACAAAATCAGACGGGAAGTTTGTAACCAGCTCCACCGGGCCGCCCACTTTTACTAATGCAACCACAGCACAAGCCACAGAAACGGTAGCAACCACCAGTGTTTGCACAAAATCGGAGGCAACGACCCCCCAAGCCCCGGCGAGCACAGATACAAAAAGCACCGCAAGACCAATGATAATAATCGTGAGATTAATATCTGCCTCGAAAACGGCGCTGGAAAAAACACCCAAGGCATTTAGCCAGATACCTGCATTAATGATGCTGAAAACAATCAACGCGCATGAAAAGAAGGTCTCATTTTGAGCACCAAAACGTCTGCGAATACCTTCAGTAGGCGTATCAACACGCATTTGACGAAAACGTTGCGCAAAATATGCCCAGCCACAAAAATATGAAAACGCATTTGCAATAAACACAAGGCTAACGGCGAACCCATCCGTAAAGGCCTTGCCCGCTGCGCCGGTAAACGTCCACGCGGAAAACTGCATCATAAAAGCAGTTGACCCAACCATCCACCACAACATTCTTCCGCCGCCGCGAAAATAATCACTTGTTGATTTAGCCGCCATCTTTTTGAAGGTAAAACCAATGGCCATTATTAGGGCAAAATATCCCGCAATGACCAAATAATCATAAATCATAAGGCGACCTATTTTTGCAGGTGTGCCACATCCACCCAATTATCATTTTGCCTGATAAGATCGATCAAACCCTGATAGAAACTGCCCTCTTTGAAAGTCTGGTATGTCTCTACGTCTTCACCTTTAATATCTTTGACAAATTCACGGATCAGATAAGCCCAATTGCGCTCCGTATCACCGTCAATTTCGGGCACGTTAGCAGCAATGTCCTGCGGTAGGTCTAGCTCCCGCCACTCCTTGTTTTCATCGTATAAATATAATGGACCGCTACCATAATGGCCTTTGATGTATATCGCGCCTTTGCTGCCGTAAAAGACAATATGGTCATCATTAAAGCGCGGATGTAAACCACCATGTCTGAAAACAACTGAGACAGGCTGTTTAGCCAATTTACTTTCCAGTCTTGCCAGAACGGTATAGCTCCACTCGACATTAGACTCGCCCCATTTTAAGTTAGGGTCGTTTATATTTTCGGGAATAAAATTGCGACGTGTTTTAAAGTTATGGACACCCTTTACGATGGGTGCACGGCAAAGATCATCGCGAACATCAGCTTTAATCGCCAGTACTTTTTCTCCGATTACCGATGTTACAATTGAGAGTTTATGGGTAAAATTATTATTGAGACGCCCTCCCCCATCTTCCTTTCGATGTGACCAACCATAAGGAATATCTTTTTCCAGATTAAAATGCGAAACACACTCAACTTCTTGTGGCTCACCGATAGCGCCGTTCGCAACCAACCGTTTTGCATGTAATATTTCCGGCATATATCTAAAGCTGGCAGCATAAGCGGTTTTTAGTTTTTTTTCTTCACCAAGAAGATAAAGTTCTTTTGCTGTATCGCCGGTAGCCGTCATTGGCTTATCACAAAACACATGACAACCATGATGCATCGCTTGCTTGATCGCATCATAATGCGCGCCGCCTGGCGTACCGATAGAGACAACATCAGGTTTACAATCCGCAAGCGCCTTTTCCCAGCTTGTCCCGAAATAGGGAATGGACATGGTTTTAGCCACATCTTCTACGACGCTTTGCGTTCGCCCGACTATACCAACAACTTCTGCGCCCGCATATCTAAATGCGTCCGTATGACCTTGACCAGCAAAGCCTGTACCGTGAACGAGTATTTTTAATTTTTTATTCAATTTAATTTTTACCGCTTATTGGAATTTTCATCATCAACAATTAATCATGATACCAATTAATTATCCGACTTGAGCTTTAATTTGCCTCTTTTGATGATCCCTCATAAAGATCGAGCCTATATGAAGTGAGCTTTTTGCACAAGCCATCATATCATTGATGTGCAACGCAACATTTGATTTTCGACGACAATCGAAATACCACTACTAATCACAACAGGAGATAAAACTCATTGTGCTAAATAATAGGAAGAATTTTTGAGATGAAAAAATCATTTGCTTGGGGCATTATTTTAACGATTCTAATGGGCTGTGAAATTGCCCCAGCAGCGACAAAACCTGAAAGCCGTTGGCTATTGATTGATAATTTTGAACCTGACACGGCGCTTCAAAACTGGACCCTCTTTGATGCGCAAAACGAGACTGACCCGTTCATTGCCAATCCCCAAATATCGCAAATACGCAAAGAAGATGGCATCAACAACCGTTATATGCTTCGAAAACCAGCCGCGGACGGCATTATCGGCAATCGGAAAGCCCTCGCCTGGAAAACCCTGCCGAAACCTGTCGCCGTTGGACAAACCGCGACATTCTACACCCGGATTAATGTGGAATCTTTTCCGAACAATCATTCATTTGGGATTAGCAATCAGCCTGCTGACCAGATTGGAGTTCTTGCCTACGATGCCTTTGAGCCAATGATTAGAATTACGGACAAGGCGGAATCAAATGGATTAAAAAATGATGGAACATTGATGGTGCTGATTGGTCAGAAGAAATATTCGAAAATCAATAATCCGGATACAGGCATGGCGGCCAGCCCATTAACTCCAAATCAGTGGTACGAACTTTGGTATGTTGTTGATAATTCAATACGCGATGATGGCGGTCAGACCTATAAACTCTACGTGCGGGGCGGCGAATTCACACAGCAAACGCTCGTATATGAAAACGCAAAATTTCGAATTGGCCGCGAACAAGCATTGATTACCTTCATGTCGATCTGCAACACTGGCCCGAAAAGAAGTCCTTACGGTAATGGCGGGGTGCGCTATGATGACATTTATATGGCACACGGAGAAAACCTAAACTCTCCGCTCAACAATAATTAGGATGGTTTCTTAAAAGGGATTTCACGTATTACTTAACCCCCCTTCGCCCTCCCTCACGCCAAGGCCTGTTACCGCTATGTTGCGCAACAGTTTTTATTGTAAATCCGCCCTGTTCATTTTCCCACAAGGATCGTGCACCAACATTCCATGCGCCGCGCTGATCCAGCAGCTGCGCATGACATTCCGGGGCAAGCCTGCGATTGACCGGATAGAGCGCGATAACCAGATTTGCCTGAGAGCAATCTCTGGCGAGCCCCATTGGTGATGATGATACTGCAATCACATCATTGCCTTGTTTGATAACGCATCCATGGCCATCACACGCCGTGATATCCCTTAGCCATAAAGGTTTTTCTTTTTGCTCATCAAGCCCCAGATTTTCCATCCAGACTTTGGTGGTGAATGCTCCCTTACGACGGTCAAATACCGCTAATTGCTCGCGCCCGTTATGAGAGACAACAAACCCGACATTTTGTCCACTTTCAGAAATAAGCACGAGTGGTTTAGATGTGGTGATCATCATGAATACCGCAAACGGCAATGCCAACAAGCCAGCAAGTCGCCAAGGCGCGCGCAGCAAGCATAGAATAATTCCACCAAGACACAAACTAACCAACCATGTGTCCGACTGACTGGCGACCAGCTTTATAGCGCCTGGCCATGCCGACACAGTAGATCCCATACTGAGGATAGATCCAATACCGCTCGCCGCTATTTTCCAGAAAATACCATCCATTCCCAATGGCATCGCCAATAAAGCAAGAATTATACTCGGCATAACCCAAAAACCCATAACCGGCATCGCAAATAAATTTGCCGGCAAAGAATAAAGCGCAGTGCGGTGAAAATGATAAAGAGCAAAAGGTGCAGTCGCCAGTGCAGCAATCGTATCTGTTGCCGCAACGCCGATACCATAACGCTTGAACCGGCTCCACCACCCTTGCATCTCAAAATCGTCAACAATCTGTCCTGATTGCAGTTTTTGACGATAATGCATCGCGCTCCATTCAAATGCCGCAATCAATGCTGTGACAGCTGCAAACGACATTTGAAATCCCGGATGCAAAAGCGCCTCGGGGGTAAGGATTAAAATAATTATTGCCGCCACGGCAACATTGCGCAATGAGAGTGCACGCCGGTCAATCAGTATCGAGATAAACATAATCGCCGACATAATAAATGCGCGCCGCGCCGACCAGCCACTCCCGGAAAGAATGAGATATAAAAATCCGCTAAAAAGCGCAGCAATAGCCGCAAATTTTTTTATGGGCGCATGCAAAGCGATCCATGGATGGATCGCTAATAAAAATCGCACACCAAAAAAAATTAGTCCGGTAGCAAGCCCCATATGCAAACCGGATATCGCTAACAAATGAGCCAGTCCTGAATCGCGCAGCGCCGCTTCCGAGGCTTCATCAATCGCCTCGCGTTTACCCGTCACAATCGCCGCTACGATTGCCCCGTCCTGTCCCGGTGCCGCCATGCGTATACGTCGAAACAGTGCCACTCGCTGATTTTCAACAAAATTGAGAAGCTTCTTCTTGGTGGACAAATATAGCCCTTGCCCGTTTAGTCTCAATTCTCCCAAGCGGGACGGGTTGAGTATTGCGGGTTGTGAAACCCCATAGCCAACACCGCCGATCTGTTGAAAATATAAATGCCGACCATAATCATAGCCCCCCGGCAATACTGGCGATGGCAACGGAGATAAACTCGCCGTTAGCTCCACAAAATCACCGGGCCCAACAATGAGATTTTTTCCTCGCCAATTAATTCTGATTTTCGCAGGTAAATGGTCTGACGCAACACGCTCTATAGAATGCGGGGCTATCAAAATCCTCCACCCCGTATCGCGGTGCTCAACTTGTAAAATTTCTCCAACAATATCGGCGTAGGGAATTTCTTTTTCCAATTGCGGTGCGTTGACCATTTGAGTGCGCAAACTTGCACACAAAAATCCAGCACAAATTACAAACATAACCAGCAAGAGGCGTCGAATAAGTTCGTATTGTGCTTTAAAAAACTGCCAAACAACACCAATAACCAAAAGGGCTTGGATAGCTAGCACCAAGGATGGCTCGGATTTCAATGAAAAATAAAACCCAATTCCAATTGCAAAAAGGACGGGCACGAATAAACTAAGTCGCCCCTGCTCCATTGCAGACCATAACTTCCATCGCGGTAGAATTATGAGATGAAGAAGAGAATTGAGGCGCCAGATAAGGCTGCGCCAATTTTTTTGCCAATCACGCTTTGAGTCACTCAGCGTTGCGATCGTCGCAGCGCTCTGGCGCGTAACCGAACGCAGCCATACCAGAATCGCCGCTTTTGACAAATTCCGTTGAGATGAAACCGTTAGATGTGAATCCGGCTCTTTTTCCATAACCTTCGGCCACTGCCCTTACACACATCAAAATATCCATATGGTATTTTTGAACCAGATTGTGCTAAACGCAACGCGCACCCAAGCCCTCGCAAACTACGATCACGACAAGGTAATGTCCATGCAGCCACCTGTAATTACACGTTTTGCCCCATCCCCAACCGGTTATCTCCATATTGGCGGCGCGCGCACAGCATTGTTTAACTATCTCTTCGCCAAACGCCACGGAGGTAAGTTTCTGCTGCGCATCGAGGACACAGACCGGGCGCGCCACAATCAAGATGCGGTAGATGCGATTATCAATGGCCTTAACTGGTTGGGATGTAGCCCTGATGAGCCAGCCACTTCTCAATATGAAAGCCGTGAGCGCCATGTGGAAATTGCCCATCAATTGTTAGAGAGCGGTCATGCCTATCGCTGCTATTTAACCCCGGAAGAACTTGACGACGCGCGGGAAAAAGCACTCGCCGATAAAACCCGTTTTGAAAGCCCATGGCGCGAGCGCACCGACTATCCTGCTGGCAAACCATTTGCGATCCGCTTTAAAGCACCGCAAGCGGGCGAGACAGTTCTCGAAGACGCAGTTCAAGGCAATGTGACGATCCCCAACACATCCCTCGACGATATGATTATCTTGCGCAGCGGGGACGACGATAAAAGCCATAACGGGCCCACATATAACCTCGCCGTAGTTGTGGATGATTATGATATGGGCATTACTCACATCATTCGCGGTGATGACCATTTGATCAATGGCGCTCGCCAGCAGCAAATCTACGAGGCGCTGGGATGGCCCGTTCCCGTTTGGGCGCATATCCCGCTTATTCACGGGCAGGACGGCAAGAAACTCTCAAAGCGCCACGGCGCATTGGGGGTCGAGGCCTATCGGGATATGGGATATCTCGCGGATGGCCTTGCCAATTATCTCCTGCGCCTTGGTTGGGCCCATGGCGATCAGGAGTTTTTTACCAGCGAAGAGGCCTCCTCCCTATTCGAGCTAAACGGCATCAATAAATCCCCTGCTAGGTTGGATCTGGACAAACTCGATCACATCAATAGCCATTATATTCGAAACCTTAGCAATACGGATTTCGTAACCCGAGGAATGGCTTTTCTGGATGACGAAAAGCACTCCCGACCAGATGTGGAAAACGCCCTTCTACGCGGTGCCGCCTTCTTAAAGGAACGTTGCGCAAACTTGTCTCAATTCGGTCCGGCAGCCGGATTTATAACCACCCGGCGCCCTCTGGAAATCACCGGCAAAGCCGCAAAACCCCTGAAAAAAGACGGCGCACAAGAAACCCTTCTCGAAGTAATTAATTTATTGAAAACACTAGAAAAATGGGATAATGCTGACGACCTCGATGCGGCGCTACAAACGTTTGCAGACGAAAAAGGGGTTGGATTTGGCCAGGTAGGTCAACCTGTACGCGCTAGCCTAACGGCTGGCATGCCGTCGCCAACACTTGGGCAGGTACTCTTTGCACTTGGCAAGGAAGAAAGCCTATCACGATTAGATGACCAGTTATAAGCAACCGAACGTACTTCGTGGGTTGGCTTTAGGGTTTATTGCAGTATATTGCACCGCAAAATAGCAAATTAGAATTATACAACAGATAAGAAAGAGGAGCCTGTTACGATGGAAAGCAAGATGAAACAGTCGAGCACGATGTACGTAGAATTAGACGGTAAAAAGGGTGAATTCCCTGTCTATAGCGGAACTGATGGGCCTCACGTCGTAGACATCCGCACCTTTGCAAAACAAACCGGTGCCTTTACTTTCGACCCTGGATTTACCTCCACAGGGAGCTGCGAGTCTCAGATAACCTTTATCGATGGTCAAGAGGGTGTCCTTTTGTATCGTGGCTATCCCATTGACCAGTTGGCCGAGCAATCTTCATTCATGGAAGTTGCCTATCTCCTTCTCAAGGGCGAATTACCAAACGGTACCGAATTTACCGAGTTCGAGAATACTATCACTCGGCACACCATGATACATGAGCAATTAAAAGCATTCTATTCCGGCTTCCGCCGTGATGCACACCCGATGGCTATTATGGTTGGTGTCGTCGGAGCACTGGCTGCCTTTTATCACGACTCGACCGACATAAATGACCCGGTACAACGCAAAGTCGCCAGCCACCGCATGATCGCAAAAATGCCGACTATCGCCGCGATGGCCTATAAATTCTCTATCGGCCAACCCTTCGTATTCCCTGACAATAATTTGGGATACACAGAAAACTTCATGCGCATGTGTTTTGCCGTGCCCGCAGAAGAGTATGTCGTCAATAAAACGCTTGCTGACGCGCTGGATAAAATCTTCATTCTTCACATGGATCACGAGCAAAACGCATCAACATCAACGGTGCGCCTTGCCGGTTCATCAGGTGCCAATCCATTTGCGTGTATTGCAGCGGGTATCGCTTCATTGTGGGGACCTGCTCATGGCGGCGCGAATGAAGCTGCTCTTAATATGCTGGCCGAGATTGGTAGCGTTGATCGCATCCCGGAATTTATTGCCCGCGCGAAAGATAAAAATGATCCCTTCCGTTTGATGGGATTTGGTCACCGGGTTTATAAAAACTATGACCCACGGGCAAAAGTTATGCGCGGTGCAACGCACGAAGTGCTAAACGCAATCGGCGTGGAAAACGATCCCCTCTTACAAGTTGCCATGGAGCTAGAAAAAATTGCTCTTGAAGATCCATATTTTGTAGAAAAGAAACTCTATCCAAATATCGATTTTTATTCCGGTATCACGCTTAAAGCCCTTGGCTTCCCGACGGAAATGTTCACGGTTCTCTTTGCTCTAGCCCGTACTGTTGGCTGGATTGCTCAGTGGACGGAAATGCTGGAAGATCCTAGCCAGAAAATTGGCCGTCCTCGTCAGATATATACAGGTGAGCCTAGCCGTGATTACAAACCAATTGGGTCACGATAAAGTCACTCTATATGCATGAAATATTCGATGCATTAGATTTAAAACAATCACCAATAAACATTACCGGGAAGGGAGATTTACCTTCCCGGTTTTGCGTAACCGATTTGGCCGTCTCATCCCAGCACTGTGTTGCCAACGCGATGACAGAGTTGATGACGGTTTTGTCTCTCACAAAAACCCCTCCCCCCATAACACTGGACAGACGTCTTGCCTCTCTCTGGTTTAGCTTTACTTACCAGCCCATTGGTTGGGATGTCCCCTCCTCATGGGATGAGATAGCCGGTGATTATAAAACCCGCAATGGCTGGATTAAACTTCACACCAACCTGCCCCACCATAAAGCAGCAGCGCTTAGCATCTTGAAGGTAGAAAGCAACCGCGATGAAGTTGCACGAGCAGTTCGTCAATGGGACGGGGAAGATCTGGAAACGGCAATCGTTAATGCGGGCGGTGTTTGCGCTAAAATGCGCAGCCGCGCGGAATGGACCGCGCACGAGCAAGGCAAGGCCGTTGCAAAAGAACCCCTCATTCATTGGGACATCCAAGCCGATACATCGCTGCGAGAATGGAAACCAACCATAGAGCGCCCCCTAAAAGGATTAAAAATTCTCGACCTCACGCGGGTTCTCGCTGGGCCCGTGGCCACCCGAACTCTAGCCGGATTTGGCGCGCAGGTCTTGCGTATTGATCCCGAAAACTGGGATGAAAATGTTGTGGTGCCCGAAGTGACGCTCGGAAAACAATGTGCCTTTCTGAATTTAAAAAAGCCGGAAGGATTAGAGCGATTTGTACAATTGCTCGGTAGTGCCGATATTTTAATCCATGGTTATCGCCCCGGCGCACTGGATGGGCTGGGTCTTGGAAAAACAAAACGTCAGACTTTAAATCCTGGACTGATTGAAATCTCCCTTGATGCCTATGGATGGAGCGGTCCTTGGGCGGCGCGGCGCGGATTTGACAGTCTGGTGCAAATGAGTTGCGGCATTGCACAAGCTGGAATGGTTTGGGCCAATGCAGAAAAACCAACACCCCTACCGGTGCAAGCGCTCGATTTTGCCACAGGTTACATTATGGCGGCAAGCGCCATCCGTTCCCTGACAATGGCTCTGAAAGGAGAACGCAAAGCCCATGCCCGCCTCTCCCTTGCCCGCACCGCAGAATTACTGATCGCGCACCCGCAAGAGCAAAAAGGCGAAACGTCACTAGCACTAGAGGATCACGAATTTAAATCCGACATTGAAAAAACACCATGGGGAGATTTACGGCGCTTGAATGTCCCCTTTGAAATTGAGGGCACGCCGATGTATTGGGATAGCCCGGCATGTAAATTCGGCAGCGCGAAAGCCCATTGGTAATAGCCACACGCTTTAGCCCAAAGGCATCATCGCTTAAATCGTCCCTGACTTATAGCAAGGCCGATAGAAACAACACCGAGCGCTATAAATGCATTCACGGAAAGACGCTCACCGAATAAAACTGCTCCCAGCACTATCGCCCATAGCGGCACCAAATAATTCGCATACGACATAAAACTTGCCCCCACCCGCTGGATCAATATAACGATGACAATCGAGCCGATACCAGTGGGAAAAATGCCCAGAGCAATGGTCGCAAGCATTGATGAAATGGACCAGGCCTCATAATCCCATTGCACAAACAAAAGAGCGGGAGTTGCACTGATCGCAGCCGCCAATAGGTTTCCAGCCGCAAAAACTCTTGGCCGCACAAAAGGCGCACGCCGCGTAATGACGGCAGCGCCGGCATAACAAAGCGCTGCAAAAACCACCGCTATTTGCGCGATAAGACTCGATTGCGCCATTCCGCTAAGCGCTGCAGGCCCCAAAAGAATGACAGCCCCAGCAAGCCCCAGTAAAAAGCCAACAAGCTTGCGCCCCGTCAATTTTTCATCGGTAAATACCGCAGCAAGGCCGAGCGTCCAGATTGGCATGAAGGCCATATATATACCCGCAAGGCCGCTTTCGACATATTGCTGTGCCCATGGAAAAATAAAGAAAGGCAGAGCCGTCCCCGGCGCGCCGACAAGCGCCATAAAAACCCAACGTCGACCTATACGCCTGCCACCTTGATCGGATTGTTCAAACAAGGGAGGAAACCGACGCCCGGTGCCAAACATGATCGCAGTCATCAATAACGCGCCGATCCATAGACGGACTACGGTCACAAGAAGAGGCGGCAGCGTTTCAATTGATGTTTGTATAAGCGCAAATGCGGAGCCACCCAAAACGATGATGCTACCCAGCAATATCCAGTCGAGAAGTTTTGGCGTTGATAAACCAGCGCTCGCCGCATCCTTGTTTCCCGGGTTGGCGGCAACAGAATCAGACGTTGGTTTGGATGGAGAATTGGTCACACAAGATACCCTTTATTGAAGGGTATCTCTAATCAGCTTAATCTGTCCACTCAAGCATATAAGTGAGTTCAGAGGCACTATATGCTGAAATTTCCCATTGCCATTTGGGATAGGCGCTCTTTTTATCTCTTTGTCGCGAAGAATTTCCGACCTTCAAATTTTTGAGATACCCTTCGCGATTTTGCGAAACTTCCGTCAGCACCTGATAGGTATTGGCATTGGTGATTTTATGGCCAATTTCAACCACATAACGGTATCGATTTTTCCCAATCTCGCTCCGCTTTGATGAAATAATGGTGGTTTCCATATTGACCGAGGGACTTCTCCCAATCCCAACTTCCACCGGGAGACCCACCGCTAAATCTCGAATCCCTCCTTCACCGAGATAAAAAGTGGCTGTATCTTCATTATTGACCTTACTCATTACACGGACATTACCCGCAGGCAAGGGCTCTGCCAGCTCCCCCTCTTTATTATTATCGATATCATATCGCAAAATTGCGTTATTGTAGTCGGTATAATCATTCTTCCCAAATCCATCGTTACGTTCGAACACATGAATGCGGGTGACATCAATGTCAGGCTTTTGTAAAAACAAAACCTGTTTGCTTTGATAAGCTGCAACGGTGGTTGGTTGCGGGGTATAATAAAGTTTGTAATCGCCAATATCTTCACGTTCGGCTTGAGCCTTCTGCGCAGTAACAGTAACTAAATCGGCCTGCGATTCAGCGATCGGGGCAGTAGCGAATTCAACTTGAGGACTCTCAAATTGTTTTCCCAGCCGCCTTGTTTGGTAACTTCGGTCAGAAGCAATCACACCTCTTTTCGTTGACCCTCTAGGCCAACAGGACGCATAAAACGCTTTCGCACTGCTCTCTTCCGATCGGGTTTCTCGCAGGCGCTGTAAATTACCCGCAATAACGCCTGTTGGCGCGTTTTGAATTGAAATTGCTGTTTCATTTCTCAAGGTGAGCCATCCGGCGATATCGGCTTTTCCTTCCTCGCCTAATGTTAGAATATAGTCCGCCTCCCAATCAAAGCCACTTGCCAAATAACTGATTGTAAAATTTTGCACCCCGGCCTCTTCGGCGCTAACTTCTAGCGAAAGGGTTGGCTCGGCACGTAATGCAGGCGGAATATCATCAAAGGTAATTTTTTCCGGCAGACCGGAACAGTCAAACACCTCAATCTCCCCTTCAATATCCATTACCACACCGCGCCCAGCCGAGATAATTATTGCTTCCTGTTCGAAGGCTTCTCCTGTCGCCGGGTTGGTGCGGGTCAAATACACTTTTTGCCCAACGGACTTCTCAAACAAAGATGACTGCGAGAGCAGATTGAAATCAAAATTACGTTCAATATTGATGGCTCCAAACTCGCGAAGGATTGCCGTTTGAGGAATGATTAGATCATTAACGCCAGCAAAAGAAATCTTGGAGCGCCCCGCCGGTATTTCTACTGAGCGGGTTTCCATTATCAGTGCAAGATCATCCCGGTAAATGGTAATAGCAATGCCGTCAGGTTTTGGAGAAACAATCTCGCTTTGCAAATCCCCGTTTGGCGGGGTTAACAAAGCCGAGAGATCTCCATCCTTGCTGATGGGGATGGCAGAAAGCGCATCATTCTGCGCATACGCAACTGCCGATCGAGCATAAATGGTTGTTACGATCAACATGGAAACCAAGATAATATTAATGGTAAAGCGAACCATCGCTTACCTCCCCTAACGCCAATTACGTTTTATCGTAAATGTCAAAATCGTCTCCCCCTCAGCGGGCACTTCAACATCATAAACATAATTATTATGGCTAGGGTTACGGCTCTTTATTGACTCGGTTGAAACCTCTGTCTCCATGCCAAGCCAACCAGCATTTTGCCGAATAACAACAGTGACAGGCTCACGTTTGGCATTGCGCACCACATAGGACATGGATATCTCATCAGCGTAGCGACCACGCTTAACATTCGATTTGACCGTGGATTGAACTGTAACATCAAAGGCTTCACCAATTTTTAGCGAGAGATCGGCGCCGCCCGCTGTATGGGTAATGCGATCCTCTCCAATAAATTGTGCCCGGTCCAGACTATCTTTCGTGTATACTCGCACCGTCCCCGCGGGTAGCGCCGCACCAAGTCCTGTTTTTTTGCTATTAGAAAAAGCGATTCGCACATCAACATTTTGCGGGTCTCTTTGGGTGTTAAAACCAGTCGCCAAATATTCATACGCCTTTGCCGCTTTGGCCTTATCGGCATCAACAAACGCTACTTGTTTGGTCTGACTACTCGCCACCGTAGTAAAACCCGGTAACGGATAAAGTATATTGTCGCCTAAGCGTGCCTCGCCCGTGGCTTCAATGCCGCCGGAACGAGTTGAAGAGGTCGACAATCCGCGGCGCGGATAGTTGGGGCGTCGATTTTGATTGTTAGCCCCGCGCACATCACCGGCAACCATCTGGATTTGCGCATCTTTAAAACTGGTCTGGGTATTATTGCGCAAGGTCACCCATCCTTGAAAATCCATTGCGCCGGCGGCTTCATCAAACAAAGCCACATAATCGGCCTGCCAACCTAAACCATTGGTGAGATATGTCAGGGTTGTCTCTTTTCTCCCCGCCCTTTCACTATCGACCATCACAGACAGCGTTGGCTCGGCGCGCAAATTCTCTGGCACCTTATCGAAAATAACCCGCGTTGGCAGATTATCATCACGCAAGACCTCAATACGGTCACCGATTTTGGCAACAACACCATTATTTGCCGACAGAATTTTTGCTGTTTGGGTTGTCTCCTTGCCTGTCGCCGGGTTGGTGCGCACGATCTTGACGGTTTTACCCACCGCTTTTTCCATCAGCTTTGATGGGGTGAGCAAGTCATAATCGAAATTCTGCTCGATGATGGATACACCGGGGGCATTAAATGTCACTGTTGGGGCATTAATCTGGGAGGAGACACCAGGAAGCTCTATAACCGAGCGACCCTTTTTGTATGAGATGGAACGCTGATCGCGAATCAGGGCCAGATTATTGTTATATATTGTGAGGTTGAGGCTCTCGCTGACATTATTCGCTGACTGTGCCCATGCACTATTTATGTCCAAGGGGGCTGTTAGAATGCTAAAAGTGGCGATCGCAAATATGCTCGCACTATATAGAGTGGGCCCATTCAATTTTCTGTTGAAAGATATGTGTCTGCGATGAACGGTTTGACTGCGATATATATGTGGCCTTGTAGATGGTCCCGAAATCCTAGCTTTTTCTTGTCTCTTATCCCCCAAACCCATAAAAGCAACCATCTCATCCTCCCGATTTAAAATTAACCTTAATATTATGTGTATGGTAATTCAGTCTAAAAGTCGATCATAGCTGGACCATTTGAAGTCTTCATATTCGCCTCATGATCTACTATTAGATAGAGGGCATATTCCAAAAAAATGCATCCCTACAGAGGGTAAAAAAGGGAATGAAAAATGGCCAAAAACAGGCGAAAACCGGACCATAAAAAGTTAAAATTTGCGATGGGAACTGAATAAATTGTGTGCTGCACAAAAAAACTGGACGATTTGGAAAAAACCAAGAGAATCGCTAGCTAAATCTTAATAATTTCTAAATTTTTCATCGCAGAAATAGCTCTCCCAACACAAGAAAAAGCTCAATTTGAGACATTTTTGTCCCACATTCAAACAAAGGAGAAAGTTTTTAGCAAATTTGAGCCAATTTTTTGCAAATTGGGACAATCAGATGTTGCGGGGCCTGTTTTATAATGGTACGACGATCTCACCTTTTCTTGATAAAAGGAAAGCGCGTTTTTCGGGGACTCCTCTGGCGCGCGAATTTATCTTTAATGAACGTCGGAGATTTTAAATGTTAAAAAAACTAATCTTAGGTGTTGCTTCTTCCTTTATGGTTATGGGAACAGCTAGCGCCGCAACTCTATTCAGCAGTGGTACAGATGATGCCGGTGCTGTGCCTCTTAACCAGCCTGCATCTTTTAGCACTATTTTCGGTAGCGTTGGCGGTACTGATGTTAACACAGTTAACAATACAACAGGTACACGTATTTTCACTAGCGCTGTTGGTGCAGCTGATTTTCTAACTATCCAGGTTAATTCGTTTCTAGCTGGTTCAACGAATGACTTTATCGCACTTGGTAATGCTGATAATGGCTTCTTTACTCCTACTGGCCTTAACATTGTCCAGTCTGGTATCGGCACAGGACCAACCACAATCACAATCGGTGCTGCAGCACTTAATGCTGCTATCGCCAACGGTGGTGGTGCATTTTTCGATGTTGTCGTTAGTGACGACACCAATGTTGACTTCTTCGAGCTTGTAACTGCTGGCGGCGGCGGTGGTGTTCCACCGGTACCAGTTCCAGCTGCATTGCCTTTGATGGCTTCTGCATTGATTGGCGGTGTAATTGCACGTCGTCGTCGTAACAAAGCTTAAGCTTACAAATATCTTTTTGATATTGAGAACGGCCTCCCTTGGGGGCCGTTTTTTTATGGGTGATATGATGATTGTACGCAATCCTGCCCCCGCTCACCCAGAGACAATCTCTTTCGATTGCTCTACCTTTACAATTTTTTCCTGGAATTCAGATAGATTAAAAAAGCTCTAATCAAAAACATGAATAAGGATATTTGTTGCTTGGCCTCACGGAGCACCGTTCAAAGATAAGCGCCGATACCCATAATGGGAATATACTGTCGCACTTATCTATTGCTCTGGTATCGTATTCACCTAACCAAGGCGCGATCTAAAAAGCTCAATCTTCTTATTGATAACGCAGCGTTGATTATTGATCCGCATCACGTTGGGTCTTTAGCTTATCTGCAAGAATAAAAGCAAGCTCCAAAGACTGACCCGCATTCAGACGAGGGTCGCAGTGAGTATGATAGCGCAATGAGAGATCTGTCTCGGAAATCTCGCGAGATCCGCCAAGGCATTCGGTCACGTTCTGACCTGTCATCTCGAAATGCACCCCGCCCGGATAAGCGCCTTCACTTCGACAAACATCAAAAAAGGCTCCTACTTCCGTAGAAATAGAATCAAAATGGCGGGTCTTATAGCCATTTTCAGCCTTAACCGTATTGCCATGCATCGGATCACAAGACCAGACAACTTTACGCCCTGCTTCCTGAATTTTGCGCACCAATGGCGGTAAACCTGACTCAACCTTGCCAGCACCAAAACGTGCGATCAGCACAATCCGTCCTGCGCTATTTTGCGGGTTTAGGATATCAAGCAATTTCATGAGATCATCCGGGTCCAGCGTGGGGCCACACTTAATGCCAATTGGATTCTCGATCCCGCTACAAAACTCAACATGCGCGCCATCGGGCTGGCGTGTGCGATCACCTATCCAGACCATATGGGAAGATGTATCGTAAAATTTTTCAGAAGTAGAATCCACGCGCGTCATAGCTTGCTCATATCCAAGCAAAAGAGCCTCATGGCTTGTATAAAAATCCACCTGATTCATCGCCGGTGTTTTGTCAACGCCGCACGCTTGCATAAACTTAAGGCTTTCAGAAATCCGGTCTGCCAATAAACAATAGCGCTCCCTATGAGGGTTATCCGCTACAAATTCGAGATTCCAGCGATGCACATTCTCCAAAGAAGCATAGCCCCCACCAGCAAAAGCGCGAATAAGGTTCAAGGTTGATGCAGACTGCCCATAGGCCTTAATAAGGCGGTGCGGATCAGGCTCGCGTGCTTCTTGGGTAAATTCCATGCCATTAATATTATCCCCGCGATAACTAGGCAGAGTAACCCCGTCAATCGTTTCGGTCGGTGCTGAGCGTGGCTTTGCAAATTGACCCGCAATTCGCCCCACTTTGACCACGGGCATTGCCGCGCCGAATGTCAGCGCAACCGACATTTGCAAGAGTACGCGAAATGTGTCGCGAATATTATTTGGGTTGAACTCTTTAAAGCTCTCTGCACAATCTCCGCCCTGAAGCAGGAATGCCCGTCCTTCTGCCACTTCCGCTAGAGATTCGCGCAAAGTTCGTACTTCCCCCGCAAAGACCAATGGCGGATAGCTCGCGAGCTCTCCTTCGACGGATTTAAGTGCGTCACGGTCCGAATAATCTTCCGGAATATGTTTGGCTGGTTTTGAACGCCAGCTATCAGGGGCCCATGACATAGATTCTCTCCAACTTTTGACCTTCTTATGATCACCTTATGATCTGTGAGCAATATTCGTGCTTAGCCAAGCGTGACTGCATACACCCAGCACGGTTTTTGTGCAATGCGGGAAATAAGCAAGTTTAACGGCCCTAAAGCTCATATTATTGTGACTTTTGCATCTCATAATAAACTGGTAAACGCGGCATTGAAATATCTACAGGAGATAAGAACGATAATGGACAATTTTTCCAAAAGAGACCACTTTGCCCGGTCACCCATGCAGCGAACCGAAAGACCAAATTCACAGCGCAAATTTCTTGCAGCTGTCTTATTGGCAAGTTCACACTTTTTATTATCTTTTTCTCCCTCCGCTATAGCCCAAGGGCGTTTTGATAAAGTCGAGATTACCGCGCAGGAAGTTGTCTCCGGCATCTATATGCTACAAGGTGCGGGCGGCAATATCGGCGTCTCGACTGGTAAAAACGGTACCTTTATTATCGACGATCAATTTGCTCCTCTATCAGCTAAAATTTTAGCCGCTACTGAAACGATCACTGACAAGCCCCCAAGTTTTGTGCTCAACACCCACTGGCATGGCGACCACTCAGGGGGTAATGAAAATTTCAGTCAAGCAGGCGCCACTATTGTAGCCCACGATAATGTCCGTAAACGCCTTATTTCCGGACGCGATGGCGACGAGGATTATGAATCAGCTGTCCCTGCTGCTCTGCCGGTAATCACGTTTTCAGAGCAGATAACGTTTCACTGGAATGACCATGATATTTTCATCTATCATCCAGATCCCGCGCACACCGATGGCGATTCAATCGTGTTTTTTAAAGACATAAATGTAGTGCATACAGGCGATGTCTTTTTTCAAGGTAACTATCCCTTTATCGATGTGGCTAGCGGCGGGAGCCTCGATGGATATATAAAGGCCTATAATGAAATGCTTGAAAAAATTGATGATGACACAAAAATCATCCCCGGTCATGGCAGGCTGTCATCAAAAACAGATATCGTCGCAACCCGCGATATGCTGTTGCAAGTAAAAGAGAAAATCCAAAAAGCCATTGATAGAGGACTTAGCGAAGACGAGACAGTCAAGAAAAACCCGCTAAAGAAACTCTCGAAAACATGGGGTAACGGCTTTATCAACAATGAGCGCATGACACGCTTGGCTTATCAAGCCCTAACAAAATAATCCGCTACAGTTTTGTATCCATAAAGTATGGGCAGAACTCTTAGTGCCAATTTTTGAAAACAGGCTTTGAGGATAATTTCTCAAAGCCTGTTTTTTTGTAATGCACTGATATAAAATCCATCACTGTTACTTCGCATTGGAGAAAGTCGCAAAGCCTCATCACATGTTACCCAAGGGGTTAAACCTTCTCGCCCCTCCTGTGTGAGATGCCCGGTTTGTTCGACTAGATCTAAAACAGGTTGATATTTAAAGTCAGAATTATTGGTCAGAAACTGAGATAAGCGATCTTCATTCTCTTCGTAAAATACAGAACAGGTAACATAAATTAGCAAACCACCCGGTTTGACAAACAGACTTGCATTTTTCAAAACTTGGTCTTGCTCGCGCATGCGTGTTTCGAGCTGTCTCTCGCTAAGACGCCATTTGGTATCCGGGTGACGCCGCCATGTCCCAGAACCGCTACACGGCGCATCCACAAACACGACATCCATCAGCCCTTTTTGACCTTTTAAAGTGTCTTCACTCGCCTCTCCGCGGCTGGCCGGGCTAACAATTTGCAAATTTCGCAAACCAGCTCTTTTGGCTCTTGCATAAAGCGGCTTTAAACGCCGCGCATCGATATCATAAGCATAAAGCTGACCGGTATTTTCCATTAAAGCAGCTAAAGCAAGCGTTTTTCCTCCTGCCCCCGCGCAAAAATCCAACACTTGCTTTCCTTTGATATCACCAGCCGCAAGGGTTGCGATCTGACTGCCTATATCCTGCACCTCAACCCAGCCTTTGTTGAACGCTGGAATAATCGTAACCGAAGGTGCACGTTTAGAAGGGTCTGGCGCTTGAATACGCGCTGCATTATCTAGCCAGGAATGCGCGCGCCCTTTTACAGACTTGAGGGCGGCAAACGCTTTGGCAGGTTGCGTCTGTAAGCTATTGATGCGCAAATCTATATCCGCACGCTGACAAAATGCCCCGCTCTCATCTTCATAAGACTTACCAAAAGCCCGTTTTATCATCGGCACAACCCACTCTGGAACATCCAGAATCGATTGCATTTCAAGATCGTTTTTTCCAGAGAGGCTTGCCCGCTCCTCCTCGCTCAAGGCACCCGGTCCGTGGGGCTCCTCGGCGCATATTTCCTCAAGCTCTTCGGGGGGCATTTCCCAGAACAACGCCAACGCCGCCAAAACTGCCGCGCGCGGCTCATCTGTTTTCATCCACCTTGCAAGAGAGTGACGACGGCGCAAAACATCCAGACAAAGGCCCGATATCCAGGCCCTATCCTTTGCTCCTGCATACCTGTTTTGACGCCCCCAATCGGCGATTGCGGTTTTTATCGGAATTTTACGCGCTTCAAAATCTTTCACAATCTCTATCGCTGCGCTAACACGTCCGCTAAGTTGCATGGGGTTTCCAATTCAAATTTATTCTGGCCTGCACCGATTAGTGATACCGATAAAATCGCCATCATAAAGTCCATAATAGGAAACCAACATTCCCAATCTGAAACATCCATAGACTTAACGTCATGAATTTGAAACACAAAGATTATCAAGAGCATCATTTTTCGCGTCTGATATTGCGCTTAATCTTATGTTGAGCGCTAAAATAGCTTTAAATTTTATTTTTTCCGCCTCGCACCAATAAACTGGTACCACTCTTGCTAGGTTAACAAAGCGTTAACACAGTTAGATATTTTGGATACATATTTTAAAACGATATTTTTGGAGGCCCATACCATGAAAACCATATTTGCTATTGCACTTGCATCTACGTTCGCACTTAGTGCAAATGCCTCAACGAGCACTCACAAAACAAGCGTAAACAAGACCGGACCAGAACCGACAGTCGCAGGCCGGCCAATTAATCAGATTCCTACCAAGCCAGCCGCGCGTAAAACTTATGGCGCGAGTAAAAATCTGAATACGACCAGCGCAACCTCAAACACGACAAGCAATAGCGGAACTTCCCGGACTGGGAATATTTCGAATTCATCAAGTTCCACGACAACACCGTCGCCAAGAACGAACATCTATACAGCTCAACCCGTTTTCGGGGACCAAAAACCTTATTCTTATAATGATCGACGCGTGAATACGATTATTGAAAAAGGCCTGGTACGTGAGCTTATCGTACAATGCTCAAAAGAAATGGAAGGCATTATGGTTCATGATCATATCAGTAACGTTTATTGCGACTCAAAGAATGAGTGTCATAAGTCTCTGTCTCGGGCAATTGACCGTACTTGCGCCAAGTAAAACGATAAACCCTACCCTATTGCAACGCGCGATCTACTTAAGATAAAAATCGCTCATAAAGATAATGAAATGAGTTGCCCGGTGAATAATATCTCTCCCCCCATTCACAGAGGCAAAATCTTAAGGACATAGGCGCCAATGCAAAGCGGGCGTGATCAGCATACTGGTCACGCCTGTTCCTTTAACCAATCAAGCTTTTCATAATCGCCTTTTGCACATGCAACCGGTTTTCCGCCTCATCATAAGCGATACAAGAGGGGCTATCGAAGACGGCGTCAGTCATTTTTACATTACGGCGCATAGGGAGGCAGTGGGAGACCAACGCATTATTGGTTTTTGTCATTTTTTCTTCATCAACGATAAAATGTTTATATTGATCCCGGATTGGCTTTTCCGGTTCCCAATTTCCAAAATAGGGCAGCGCGCCCCAGCTTTTTGCGTACACCACTTCCGCCCCTTCATACGCTTCATTGATATCATGACTAATCGTAAGGGCATGACCATGTACCCCAGCATCAGCACTTGCCTGTTCAATATAGCGATCATCAAGAATATAGTCACTCGTCGGACAGAGAAGTGTTGGTTTCATTCCAAATTTAGCGGCAATCATCAAAGCCGAATTGGCGACAGCTGTGTTGAGTGGCTTTGGATGATAGGTCCATGTTAAGACAAATTTTTTGCCATCCAGAGATCCAAGCTTTTCTTGCAGAGCCATGATATGCGCCATCTCCTGACATGGGTGGGTAATGGTCTCCATATTAATCACGGGAACATCTGCATATTTGGCAAAGGCATTGAGAATTTTGTCCTTGCGATCCTCCTGCCAATCAACAAATTTTGGAAAGGCACGAATTCCTATCATATCGCAATAGCGAGACAATACTTTCGCAGCCTCTTTGACATGCTCCTCTGCATCTCCATCCATCACTAAACCATCTTCAAACTCCAAGGGCCACATACCTCCGGACGGGGAGAGTACAACCGCATGCCCACCAAGCTCGCGTGCCCCCACATCAAACGAGGTCCGTGTACGTAAAGAATTATTCAGGAATAAAAGCGCGATGGTTTTCCCCTTTAGCGCATCGCCAAATCGCGATGTCTTCATCGCTCTCGCATCATCAATCATGGCTTGTAGATCGGCGCGGGACCAGTCAGCAGTATTTAAAAAATGTTTCATCTCATCGTCCAAAATAAAAGCGAGTTCATTGCATCGGCTAGCGCAGCTAAATAATATGCGAGAAATTGCATTGCTGCTATAAACACAAGCGGCTTTCATACAAAGGTCGTCACTTGACTACAAGAGCCCATAATTAACCCCTAGCCCCATCAAGGCCCTTATGTCCCGTTCGTGTTTTACCCATAGGCTCGCGCAGCCCGACGATATTCCTGCGATCAAGGCATTGATGCAGGCGGCCATAGAAATCAACATGCGCGGCTTCCTAAACGAGGCCGAGATCAAATCAGCCTCCGAGACGATGGGCGTGGACAATAGCTTGATAGAAGACCAGACCTATTTCCTGATCGAAACAGTTGAACGGGCTCAAACCGTATTGGTGGGCTGCGGGGGCTGGGGTAAACGGCGCACCCTTTACGGCGGAAATGCAACAAAGGGGCGTGATGATACGCTCTCCAACCCGAGAACCGAACCAGCCCGAATTCGAGCCATGTACACGCACCCCGACTGGACCCGGCAAGGAATTGGCAAATATCTCATCGCATTAGGGGAAAATGAGGCAAGACTTGCTGGTTTTCATACCATTGAACTGGGCTCCACTGTGCCCGGGGAACCCCTCTATAAGGCCATGGGTTACGTGGAAATTGGTCGCCAGCAGCATCTGGGGAAAAATGGTGAAGCGAATGTAATCATCCATATGCGCAAGGCACTCTAGCCAAGCGTGGCCGTTTACGGGGCATTTCTGGCCCTAACACTAGGGATTAGAGGTTGCCGGACCCAATTTTCATGCAAAACGAATCAACACGAAGAAAACGCTCCCACAGCAAGAAAAGTTTCCAAAAGGTAAACAAGCATGATAAAGAATATGGGAGGTTTCCTGATTTTCATCCTTCGCCCCATCACAGCAGTGCTAATTGCTGGGCGTGAAAGTGACTCAAATCCGGAAAATCTCAAAGATTCCGGGCCCTTAACTGAGCCCAACAGGCATGAATAAAAGACAATATTGAAGCTTGAGCGTTGTGCACAACATCCTGGCTAGCGGTAGAAGTATGAAAGTCGACAAACCCTCATCTCCAAAGCTCTCCCCTGAGGAGCTTCTAGAAGGCTTTGAATGGGAAGGCTTTGCGCCCAAGGACTTTGATGGTGAAAAGAACAATATTGCCTCTTCGAAATCCCAAAGCCAAAATGATCACCCGGATGACGGCCCTAGCGAGCATCTGTTTGATAAAACGGATAGCAAATTGGCCGGCCTTGAGGATAGTCAAGAGCCCTTAGAAAATACGGATGCATCGGACCTCTTCACACCCGATGACACCAATGCTCTCACAGACTATTTGCATCAGCTCTCTCCGAAACGCTTATCAATTTTAACAGGGTTGTTCTTGTGCTTTGTCGCGGCCTTACTGGTATTCAAGATGAATGCAGAAGATCGTGGCCGACGTACGGAAGCTGAACTACGTCTGAACCACACTGTTCAAACCAGCAGTGCGGGAATGAACATCGATATTATGACGGGCGTCTCTCCTGGCCGCTCACTCGGAACTGATTTACCACCAGGGGCAATTGTCAGTTTCTACCATCTCTCCTCAACGGCCAGCATTCTCGCAACCGCAGGCTCCACCGACATCGTCACCATAGACCCTCTAACAATTGCTACCCTTCCGCTTAGCAAACATGGTAATTTAATTCTCGAACTTGATCCGCGCGCTGTGGCCGCCAGCTGGAAACCTCTCGATAATGGAGAAGTCCTTCTTGCGATCACCCCCGCAAAAGACATGTTTGGGCGCCAGCCATTATGGATCGGGTATTTTGGTTTGCTTGGCGCGATTACGCTTTTATCCGCAGGTCTGATGCGCGCATTCATCCGCCAAAATGCAGCCGCCCACGAAGCGGCAAAAGCCCTAACTGGCTATATCCGAATGAATGATGCCCTTTCCAATGGCAAATGCTGCCCTTGGTCATTCAACGAGATTTCTCGAAAGGTCATGCTTTCCAAAACGCTTCTGGAACCAGTTGGCCTTGGTAATCGGGATCGATATTTTTCCTTACAAGAGCTGACCAATCTTATTCACCCTAAAGATTTGCGCAGAACCCTTGGCGTGTTTACCGGGGAACGAGAAGATTGTCATGAGGCCGTAACCAGGCTTCGTAAAGGGCGCGGGGAATGGTCAAAAATTCTAATTCGCACCCAGCCGGGCGCTGGACGCAGAAGTCGCAGCGGCATCGCTTTTGACATTTCGTCACTTTCACTGCCCCCCTCTCAAAAACCTGCCTCACCCAAACCCTATACCAATGATAATTTTGCGGTTCAAATAGAGGGCTCATCACTCGCCCATACACGCCTCAATGAAGCCATTGATGCGATTGCGGATGCATTTATCCTGTGGGATGAGGAGCAACGCCTAATCAGCTGTAATCATCGATTTACCAAACTGTTCAAAATTGAACCTTCTCAAATTAAAACAGGGATGAGCCTTGAGCAATTATGTGCTCTAGCCAAAGCCGGTCAGCATCTAATTAAAACGCATTTTGCGCCTACATTTGAGGAAGATGAGGCTAAGAACCCGAATTCTACAGAACTCGGCCTGCCCAATGACCGCTGGCTACAAATTTCCCGCCGCAAAACAAGCACTGGCGGATTGGTATGCCTTGCTTCGAATATCACTGAACTCAAACGCCGCACACGCGCATACATGAAACGTGAACGCCAGCTTGAACGCACAGTATCCGATCTAGAACGTTCGCGCCAAGAACTGTCAGAAACAACGCGTAACTACGCACTTGAAAAACGCCGCGCTGAAGATGCAAGCCAGTCAAAGTCTGAATTTTTAGCAAATATGAGCCACGAGCTGCGCACCCCGCTCAATGCCATCAACGGATTTTCAGAGGTAATGCAATCTGAACTCTATGGGCCGCTTGGAAATATTAAGTACAAGGAATATATCGACGACATTCATGCAAGCGGGCGGCACTTACTCGAATTGATCGATGACATTCTTGACATGTCACGAATTGAAGCAGGACGCTTAATGCTGGACTTACAGCGTGTTGAACTAGATCGTATTCTCAATGAGAGCATTCGTCTGGTAACCAAGCGGGCAAACGATGTGGGCATTACATTCACCGCTTCAGCCGATCATGCGCCGCCAATTTTTGCTGATAGCCGGGCGGCCAAGCAGGTCACTTTGAACCTGCTAGCAAATGCAATAAAATTTACGAAGGAAGATGGGCGCGTCACCCTCACCACAGAAGCTGATCTTGATTGTGTATCCATTTTGATTACCGATACAGGGTGCGGCATAGAAAAAGATCTCCTCAACAAGCTGGGCAGCCCATTCGAGCTTGGCGACGAACAGTCTTTACGTGCTCGCTCAAATGCCGGACTTAATGGTTCAGGTCTAAATGGATCGGGCCTTAATGGGTCAGGTTTGGGCCTTGCTCTGTCAAAATCCCTTATGGAAATGCAAGGCGGGATTCTTGCTCTTAGCTCCGAGCCTGGAAAAGGCACCATCGCCTGTGCAACCTTCCCGCGCCGTGAGGGTGCAAAAATTCGCCTACCCCAGTTTATTCGTAAAGATGCACATATTCTGACCAAGGCTTCAGAGCCTAAGAAGCAAATCAAACCGATCCCTTCTTTAGCGCACGGCAAAAAAATTAATCCAGCTCAAGCAGCTGAGTAGTCCTTAATGTCGGATGCTCCGATCCCACCCGGCATTAGATATCACAGCCTTGACCTCTTACGCGGTATCGCTGTTCTCGCCATTTTCACTGTAAATATAAAAGACATGGCCGCGCCGTTCGCCTATTACGCCAATGCCAGTTTATGGCCCGGCCCCCATGATATGACATTTGCAGGGCTGCAAGCCTTCCTGATTGAGGATAAATGGCGCACAATTTTCACAGCACTGTTTGGCGCAGGAATCGTCTTGATTGCGCAAAAAACAAATAAGAATGACGCACGCCCCATACATCTCTTATACCGTCGATTGGGTTGGCTTTGCGCATTCGGGTTTATCCATCTGATCCTGATTTGGGGCGGCGATATTTTAATTACCTATGCGCTCACTGGATTTGTCGCAACATTGTTCTGGCGTCTCTCACTCAAACGCTTGTGGTATTTATGCGCGTTTTTTTTGGGGTCGTCTTATTTATGGATCGGCATTTTTGATGGTTTCCTCCTCATCGATAACGCTTTACGCGCGGACGTGAAATCTGTGATGTGGACTATCAATCCTGATAGCATACCACGCGAGGTAACCACCTTCTTATCACCTAATGTAAGCGATCATATATGGGAGCGCTTATTATATGCACCTGAATATATTTTGACCTATTTTCTTGCCGGTGGGCGATTTGTCGAGACACTCGGCATTATGCTTGGAGGGATGGCACTATGGAAAAATGGATTTTTAAAAGCAGAACTTAACCCGCAAACCTATAAGAAAATCGCAATTGCTGGATTGGGACTAGCAATAATACTCGACGCAGGTCGATGGGCAGCATTGATTATAAGCGGTTGGAATTTTGATATATTTGTTATTAGTCTGTATTCGAATTTTTTTAATGGTCTGGCCGGTGGCTTGGGGTTTGCCGCCCTGATCATGCTGTGGGCACAACCACCCTCACAATCGAAACAAAAAGGCCCAAGTTTCATTCAAAAGAGTTTTGCAAACGCAGGAAAAATGGCATTCACAAATTATATTGCCTGCTCATTAATCGGCACGACTTTATTTTATGGCCATGGGTTTTCTCTCTTTGGAGAACTCACCCTCGCTGAGTTAATGGGCATAGTCGCGATCACATGGGTCGGACTATTACTCTTCTCTTCCTTTTGGCTCGCTCTTTTTCGCTTTGGGCCGTTAGAATGGCTATGGCGCTCGCTCACCTATGGACGCGTACAGCCAATATTGGGGAAATAAAATCCGTTTAACCGCCCGTTACCCGGGCTGCCAGAGCGGCCGCCATAAACTGGTCCAGATCACCGTCAAGCACTTGCTCGGGGCTAGAGCTTTCAACACGCGTGCGCAAATCCTTCACCATCTGATAGGGTTGCATGACATAGGAACGAATTTGATGCCCCCAACCAATATCGGTTTTCGATGCAGCCGTGGCTTGTGCTTCTTCCTCGCGGCGTTGCAGCTCTCGCTCATAAAGTCGCGCGCGCAACATATCCCATGCCGTTGCACGATTTTTATGCTGTGAACGCTGGTTTTGACATTGCACAACAATTCCCGTCGGTTCATGGGTAATGCGCACAGCACTGTCCGTTGTGTTAACATGCTGTCCGCCCGCACCAGAGGCACGATAGGTATCGATACGACAATCACTTTCATTGACATCAATTTCAATACGATCATCAATCACGGGATAAACCCAAATCGAAGCGAAAGATGTATGGCGCTTGGCGTTGGAATCAAACGGCGATATACGAACCAATCTGTGCACCCCTGATTCAGTTTTCGTCCAGCCATACGCATTATGGCCTTTCACCTGAATAGTCGCAGATTTTATTCCCGCCTCATCCCCCGGCAGCTCTTCGATTACATCAACCTTATAGCCTGATTTTTGCGCCCAGCGTACATACATGCGCAATAACATCGCCGCCCAATCATTTGACTCAGTTCCGCCCGCGCCGGGGTGGATCTCGATAAAACAATCATTGGCATCGGCCTCCCCTGATAAAAGCGCTTCGCTTTCGGCTTTTGCCGCTCTCTTGGTCAGAACTTCCATCATGGATTGCGCCTCATCGAGGCTTGCATCATCACTTTCTTCCTCGGCCATTTCGGCAAGGGTAATGATATCTTCCATCTCGCTGGTAATTTCGCTAACCGCGTTAATTTGGGTCTCTAGCGCATTGCGCTCTTGCATCAATTTTTGCGCAGCTTCCGGGTCATCCCAAAGATCCGAGGCTTCAGCACGTTGGTTTAAAGTCGCTAATCTTTGCTGGGCTGTATCCCAGTCAAAGACGCCTCCTCAGCAGCTCAACGGACTGCTTGATGGCTTCGCTCAAATTTACAATTTCTGCACGCATGGATAATCAACTCAAAATTTACAAGACCCATCCGATTGCCACACGGCGGTTCACCCAATGAAAAAAGCACATAGTTCGTGCACCTTAATTTTAGTGCTAAGGCCCAATAGGCTTTCATGCAAGCTTAATAAATGCCGCCAAGATTATCTGTCTCTTCGGGGCGTCTGGGCGCATTAGGGGAAGAACTTAGAAGATCAAGATCAGATGACCCGTCAAGCACTTGGGTATCGCCGATCCTGTCTTCGGTTTTGAACGCCTCTAAAACAACATCCGTCTCACCAAAACTTGCTGGCTGGCCGGTTTTTCCGTTCACCCGCACCAGACGCACACCCGGCGGAACCCGGAAAGGAAGCCCCGGTTGTTCTGCAAGGGCTTCCTTCATGAAATCAGCAAAGATCGGCGCAGCCACCTTACCCCCGGCCTCGCCCACTCCGAGAGTGCGCGGCAAATCAAAACCAACATATGCCCCAGCGGCCAAATCGGGAGAAAAACCCACAAACCAGGCATCTTTATAATCATTGGTTGTACCGGTCTTTCCGGCGGTTGGCTTATCGAGAATACGTCGCACCGCAGAGCCTGTGCCCCGACGCACAACGCCCTCCAATATCGATACCATTTGATAGGCTGTGCGCGGATCAAGAATAGGAGGGCGATTATCTGGTAGGACAGGTTCAGTTTGTCCGTCCCATTTAACCACATTACACTCCGGGCATTCACGCTGATCGCGGCGATAAATTGTCTTGCCTGAACGGTCTTGAACGCGATCTATCAATACCGGCTCGATTTGTTTTCCGCCATTAACAAATATGGCGTAGGCTGAGGTTATTTTCAGAAGACTTGTTTCCGCAGATCCCAGCGAGATCGCAAGCTCGCGTGGCATATTGTTAGATAGGTTAAATTTGGAAACATAACTTATAATTTTCTGTATACCCAAATCCTGCGCTAATCGAGCTGTCATGGTATTACGAGACTTTTCTATACCGTGCCGCAATGTGCTTGGCCCACCAAAACGCCCCTCGACATAATTGCCCGGGCGCCACCACTTATTTCCCACGGTCGGTGCAACAAAAGGCGCATCCAACACTAATGAGGATGGAGAATAGCCGCTATCGAGAGCGAGTGAATAGATAAAGGGTTTGAACGTTGAGCCGGGTTGGCGCAAAGCCTGTTTAGCACGGTTAAATTCGGAGAGTTGGAACGAAAACCCGCCCACCATTGCCAGAACTCTACCCGTATGCGGATCAATCGCAACGAACCCTCCATTAATGGCTGGAACTTGCCTTAGAAAATAATCCCCTTCGACAACATCGCCTTCTTCATTCTTAAAAGGATCAGCATAGATAATATCGCCGCGGGTGAGAATTTCCTCGCTAGAGCTAATCTCTTCGCCTTGACTATCTGCGCTAAGATATTCTTTTGCCCAGGAAAAACCCTCAGTGCGAATTTTACCGATTGATCCATCGGCAAAGCCAATTTTTACTTCTTTCTTCTTGACGCCTAAAACCAGAGCCGGACGCCAAGGCGCCAAATCATTTCCGATAACCTTTTCGCTGGTAAGCGCTTTAGCTTTATCAGAGAAATTTGCTTGCCAATCTTCCCCTGGTTCAATATTAGCAATCGGTCCACGCCAACCATGGCGCATATCATATTCGACCAACCATCGACGAAGCGCTATCCCCGCTGTTCTCTGAAGATGGGGATCAAGAGTTGTCCGAACAGCAAGCCCGCCATGATAGAGCGCATCTACGCCGTAAAGGGCTGCGACTTCTTTGCGGACCTGTTCTGCAAAATATTGCGTCGCCCATTCGCGCGCGCCTAATGGCGGTGCAAGGGCTGCGTTAAACTCAGAATCCAAAGCCCTATTATGTTCTTGTTCATCAATCATCCCATCTTCGAACATGCGCCCGATAATATAGTTGCGCCGATCAATAGCCTGTTGGCGACGACCGATTGGATGATAATTACTCGGGGCCTTTGGTAAGGCAGCAAGATAGGCCGCCTCTTCCGTCGAGAGTTCAGACAAAGGCTTGTTAAAATAATTCAGGGCAGCCGATGCAACACCATATGCGCGATTGCCAAGATAAATTTCATTGAGATAGAGTTCCAATATCTGGTCTTTTGAAAACGTATTTTCAATACGTCTTGCGAGCAACCATTCGCGCACTTTACGCTCTATTTTACGGTCATCGGTAAGTAGGAAATTTTTAGCGACTTGTTGAGTGATGGTCGATGCACCAATCAACCGGCGACCTTTACCGGTGATTTTATTAATCGCATTTTGTATAATCATACCACGAACAATCGCGCGATAATCCAAACCATCATGTGTATAAAAATTCTGATCTTCACCGGCAACAAACGCGTTCTTGACGTGTTCGGGAATCGCGCTGATGGGCACAAACAGACGACTTTCCGTCGCAAATTCTGCAACAAGAGATCCATCACCCCCATAGACCCGTGTGGTGACGGGAGGCTCATAGTTGGCCAGAATATCGTGACTTGGTAAATCCTTACTTTGCTTGTTAAGGTAATAAGCCCCAAAGCCAACAACAGCGAGTAGCGCGACCACGCCAAGGCCAAATACAAGCCCGGTCAAGCGCACGAATAGACCCCATATGGAAGTGCCTCGCTTTTTTCGAGACTTGCCTTTCGCGCGTGTTCTACGATCAGCGGCAATTGGCCCTTCAGATCGCGATTCAACTGGATCTAATGTGCGTTGATCAGCAGCTAGTTTTGGGCCTGCTGGTTTCTCATCTGTCATAACTCAATCCAATACTCAATTTCTCATCTGCCCTTAACTGATACGCTTTTTGTGTGTACTCTGGTCAAGCCTATCATATGTCATCCACCCGTTACCGCGATAATACGCCATCATCGCCGGATTATCAAAGCGCCTTTTCTAGTATGCACTTGACGCTCGCTAATCCCTTCAAGGCTCTAACCTTCTGTTTTGTCGTGTATTTCCATAAAATACCCGCCTTACTTTAATAGGCAAAGCCTAACACAAATTTCATAAAGGGTTTGCACCATAAATACAGCAGCAAATAGGGCAAAATCCATCCGCAATAATGGCTTTCATGGGGTATTTATGGAAAATTTCCAAACTCATAAAGCCAACACGCCCATCAGGGCGTGTGACTTTTCGATCTATCTCACTCAGCGGGAATTGCCTGGCGACACTCGATGAGAAATCTCCTTGGACAGGGCCCTATTCAAGTCCGCCAGTCGTACCAACATCAAGGTTAGCCCGAGGGCTGGTTTGTCCGGGCAAATCGGCGCGCAGGGATGTATCATTGAAAAAATAATCATCAATTGCAGTCGACACAGCGCCCATGGTTTTATTGCGCCATTTTTCGTTTGTGAGATTGCCTTCATCATTAATATTGGAAATAAACGCCATCTCCAACAATACGGCCGGAACATCTGGGCGCAGCAGCACCTTTAAGTCCTCTTTGCGCTGAGCATTTTTAACCAGAGGCGTTACATTACGTAGCCGTGCCAAAACCATACTCGCAAAACGGGCGCTCTCACTTTTTGTTTTCTTCTGCACAACATCGAATAAAATCGGCCCCAAATCAGAGGAGAACTCCGCCAGATCATCATCAAAAGCTTCTAGCGAGCGCTTCGCACCTTCATCCGAGAGAGTATAGACTGAACTCCCCCGCAAGGTTTCATCATCATTACCATCAGCATGCAGCGATATAAAAAGATTTGCCCCCACATCGCGGGCAATTTGAGCCCGCTGATCAAGCTCAACCTTGCGGTCATCCCCGCGTGTCATCACAACACGGTAACGCCCCGTTTTTACAAGATATTGGCTTAAAGTTTGCGCTGCGGCCAGATTTACGTCTTTCTCAAGCGTTCCCAATTGTCCCACGGCACCTGGATGACCACCACCATGGCCGGGATCAATCACGATTGTAATTTTTTGCGGACCAGAAACGGTTACAATTTTTTTGTCCGGTTTTGAATCTGGGTTTTGCGGGTTAGTATCCGCTTTTGAGGCAAATAATTTATTATTATTGCGTGCACGCGATGTTGCCGCTTCCTGTCGTTGTTTACGAGACTCTTCCTCGGCGATAATATCAGCAACGGATTTTTCTGCACCATCCACATTATTTTTTGCGAGCTTGTCTGCACTACGAACCACATTACTGCTGGCCACATTTTTTTGTGACGGGCTGATTTCCTCGGGTACACTTAAACGTAAATTTTCTTGACGTTGAATTTTCTGGCTAGAATTTTCTTGAGTGGAGGGTGATTGATTTTGCGCACCAGTGCGCAATTGCGACGATAATCGCGATGGTTTTACGCTCGGCGATTGCGTGATCAGAAATGGATTTCTTGCGCTCTCAGCTGGTTGTATTAATCCGGCATTCGGCCCGGCAATGCGCGGCAGCGACGCCATATAATCGGAACGACTTGCATCATATAAATCGATCACCAATCGATGGTGTTTTAATGAACGCGTCGGATCCAGAACAAAAACATTGTCAATCCTTGCGGTCCGGGCAAAGTCTAAAATATAGCGACTTGCCCCCGTCTTACCCGCGCCTCCATGGACATGACGAGCAACATGACCTTTACCTCTGCGCCAACCGGGTTGCTCATTGATTGTGAGCGGGTTTTTAATATTCGCAAATTCAATTATCAAACGACCCTTGTCACGATCATTACCCATCAATTCAAAATTTGGATTACCAACGACATCAAAGACAATCCGTGTTTTTGCGCCGTCGGGTCCAAAGCGGACATTTTTAATCCGAGCTTGTGTTTGCAAACTATTCGTTTGCTGGGCAGAAGCCGCCCCAAAAATCAGGCTTTTATGGTTGAGACTGTCAATTGCATGAAAAGCAATCAGGAAAAATAGTGCGACCAATAAAAAACGAGTAACGCCGACAAAAGCGCGCAAACCAAGGATAAGACAATAGTCCGGGCGCAGGGCAATCCCGCTGGAAACCCCTTCCTTGCGGTTGTTTGTTTGCCCGTATATCTCTAAATCCATGATCATTCTAATTTGTCGATCCAAATCAAACTTTTGCGCTGGCTATTTACGCGAACAGATAACACAAATGCAATAAAATCAGTTGCAAAATCAAGCTCATCTTAACAATTTCTAACGCCAATAATGATCCTGAACCCTTCCAGTTATCATGCCAAACTGTTTTTACCAGACCAAAAATGGGTAATGCCTCAAAAAGGTAGCCATTACCAAGCATATCAACAGTAAACGATCTGATTCAAACATTTTCGCATTATACGAACTGCTCAGGGTCTTGGGCCCTAAAGACCAGCATTGTTTTGGAACATCGTTAACGATTCATTAAGTTTATAGCTTGAGTCGCGCTTATTTATGGCGAAGTGCCTATATTTCCTGTCATTTCACGGCTTTTCTTTTTGCTCAGTCTAGTGCACACTGTCATTAGGAAGTGCTTATTGGTCAAGCTGGAGGAAACGGCGACGTTTATCGAAATTGCCGATTAGTATTTTTTGTTTTAGTAAAAATATCGATAGTAAGTTTTGTGTTCGTGGGGTCCCCATTCATGGGACAATCTGCTTAAAAGCAGCTCCAAAGGCCTTTTAAACACTTTTTTAGGGGGCAAGCCAAAAGAGGCTTATCAGAGGTGCTAATTAGGAGAGACACCAAAACGCATATAAAATTTACGAATTAACCACACTATTGTCTATAAGTGAGACAGGAATAAGAATTAAAATTTTTAAGAATTTCCAGAAACTGGGCTTTTCAAGATTCAATTTAAAATCATGGAAAACACTAAACGCTAAAAACTTATACTCTGAAAAATACTGGTACGCTAAACAATGAGGATTACATATAAGCAACCAGAATGATCATTTTACATGATTGATGCTGTTTTAAACTCTTGCTAGATCAACACTTAATAAGATCAGCAATGAAAAATCAGCGTAGGTATAAGCACTACCAGACTGGAATTATTTAAGCCGACGGCCTCTTTTGTCGGCATCTGTAACAAAGGGCGGAACCTGAGAGCATTATCGCTAATCATAACCACCCAACCGGCGCGCCTTAAATGCTCAACGATATGGTTTTGAAGATCATTGAGACAGGATGCAACCGGATTAACAACGCAGATAGTTGAGGCATTAACACATGCACACCGCTACGTGCATATCGAATCAACCCGCCGAGGCCTGATACCAGAGAGGTAAAAAGCCCGGCATGGATAAAAAAATGCTGATGACACCTCTGGTGACGACACATGCGCAAACTCATAAATCCGGCCTCTTGCCGGTCCGTGAGACAGACATGATTATGCCCATAGCTAGGCAGATCGTGGTTTTTGAAAAATCGCATTCGCAACGCTCTCAAAAAGAGCGATTAGATGCGCGTATATGTATGTATCAACCCCATAATTTTCGTCGGCAACCCAACCCATACAGCACCCATCAAACTTTCCTCAGTCAGATTTTGACTGATGATTTTGATGAACGCTGCGGAGCTAAATTTAATGACGAAAAAAATGCTAATCGATGCGGCACAAAGCGAAGAGATTCGCGTAGCCGTTATAGACGGAAACAAAGTTGAAGATTTTGATTTTGAAAGTTCTGCCCGCAAACCTTTAAGGGGTAATATTTATCTTGCTCGGATCACCCGGGTAGAACCTTCTTTGCAGGCCGCTTTTGTTGAATATGGCGGTAATCGCCACGGCTTTCTGGCTTTCAGTGAAATCCATCCAGACTATTACCAGATCCCGGTTTCTGACCGCGAAGCTTTGCAAGAATCTGAACGCGAAATCGCAACTATTGCTGCCGAATTGGATGCATTCCAACGCGGTGAAGACGCAGATGGCTCAGACCATGATAGCAGTGATGAAACAGAGAGCGACCATCAAAGTTTTGAGGATCGCCATGACGATGATTCCTCTGCTGAAACCGGTCTAACCCATGATGACGATAACACCGAGGCAGAGGACGCATTCGAAAACAATGAAATTGAGGATGTTAACGAGGATATCCAACTAAATGCTGATCAAACTGAAGACCTAGAGGCTGAACCTTCTGGACCGCGCGATTTCTCTGACTTTGATGATGACGAACATGATGGCGATGATGCTTCAAAAGAGGAAGAAGAGGAAGAAGAGGAAGAAGAAGAAGATCCAGTAAATGCTGATGAGCAGTCAGAATCGCAAGCATCAGAACAGGACGCAATATCAGCCGCGTCCGATGAAGAGTTAGCAAAAGAAGACGCTATCGAAGAGAGCGCATCTGAGAATAGTGAAGAGGAAAACAATCCAGACAGCGCGCTTTTGAAAATTGATAGCGATGTCATGACTGATTCTTTGTCAAGTTCCGTCATCCTATCCAACTCTGATGCAATCAGCCTTGAAAATGGCACAACCGGCGAAGGAGAAACGCCCGGTGAAGAGCCCCCGTCCGAACTTGATGAAGCCAGTGCAAAGCGCGCCGCTCGCAGAGCAGAACATAATGAACTTTTAGAAAAATACCGTGAAGCACGGCGCAAACACAGCCGTATTTTACGCAATTACAAAATTCAGGAAGTCATCAAGCCCCGGCAAATCCTTCTCATCCAGGTCGTAAAAGAAGAACGCGGCAATAAGGGCGCAGCCCTGACATCCTATATGTCTTTGGCCGGAAGATATTGTGTATTAATGCCAAATACAGCGCGCGGGGGCGGCATATCACGCAAAATTCCAAGCGCGGCGGATCGCAAACGCTTGCGTCGGATAGTCAATGATTTTGATGTAAAACAGGGCATGGGATTAATCATCCGTACCGCCGGTGCAAAACGAACAAAAGTAGAGATCAAGCGCGATTACGATTATCTGATGCGTCTTTGGGATACCATCCGTGAATTGACGATGAAATCAGTGGCTCCCTACCTGATCTATGAGGAAGCAAGTCTCATCAAACGCGCGATTCGCGATCTCTACGACAAAGATATTTCCAAGGTTCTTGTCGAAGGTGAAGATGGATACCGTGAAGCAAAAGACTTCATGAAAATGCTTATGCCATCCCACGCTAAAAACATTCAACGCTACAAGGACGCCACTCCTTTATTTATGCGCTATGATGTCGAGCAACAGCTAGACATGATGTATCAACCAACGGCGCGCTTAAAATCGGGTGGTTATCTGGTGATCAACCAAACAGAAGCCCTGATCGCGGTTGACGTTAATTCCGGGAAGGCGACGCGAGAGCGCAATATCGAAGCAACGGCTTTAAAAACCAATCTCGAGGCTGCAAGAGAAGTTGCGCGCCAAGCCAAACTGCGCGACCTCGCCGGTTTAATCGTGATCGATTTCATTGATATGGAAGAGGGTAAAAATAACCGTGCCGTTGAGCGAAGGCTCAAAGAGTCCATGAAAACTGATCGGGCACGCATCCAGATAGGGCGAATCTCGTCATTTGGTTTGATGGAGCTCTCTCGCCAACGCCGACGCTCAGGCATTGTTGATGGTACAACATCAGCTTGCCCGACCTGTCATGGGTCCGGTGCCGTGCGCTCCCATGAAACTGCGGCCTTGCGCATTTTGCGCGCAATTGAAGCAGAGGCCATCGCGGGACGTTCCAGTGTTTTAGCCGCAAAAACCTCCCACGAGGTTGCCCTTTATATACTCAATCACAAGCGTGAATGGTTATCTCGTATAGAAGAACAATATGCAGTCAGCGTTGAGATTACTGCTGATCCACAAAAATTTGGCGATCAATATGAAATCGAAAAACGCGGACCTAATCGGGCCAAGCCTGAACGGGTGCGGGTTGCACAGTCGGATTTTGCTGGTGACGCAGATGAGGACGCAGACGAAACACGCGATTCAAGAAATGATGATAATTCAGATGCTGACGGTGAAAATCGCTCTAAAAAGCGTCGCCGGCGTCGTCGCAAAAAGGGTTCCGACCCCGAAGCCCGAGAAAATGGTGCTGATTCTGATCAAAGCGGTTCCGATGAAGAAGCGGGTAGCCTAAGCGCCGCAGATAATGATGATGAGGCCAAGCCCAAAAAACGTCGTCGCAGAGGACGTCGGGGGGGACGCAAACATCGCGAGGGCGCGACCCCGCAAGACGACAGTCAAGAAGGCACTCAGGATCAGTCACAGGTACAAACCCAGGCTTTTGATGATACGGCCAGCAATCAGACCGATACCGCTCAAACCGGCGATGAAAGTGCAAACGCTGCTAAGCCCGATCAACCACAAGAGGGTGACCAACAGGCCCAACCCAAGCCTGCGCGTAAAAAACGGGCTCCACGCAAGAAAAAGGTCGAAAACACAGATGCTGATCCGCAAATGGATGGACAAAGTGACGTTCATACATCTGGGCCAGACGTCAAAGAGGAAGGGGAGCAAGCTGAAGAAAAGCCCAAACGCAAGCGTACCCGGCGCAAAACTGCTTCCAAGGCGTCCCCTGATAATGGGCCGGATATAGGTGAGAGCAAGCAATCATCTCCTGATAATACCCAAGCCCAAGGCCAGCCAGCTGATTCAGAGAAGGCAGAAAAGCCGGCTAAAAATGATGGGTCTAGTCGTAAGGGTTGGTGGCAACGGGCAATTGGTGGCTAACCTCGCCTGCCCTCGCCTGCCCTCGCCTGC
>CAYMPJ010000006.1:147436-153694 GCA_964392325.1 uncultured Caulobacterales bacterium
CCTCGCCTGCCCTCGCCTGCCCTCGCCTGCAAGAACACGATAAAACGATCACCTGCCGCGATAGACCGATTGTGATGCTAATAATTAGTCACAATTCCGGCAAGATCGTCGGAAATACTCGCATTTAGCCCTCCATTGGAATACATTCTAAGGGGTGCTCATTCGCGCGATTAAAAACCGCACGGATACCCAAACAGACCATTGAGCTTTTCTGCTTTCAAGTTTTTCTAGCGAGTTCCTTAGTATGACTTCAACAAGTACCGATTTGGCACATAACCAGCAAACGCCCAGCCGCAAAATGGATTTAACCCCATTCAAGCCATTCATCAGCATGATCATGGTTGTATTTATCAGTGCGGTCACTGTGCTTAGTCCGGTTATCGGCCAACAAGCCCATGCCCAGAGCCTATTGAGAGACGCTGAAATTGAACAATGGGTTCATGATTACTCATTCCCTATTCTGGAAGCTGCAGAAATAGACCCGGAAACTATTAGTTTTCTGATCGTCGGAGACCCAACGCCAAATGCGTTTGCCGGTGGTCGCACCATGGGTATATTTACCGGCCTGATTACAACCGCTGATTATCCCAATGAAGTTGAGGGTGTGATTGCGCACGAAGTCGGCCACCTGAAAGGCGAGCACAGCACGCGCAGGGCCGATGCGTTCGCCGCCGCTTCCCGGCCCATACTTTTATCCCTCCTATTGGCAGGCGCCGCAGTGGCAGCAGGAGCGCCGGAAGCTGCTTTCGGCATTTTTGGACTTGGCCAACATATCGGCACTGTGAATGCACTGGCCTATTCGCAATCGAACGAGTCGAGTGCGGATGCTTCGGCAATCCGTTATCTTGAATCAATCGGGCATTCCGGCAAAGGGCTCGTCGACTTTTTTGACAAGCTTAGAAACCCCCAAGTCCTGCGCTCGCGTAAACTCAACCCTTATCTATCAACGCACCCATTGGCGATTGATCGTGTCACGGCGCTGACCGAGAATGTTAATAATTCCGATTACGCCGACGTAAAAGATAGCCCGGAAGACATTGCCCGCTTTCGATTGATTCAGGCTAAAATTCGAGGGTTTTTGGATGGACCAAAATTTACCCTGCGCAGATATCCACTCTCTGATAAATCTGATCCTGCGCGCTATGCACGGGCCGTCGCCTTTTACAGAAGCGCAGATATAGAAGGCGGCCTGTCCGAGATTAATTTTTTGTTGGAGAAAAATCCGGATAATCCATATTTTCATGAGCTCAAAGGACAGATGCTTTTTGAAACTGGCCGCACTTATGAGTCGATTGAGCCCCATAGGCGCTCTGTTGAACTCGCCCCTGATAAAGCCCTGTTGAAAGTTAACCTGGGTCGTGCGCTAATGTCGACAGAAGATACCGAACATGTCGTTGAATCAATTGACGTGTTAAAATCGGCTTTACGTATCGAAAGCGGCAATTCATTTGGATGGTATGAATTAGCTCGCGCTCATGGACATATGGGCGATGAGGGACTTGCGCTCTTATGTACCGCTGAGTCCAAATATTATGGCGGTGCCAAAGGTGAGGCGAATCAATTTGCCAGGCGCTCTCTAAAATATTTCGATCGTGGCAGCAGGGAATGGCTTCAAGCCCAGGATATATTAGTTGCTGTAAATAATTCCGGTAATCGCCGCGGCGCGACAAACCGAAAAAAAGGCGGTAAAGGTGGCAAAGGTCGCCGCGGTGGCAAAGGTGGCAAAAGACCAGGCGGCGATAATCAAACAAAGACAAAAAAAGAACAGGAAAACGCTCCTGACTCGCAAAAAGATCCAAAAGAGGAAATTGAAGAAATCACTCTTCCCGAAGATGGCCGCATACCCGAGCCGGATTTACTTCCCGAAGCCCCAAGAGAATAAACTGGTAGATTTTAAGGCTCCTTGCCACTCCACTCAGTAAATAACCGAGTAGCTGATAGCTTATTTCAAAATTCGAAACATTAATTGCTCACGTCATGACCATGACCCATTCAACAAGGTGGTATATTCCATGAAATCCTACGTCCCTCTTAGCCTTGCTCTTATTGGTACTTTCATACTTGGCACCATCTTTATGAGTTATAGCAATGCCAATAATCAGGTTACGGATAACCATGAGCAACCCAGAAAGAATGATCGTTTTGAAATTGATCGCTATGTCGCCCCTACCCCGGTTGTGCTTAATGATCCTCAAACAGAGTTTTCTGACTCCCAAGAGGAAGACATCCGAAAAATTTTGCGGAGCTACCTTCTCGACAACCCAGAAATCCTGATTGAAATGAGCGGCGTCCTGCAAGAACGTCAAGTTTTGGCTGAAAAAGAAAATACCAAGAAAAACTTTACCAACCTGATCAATGAGCGCGATGGCTATACCAATGCTGCTGATCGAAAAAATGCGAAAGTCGCCGTTATTGAGCTGTTCGATTATCATTGCGGGTATTGCAAGCGCGCTTCCGGACTTGTGCAAGAAATTGCCAATTCGCAAAAAGACGTCGTCGTATCATTTCGCGAATATCCAATCTTACGGCCAGAATCCCAAACCGCCGCCATCGCTGCCCTCGCTGCGCGCAATCAAGGGAAATATCTGGATTTTCATTTCGCGCTTATGGATACAAGCGGCACACTTACCGAGGAGCGTATCTTTGATATTGCAAGGGACCAAAATATCGATGTTGATAAACTCCAAGCGGAGATGAACAATCCGGCGATTCATGATGCCGTGCTCACCACGCGCAATATTGCCGAAAGTATCGGTGTCTCAGGCACACCCGCCTTTATCGTCGCGAGCCTGGAGGGTGATTTTCTAGAAGTAATTTCCGGGTTTTCCCCCGATAGAGTAAACACCGCCATAGAAGCCGCGCGGGCGGCAAACTAAAAAGCCTTTCATACCCACACTTTATTCCGTTCGAACCGTCTAATCTTTACCCAAGAATAGGGCGCACCCATAAAAAAACCTGCCTTGATTTTAGGCAGGTTTTTTCTTGATCGATTTTAAAAGCTAGATCAACGCATTAGTCAGTATGCGTTGATCCGGACTATTAAGAAGATTTAATTTCCAGTAACGGCACCCGTTGCCGCATCGGTGGCCGCATCAACTGCTTTTTCGGCAGCATCTGATGCAACCTCTTTTGCAGCATCAACGGCAGAGTCAACAACTGAATCGACAGCACTTGACGCAGCGTCTGAAGCTGCATCGGTAGCCGCATTTGTTGCAGTATCTGCGGCTGTTTCGGTCGCTGCATCTGCTGCTGTGTCTACTGCTGAATCAACAGCCGAGCCAGCCGCATTTGATGCTGCGTCGGTGGCTGAACTTGTTGCCGTGTCTACCGCCGAATCAACAGCGGAGTCTGCTGCGCCGGTAACCGCATTTGTTGCGCTGTCTACCGCGGAATCAACAGCCGAGTCGACGGCATCGGTTGCTGCTTCTGTTGCTGCATCAACTGCTGAGTCTACAACCGAATTGGATGCATTTGTTGCCGCATCGGTCGCCAAGCCTGTTGCTGAATCTGTTGCCGCATCGGTGGCCAAACCTGTTGTTGCGTCAGTTGCTGTACCAACCGCGCTATCTGCTGCAGCTTCAGCACCCGTTGTTGCGTCAACGCCATCGGATACACCCGGTAAACCGCCAACCGTTGAACAGGCACTCACGGCACTGAGCACTGCTATAAGTCCTACTACTTTTGATTTAGAAAAATTCATTTTGTAAGCCCTTCATTTCTTCTGAAATTTAAGTCTGATTAAACAATAGGCCCCTATCGGACCTTTGTCCGTGATTGTCAGCACAACCCATTATTGCGTGACTACTCTACACCAATCATTCGCCCGTCGCATAGTCAAGTTACCAGATTGTATGATTAGGAATGCGCTTAAAATGAGGCATTTATTGGGTTGGAGTGAATTCGGCCAGTCTTTAAATTGGGATGACACAATTGACTAGACTATATTGCAGGCGCGTAATGAAATCGGCATAAAATTAGGGAAAATAGCTTTATCACCACCCCAATGAACGGCACCGTATTTGGCTAGAATTTGGGTTTGTAGTACGGACAATGAATAATATGCCAGCTCAAATCAGTGCAGACTTCAAAATTCCTATGACGCCCTAATAAATTCAAACCTATAAAAAAGGAACAATGAAAATAACTATGGAGGAGATTTCAGGGACGGAAGTAAGAGTTTTAGACACTATACCCCGGCACCACCGACAGTGATCGCATCCAGTTTGATCGTAGGCTGACCAACGCCAACAGGTACGCCCTGCCCGGCTTTTCCGCACACGCCAATTCCCGGATCGAGAGCAAAATCATTTCCGATCATTGAAACCCGTGTCATTGCCGTTGGGCCATCACCGATGAGCGCAACATTTTTTAAAGGTGCACCAACTTTTCCATTTTGCACCCTGTATGCTTCAGTACAGTTAAAGACAAATTTTCCCGATGTAATGTCGACCTGCCCACCGGCAAAATTCACCGCGTAAATACCATCTTTGACTGTTTCAAGAATTTCCTGTGGGTCACGCTCCCCGCTGAGCATAAATGTGTTGGTCATGCGCGGCATAGGTTGATGGGCATAGTTTTCACGTCGGCCATTGCCGGTTGGAGCAACCCCCATGAGTCGCGCATTCATTCGATCCTGCATATATCCTTTGAGGATTCCATCTTCGATCAATACGTTTCGCGCCGTCGGGGTTCCCTCATCATCAATCGTCAGCGATCCCCGTCGCCCGGCAAGTGTTCCATCATCAATGACGGTAACGCCCGGAGCGGCAACACGCTCCCCAATGCGTCCGGCAAAAGCGGAGGTTTCCTTGCGGTTAAAATCCCCCTCCAAACCATGACCCACCGCCTCATGAAGAAGTACCCCGGTCCAACCAGGTCCAAGCACAACTTCCATTTCACCAGCGGGTGCGGGCTCAGCTTCCAAATTTGTTAATGCCTGACGAAGCGCCTCATCGACCTGCACTTGCCATGCCGCCGGATCGATAAAACGGGCATAGGATTCGCGCCCGCCCACACCATGCGAACCGCTTTCCTGACGATCGCCAATCCCGGCGGTCACCGAAACATTGAGCCGCACAAGGGGGCGAAAATCACGAACAATCTCCCCGCCAGGGCGCATTATTTCAATTGCTGACCATTCCCCGGTCAATGAGCAAGAAACCTGACGCACGCGCTCGTCTTTGGAGCGGGCATACTCATTAATTGATTCCAGCAGCTTGGTTTTTTCAGCAAACGAAAAAGCTTCCAGAGGATTATCATCGGGATAAAGCTTCAAATTCGTACCGGCCGGGCCCTCGGCATAGCTCATCGGCTTCCCGGTTTTTATCGTCTGGACCGCGCTCGCAGCACGACTCAGCGCCGCCTCGGATAATTCGGAGGCATGGGCATAGCCACTTGTATCACCGCACACTGTACGCAGGCCAAAACCCTGATTAACGTCATAATTGGCTGTTTTTAAACGATTATCATCGAAAACAAAGGCCTCGGACTGGGCATATTCCAGATATAATTCACCGTCCTCAGTGCCGTTCAAGGCATCATCAACGATGGATTGAGTGCGGGATTGATCAAGGTCGGTGCGGGAGAAAAAGAGAGAATTGTTCATAGTTTAAGAGTTAAGCCCTAACGCCCGCTCGGGCAAGGCAAATTCGATAGAGGGGGGTATTTTCATCGGACCAATCTGGCTTAAACTCCTCTAACAAATACGAGAATCACATAAAATAGGCTGCGACTTTTTTTCCGCTACTTATCCTTGTTTCCAGCGGCAAGAGACGCCTATAAGAAGCCGGTCATTGGGTTGACACGTCGCATCATTTCACGATGAAGAGAATTAAAATTTATGACAAAAATTACCGCGATCCATCACGGATTTTCCGCCTTAAAACGTGTCCCGGCCCTAGCTGGCTCTGCCCTGCTTGCAGCGGCCCCTATTGCTGCCACTGCGCAGTCATTGCCTAAAAGTGGTGGCTATACGCTAATCGAAGCAGGCTCCCCACTGGCAACCGAAGTTCACTTATTTCACAACTGGATTTTAATGCCGGTGATGGTCGCGATCAGCCTATTCGTTCTGGCACTATTGCTCATCGTGATTGTCAGGTTCAATGAGAAATCCAACCCAAATGCTAGTCGTTTTAGCCACAATACTTTTCTTGAGGTGGTTTGGACTTTCATCCCGATTGTGATTTTGCTCTTTATCGCACTTTTCTCTTTCGATCTTCTTTTCAAAGAAGGGGTAATTCCGGACGGCAAGCAAGAAAC
>CAYMPJ010000007.1:0-13709 GCA_964392325.1 uncultured Caulobacterales bacterium
GACCATCAGGACCATCAGGACCATCAGGGTAATAAACTCGATTTGGTCGAAAATCTCGAATTTGAAGAACTCAAAAGCGGATGGATACAAGCCGATAACCGCGAGGAATTAGCCGCAAGGCTCGCTTTTTGCTTTGATGATGCCGATATCCCTGGGGCAAGGTTTCTCCCTGATGGAGAGAAATTTGAAGATGCAAGGAAGCGTATCGTTGCGGGGTTGAATCATATTTTGACGTCGACACCTTGGAAAACCGGGTTATTGGTCGCCCACGAAGGGGTCAATCGCATCATTCTAAGCTGGATAATGAGCCAGAGTTTGGCCTGCGTAAACGCAATTGAACAGGATTTATGCGCCGTTAATGTCATCGATTTTGATATGGTTCCGACGCCAAAAGGGGATGGTGTTGAGATTGAGCGGGCAGTATTAAAGCTGATGAATGTAACACCTTATGATATTGTGAAAATAGGCTTACCATACACGAGCTTAGAGCATTTGTTTGACGTTGATTTTGGTGCATCGCGTCCGGCAAAATCCACATCCTAGGTTTATTTTCAGGCGATATGTGAGAATACCCATATTGAGTCTTGAGGTCGTTTTTTGCCAATTTGGAAATTTTTAATCCAATTGTAGAAATTTGCCTTTCTGTCCATATGAAGACCTCACGATTTGTAAAATTTGATCGTTTTTCTTCCAAATGCCTTATTTACGACTGTATTAAATCGCCAATTAACGTTACAATTTAACGATACCCGCTCTTTGGGGTTAGTTTAAGGGCGTCGGGTTGTTATGGAATGTGGAGATTGCGATGCCATACGGTGTAAAACGAGGATTCAAATCACCCGGAGAATTTAGTGCTTTTGATTTAATGGGTCTTGGCCTGTCCGGCTCTGCAGGTATTGTCGCGGCTTTGGTCACCGATTATCAGCAAAGTGCTGAGGGCGCAGCCATCTATACCCTCAATAGATGGGCGGTATCGTTAGGATCGCTTTTAGGTTTCAATGAAATTCCACTCTTCGCTGTTGTTCTTGGAATTGTGGCAATAGGCGCTACCTCTATCTTCTATTTTCAGCCCATCACTCGTCAGGGGGCTTTTGCGCAAGGTTTTGGTTTGTTGGCCGTTCTTATGACAGCGATACCCGATGATCTGGCAATGGGTATTGAAGATATTATCAATGATCCAAATCTTCCCGGTTTATTGAGCCCGGCCGCGAGTAATGGTGAGGGCGTTACTGAAATCAGTTTTGAAACAGGTCAAACCGCGAATAATCTCAATGGCGATAAATCGATAGATAATTTTGCAACTGGTTTACCCGATCAAAGCCCCCAGGCAATTGGTGGCATTATACCAGCAGCCGTTTTGCAAAAGGCGGTTTTCTCTGAGGCTGAAGTCCCGTTACAAGATGCTTCTTCTCAAGATGCTTCTGGGGTTCAACCAGCGGCATTTACGCAAGCTGCGACTGTTCCGGCGCAATACCAAATTAAATTACATGTGACATTTGAGGGTGGTTTTCCAAACAATATCGGCACACTTATTCGCAGGGGGAAATTACGCGGGCGATTGCATAATGAAGATACCGGAGAGACCTTTAATTTGTTCCGCAATGCGGGGGGTATTCTTAGAAAAAATGATAATGTCATCACCATAGAAGCTGGCGTTCCAGCGCGAAGCAGAACAGCAAAGCTCTGGGTGCGTATTGAATGCGATGACCATAGTATCGAACTTCAATCTGCACAAGCCACTGTCGGGAAACCGCTCGTTTGGCCTATGACAGTGAAAGCGTCCAAGACCCCGATTTTCTTACAACGCCTAAGAAGAGTTTACTGGTTCTAGCAATCCGCACACAGCCGTGAATAATTCATGATCACACCTCCACAATTTGGTCAGGAATTAACGGCCAGCTATCCCAGTCAAGAGATGCGCGAAGCGTTATTGCTGCGCCGATCTACCCAAGCTGATATGCTGGGCGGCGGGGCTGGTCCTGATGATAAACAATTACAGGACTTGCTGACAATCGCAGCCAGAGTTCCCGATCACCGCAGGGTGGTCCCCTTTCGGTTTATTGTTTTTAAAGAGGAAGCACGCGCTCGCGCGGGGCAATTACTTGGGAAATTTTACAAGGAAGCCAATCCAGAGGCTTCAAAAGATGATGTGGCGCGCGAAGAGAATCGCTTTTTGCGCGCACCGATCATTATCGCAGTTGTCTCGAAAGTTGATACCCAGCATAAGACCCCGATATGGGAGCAAATTTTAACCGCTGGGGCCGTTTGTGAAAACCTGCTTCTTGCATCCAGCTCTTATGGTTTTGCTGCTCAATGGCTGACTGAGTGGTATGCTTATAACCGCGATGTTCTGCGCGGTTTCGGATTGGTGGACGCTGAAAAAATCGCCGGATTCATCTATATTGGGGAAGCAACAAAACCGCCTAAAGAGCGTAAGCGGCCAGTACTGGACGAATTAATATCATTCTTTTAAAATCACCACGGTTGGATGACTATTATGACCAATGCCTCATCTTCTTCTGATGCTGTACTATCTCATAGTCAGCAATCTTATTCAAAAGTAGCAATATTCTTTCACTGGTTGATAGCGATACTGATTATCGGTCAATTGGCTGGTGGACTGATTATGGTGCGGTTTCTATCAAAGGGGAGTTCTCTGAAATTTGAACTTTATCAATATCACAAATCTTTTGGAATTTTGATTTTGTCACTTTCGGTCTTGCGATTGATCTGGCGACTGACCCATAAGCCGCCAGCATTGCCATTAACGATGCCCGGGTGGGAAAAAACACTCGCGAGTATGACGCATTTTATCTTCTACTTTTTCATGTTGGCAATTCCCCTCGTAGGGTGGGCGATGGTTTCTGTTTCCCCGCTGGGCATATCGACATATCTTTTTGAAATTGTCCGTTTGCCACACTTACCCTTTTGGGAGGGTGCGCAGGATCCCGCAGCTTTGGAAAAACAATTCAAGTTCGTTCATGAATATTTAGCCTTTGCGACCATTGCTTTACTCGTGTTACATATTGGAGCAGCATTGAAACATCATTTTCATGATTGTGACAGCGTGCTGACTCGAATGTTGCCATTTGTTAGAACCCGCTAAAACCATAAGGTATCTATGCGCTCTTCAGTTTTCATTTTACCCGCCCTTATTGCCAGTTTTGTTATGATGAGCTCGTGTTCTGAAAAGGGCACAGAGCAACAAGCTGTCCCTGAAAAACAAACCACGCCAGAACGCGCCGCGCCTAGTGATGAAAACAAGAGCGAGGGTGCAAGTGTAAACGGGGCTGCGGCGCAGGCGAATACGACAAAGCCTGATGATGAGACCTCGATTGAGGAGGGGAGTGAAAGTAAAAACGCGCAAGAAACAAGTGAGGGCGCTCAATCAAATGAAGCCGCGCAATCCCCCTCGCGCCTAGCGAGTGATGAAGCTGACGAGGTCGTTGCACCAGAAGAAACGGTTACCCCCGCTGCGCCTGTGAGCAAAGCAGAGGTGATTTCTCATGATTGGGTAATGGATAAAAAAGCCTCGAGCTTGCAATTTACTGGCACCCAGACAGGCAACGAGTTTACGGGCCAATTTAATTCATTTGAGGCAATTATCCGCCTTGATCCAGATAACCTTGAGACAAGTAAAGTTGAAGTCACGATTGAAATGGCCTCTGCAAAGACCGGTGACCGTCAGCGTGATGATGCTCTTCCCGGGCAAGACTGGTTTTTTGTAACAGCGCATCCTTCGGCAAAATTTGTTGCAACAAATGTGACCCGCATAGGCGGCGATGCGGCAAATGGCAATTATGCCGCCGCTGGTACTTTGACCATTCGCGATATCAGTAAAGATGTCAGCTTGCCCTTTACATTAAATATTGATGGCAACAAGGCGATTGCCAATGGCGGATTGAGCCTGCAACGCGATGGATTTGGTGTGGGGCAGGGACAATGGGACAGCGACGAATGGGTGAAATTCGATGTCGGTGTGAATTTTACGATTGAGGCGAGACGTAAAAACTAGGCCAGCCAGCCCTGCCTAATTTTTGTTTTTGGTAATTGTATATAAAACCAGCCCAACAGCGATAAGCGCCAAGGCCGAATAGGCCTCAAATGGTTTAGTCTTCAATACATATAATAGGGTCCAGCCATTGAGCAGGAGATAGATAATAGGCGTTACCGGATATAACGGGACCTTGAAGGGGCGCTCAAGTTCTGGTTCGCGTATCCGTAAAACAAACAGGCCGACCACTGTGATGAAGCTATTTAGTGCCAATGCAAAACCTGCAAAAATCAATACGCTTTTAAAGGTCGAAGTCAGAATAAAAACAATGCTGATTGCTGATTGGATTTTAATGGCCAATGACGGGATGCCATCCTGATTGGTTCGGGCGAGGGGAGAAAATAGTTTAAAATCTTCTCCGATAACTTGCAAAACCCGCGGGCCTGCAATCGTCATTGCGCTCACCGTGGAAATAAGAAGGGCAGCAAGCACCAATCCGGTGAATTTCGCGCCAATCGGGCCAAAAATATGACTGGCAGCGATAAAGCCGATTTCAATTTTCCCCTCCATAGCGGCGATGGGAGTCGTTAGCAGGAATGTTGCGTTCAGGAGCGCATATAGCAGCATAACAGTGAATGTTCCCACAAAGAGTATTTTAGGAAGCTCGCTTTGGGGGTGTTGGAGTTCGCCGCTTAAATAGGTGGCCGCATTCCAGCCGGTATACGCATAGCTGACATAGATCAGTGAAATTGCAAATGCGCCGCTAAATAAAAGACTGCTATCGCCTTCCTTGGGTAAGAGTGAAACAGGTTGATAATCTTTTGTGACAATTAAAGCGATCAGGCAAAAACCTATGATCACAACTATCTTTAAAAGAGTAAATAGTCCTTGTAATGCGCTGCTACCCTCGCGCCGTCCTGCATGAATAAGCATTAAGACGATTACCAGTAAACAGGCCACTATCCTTGCCGCCCAGCCGCCTGAATCTACGCCAATAATCGCTGTTATGTAGGCGCCAAAAGTCATTGCGGTTAGGGCAACCGGCGCAGAAAATCCAATTGTTGAAGAAATCCAGCCTGATGTAAATCCGGCTGCGGGATGAATAATCCGGGAAAGGAAATTATATTCACCGCCCGAACGCGGCAAAGCAGCGCCAATTTCTGCATAAGAAAGAGCGCCGCAAATGGCTGTGATCCCGCCGACCACCCAAAGCATCAAAAGTACAAATCCGGCCTGGATAGATTGTAGTTGAAAACCAAGGCTGGTGAAAACCCCCGTTCCAACCATATTGGCAATGACAATCGCCATACCGGTGCGTGTTGAGAAGATTTTTTTCAAACAAGAGGGCCTTTTCGACAAACGGGAAAAATAACACAGTAGAGTGTAATCGTGAAACTGTGAACCTTTAATCGCTGATCCTTCGAGACTTTTGATAAGGGTTGCCGCTCTGTTTGTAGAGAATACCATACAAAAAAACCTCAGGGCCATTCTTGGCACTGAGGTTTCTTGAGTATAGGAGAATGTTAATTCGCTATGGTAAAAAATCGAAAGGCGTTTCGGTACTATTGTCCTCTAATAGGTCTTTCGAACCAATTGGCCCTCTTTTTATAGGGTATGTAAAATCTTTAATTTGAACTGTTTCAAGCCCGGCCACTAACTCAATAAGGTTTACCGGTTCTATTTGAAAAATAACGGCCTCATGATCGTCGCGCAATGTAACCTTGGGAGCCACAATGGCGCGCTCCACGCTTTGCAGCGAGAGCGCACCATCGGCCACCACCCCATTCCCAGTGTTCAGTCTAACAATTTCAGCACTTACTGCCGGTGCTATAATTAAGCCGATTAGTGTAGCTAAACCCACAAAGCTCCGCGCTTTTTTGGTCCCCACTATGCCCATTTTGATATCCTGTCTGGGTTATCCCCAAATTCTTCGATTGCTTAACAAAACCTTAACAAAGGATCAGAATAGTAAAGCAAGCGGTATGCCACCCTTTGAAAGGGGTGAAATTTGGTAAAACTGTGCCAATTTAGGACAACCGGATAAAATGCTGGGTGCTAGAATCCTACCGATAGTGCCATTTTAACATGATTATCAGGTTATGTATGGCCCCAGTTCGCCGCGGTTTTCACCGATATGTAGGTTATGCCCGAGCCCGTTGTAATCAGCCATAGACAAAGCCTTCAGTCGTTTTTAAAAACGATAGGTAATCGCTGTTTTGATTCCCTACGGTGGAAGCGGTGTTTTGCAATTATCATTGCTTAGGAAAAGTGAGCTCCCATGTATTTATCCCGCTTCTATCTCCCCGTTTTGAAGGAAACCCCTGCCGAGGCGACCATTATCTCGCATCAATTGATGTTGCGCGCGGGAATGGTTCGCCAGCAAGGGGCGGGGATATATGCCTGGCTGCCGCTTGGGCACCGGGTATTGCGGAAAATTGAGCAGATTGTGCGCGAGGAGCAAAACCGTGCAGGGGCGGTTGAAATGCTGATGCCCACCATACAACCTGCTGATCTATGGCGTGAGAGCGGACGCTATGACGCTTATGGCAAGGAGATGTTGCGCATAAAAGATAGGCAAGACCGGGATATGCTCTTCGGGCCGACCAATGAGGAAATGATCACCGAGATTTTTCGGGCCGGAACCCGCTCTTACAAAGACTTACCAAAATTGCTTTATCATATACAGTGGAAGTTTCGCGACGAAATACGCCCACGTTTCGGGGTGATGCGCGGGCGCGAATTTTTGATGAAAGATGCCTATTCTTTCGATATCAGCAAAGAGGCTGCAAGGCATAGTTATAATCGAATGTTCGTATCCTATTTGCGTACCTATGCGCGGATGGGCCTGAACTCGATACCCATGCGGGCTGAAACGGGGCCAATTGGGGGCGATCTTTCCCATGAATTTATTGTGCTCGCCGACACTGGTGAGAGTGAGGTGTTTTGCGATAAACGTCTCGTTGATATGCCGGTTCCCTCTATTGATACCGATTATGATTCTGATCTTCAGGGGATTGTTGATGAGCGCACCAATCTTTACGCGGCCACTGACGAGATGCATGAGCCTTCCGAATTTGAAAACAAAGTGGAGCCCGGTGATCGTACTACGGCGCGCGGCATTGAGGTTGGCCATATTTTCTTTTTTGGTACGAAATATTCAGACAGCATGAACGCCAAAGTCTCTGGCCCAGAGGGCAAAGATATAGCAGTTGAGATGGGGTCTTACGGTATTGGGGTGTCACGGCTTATGGGCGCCCTGATCGAGGCCTATCATGATGATGGCGGATGTAAGTGGCCAATTCCGGTTGCCCCGTTTCATGCAGGTTTGATCAACCTTAAAGTAGGCGATGAGGAGTGTGATAAAGCTTGCGCCGATATGTATCAAAAACTCGAAAGCGCTGGGGTAGAAGTTCTATATGATGATACTGGTGCACGCGCAGGAGAGAAATTTGCGAGAATGGATCTGATTGGATTGCCATACCAGCTCACCATAGGGCCACGTGGTCTTAAAAATGGTGTTATTGAGGTGAAATCCAGAGATAGTGGCGAAAAACAGGAATTATCCGCAGACGAAGCAATAAATTTTGTTTCCCGGAAAATTGCCGAAGGTCTAGAAGTTCATTGAGAACAGCCAAGCTCCTAGAGCCTGCTATCACAGTGCCAGCAAGTTTCCAGAATGCCATTATCAATAAGATGATTACTGGGTGAGCCAGAACCAATCGGGCTTCCTTGAGGAATTCTAGTGGCTCCGGTAACTAAGGATGCTGCAATATCATCGCGATTGAGGTGGCTTGAGATAATGCTGAGCAACCATGAGTAATGATTGCTTTGCGGGTCATTATTGTCCGATGACAATCCATCCGAGAGAGTATCCTGAAGGCTCTGAAGATAGCTATCGATTTCCGTGCGCACCACCGGACTAGCATTTTTATTTTGAGCCACTGTCATCAGTGTAGAAACAAATCGTGTTTGCGTGCGCCGGGTTATGGCTGCATATTTTTTATCGAACTCTTTATCAAAAACCTGATAATTGAGCGCAGCAAGTAAAATATCAATACCGGGATATTTTGCATCGCGCCGATTACTTTCAATCATCCGTGCAAGTCTGGTTGGCTCCAGTAAGGCACCCAGTGTAATACTGACAGCGGCATCGCTGGCATTTAAGGGGTCAAAAACCTCGCCCAGATGGCTCCCAAAAATTTCCCGGCGATGACCGACACTTGAAAATCCATCTGATGGCGGTGAAAGGCGCACCAAAATACGCTCCGGCAAATCAAGCTCTGAAGGCTCCAGTGTTTTCAGGAGGGTTTCAATAGCGGAGAGTTGTTGGTTTTCAGGAACAGGGGACGAGAAAGACAAACCATCTCCGGCGACAGCATAATTAAAATGAAATCCGCCCACGAGTTTTGCGGCGGCATTCACCTGATAACGGTGATAGAGATAAACAGGCACGAGAACTTCTTGTAACCTTGTGCGCGGTGTCCCATCGGCAATCACAGACAGATCAAAATTGCGTAATGCTATTTGGCGCACCTTCATCACTTCTTCTAAAGCGGCTATCGGGTCTTTGCCATTGTCCCACAAACTACCATGGGGGTGCGAGGCGGCCCGTGATCTTGCGTGTCGATCGCTGACAAAGCGTAGGCCTTGTTGGTATCCGCGATTGACAATATTATTCAGGCTCTCTTGTTCTTCAGTATCGGAAGCAAATTGAGTGTAAAGCCATCGCACGGTGAACTTGTCCCATGTGCCGATACCGGTTGCATAGGCATTACTGAAATCCAGACCGCCATCTTCGCGCGTGCGAATATCGGGGGCCGGGTAATCCATCACCGAAGCCTTATCGATTGTCGAGGCGGCAAAATTATGAGCAAACCCGAGCGTATGACCAACCTCATGGGCAGAGAGTTGTCGAATGCGGGACAGGGCAATTTGAACCGGATCATCTGCGCTCCCTGAGCCTGTAGCGGTAGCGCCAGCGAGGCCTTCAAATATCATTCTATCCTGACGTACCCTTTGCGACCCAAGGATCACATGGGCTTTTAGCATCTCGCCTGTGCGCGGATCAGAAATGCCCCCGCCATAAGACCAGCCCCGGGTCTGGCGATGGGTCCATTGGATAACATTATATCGAATATCGAGAGGATGGGCATCTTCGGGGAGTATTTTAACCCGAAAAGCATCTTCAAAGCCAGCTTCGGCAAAGGCTTGCGCCCACCAGTTTGCGCCATCAATAAGAGCAGATCGCACGGGCTCTGGCGCACCGCGATCAACGTAAAAAATAATAGGTTTTTTTACAGGGCCAGTGGCGACATCTTCTGCTTCACGTTCCAAACGGAAACGCCGCGCATAATGGCGTAAAACAGGTTCATCGAGGTTTGTGCTAAAATCATAAAACGGAACGGGTATCGCTGCTGTGCGGGGATCATAAAGGCGGGGCTTGTAACCATCATCGGGTAGCCGCACGAATGAATGATGAAGCGAAAGCGTAACCGAGCGACCATCGGAGGCGGTCGAGCGGACTTCACTACCGGGATCATCACTCGTTAATGTTATGGCTGCATCAATTTCAACATTATCGCTGAAGACGAGGGCAGAGCTTGTTTGGGGAAAGGTGCGCTCTTTGGCAATTTCGAATTTTCCTTGGTCCGCCTGCTTTAGGGCAGCGCGTATATTCATAAGGTCAAGTGTCAAAAAGCTGGATATATCAACCAATATATGCCCCCGGCCAGAGCGGGCTTTTATCGGCCCGGACCAGAGATAGGATTTGGCAAATGAATCGCGTACGGATTGTTTTTCAAAAGGGTCTTCTGCGCTGGCGCGATACGACCAGTTTTCTGCTTCAGCAACAAGATTGCCGCCAATCACGCGCATGGCTAAAATTTGCCCCCTCGTTGTAAGCCCGCGATCAAGACCAACCGGATTGGAGCCAAGGCCCGCATTGAGTGAGTTGGCATGGATCATCCGCAAGGAGAGCCCATCCTCATCGGGTTTTGGCAATCGCGCATATATTTTTCCGCCGCGCTTATCGATATAGAGATCAAAAAACCCGTTTTGTCGCTCGAGTCCTTTGGTAATATCAGAAAAGGAGTTGCCGGAGCGGTTGCCATTTTTTGAGCATGACAACGTAAATATAAGAGCGACCGAGAGGATCAGGTAAGAAATGAGCTTCTTAAACATAAATATTCCAGAACAGAGGGTTAGCGATGTTTTTACCAAGCAGATATAGCCCACTCCTTCGTTGCAATAAACATACAATTTGCTGCTAGGGATGCGTAAATCTGTTTTCATCCCCCTACAGTATGTAAATTGCACTCATTTGGGGCAAAACGAAAAAACCTCACGAGGGTCGCACGGGGACCAACCAGGGGCCAACCGCCTTTAATTCCACTTTGCCATTGGCGGAAGCGAGGACAATATTGAATTGACATTGCCGCCGGTTTTCAGGCCAAAGGTCGTGCCCCGATCATAAAGGAGATTAAATTCCGCGTAGCGACCGCGCCACATCGCTTGTTGATCCAGATGGGTCTGGGTCCATGGTGTGTCTTTATGGGTTTTGATAAGGGCTGGATAAATCTGTCCGAAGGCTTTGCCGACATCTTGCGTAAAAGCAAAATCAGCATCCCAGTCACCGCTATTCAGGCGATCATAAAAAATACCGCCAACGCCCCGGGCCTCATTGCGATGGGGGAGATAAAAATACTCGTCGCACCATTTTTTATATTTGGCAAAATAATCCGCCCCGTGTGGGTCACATGCATTTTGCATGGCTTCGTGAAAAGCGATTGTGTCTGGGTGGTCCTCCCGGCGCGTGGCATCAAGAACGGGGTTTAAATCGCCCCCACCGCCAAACCAGCTCTTCGTTGTGACCAACATGCGGGTATTCATATGGGCAGCTGGGACATGGGGATTGCGCGGATGGCAAATAAAACTAACCCCGGAAGCCCAAAAGCGCGGATCATCCTCAGCGCCCGGAATATTTTTGGCAAACTCGGGCGAGAATTCTCCGTAAACTGTCGATGTATGCACGCCAACTTTTTCAAAAACCGCCCCGCGCAACATCGACATAACACCGCCGCCCTGATCATCGCCTCCCGCCTTGCCCCGTTTCCAGGGTGTGCGCTCAAAGCGGGCGGGTTGATATCCCCCATAGAGATCACCAGCAGAAGCCTCGATTTCCTCCAGAGAGGCACAAATAGAATCGCGCAATTGTTCAAACCATGCCTTGGCTTTTTGTTTTTTGGGTTCAAAATCAGACACGGGCCATTAATCCTTTGCGCTTTCAATTGGGTAATTCCATGAATGCTTACTTATCTTTCCCGCGTCTCGCAATGCGCAGGCCCGGTGATTGAGGTCAAATGCTGGAAACGGGCGGGAATTATGGGTATGAGTCCTAAAAGGTGAAAAACTGGAAAACATCATGGATCAACTCATTACTGCGATATTTGGCGCGCTAGCCGGTGGATTTATTGGATTCGGGATCTGGCTTATCTTGCGCAACTGGATCAAAGCGCCGTGGCTGCGTATCGCTTTAATTGGGGCAGGGGCATTGAGTTTTTCCCTGATCTTGCAGTCCATTGATTTAAGCGGTCCAGCATCGTCGTCCGCCACAAAAACCTCAGGTTCCACGGTAGCCACCCAAAGGGGTGAACCTGCGCCTCATTCGGATACGACCAACGCGCAGAGTAATCCCGCACAGGTCTCCTTGGGGCTTCCTCTATTGCTTGCCTTATCCGAGCGAAATGGTGACTTTGCCGCAAATGCCCTTGGTTATCTCGACGGGCAAAACAATGCTGTCATTGATGAATATGCTTTTACCGCAGGCATTGAAGAGGCCCGCACATATATAAGCCGCGCGCAGGACGAGGATATTATCGCCCTTATTGAAGCACTAGCAGTCTCGACCCAGCAGCTTTTAGGCATCGATCCGCGCGCCTGTTACGCTTGGTATTACGGCGCATTTGGTTTTGTGGAATTTGACTTTATGAAATTTCGCGCGAGCCTCGGCGATGATTTATTAGCGTTACAGTTCCGCCTATTTACAAATCTCGTAGAAAATTCCTCATCGGTCACACCGCCCCGTAATCTCAGCGAGGATGAGCTGGAGCGGGCGATCAATCGAACCAATTTACAAATGCTGCAATATGCCGGGGTAGAAAATTCCGGCCTTGTGACGGGCCAAGCCCCGCCAAGATTTCCCGAAAGGGAGGATGAGTATACCATCGCCTGTCAAGCAAGGTTCGTGCAATATCAATCGATTTTATCAGAAGAAGACCCCGCAGCACTGGTGCGATTTTTATTTGCAGGGGGGTAGATGGGGGAGGCATTGTCATTCCCGCGCCCTCACTTCGTCATCCCCGCGAAAGCGGGGATCCATCTATCAGCACGGCAAGGATTTTACAGGGGATCCCCGCCTTCGCGGGGGTGACAGTGTGGGGCGGGATGTTTTGAATAACAATCGCCCTAATATTATCCGCCGAGAACTGACAAGATAAATTGAAATACGGGTAAAAGGCTTGCTGATGCATAAGAAAGAAATGCAAAAATCTCATACTTCAATTTAGAAAGAAACAGGCCAAGCTCCCCCAGTACTGCAACACCGGATATTACGGGGCCAATCTTGGCAAGATATTTCAAAACTTTGGTGGCTAGGGCAGTGAGCAGGTTTTTAGTTGTTTTTTCGCGAGTCCGTCTTGCACCCGCACTGATCGCATCATCCCCATTACTGATGGTACTCAAATCATTAATTAGATCAGGTACTCGTGCAGTGACCTGATCAGGAAATTCACGCAAAGCGTCGGCAATATTATTTATAGCTTCAGTAATATCAGAGGGCTCTTGGCGAGGTTCAGGATTACGGCTATTTTCATCAAGCTCGTCGCCTCGTTTTGTTTTGCTGTTTAGTACATTAAAGAGCTGAACAATTTGTTCGAAGGGTTGAATATAACCTTGCTCTAACCAAGGCTGATCGGGGTCTTTATTGGAAAATGCACTTTTTTCATCTCTTAAATGACCTCGCAGGGCATTCCCTTTAACCCACAACTCAACTTGCGATATTTCTGAGTTAAGAGATGCCTCATGTTTTTCCAGTGTGGCTTGAAAATTTTGTATGGGTTCTTTGAGGCGAAAATTTGCTAAATTGTTATGGGAAATTTTCTCAAGTGCGACTGAAATCGCCTCTTTGAGGTTTGGTATGATCGATTGTACGATTGGATCGTCGAGAAACTCACCAGATAAAGCTTTGTCGCTTAAATCTAAAACCCCATTATCGCTCTCTATTATAATCGCGCCTTGGCGATCTTGTGCCGGTATATCGTCAATTGTTGGAGCTGTATTTTCGGGCTCTGATTGTGCCTCGGTTTGCTCTCGTTCAAACTCCTTCTTCAACGCCGACAATTGCGCATTTATCTCTGCCGGGTCTTTTTCCCACTCCTCATTCGTCAAGGTCAGGAGTGCTTTTTCGAAGGCTTGAGATTGCGGTCCGCCCTTCAGGCGTGCGTCATACCAATCAGTCCAGTAGGACCAGTTAGGATCGTGTTCCAGTAATTCCTCTTTAAATTCAGCCCAGCGTGATTCCCCGGAGTGGCTTGCTGGAACTTCGTAATGAAACAAGCCAGATTTGGCCAAAGCATTGGGCGGCATGTTATTGTCGATGCGTCCGGCATCTAGGGTGAGGTTTTCCCAATGACTAGATGCGAAGGCAGCGTTGGCAGCG
>CAYMPJ010000007.1:13809-82941 GCA_964392325.1 uncultured Caulobacterales bacterium
CCGCGAAAGCGGGGATCCATCTATCAGCACGGCAAGGATTTTACAGGGGACCCCCGCCTTCGCGGGGGTGACAGTGTGGGGCGAGGGTGACAGCGCTGGGGGGTTACGCCATTCCCAATTGGCGCTGGGCTTCGGCCATGGCGATGCTGGCGCTCACCACCACATTCAAAGAGCGGGCACCGGGAGCCATAGGGATAAAAACCCGTTCGTCGGCGCTTTCATGGACATGATCGGGGACCCCGGCGCTCTCCCGGCCAGTCATAATAATATCACCGGGCTGGAAGGTGAAATCCCACAAAGACTGTGCGCCTTTGGTGGTCAATAATATCGTCCGCCCGCTTTTAGCCTGTTCAGATTTGCACCAGGCCTCCCAACTTGAATGTCGCAAAGGCTGGGTCATGCTCTGGTAGTCCATTGCAACGCGCTTAATGTCTTTGCTGGTTAAGGGAAAGCCGCACGGCTCGATAATATCGACATCCCAGCCAAAACAACAAGCAGCGCGAATCGCTGCACCGAGATTCGGGGCCATATCCGGCTGAAAAAGGCAAAGTCGCATGTTTTTGGACCCTAAATTGATATAGGCCGCGTGGGTGCCATAAATTCTGCCCGAAAGCCAGACGTCATAAAACCGGTAATAGCCTTAAAATCAATCAAGCCTCTTTCAGGAGGGCCGATGCCGGGTTTCCAAGCTCAAAATTACAGGCGCAAATTGTCGCTAGGGCCTGTTTTCCCCTGCAACGACTGGATTTAGCAGATGAGACGTGGCAAACAGCCGCCTAACATCCTCATGTGTGTTGGGGCATATATGATTTGTACAGGGTTAAATCGCCCCAAGCGTATGACGGATATGAAATTTAAGATAAACCAACGGACCTCCCATGACTGTAGATACCTCCCATGAAGAAGAGCCAACACGGCGAGATTTTATCCATCTTCTTGCCGGTTCAGTAACCGCTGTAGGCGCGGCGGGTTTTGTTTGGCCGCTGGTTTCACAGATGAATCCGGACGCCTCTGTTCTGGCCCTATCATCAACCGAGGTCGATCTTTCTGACGTGCCTGAGGGGTCTGCGATTAAAGTTATCTGGCAGAAAAAGCCGGTCTTCATTCGCCACAGAACAGCCGCCGAGATTGCTGAATCCGAGGCAACCAGTCTCGATGAGTGTAAAGATTTAAAAGCCCGCAATGAAAATTTAGATGGCGAGCCAATTCCGTCAGATGAAAATCGTCGTTTCAAGCCTGAATGGATGATTGTTGTCGGTGTTTGCACCCATTTGGGCTGCATTCCCTTGGGCACAGATGACGGCGAAAATCGCGGCATTTTTAATGGCTGGTTTTGCCCATGTCACGGGTCACATTATGATATAGCAGGGCGTATTCGTCAGGGGCCAGCCCCTGAGAACCTTCTCGTTCCGCCCTATGAGTTTTTAACCGATACCAAAATCAAGATTGGGTAAGATCATGGCACATGAATCGACCTATAAACCCGGCACTGGCATTGAAAAATTTCTGGACAAGCGCTTACCAATAGTGCGTCTGGGCTATGACAGCTTTGTTGATTTTCCAACCCCGAAGAACCTCAATTACTGGTGGACCTTTGGCGGAATTCTCACGATCTTTCTTGTGATTCAAATTATCACGGGCGTCATTTTGGCGATGCATTATACGCCTCACGTTGATCTAGCCTTTGATAGCGTTGAACATATTATGCGTGATGTGAATTATGGCTGGCTTATGCGCTATATGCATGCCAATGGCGCTTCCATGTTTTTCATCGCCGTTTATCTGCATATGTTTCGGGGATTGTATTATGGATCATACAAAGAGCCCCGCGAGATTTTATGGATATTAGGTGTCGTAATCTTCCTCTTAATGATGGCGACTGCGTTTATGGGGTACGTGCTACCCTGGGGGCAAATGTCCTTTTGGGGCGCAACCGTGATTACCAGCCTGTTTGGCGCAATACCGGTGGTGGGTGATAGTATCAAAACCCTATTATGGGGTGGCTTTGCGGTTGATAATCCAACTCTCAACCGTTTCTTCAGCCTTCATTTCCTACTGCCTTTTGCGATCTTTGGCGTGGTTGTCTTGCATATCTGGGCTCTTCATATCCCCGGTAACAACAATCCAACCGGTCTGGATGTGAAGTCGGAAAAAGACACAGTTCCATTCCACCCTTACTATACGGTGAAAGATGGTTTCGCGATGGTTCTGTTTTTAACCATGTTTGCGATATTTGTATTCTATCTTCCAAACTCTCTAGGGCATCCCGATAATTATATCAAAGCTGATCCACTGGTTACGCCGGCTCATATCGTTCCTGAATGGTATTTCTTACCGTTCTACGCAATGCTTCGGGCGATTGATTTTAATTTCCTCTTCATTCCGGCAAAGCTTGGCGGCGTGATTGTGATGTTCTCTTCAATATTGATCCTGTTCGTATTGCCGTGGCTGGACACATCAAAAGTGCGTTCGATGCGCTATCGTCCATTCGCAAGAGCCTGGTTTGTGGTGTTTGTGATTGACTGCGTTATTCTTGGTTGGCTGGGCGGTCAGCCTGCTGAAGGGATTTATGTGACACTCGCGCAAATCGCGACGGGTTTCTATTTTGCATTTTTCCTTCTCTTACTGCCCCTCTTGGGTCTGATCGAAACACCAAAGCAAATGCCAAAATCGATCGCCGACTCGGTTATCAAAAAACAAAAACCGGAAAGCAAATCATCCACGCCAGAACCAGAAGCGGTGCCGGCTGAATAGAGCTTGTCTTGAGTAAATGATTATTGAAATTCAAGGGTATTCCCATGACGACGACTTTAAGCAATAAAATGATGAAGGCTGCGATAGCAGTAGCATTTGGTTTTACAATGCTGATCATTCCGGGCCAGAATAGTGCACTGGCTGCCAGCGGTAAGGCAAAAGAGCTTATCCATCATCATTGGCATTTTGACGGGATCACCGGGAAGTTCGATAAAGAAGCGGTTCAACGCGGTTGGCAGGTTTATTCGGAAGTTTGCTCGAACTGTCATTCTCTTGAACAGGTTTCATTTAGAAACCTAGGCCAAAAGGGCGGGCCGTTTTATTTGAGCGAATGTCCTGCAGGGTCGGGTATTTCCGAAAGCGTTGACTGTTCAAATCCCAATGACAATCCTTATGTAAAACAAATCGCCAAAGAGTATAAATTCGAGATCACTGATGGCCCTGATGAAGCGGGCGATTTATTTCAACGCCCGCCGGAACCTAAAGACCGTATCCCGGGACCTTATGCAAACAGCAATCAGGCCCGCGCAGCCAATAATGGTGCGCTTCCTCCTGATTTGTCTTTAATCACCAAAGCCCGTCATCATGGCCCTGATTATGTCGCCAGTCTGTTGCAAGGATATAAATCCGCGCCAGATACTGTCACTATCGCTCAGGGACAACATTATAATGTCTATTATCCAGGTGATATGTCTCTCCTGATTAAAGATCAGTATCGTGATGAGGAAGGTCATATCCTTAAAACTGTGGATGTTCCCTATGGCGGTGCTTTCGCAATGGCCCCGCCATTGTCAGAGGGTATTGTCGACTATGCAGATAAATCCATACCGCAAACTGTCGAGCAATATTCCACAGATGTCACAGAGTTTCTTATGTGGGCTGCAGAACCAAAGATGGAAGCCCGAAAAGCGCTCGGTATGATGTCGGTTATTTACCTGTTGATTCTTTCAGGATTGCTCTACTGGTCGTCACGCGAAATCTGGTCAAAAGCGCACTAAACGATTCAGCTCTTAAAGCAAAAAGATGCACTACTGGAATGGTGTCAGTAGATTGAACTTCTGACATGTCCTGATTTTGTGATAATGTTCAAAGCTAAATAACCTGCAAAATCAAATATTAAAACCGCCATTTCAATCTTCCAAATCGGTGAAGGTAGATCAGGTTTGCTTGCGCGTGCAATCAACGTTACAAGCGTTTATAGACGAATGCTTAATTGGAGAATCACTCATGTTCCAAAAATTCTCACCGCTTTTATTATCCGGCTCTGTCGCATTTTTAATCCTGCTCTTAAGTGCTTGCGGTGATAAATCTTCAACGACCAAGCCTGCCCCCGAAGATCAGCAACACCAAAGTGGGCAAGCTGAAAAACCAGCCGTGGAAGCCCCTAAAAAACTGGAACCAACGCAAGATGTTGCTCTGGATGATCCTGCAATTGAAAACCTTGCCAGGGCACGCATTGAAACCTCTTATGGCGATATAACAATCGTATTGTATCACGAGCAATCGCCAATAAGCGTTGCCAATTTTGTATCCTATGTTGAGCGCCGTCATTATGTGCGCTCGGTCTTTCACCGGATTATCCCGAATTTTATGATACAAGGTGGTGGGTTTTCTAACTTTTACGAGCAACGCAAGACCCAAGCGCCAATTGCCTATGAGGGTAATAATGGTCTGAGTAATCAACGAGGAACCATTGCCATGGCCCGTACAAATGATCCTAATAGTGCGACAGCCCAATGGTTTATAAATCACAAAGATAATCGCAGCCTTGATCATGGAACACGTGGCCGTAATGTTGCGGGGTATACGGTTTTTGGGCGTGTTATCTCCGGCATGAACATTGTAGATGCTATCGCAACTGCCGAGACGGGCGAAGTGATAACACCGGCAGGGCAAACTTTGGCGAATGCACCTTTGAAGCCAATCTTAATCGAAAAAGTCGTACTGATTAAGTGATCAGAAAAATTTACAGGGTCTTACCCAAAGAACGGGTTTTACCCGAATAGTGATATGTCAAAAAAACAAAAACCCTTAAAACCCAAAGCCAGAACACCGCGTGGTTTTGGTGATCGTCTGGGCGCGGAAGTATTGGCTGAGCGGGAAATGCTGAGCCGTATTTCCAAAGTTTATGAATCTTTCGGATTTGATCCGCTGGAAACATCCGCGTTTGAATATACTGAGGCCTTGGGAAAATTTCTTCCCGATGTTGATCGCCCCAATCAGGGGGTGTTCTCCCTTACCGATGATGACGATCAGTGGATGAGCCTGCGCTATGATCTAACAGCGCCGCTCGCTCGATTTGTTGCCCAAAATTATGACGCGCTACCAAAACCCTTTCGCCGCTATGCGATGGGCCCCGTCTGGCGTAACGAAAAGCCGGGACCAGGCCGGTTTCGTCAATTTACGCAGTGCGATGCAGATAGTGTCGGCGCGCCCGCACCTGACGCCGATGTCGAATGCTGCATGATGCTTTCAGAGGCTATTATTGCTGCTGGAATTGATAAGAACAATTTTCAGGTCCGCCTCAATGATCGTAATGTCCTGACCGGTTTGCTTGAGTCTATTGGGTTGAGTGATGAGCAGAATGATGAAAAGGCACAACAACAAAAACTCGATGTGTTACGCTCAATGGATAAGCTAGACCGTCTGGGCACGGACGGTGTTGCCGCGTTACTGGGGGAAGGGCGCAAGGATGAATCGGGCGCCTATACGCAAGGGGCAAAACTGGCTGACGGCCATATTGAAAAAGTCCTTGGCTTTATGGGGGCGACAAAAGAAACAAATAAAGCGACTTGTGATGCGCTTTCTAACTTGATTGGTAATTCGCAAGCGGGTGAAAAGGGCATTTCAGCGCTCTATAATATGACTGATCAATTGTCCAAGCTGGGCTTTGAAGACAGTCATACAAAAATAGATTTATCCGTTATACGCGGATTGGAATATTATACCGGCCCGGTCTTCGAGGCTGAACTTCTCTCGGAAATAAAAGATGCTAAAGGACGTCCGGTGCAAATCGGCTCGATTGCCTCTGGTGGGCGCTATGATGATCTTGTCAAACGCTTTAAAGGCATTGAGGTGCCTGCGGTCGGGATTTCTGTTGGTGTCTCGCGGCTTTTGGCGGCGCTTGCGCTAAGCCAGGCGGGCGCAAGTGATCCTTCCGGCCCCGTGGTAATTCTGGCCCTCGATAAAGACCGCATGGCGGATTATCAGTTAATGGCTCAGAAATTGCGCGGCGCTGGCGTGCGGGCAGAAGTCTATCTTGGTGGCTCTGGCATGAAGGCGCAAATGAAATATGCCGATAAACGCAATGCCAGCGTTACCATCATTCAGGGGAGTGACGAGCTGGAACGCGGCGAAGTCACGCTCAAAGATTTAATTCTCGGATCAAAACTCTCCAGAGAGATTACCGATAATGCCCAGTGGCGTGAAGGACAACCCGCACAATTTTCAGTGCCACGTGACGGACTGACCAAAGCCGTGCTTGAGGTGCTTGCGCGCCATAAATAGGGAGAAGCGTTGTGAACACCGATAAGAAATCCGGTCGTATCGTTTATGTAAATGGTGACTACATCAAAGAAAATGAAGCGGTCGTCTCGATTTTTGATCGCGGGTTTTTATTTGCCGATAGTGTCTATGAAGTCTCTACAATACTCGATGGTAAGCTTGTCGATAATCAGGCTCATTTAGCAAGGTTACAGCGCTCGCTGGATGGTTTGGAAATTCCATGCCCTATTCCCCATAATAAAATTATTGAAGCGCAAAAAGCATTGGTCAAGAAAAACCAACTGCGAGAAGGCGTCGTTTATTTGCAAATCTCACGCGGCCCCGCAGAACGCAGCTTTGATTATCCCGCTTCACCAAAACCAACTCTTGTCCTGTTCACTCAGGATAAAATTCTGATTGATGCGCCCGCGGCTAAAAACGGTATTAGCGTGATAACAGTTGATGATATTCGCTGGAAACGCCGGGATTTAAAAACAACGGGCTTGTTAGCACAATCCATGGCTAAACAGGCTGCACACCATCAAGGGGCAGATGATGCATGGATGGTCGAGGACGGGTTTGTGACCGAGGGAAGTTCTAATAATGCGTTTATCGTATCAAAAGGAACAATTATTACCCGTCAGCTTGGCAATGAAATTCTCCACGGAATAACCCGTAAAGCGGTTCTAAGATTGGCGATTGAAGAAAACATCAAGATAATCGAGCGCCCCTTCAGCGTGGCCGAGGCGATGAAATCTGATGAAGCCTTTATAACCAGCGCGTCATTGTTTGTGATGCCGGTGGTGAAGATTGACGATAAAATGATCGGCAATGGGAAACCGGGCCCAGTGAGCCAAAAACTTCGCTCGCTCTATATTCAAATGGCACAGGCCGAAGAATAAAGCCTTAAAAATCCACTTGGCTGACTAGCTTCTATAGTTTCACTATCTTCAGGAAGACAGAATTTTGGCAGCCCGATCTGCAAAATAAGTGATAATCCCGTCCGCACCGGCGCGTTTAAAGGCCATCAGCGATTCCATTATCACCGCTTCTTCATCAAGCCAGCCATTTTGCGCCGCTGCCATAATCATCGCATACTCGCCGGAGACCTGATAAACGATAGTTGGTTTGGAAAAGGTTTCTTTGGCGCGGCGTACAAGATCAAGATAGGGCATGCCGGGCTTAACCATGATCATATCCGCCCCTTCTTCCAGATCCATTGCAATTTCATGCATGGCTTCATCACCATTGGAAGGGTCCATTTGGTAGGTACGTTTATCACCCTGTAACACTCCGGATGATCCAATAGCATCACGAAAAGGCCCGTAGAAAGCGGATGCATATTTTGCAGAATAGGCCATGATTTGCGTGTTGAAAAAATCGGATTCTTCAAGAGCGCGGCGCATAGCGCCGACACGCCCGTCCATCATGTCCGAGGGGGCAAGAATATCAAAACCGGCACCCGCCTGCACAAGGCTTTGCTCAACAAGAACCTTGATTGTTTCGTCATTATGGATGTCACCATCGATTAAAATACCATCATGACCATGATCTGTATAAGGATCGAGAGCGATATCCCCCATCAGACCAATATCTGGAACGGCCATTTTGATCATCTTGGCTGTGCGACAGACAAGGTTATCAGGATTTAACGATTCCCGGCCATCTGCTGTGCGATGTTTTTTTTCTGTATAAGGAAAAAGCGCAATAACCGGAATACCAAGATCATAAGCGCGCTTTGCTTCTTTAACGGCTTCATCGGGCGACAGCCTAAAAATACCGGGCAGGGAAGGGATTGGCTCGCGAACCGATTTGCCCTCAATCAGAAAAAGCCCCCAGATTAAATCTGATGGCGTAAGGGTTTTCTCCTGAACCAGACGCCGCGACCAGTCAAACCGTCTCGTTCTTCGTAACCTTGTGTTGGGAAACTTTCCGACTAGAGGTTGATTTGGTGCGGGCGTATCATTTCGGGGCATTTATAGACTCTAATTTGTTTAGTTGGCATCAGGATCCCATTTAAAGACAATTATTGTGATGAATAATTATAATTTGACTTCAAATTGAACGAATTCCTTTAACGCAGATTTTAATTATTTGGACTAGTCTCAGTTATCAGTTTGAGTAGTGAGGCATAGTAATGAGTGTATATCAAGGGGCATTTTCTCCAGATCAACTAGGTGATGTGATCGGTGGTAACGAAGTTGGACTTCATAAAACGGATCCAGTAAAATTGGAAGCAAGCTATTTGCAATTATTGCAAATTGTCGAACGCTTACATCGCCAACTGTTAGATGTTATCAAAGATGAGTTGGATCGTCTTGATTGCGGTGACATTAATTCCGTACAGGCTTTATTGCTTTATAATATCGGAGATTCCGAATTAACGCCGGGCGAACTGCGTTCAAGAGGACATTATCTGGGCTCCAATGTTTCTTATAATCTCAAACAACTTGTCCAGAAGGGCTATATCCAGGACCAAAAATCGAACACGGATAAGCGCTCAAAACGTATCTCTCTGACGCCTTTAGGCTTTGAAATTCGCGATAAAGTTTCCGGTTTGTTTATCCGTCAACTTGAATCGGTTGAAAGCGTAGGGGGAATATCGCTCAACGATATCAACAATACCAATACATCTTTGCAACGTTTGGAACGTTTCTGGATCGATCAGGTACGCTATCGCCTGTAATTTGAAATAGGCAGTTCGATCGGGAATATTCATCCGTTAGTTGCGAATGATTATTAACAAGCAACTAAATAGCTATCAATTAACGTAAATTTGGTTCGTGCGGCGATCCGTCCGTGGCCTTTTCCCAGAAAATCAGCTCAAATACGGCTGATAAGTTTGCATCAACATGCGTGAATGGTTATCGGTTATAAGGTAGTTTTCAGGCATTTTTTGCGGCCGAGGATATATACGTTGATATGGTAGATTACCAAAGAGCATTCGAAACGGCGGTTTCGGCAGTAAAAGATGAAGGACGCTACCGCGTTTTTGCTGATATCGAACGTATTCGTGGCCGTTTCCCTACTGCCCGGCTCTATCATGAGGGCGTTCCCCGTGAAATCACCGTTTGGTGTTCAAATGATTATCTAGGCATGGGCCAGCATGATGTCGTTGCCGAGGCCATGACCTCGGCGGTCGACAGTGTTGGTGCTGGTGCTGGTGGCACACGTAATATTGCTGGAACGACGCACTTTCATGTGCTTCTTGAAGAAGAGCTTGCAAGCCTGCATGGCAAAGAGGCCGCGCTTTTATTCACCTCAGGCTATGTTTCCAATGAAGCAACTCTATCCTCGCTAGCGCGCATCCTCCCTGATTGTATTATCCTTTCCGATGAGCTCAATCATGCGTCTATGATTGAAGGCATACGCGGAGGGCGTTCATCGAAGCTTGTCTGGCGTCATAATGATCTGGAGCATCTTGAGAGCCTCTTAAAAGACCTCCCGCTTGATCGTCCCAAAGTTATTGCTTTTGAATCCGTTTATTCCATGGACGGCGATATTGCGCCAATGGAAGCGATCTGCGATTTGGCGGAAAAATATAATGCATTCACCTATCTCGATGAGGTGCACGGCGTTGGTCTCTATGGGGAGCAAGGCGGCGGCGTTTCCGAGCGTGATGGGCTCTCTCATCGTATTGATATTATTGAAGGGACGCTGGGCAAAGCCTTTGGGGTCATGGGAGGATATATTGCTGCCAATGCGGTAATCGTTGATGCCATCCGCTCATACGCCTCCGGTTTTATTTTTACCACCGCTCTTTCGCCTGTGCTTGTTTCTGGTGCGCTCGCAAGCGTACGCCATTTGCGCCAAGCGCCAGAGCTGCGTGAAAAACATCAAGAACGTGCGGCTAGATTAAAATTCCTTCTTAAAGAGGCGGGGCTTCCAGTAATGCCTTCGGTAAGTCATATCGTGCCGCTGCAAGTTGGTGATCCGGTCGCGTGCAAAGCCCTGACAGATTATTTATTGGAAAAACATGATATCTATGTTCAGCCAATTAATTACCCGACCGTTCCCAAAGGAACAGAGCGTTTACGTTTCACTCCAACCCCGTTTCATGATGATGATCATATGAGCGCTCTTTTATCTGCGCTTAATGAGGCATGGGATGTCATGAAGTTGCGCCGTGCCGCTTAAATCCAAATGTCCTGTTGCGGGCAATAATGGTTAAAAAAAATCACATTGATATAGCAATTCTTGGCGGTGGCTTATCGGGTGCGCTAATCGGATGGGCGCTGCATCAGCACCGACCTGATATTCATTTTCAGATTTTTGAGGGAAACGAACAATTTGGGGGATCGCAAATTTGGTCCTTTCACAAAACAGATATTCCTCAAGAGTGTTTTCATTTAATCGAACCCCTTATTGTTCACCGCTGGGCCGGGCAACAGGTTCGTTTTCCTGCTTTTCATCGCGAACTATCGACGCCCTATATATCGGTGAATTCTGAACGTATACGCGAAGTGATTGGCAAAGCCCTCGGCGATAAGATCAGGACATCTCAAAATATTGATACGGTGACATCTGGTCATATAAAGCTGCAGTCCGGCGAGAGCATCGAGGTTGGCGCCGTGATTGATTGCCGGGGACAAGGCACCACACCGCACCTGACTTTAGGGTTTCAAAAATTTGTCGGGCAGGTAATCCGCTTTGCAAACCCCCATGGCCTTAAAAAGCCAATTATAATGGATGCCGATGTCGAGCAAATTGATGGCTACAGGTTTGTTTATGTTCTCCCTTACGACGACCACACGGCGATGGTAGAAGACACACGATATGCCGATGGCGCTGACCTTGATCGCAAAGCCATTCAAAGCGCTATTGCAGATTATGTATCCAAAATGGGCTGGCAAATTGATGAGATTCTCAGCGAGGAAGAGGGGGTTTTACCCATCGCCCTTGGCGGAGATATTCATGGGTTTTGGCAAGAGGCGCAGACAGCCAAAGCCGGAATGGCAGCAGCGCTTTTCCATCCCTTGACGGGCTATTCATTGCCCTATGCTTTGCAACTAGCAAACAAGATAGCCCAACTTGATGAATTGACCCCTGAAGGGCTCTATCAGCTAACTCGGGAATTTTCTGTCGGCATGTGGGAAAAGGGGTCTTATTATCGGCTTTTGTGTCGTATGTTATTTCAAGCGGCTGAACCCGATCAGCGCTATAAAGTTCTGGAGCGATTTTATAAATTGCCACAACCTCTGATCGAAAGACTATATGCAGGCAACTCAACATTGGGGGATAAGGCACGCATTCTGGCAGGAAAGCCCCCTGTGTCTGTTGTAAAAGCGCTTCGCGTATTGACTGACAAACATAAATCACAGCCGATAAAGACCTAAATTTAATCGAGAAAACCACTTATGACGAATAGACAAAAGACAGCCGCAGTTATCGGATCCGGTTTTGGCGGGTTATCCCTAGCAATCCGTTTGCAATCTGCTGGTATTCAAACAACTATTCTGGAAAAGCGCGATAAGCCGGGGGGACGCGCTTATGTCTATGAGCAGGACGGTTTTACCTTTGATGCTGGGCCAACCGTGATTACAGACCCTACTGCGCTGGAAGAATTATGGGCCCTGAGTGATCGTAAGCTGTCTGATTATGTAGATATGCTTCCGGTTGATCCCTTTTATCGTTTGATGTGGGAGGATGGATACAGCTTTGATTATTGCAGTGATGAAAAAATGTTACTGGAGCAGATTGCCAAGAAAAACCCCAAAGATGCGGAAGGATATATTAAATTTCATCAGTATTCAGAGGTTTTATATCGTGAAGGCTATGAAAAACTAGGCGCTGTACCCTTTTTGAATTTCTGGTCCATGATACGGTCTGCCCCCGAACTTATTGGTCTTCAAAGTTATCGTAGTGTCTATTCCAAATTGACGGATTTCATCGAAGATGAACAATTGCGCCAAGCCTTCAGCTTTCACACATTATTGGTTGGCGGAGACCCGTTTAAGACGTCGGCGATTTATGCCCTTATTCATGCATTAGAGCGCAAATGGGGGGTTTGGTTTCCAAAAGGGGGAACCGGCGCATTGGTGCGCGGTATGGTCAAATTGTTTGAAGATCTGGGGGGAACAATAAAACTAAACGCACCTGTTTCAGAAATTACTGTTGAGAACGAAAAGGTCTCGACAATAATTTGCGAAGATGGCTGGAGCCAAAAATTTGACGCAATCGGCTCAAACGCAGACATTGTCCATACATATGAAAAATTATTGGGTCGTAGCCCGCGCGGTAAATCTATGGGCCGGAAATTGAAAAACAAACGGTTTTCCAACTCGCTCTTTGTTGCCTATTTCGGATTGAAAAATAAAACAGAAAATCTGGCCCACCATACAATCCTGTTCGGGCCGCGCTATCGTGAACTTATTTCGGAAATATTTTCCGGGCCGGATTTACCGGACGATTTCTCTTTATATCTGCATCGCCCAACGGCTACCGATCCGGCTCTCGCGCCAGAGGGGTGTGATGCTTATTATGTTCTGGCTCCCGTTCCCAATACGGATAAAGCCAATATCAATTGGGAAGAAGAGGGCCCGAAATATCGGGACAAGATTTTTGATTATCTCGAAGAAAGATATATTCCGGGTTTGAAAGAGAATTTGGTCACGTCCCATATTTTCACGCCTGCAGATTTTACAACAGAACTAAATGCATATGCCGGGTCGGCATTTTCAATCGAACCAATTCTTACCCAATCGGCGTGGTTCCGGGTTCATAATCGCGACGATCAAATTAGCAATCTATATTTCGTTGGTGCAGGAACACATCCGGGAGCCGGGGTGCCGGGGGTTGTTGGCTCTGCAAAAGCCACCGCTGGTCTTATGCTGGAGGATATGGGATATTTGAACATGAAACCGGCAGCCGAGTAGAAATAACCATGTCGAGCCAGACAATAATTACATCGGGTGAAAGGGACGCTTTAGCCAATCACGGTGCGCAATCTATTGCCCAAGGGTCTAAAAGTTTTGCCTTGGCCTCGCGCCTGTTTGGCGAGGAAATGCGCGCAGATGTGCAAATGCTCTATGCATGGTGCCGTTACTGCGATGATGTGATTGATGGGCAATCTTTTGGTGAGGATGCGCCTGATATCGAATTGACGGCTGAAGAACAGTCGCGCCGTCTGGATAAATTACAAAAGCTGACACGCAAAGCCTTGAACGGTGAGAAGACCGGTAACCCCGCCTTTGATGGATTTTCTATCGTCGCGAGAAAACATAAAATCCCCGAGCAATACCCATTGGATTTGTTAAATGGCTTTTCCATGGATGTATCTAGCCGACATTATGAGACAATGAATGAATGTCTTGAATATTGTTACGGCGTCGCGGGCTGTGTCGGGATTATGATGGCTATTGTGATGGGTGTCTCACCTGAGGATCATGAGACACTGGACCGGGCCAGTGATTTGGGGCTTGGATTTCAACTCACCAATATTTGCCGGGATATAATTGATGATGCGAAAGCTGACCGGATTTATCTGCCTGCCCATATGTTGGAAAAACATAAAATTGCTGTCCTGCCAAACTCTGTTCTCGATAATAAAAATCGTGGTCAGTTAAGCCTTGCGGCAAATGAAATTTTGAGCATTGCTGATGATTATTACAGCTCTGCAGGGGAGGGACTAAAAAAACTACCCCCAAGGGCTGCAGGTGCTATCGCTGCGGCTCGAAATATTTACCGCGAGATAGGGTCGATTATTCGTACACGGGGAAGCCATGCTTGGGATGATCGTGCCTATACTTCCAAGATGAAAAAGACATGGTTGGCCATGAGTGGTTTGCTAAGCGGCGGCGTTCAGCCTGTGTTCAGGTCAAACCAGAAACCATTAAGGCGTGATCAAAATTTGTGGCAGCGCCCGGTTAATGGGGCAAGGTTATTCGTGAAAGGCGAAGCGTAGAGAAAATCGTACACTATGCATGTAAAGACGTTTTAGAACGTTCCTGAAAATAAATCCTGATTAATTCCGAAACCGGCGCGTTTCATGCCGCCCGAATTCCACGAGCAAGCAATCTCGCCTTTGTGGGAGACGCTGATGACGCCGCCATTGCCGCCCAAACGCCCAACATCATGGATTAATCCGTTTACTGCTGTTTGTAGGTCTTCGCCGCGATAACCAACACGGCTGGCAACATCTTGCGCGCCGCCAGCAAGAATAAAATATTCACCAAGTCCCGTGCACGATGCGGCAACCCGTTCGTCAGCCCATGTACCCGAACCAATAAGAGGTGTATCGCCAACCCGCCCCTCCAGCTTGCCGAACACGCCGCCTGTTGAGGTGCCTGCGGCCAGTCGGCCTCGTGCGTCGAGGGCGACAACACCAACCGTACCATGGCCAAGTTCGGACTGGGTAAGCTCTTCTGGTTCGACGCCCAAAGGGATAACATAATAGTTTTCCGGATCATCAATAAATTCCAAACCATTTGCGCGGCAGAAATTCTCCGCGCCCTTGCCAGCGAGCAGAACATGGGGGGTCGCATCCATAATCGTGCGCGCTGCCCGGATCGGGCTTTTGAGGTGGGCAACCGCCGCGATGGCACCGGCGCGTCGGCGCAGTGTGCCGCTGCTCGTTGAGCCACTGTTTACCGGATCGCCGCCGACCATGATCGATGCATCAAGCTCTGCATAACCGGCCTTGTTTGGCGGTGCACCTTTGCCGGCAATGTAAAAGCCGGATTCTTCCATAGCGACGCACATAGCTTCCACTACATCGACAGCATCCTTTCCGGCTTCAAGCAGGGCCTTGCCTTCACCGGCAAGGGCCAGAAGATGCTCCTCGGCGCGGGAATAATCCCGTCCCGCCTTGGCACCAGCGCCACCATGGATCGCGAGGGCAATGGGGGAGGAGGAATTGGTCATAAACTCTCTTTTGCGTAGTTGAAATTTATGGCTGGCTGGATTGTTGCTAACCGGGTGCGCATTTTTTCATCGGTTCAAAACGGATGGCCCTATGAACGCACAGCGCGGCGTAACACATCGAAATACCCATAGGAAATACAATCAAAGCCATCGTGATAGCCGCGCTCGTTCAGCAATCTATGTAAGGCCGCGAGACGATAGGGCGGGACCGCAGCAAATTGATGATGTTCCAAATGAAAATTCACACAATTGGGCGCAAATATAAGGCGTTCCCAAAACGAGGCTATTGTTGTGCTTGTATTTTCTCTCGGCTCCAGATTGTCACGATTTCTCGCAACGCCATGCTCGCCGATTTGACGCACTCTGGTCAGTAGGGGGTATACGAATATTTCAGCAGCAATCCATAATAAATATGCCCAAGGCGCTCCTGCCAAAGTTAGGACACTAATCATCAAAATATGAAATAAGAGCCACGGATAATTCTTTGATAATTTAAAGGTCTTCAGTTTATAGAGTGTATCGCGTATTCCAGTCTGTCCTGTGAGATCGCGTATAAGTTTACGTTTGAGGCTAGCTTTTTCCACCGGATAATTGATTACAAACCCGCGGTCGGGATCATCATCGGTTCCAGCATAGCGGTGATGGCGCAGATGGTATTCTCGATAATCGTTCAGCGCTATATTGACCGGAGCCCCGCATAACCAATGACCTGCAAATTGGTTCCAGGTTTTTTTGCTAAAATAAGAGTGATGAGCGCAGTCATGTAGCAGAATACCAAGCCCGAGTTGTCTTCCGCCAATAAGAAGAATTGCGAATAGAATAGTCAGCGGATTGGTCCATAAAATTGCCATTGCAAAAGCAGAAGCAATTATGCCCCAATTGATCAATAATCCGCTAAAGGCTCGTAAATCATTTGGCCTTGATAACTCCCTTATTTCTTCACGGGATATAAAACTGGATATATTTTTTGTTGCTTCTGTCATTTTATGTTATTATTTCAGATGGTTGCAGGTGTTTATTAAGCGTTTAACGTAAGGACTAACTCTCCGCATAACCCATAGCTTTTGCTGTAATTTACTATATTCCGCACAGAACATCAAAGCTGTCATGCAAGGTTTTTTTGGCACTTCAAAACAATGTGACCAAGTCACATATGGGTTATCAAATGACATAATATCACACGATATTGTATAGACTAAAACACATCCATTTTTTCAAAAGCATTTTGTCCATTGTAGAATCCCATGTCCTTAGTAAAAATTTTATTAGCAGCAGTCATTTTAATTGTCTTAATCGGCATTGGCTTTGCCAGTTTCAAGCCCGGCCTTTCGGGAGTTCATAAGGCTATAAAAGCAAATTTTGCGTCAGTCGAGCATATCGATGCCCAAGCTCTATTGGGATTTGAAAAGCCCCAATACCTTATTTTTGACGTGCGAAAACGGGAAGAGTTTTCTGTAAGTCATTTGGAGGGGGCAATTCATGTTGACCCCGAGATTTCCAAAGAAGAGTTTAAAGCTCTCTACGCAGACAAGCTAAAGGGCAAAACGGCTATTTTTTATTGTTCGGTTGGTTGGCGCTCTTCCAAGCTTGCAGACCGCGTTGAACAAGTCTTGAATGAGGCAGGAGTAATTGCCTCTTATAACCTCACTGGCGGTATATTTAAGTGGCACAATGAAAAGCTCCCTCTTTCTGGATTTAACAATGAGCCGACCGAAGCGATTCATCCCTATAATAATAAATGGAGCCGATACATAAACGATAAATCGACTATTCGCTATGAAAAGGGTTAGTTATAATTCATACTAAACGGCGTACTTTTTTCTATCTATGAGGCATTAGACTTATGGGCTTTTACGATAAATTTATATTGCCACGCGTTCTCGATCTTGCATGTTCTGCGCCGCCTATGAAGAAATTGCGTAACCGGTATGTTTCCGTTGCCCGGGGCAAGGTTCTGGAAATGGGGATAGGGAGCGGATTAAATTTAAAATATTACGGGTCAGAAGTTCAGTCCATAACCGGTGTTGATCCTGCCCTGGAGCTAACAAACATTGCGCAAAAACGTGTAATGGAGATCGATAAGCCCGTTGATATAATCGGTGTTTCTGGGGAGCAAATACCGTGTGCTGATGATATGTTTGATAGTGTTGTTTGTACATGGACTTTATGCTCTATTCCAAACCCGCAAGCAGCGGTGCAAGAAATGCGGAGAATATTAAAGCCTGATGGAAAAATAATCTTCGTTGAACATGGCTTGGCCGATGATCAAAGAGTTGCAAAATGGCAAAGACGCGTTGAACCATTCTGGAAGCCTGTCGCTGGCGGTTGTCATCTTACCCGCCGCGCCGATACGCTCCTAAAGGAGAATGGCTTTTCTCTAGATCAATTTGAATCAGGTTATGAACAAGGCCCAAAATTTGCGACCTTTATGATGCACGGAATTGCATCCGTCGTTTGAAGTTTTGCTTCTTGACCCCCAAAGACAAACTGCACTGATCGGTTAAATCGGTTAAGATGATTGCATCACCGCGCAGATCGGGTAAAGCTTGGCACAATTATGTGCGCTAATATTGATTGGAAGAATTTTTGGAACTCTGGCAATTAGCTTTATTGACCCTACTTGGCATTGGCTCGGGATGGCTAAATGTTATGGCGGGGGGAGGATCATTGTTAACGGTGCCAGTGATGTTGTTTTTAGGCATTCCCGGCCCCGTTGCGAACGGAACGAACCGCATCTCGATTATTGCCCAGAATATTGTCGCTGTTGGAAGTTTCTTTTCCAAGGGCTTTTCCGATTTCCGGTTGAGCGCAAGCCTTGCGGTGTTTGCCTGTATCGGAGCATTCTTTGGCGCGAATGTGGGGGTGCGATTAGAGGGAGACGCCTTTAACCGGGTTCTTGCCGTAATTATGTTTGCGATCTTGCTTCTGATGATCACTGATCGCGCGCCCAAACCGAAAACATCTGACGAGCAAGCCCCTGCCAAAAATCTGGTTGTTGGTCACATCTTAATGCTTGGGGCCGGTTTTTGGGGCGGGTTTATCCAAATCGGTGTTGGCTTTTTACTTATACCTATTCTCAACCGGGTTATGGGTATCGATCTTGTGCGCACCAATATGCATAAGGTGTTTATTGCCCTTTGTTTTAGCTTCGTGGCGTTAGCAATTTTTGCATCCAACTCTGAAATCTTATGGCAAGCGGGATTGGCCCTTGCGATTGGCAATGCTTTGGGGGGCTATCTGGGGGTAAGAACGGCCATTGCAAAAGGCGCCGAGATGATCCGCCGGGTTTTCGTTATTGTGATTATCGCGATGATCGTGAAATTGCTTTTCTTTTCTTAAAAACCAGCATCAACGCCACAAAAACCCACTCATATTTTTTGCCAAAAGTAAATCATTAGTTTTCCAGAGGCGATTTGACGCCCGAAAGTGTTGCGTTTGTGCTTTGACAGTGTGTCGCAGTGGGTGCGATACAGTGCGCATATTTATATGATTTAGCTTTGCGCAACTGCCCCTGTTATGTCGGTTGCCAGCATGTCCAATGAGAGAATTCAATATGATCGACCATAAGGTTAGTGCCCACCCGTCAACAGACTTATTACCCCGTGAAGAGCAATTGGCCTGGAAAATGGCCGAGATGGCCGCCGATCCGGTAGGCATAGATGATGATGTCACGGATATGATCATCAACCGGATTATTGATAATGCTTCCGTCGCTATCGCATCCCTTAATCGCGGACCGATAAAATCCGCCCGGGCGATGGCAAATGCTCATAGCCGTAATGGCGGGGCAAGCCTGTTTGGTTTACCGGCAAGCCATAGTGTTTGTGCAGAATGGGCTGCGTGGGCCAATGGCACCGCTGTGCGTGAACTTGATTATCATGATACTTTTTTAGCCGCTGATTATTCCCACCCCGGGGACAATATTCCCCCTGTTCTAGCCGTCGCACAGCAATGCGGTAAGGATGGCGCGGCTTTGCTGCGCGGCATCGCGACGGGCTATGAAATTCAAGTCAATCTTGTGAAGGGCATTTGCCTCCATGAACACAAGATTGACCATATTGCCCATATTGGCCCGTCAGCAACGGCGGCGATTGGAACCTTATTGGGGCTTGATAAAGAAATAATTTTTCAATCCATTCAGCAAGGATTGCATTGCACAGTCACCACGCGCCAATCGCGCAAAGGAGAGATTTCAACATGGAAAGCGTTTGCGCCAGCTTACGCAGGGAAAACCGCGATTGAAGCAGTTGATCGCTGTATGCGCGGTGAGGGGGCTCCAAGCCCGATATATGAAGGCGAAGACTCAGTCATATCTTTCATCCTGAATGGGCGCACCGCAAGAGATAAGGGGCAATCACCTTATGATCCGAGTTATATTGTGCCCCTTCCCGGTAAAGGGGAGAGCAAACGCGCCATTCTGGATACTTACACAAAAGAACATTCGGCAGAGTATCAATCTCAAGCGCTGATCGATCTGGCCTTTAGAATGGGTAAAAATATTGATGATTTTGATAAGGTGAAATCAATTGTTCTGCATACCTCTCATCATACTCATTATGTCATTGGTACGGGCGCAAATGATCCGCAAAAAATGGACCCGCGCGCTAGCCGTGAAACCCTTGATCATTCAATAATGTATATTTTCGCAGTAGCACTGCAAGATGGCGATTGGCACCACGTTAAAAGCTATGCGCCGGAACGAGCTCAACGCGCTGACACGGTAAGATTATGGCATAAGATTTCAACCATTGAAGACCCTGAATGGACACGCCGCTATCACAGTCATGACCCATCGGAGAAAGCTTTTGGAGCACGGGTTGTGATCACTATGGAAGATGGCAGCGTGATCGAAGATGAACTTGGCATCGCCAATGCCCACCCATTGGGGGCGAGGCCGTTTGCGCGCAAAGAATATATTAATAAATTTAAACTGCTTACAGATGATATTCTTGAAAAATCTGAGTCCGACCGTTTTCTTGATCTCGTCCAACAATTGCCGACACTAAAAGCTGATGAAATTAGAGAGTTAAACCCTGTCGCACCAGCGGGCTATCTTGAGGAAAACCCAGCAAAAGGTATTTTTTAAAACCTGGCCAATAAGAAAGAAGTGAAACTGGTAAGGGTTCTTAATTAATATTGATAAATTGACGAGTGTTTATAGTAAGCCTGAATAGAAATTTTCGAGATGTGCTCTTTTTTATTACAGGAAAACTACCGTAAAATCAAAGGTGTTTGATATGCTCTTTACAAAAAAAAATGCTGAACAAAAACGTGAAGTTTTTCGCAAACAACTAAATTCCGGGAAGTTATTAAAATTCCCCGGTGCCTTTAATCCGCTTTGCGCGCAAATGATCGAGCAAAAACAAGGCTTCGATGGTGTTTACATTTCAGGCGCGGTGATGGCGGCGGATTTATGCTTGCCAGATATTGGCCTAGCCACCATGACGGAGTTTGTTGATCGCGGTCAACAAATTTCCCGCGTAACTGATCTTCCTGCCATTATCGATGTTGATACAGGCTTTGGGGAGCCCATGGCGGCGGCGCGGACAATACGCTCGATGGAGGAAGCCGGGCTTTCTGGATGTCATATCGAAGATCAGGTTATGCCAAAACGATGTGGGCATCTTGATGGTAAAGAGATTGTGCCGGTTGAAACAATGTTACAGCGGGTTCGCGCGGCGGCCGAAGCCAAACGGGATTCAAATTTCGTTCTTATTGCAAGGTCTGATGCAAGAGCAATTGAAGGTCTGGATCAATCTATTGATCGTATGAAGGCCTATATCGATGCCGGTGCAGATATGATTTTCCCGGAAGCGATGAAATCGGAACAAGAGTTTGAAGCGGTAAGAAAAGCCATTGATGTTCCGCTTTTGGCAAATATGACCGAGTTCGGGAAGTCGCGCCTTTTAAGTGATAAGGAATTGGAAAATCTTGGCTTTAACATGGTGATTTACCCCGTCACAACTTTGCGCCTTGCAATGGGGGCATGTGATATCGGTCTTGACCGTATATTGGCTGATGGCGATCAAAATGGCATATTGGATATGATGCAGCACCGCAGGGATTTATATCAAAACCTTCTGTATCATGAATATAATAAGTTTGATGATTCGCTTTATAATTTTCAAGTTGGTGATACGCCGATGGATTAAGGCGAGAACCCTGGAGCAAAGTAGAGGCGAAATTTATGAGTTGGTTGTATTTATCTGTCGCAATTGTCTTTGAGGTAATCGCTACATCTGCCCTTAAAGCCTCTAATGGATTTAACGAAACTGTACCATCACTGATTTGCATCGGCGGCTATGCAATATCATTTTACTTTTTCTCATTGTCGCTAAAAATACTTCCTGTCGGTATTGCCTATGCAATTTGGTCGGGTGTTGGTATTGTTTTAATTAGCTTAATTGGCTTCATTGTGTTTAAGCAATCGATAGATATGCCAGCAATAATTGGTATAGGAATGATTATTTCCGGTGTCATTACTATAAATTTATTTTCAAATATAATCGGATAAACAATGGATAAGGGTAAGGATAAGGATAAAAATGAATTGCAATCGGCTTACGCTGTAATTTTTACGGCGCAACGCACGCACGATGATACCCAAGAGGCTTATGCGATTGCAGCAAAGAGAATGGAAGAACTAGCCCAAACAATGCCGGGATATTTAGGACTTGTTTCTACGCGCGATGAAAATGGTTTTGGAATTACAATTTCATATTGGGAGAGTGAAGACGCAATAAAAGCCTGGCGCGATCATCTTGAACATAGTGCAGTCCGCGAGCGCGGTAGAGACGAATGGTATTTGAATTATAAATTACAGGTTGCGAAAATTGAACGCAGCTATGCATGGAATAAATTGGAGAATAACAATGAGTGATAATGATATCAAATATGGATTAGCCGGTGTTGTAACAGATGATACAGCTGTTTCTAAAGTCATGCCTGAAATTAATTCCCTAACCTATCGTGGATATAAAGTGCAGGATTTGGCCAGCCAATGCGGGTTTGAAGAGGTGGCTTATCTGATCTGGAATGGGGAATTACCAAACCAGTCCCAGCTAGATGATTTTATTGCCCTCGAAAAATCAGAGCGCGGCCTATCCGATGATTTACACAATGTAATCAAGCGTTTCAATAAAGACGCTCACCCTATGGATACGCTACGCACGGCGATCAGCTTTTTAGGTCAGGAAGATAATTCTGCGGAAGAGTCTTCACCTCAAGGTCTCTACGAAAAGTCAGTCAGAATGTATGCAAAAATCCCGGAAATGATTGCCGCCGATTATCGCCATAAACAGGGAAAAGATCCTATTAAACCTGACAATAGTCTCGGATTTAATGAGAATTTCTTCAATATGTGTTTTGGCGAAGTGCCGGCCCCTGAAGTCATTAAGTGCTTTGATATCTCGATGACATTATATGCCGAACACTCATTTAACGCCTCTACTTTTGCGGCGCGTGTGATTGCTTCTACAACATCGGATATCTATTCTGCTGTAACCGGCGGGGTTGGTGCTTTAAAAGGTCCGCTTCATGGCGGCGCAAATGAATCGGTGATGCATATGTTGAAAGATGTCGGCACACCTGAAAATGCGAAAGCCTGGATGCTTGATGCGCTTGCAACGAAGAAAAAAATTATGGGCTTTGGCCACCGCGTTTATCGCTCAGGAGATAGCCGGGTTCCAACAATGACGGACGCTTTTGAGAAAATGGTGTCGGTCATCGATAGCGATGAGGCCAAAAAATATTGGGAAATGAGTCGCATTCTTGATGATACTATGGTTGAAGCAAAAGGGATTTATCCTAATCTCGATTTTCCAGCTGGTCCGGCCTACTATTTGATGGGTTTTGAAATACCGATGTTTACACCTTTATTCGTTGCAAGCCGCATCACCGGTTGGACCGCGCATGTTATGGAGCAATTGGCCGATAACAAGCTTATTCGTCCTCTATCAAATTATACGGGTAGCGCGCAGCGCGACGTCATAGCCCTCGCAAAGCGAACCGCTAAATAGTCTATCAGGAGAAACTACCATGGCTTATGAATGCATTTTAACACAGATAGAGGGTAATGTTGGCGTTTTAACATTGCACCGACCCAAAGCAATGAATGCGTTCAATAAGCAAATCATGGATGAGGTCACACAAGCCCTGAAGGATTTTGAAGCAGCCGATGAAATAGGCTGTATTGTCATAACGGGAAGTGAAAAAGCTTTTGCTGCTGGCGCTGATATTAAAGAGATGCAATCTCTCAATTATGTTGATGTCTATAAAGATAATTTTCTAACCCAGAATTGGGAAGAGGTAACCCGGTGCCGTAAACCTGTGATAGCCGCCGTTGCCGGTTATGCCCTTGGTGGAGGGTGTGAACTTGCAATGATGTGCGATTTTATTCTCGCTGCGGATAATGCAAAATTTTCTCAGCCGGAAATCACCATTGGTACTATGCCCGGAGCAGGGGGCACACAGCGTCTTGCTCGCTCCATAGGCAAAGCAAAAACCATGGAAATGTGTCTTACCGGGCGCATGATGGACGCAGAAGAGGCGGAGCGTTGCGGACTTGTCTCGCGGATTATTCCCGCTGCAGATTTAAAAGCAGAAGCGATTAAAACTGCCCAACTGATTTGTGAATTCTCGCGCCCCGCTGTCATGCTAACCAAGGAAGCTGTTAATCGCGGATATGAAGTGGGCCTCAGCGAGGGCGTGCGCTTTGAGCGACGTGTATTTCACTCGACCTTTGCGACCGATGACCAAAAAGAGGGCATGGCTGCCTTCGTGGAAAAACGCAAACCGAACTTCAAAAACCGCTAGGTTCAGGATTTAACTGTTTGTATAAGTGTGAGCATGTGTTTTCCGGCTCAGCGGGAATATAATGATTTTAATATAAACGAATTGCTCTAACTTATCTGAAAACTATAAGCTTTTCTCTCAGGTCTCATGGAAAATCTTGTCCTTGCAGTAACACTTATCGGTATCTTGGGTATCGGGGCACAATGGTTAGCGTGGAGAATAAATCTCCCTGCTATCGTGTTGATGGCTATTGCGGGTATTCTGGCGGGTCCTGTATTGGGGATTTTTTCCTCTTTCCTAACCCCCGAACAGCAAACCGGCTTACCGCCGATTGAAGCCATATTTGGGGAGTTTTATCGCCCTATCATTGGGATTGCGGTCGCGGTCATTCTTTTTGAAGGGGGATTAACCCTCAATTTTTCCGAATTGCGAGGGATTGGTAAAGGCGTTCGTCGACTGGTATTTCCGGGCGTACCGATTGCGTGGGGATTGGGCATTTTAGCTGCTTATCATGTGGGGGGACTTTCTCTACCCATCGCCATTTTATTTGCCGGTATCATGATTGTAACCGGCCCAACCGTTATCATCCCCCTGCTCCGTCAATCTAAATTGAGTTCCCGCCCGTCAACATTGTTGAAATGGGAAGGCATTGTAAATGATCCCATTGGCGCGCTTTTGGCGGTCCTCGTCTATGAGGTTCTCACCTTTGACGCCAGTCATGGCACCAGCGGTCAGATCGCGGGTACGCTCCTCATCGCATCCATCCTATCTTCTTTACTCGGGTTCGCACTGGGCCAGCTCATTGCATTCCTGTTTCGAAATGGTCATGTGCCGGAATATTTGAAACCGCCCGTTTTGCTTGCAACAGTGTTGGTTTGTTTTGAATTTGCCAACCAACTTCAACATGAAGCAGGGTTATTATCCGTTACCGTGATGGGGGTAACACTGGCAAATGCCAAGATTGCCAGCATAAACCAGTTACGCCATTTTAAAGAAAACATCACGATCTTGCTGGTCTCCGGCGTATTTGTGATGTTGACGGCCAACCTCACATGGGACGTTCTCGCCGATATTGACTGGCGTATGATCGCACTCATTTTTGTTATGCTATTTGTCGTTCGCCCGATTGCGGTTTTGGCCTCTACCATCGGGTCAGAACTGCCTTTATCCGAGCGTTTACTGGTCGCGTGGATTGCCCCGCGCGGGATCGTTGCCGTTGCAGTTTCCAGTTTTTTTGGGGCTTCACTCGTAGAAGCCGGGTATGCTGATGGCGCCAAGCTTATACCCCTAGCTTTCGGGATGGTGTTTGCAACCGTTGTTTTGCATGGCTTTTCAATCAGCCCATTAGCCAAGCTTTTAGAATTGGCATCACGTGAGCGCCCCGGCGTTTTAATCGTTGGCGCGAGCCTCTGGTCAGTAGAACTTGCCACAAAGTTGAAAGAGTTGGAGGTTCCCGTCACGGTTGCCGATTCCAGTTATAGGCGGTTACGCCCGGCGCGCCTTGCCAATATTCCCACTTATTATGGTGAAATTTTATCAGAGGTGACGGAACATCATATGGATTTAAACCGTTTCGGGTATTTGCTCGCCCTTAGTGGAAATGAAAGCCATAATGCGCTGGTCTGTACCGACCTTGCGCCAGATCTTGGCAGGGCACAAATTTTTCAGGTGAATGCGCGCGTAAAAGATAATGACCATCGTCAGGAACTTTCATATACGTTACGCGGTAAAACATTTTTACATTCATCAACAGCTATTGATGAGCTATTGCGCAGACACTACGCAGGTTGGATTTTTCAACGCACAAAATTATCTGCGGAATATCCTCCAGAAAAATATCTCGAAGATGCAGATAGTGAAATGGAAATCGTGCTTGTTATGCGTAAAGATACCCCTATCTTTGCATCACGGGAAATCCCCGTTAAACCTGAAATTGGTGATACGGTTATTGCCTATATTCCAAAGCCAGCAGAAAAAATTAAAGCTGCGTCCAAACCCGTACAGGAAGAACCAGCATAACTTTCTATTGTCCCTAATTGGGTCGCGCTTTGGATAAATCCGGTTGCATATGTCTCACTTTGATACAGATATCTGAAAAATCACATTCGAATTCGTGTGGTTTTAAAATGAATAATACCTCCTGCTTGCGTTTTAACGAGGAATTAGCGCTTTGATGCATATTCTATGAGTCTTGAAGAGGCCGGAATATGTACACCAATATTTCTCAAATTGATCATTTAAAAAATGGGAGCTCGCCCTTATCGCAATTGACCCGGAACATGTCCGGGGCTTTAGTGCGTGCTCAAGCGGAACGGGATATCAAGAATGCCCGGGCTGCGGCGGAAGCAGCGATCAGGATGCGATCGTCTTTTCTGGAAAATATGAATCACGAATTGCGCACGCCGTTAAATGCCATCATTGGTTTTGCGACCATGTTACAAGAGCGCGATACCTATAAGCTCAGCGCGGACCAAGAAAATACATATTACGAATATATTCTTCAGTCTGCCGATCTATTGCTTGGGCATATTAATACAATTCTGGAAGTATCGGCCCTCGATAATGGTTCCGTGGAACCGGATCATAGTTGCGTAAATCCGGTAGATTTAATCAATGACGCTGTGGCTAGCGTAGAGGTGCAGGCACAAGCGGCCAATGTGAGTATTTTCACAGGTACTGACGAGATAAATCAGGGCGCGCGGGTGCGGTCTGAGAAAATAAATCTGATCTGGGCCGATGCTGAACGCGCAGGACAGGCGTTAGACCATTTGTTGCAGACCGCGATTAAATCTTGTGTCACGCAAGGGCGCAAAAGTGGGAAGATTTATGTGCGCCTCTCTTCACGGCGTGAGGGTTGGGTAGAAATTCAAATACGCGATGATGGTCACGGATTTCCCGCTGATGAGCTAGAGCAAGCCTGCAATGCATTTGGTGAGCTTCATCGTGGGTTGAGCAAGCCTTTTACCGGGCCCAGTGTTGGCATCGCCATCGCAAAAACTTTTATCGAAATGCAAGGCGGTCAATTCACAATTAAAAGCCGGACCGAGAAGGGAACTTTGTCAACAATTGCATTTCCACTCGCCGATGCCAATCAGTTAGAAAAATTTAATGATCAACAAGAAGATTTAGAATGCTTGATGGAGAAATCAGTCTCATGAATATCAACATAAAGAGGGGGAATTAATGTCACAAACATCGATTAGAAAACAATTGCGCAAACGCGAGGGTAACATCACCCATCGCCAGGAAGTCTCAGAGGAAAGTAATGTAAATTCTTCTAGGCTGGATGCCGATTCAAACACAATCAAGACGCAAGCCAATCCCAATCAGGATGTTATTGGGGAAATAATATCTGTTACCGGGTCTCACGCGCTTGCAATGTTGAATGAGCGGACAAAAGATCGCAGCTCCCAGATGCGTTTGGAACTTGGAGCAATTTTAACAATTGATACAGGCAGCGCGATTGTTCTTTGCCTGATTGGCGGCATGAGTATTCCCGCTCCCTCGAATGATACGGCTCATCAAGGGGTTAAAATTCTTGAGCTTGAACTGATCGGTGAATTTCTCCGTTCATCAGCAAAAGGGCCAGCTCGTTTTCACCGCGGTGTATCTGCATATCCAAGCCTTGGTGATCCCGTATCCGTTGCGGGACGAAATGAATTAACAGCCCTTTTTGCGTCAAGTGGTGGTTCGAGTGTCCGCATTGGCGTCGTCAAGCAAGATGCTTCAATTCCTGCAACGATTAATATTGATGACTTGTTCTCTCGCCACGCTGCGATTTTAGGAACAACGGGAGCAGGAAAATCATGCGCTGTCTCATTGATGATGCAGGCGATTACAGATCGCTATCAAAGCGCGCATATTGTTATCCTAGATCCGCATAATGAATATTCACGCTGTTTTGGTGATAAAGCGGTTGTGTTTGATCCGGCCTCTTTTAATCTACCCTTCTGGATGCTTACATTTGATGAATTGATCGAGGTGCTATATCCGGGGCGTAGCGGGTCAGAAGCAGAAATTGAAATTTTGAGCGAAATGATTCCAATTGTGAAAAAAATGGGTCATTCATCTTCACAATCCACCCTTCGCAACGCAACGCCAAACCGGATGTTGGAGAGTTCACATATAACCGTTGATACACCAACGCCCTATCGACTGTCTGATTTGCTCTCCTTGCTAGATAAAGCGCTTGGCGGTTTGAACAATACGCAAAATATGATTCCCTATAAAAAATTGCGGAATCGTTTGTACACAATCAGCCAAGATGCGCGTTATACATTTATGTTCGGGAGTTTAAGCGTTCAAGACACAATGGTAGACACGCTTGCATCCTTGTTCCGAATTCCCGTTGACGGTCAGCCAATCTCAATTATTGAATTAGGGGCCCTGCCAGCTGAAGTGGCGCAAGTTCTGGTATCTGTGATTTCACGGCTTGCTTTCGAATTTGGCCTTTGGAGCCACGGGGCATCGCCGATAGCAATCATTGTTGAGGATGCCCATAGATTTGCTCCGGCTGACCGTTCTTCTGGCTTCTCTCCGACGCGCAAAGCGCTCACGCGCCTTGCTAAAGAGGGGCGAAAAACAGGTGTTTCTCTCTGGGTTGTCTCCCAACGCCCGACCGAGCTTGATCCGGCTATTCTATCTCAATGCAACACGATCTTTGCCATGCGTCTTGCCAATCAGGCCGATCAGGAAACCTTGCGGGCGATTGTCCCCGATGCATCGACGAGCTTGTTGAGCTCGCTTCCCTCCCTTGGAATGGGCGAGGCAATCGCCGTGGGTGAGGGGGTTCCGTTACCAACACGAATTCGGTTTGATGCATTGCGCCGCACAGATGTCCCTCGCAGCCTGACAGCCAGCTTTACAGATGGTTGGACCGTAGAGGTGGACGATGATCATTATGTACGCCGTATTGTCGAACAATGGCGTGCCCAACGTATGTTACCCCCTGAGATTTAACGGATTTATTGGAAATTTTGACCATTTCCAAGCCGGTAGCGCTTTAAAAAGACCTGCCGGACTGTTACATCACCTTTATGGTAACATTGATAAAAAATGACAGGACGGAAAACGTCACCAATGCCGCGATACGCCATCCGGAGAAGCAAAAGCGCCCGGATAGCGAAGTCATGCGCAAACCTGACTGGATTAGAGTAAAAGCCCCGACCTCGAAAGGGTTTCAGGAAACCCGTAAAATTGTTCAGGATCGCGGGCTTCATACTGTGTGCGAAGAGGCAGCTTGCCCTAATATTGGCGAGTGCTGGTCCAAGAGCCATGCGACCATGATGATCATGGGCGATACCTGCACCAGAGCGTGCGCGTTTTGTAATGTCAAAACCGGTAAACCTGCCCCTCTGGATGTAAATGAACCTGAAAAAGTCGCTGATGCCGTCGCCCAGATGGGGCTGAAACATGTGGTGATTACTTCTGTCGACCGTGATGACTTGATCGATGGCGGCGCTGCACATTTTGCCGAGACTGTAACGAAAATTCGTGCAGGGAATAAAAATACAACGATTGAAATTTTAACACCGGATTTCTTGCGAAAAGAAGAATACGCCAATCTCGTAATTGATTCAAAACCGGATGTGTTCAACCATAATCTCGAGACCGTGCCCCGGCTTTATCTCTCTATCCGTCCCGGTGCACGTTATTACAATTCCTTGCGCTTGCTGGAACGGGTTAAAGAGAGCGACCCGAATATGTTCACCAAATCCGGTCTGATGGTTGGTCTTGGTGAGACCCGCGAAGAAGTAATGCAGGTCATGGATGATATGCGCTCGGCAGGAATCGATTTCCTGACCATTGGTCAATATCTTCAACCGACAAGAAAGCACGCCCCCGTCGATCGATTTGTTACGCCGGAAGAATTCAAGTCCTATGAAGTTCTTGCGCGTTCAAAAGGGTTTTTAATGGTTTCTGCCAGTCCGCTCACAAGATCCTCTCATCATGCGGGTGAGGATTTTGCCAAGCTGCAAGCCGCAAGAGCCGCCAAAACTGGCCCCTAAACTTTAGCTATTTATCTATGACACCTATCCTTGAAACTGATCGCTTGATTTTAAGAACGATCAACGTTGAGCGTGATTTTGACGGGTGGACGGAAATGATGGCCGATGAAGAGACGGTTCGGTATATTGGCGGACAGGTCATGAACCGGGCGCTTGCGTGGCGAAATATGTATATGGTGATTGGTCATCAGCAGGTGCGCGGCTATAGTTTCTTTTCTATTATTGAAAAATCGACGGGTCAATGGGTCGGACGGGTTGGCCCATGGAATCCGGAAGGATGGGCGCAGCCGGAAGTTGGTTGGGCTATTCATCCCAATCATACAAGAAAAGGCTACGCGGCGGAGGCGGGTGAAGCATGTGTTCGCTACGCATTTGATCAATTGCAGTGGCGTTAAGTCGCCCATGTTATTCATCATGAAAATATAGCAAGTATTAAAACGGCTGAGAAAATTGGTGCGACGAAGATTAGAGAATTGAACGGGATACCAGCTGTGACTGATGAGAAATGTTACCTTTATGTCCATCGCGCGAAGTAATGAAACTATCTCCCCATTATAACCCGCCGGTAAAACCATGGCTTGATATTGTCTATCACGATGATGCGGTGATTGTTGTGAACAAACAGGCCGGGCTATTGAGCGTGCCGGGCAAGATAAGCCGTGATTGCATTGAGACAAGAGTGCAGGAAGAATTCTCCGATGCCTATATCGTACACAGACTAGATATGGCAACGTCCGGGATAATGGTGTTGCCGCGCGGTAAGAAAAATCTTGCCCATATCGGTAAGCAATTTGAAAAACGGACAACGAAAAAACGCTATATCGCTTTGGTCGATGGTATCGTCGAAAAAGAGACGGGCACGATCAATTTACCAATACGGTGTGATTGGCCAAACCGTCCATTACAAATGATTTGTTATGAACATGGCAGAGAGGCTATCACCAATTACGAAATATTGGAGCGTTCAGAGACGAGCACCCGTTTGGCCTTAACCCCGTTAACTGGCCGCTCTCATCAATTACGCCTTCATATGAAATCGATAGGTCATCCGATCATTGGCGATGAATGGTATGCGCCCCTCAAAGTAAAGGAAGTATCCCCGCGGCTATTGTTGCACGCCCAAGAGCTAAGCTTCTATCATCCGGTAACAGCAGAATGGAAAGAGCTAAGAACAAAGTGTCCGTTCTAACCGCCTCCTACTAGCTAGGATGTGTTAAAGGTTTGAATATCAGCTACACTCAAATATGTCGGTAAATCTGCTCAGCTTACTTTTTGGCTAGTCACGACCTATCGTTTACGGGTAAACGGGATTTTTCTTTATTTGAGCCTTATGACCATAACCATTCGAGACATATGCCTGAAAAATCCGGTTGCGCTTGCCCCTATGTCCGGCGTGAGTGATTTGGCGATGCGCCGGATGGCGGCGCGTTGCGGGGCAGGGCTTGTGGTCTCCGAGATGGTTGCCAGTGAGGAACTGGTCCGAGCGCGTCCCGATGTGGTGCGCCGGGCCCTTGGCGCAGATAGTAACGCCGATGGTTCGCTAGAAGCTGATGCGCCCTTTCCATTTGTTATCCAGTTGGCGGGACGCGAGGCGCGTTGGATGGCAGAAGGGGCAAAGCTGGCGCAAGATGCGGGCGCGGATATTATCGATATTAATATGGGCTGCCCCTCGCGGCAGGTGACTGGCGGGCTTTCGGGGTCTGCGCTTATGCGCGATCCAGACAAAGCCTTGAGCCTTATTGAGGCAACGGTGAATGCGACAACGCTTCCCGTCACCATGAAGATGCGATTGGGCTGGGATCACCAGATGCTCAATGCCCCCGAGATCGGTTTGCGCGCCCAGGGGGCGGGCATTGAAATGCTGACTGTGCATGGTCGAACCCGCAATCAATTTTACAAGGGAAGCGCCGATTGGAAAAGAGTGCGCGATACCAAAGAGGCTGTCTCGATCCCGCTTATTGTGAACGGCGATATTGAAACCCTCCAAGATGTCCGTCATGCACTCGCGCAATCCGGCGCGGATGGGGTAATGATTGGCCGCGCGGCGGTCGGGCGACCATGGCTACCGGCACGAATCGCACGAGCCTTATCTGAGGGCAAAGACGAGATTGAGGAACCCAATCTCGCGACTCAAGGTGCGATTGCACTCGCCCATTACAAGGACATTATCAGTCTTTATGGTGAACCCTTGGGGATCCGCATGGCCCGCAAGCATGTCGCGGCCTATATCGATGCTGCACCTGTGGAAATTGAACCAGAACAGAGAAGATCGATACGCGCTTTCATTTGCCAAGTGAATAGTGCAAGAAAAGTCATTGATTATATTGAAAATTTTTATGACGCTAATTGGGATATCTTCTCTAGGGCAGTTTTGAAGAGACAACCTCACTCCCCCAAACAGGGCATTTTCGCATTCCGCTAAATTAAGGGAGCGCTAAATACCAACATCAAGCATATTTGTGTTGATTTACAGCAACAATTAGGTGACATTAATGACACGTTGGTTTTTTGTTGTGTAAACTGACCAGCTTTTGGTCAAGTCGACTAAATATTTATTGCTGAAGGAATGCATGGTCTCCAACCGCCCATCCCATGAAAACGCATTACCGCCTGCATTGCGCTTGGCGAATGATGATGAACACAATATGGGTGCCACCATCGATAACGAGACTGTTCCCGACGCGCTTCCACGCACAAAATCGAAAAACATGAAACCTAAAGATTGGCTCTCACGCTGGGCAAATTCAAATACATTCGCCGCTTTTGCGCTCGTTACAATCGGCGTTTGTGCATTTCTCTCGACATGGTTTTTATTATCCCCGGCGGTTGAAACAACCGAACGCAATGTTCTGGTCTCACTAGTCGTTGCAAACGTTATTATCGCGGCCGGATTTGCTGGTTTGGTTGCATGGCGTTTCTGGAATGTTTGGTCCGACAGGCGTCACCAATTGGCCGGCTCGCGACTTCACATGAAACTGGTGCGCTGGTTTACATTGGTCGCAGTCGTTCCCGCTATTATTGCATTTTTGTTTGCCTTTATGGTATTGCGCTCAAGCCTTGACGATGTATTCAGTGCACGTATTGAAAATTATCATCAAATTGCGCGCGATACGGCCAACGGGCTGGTCGGCTATGTTTCGCAAGAAACAAAAGCGCAAATGCTTGATGCTGCGATCGATATTAGAAGAAGCGAAATCCAGAATTTGGGCTTTGCTAGAACTCCCCTTAATTTTCGTTCCTACCTTGAGATTCAGGCGCGTGCGCGTTCTTTTGCAGCTATTTACCTTCTCGATGGAAATAAAAATCTCGTAACGCGTATTGAATTAGAGGAGGGGGTATTTACTCTTCCGACATCAGCGGTTTTCGATTGGTTAGACAGGGATATCCCGGATGAGAAATTCGTTCAGGGAGAAATCAGTTTTGATCGCTATCGTTTCGAGATTAACAATAATGATCAACTCGATATGTGGCGCGGTATTACCAAGATACCGGACTACGATAATGGCTATCTCATTATCTACAAATCCATTGATCCGACACTGGCAAATCAACTCAAGCAGGTCCGCTTTATCGCAGCAGACTGGAGCGAGGCGATTCAAGGTAGGTTAAGGCTCGAACGGGTCTTTGTTCTTGGCTATGTCATTCTTGGGGTTACCATCATGTTCGGGGCGATCTGGCTGGCACTGGGCGCAGCCACGCAAATTGTGAGCCCGATTGGGCGCCTTGTTACCATGGCCGAGAATGTATCAAGCGGTGATTTATCAGCACGGGTTGCTGTTTATGATAATGACGGGGAAGTTGGTGAATTGGCCCGATCAATGAATAAAATGACCGGCCAACTCCAAACACAACGTGCAGATTTAATCGACACGAACCGGCAATTTGATCAGCGTCGCCGCTTTACCGAGACAGTGCTGGCGGGTGTTTCAGCTGGTGTTCTCGGACTTGGATCAGATGGGCGCGTTACAATCGCAAATCGCTCAGCTGCCGTTCTTTTAGGTATTGAGGCAAACCGGATTACCGGAACTCCCATTGAAAAACTTGTTCCGGAAATAACGGCTATGATCGAGGAGGTGCGCCAAAACCCCGATAAAAGCGTAGGGGGACAGGTCGAATTTCTGCGCAATGGTAAGACACAGACCTTTAATGTTCAAATTGTGAGTGATGTGGGTGATCAAGACGGTAATTTTGTTGTCACCATTGATGATATTACCCAGCTCATCGTCGCGCAACGAAACGCCGCTTGGGGCGATGTTGCACGGCGCATCGCTCATGAAATTAAAAATCCACTAACACCGATTCAGCTTTCCGCAGAGCGATTACAGCGAAAATATAAAGATGAGGTCAGCTCATCACCAGAAGTATTTGAAAAATGCACTGACACGATCATTCGTCAGGTAAAAGATATTGGCCGGATGGTTGACGAGTTTTCTTCTTTTGCGAGAATGCCAAAACCGGTTATTCAAATCGAGGATATTCGTGAGCTGACGAAATCGGCAATTTTCCCCCAACGTGTTACTTATCCTGACATTCAGTTTGATGTTGATTTGCTCGATGGCCCGGATATGAAACCAATTCTGGTGGAGTGTGATGGTCGCTTAATCGTACAGGCACTAACGAATTTGATAAAAAATGCAGCCGAGTCTATCTCAACCCGCTTGTCTCAAGATGTGGTGGCCTCGGAAAATGGTAATCAATCCGATGCTAATGGTTCTGGCCAGCACGCGGGTAAAATCATTGTACGTTTTCGCTTTGAACCTTCTCGCGAAGACGCACACCATTGCACTATTGAAATCGTTGATAACGGCATTGGCCTGCCGCAAGAGGAGCGCCATAGACTTGCAGAACCTTATATGACTACAAGGGAAAAAGGGACTGGCCTTGGCTTGGCCATTGTTAAAAAGATCGCGGAAGAGCATGGCGGTGATCTTGCGTTTGATGATGATAATTCGATTGGCATAACAGGGGCGCGCATCAGTCTTAGCCTGCCCCTTGCTCAATATAACACCGAGAAAGACACCCCAAGTGTCTCGAAGATGGAATTTGTTGAAGACGAATTCAATGAACCCGTCCCCCAAAAAGTGTCAGTGCAACAAGGGTAGAACAATGAGAACGCAATGGCACGACTATAGTGATGAAATAAGTGACGAAAAGAATGACAAGAACGCAAAATAGGGCGTAAAATTTTATGGTTACAGATGTATTAGTTGTCGATGACGAACTTGATATTCGTGAATTGGTTTCAGGTATTTTAGAAGATGAGGGATATTCCCCGCGAATGGCAGCCAATTCGGATGCTGTTTTCGCAAATCTTGCTAAACGAGTGCCCGCACTCATGATACTTGATGTCTGGCTGCAAAATTCAAAAATGGATGGCATCGAGATTTTAGAAGAAGTCCGAAAAATGCATCCGGATTTACCTGTTATCGTAATATCTGGACACGGAACGATTGAAACTGCTGTCGCGGCAATCAAGAAGGGGGCTTATGATTTTGTTGAAAAACCCTTCAATGCAGACCGTCTTGTACTGGCTGTAAAGCGGGGTCTGGAAGCAACGCGATTGCGCCGCGAAAATTACGAACTCAAAGGCAGAATGCCTGATTGGGGTTTGGTTGGAAGCTCAAATCATATTGCATCGCTTAAAAATATTGTAGAGAGGGTTTCTGATTCCAGATCACGGATATTGATTTCCGGTCCACCCGGATCGGGGAAAGAAATGCTGGCGCGTCTTATTCATGCGCAATCGGGCCGGGCGGAAAGCCCCTTTGTTTTGGCAAGTGCCGCTATGATTGCTCCGGAGCGGATGGAAGAAGAACTCTTTGGCGTTGAAAACGAAGATAGCTCGGTCAAATATATTGGCCTCATGGAGCGCGCCCACGGCGGGACTTTGATGTTTGATGAAGTCGGGGATATGCCCCTCGAAACCCAAGGTAAAATTCTGCGTGTTCTTGTCGATCAACGTTTTAAGCGCATTGGGGGCAGTCGCCCTGTTGAAGTCGATGTCCGGATTGTTTCAACTACGTCGAGAAATCTTCTGGAAGAGGCTGTAGCGGGGACTTTTCGAGAGGATTTGTTCCACCGTCTCAATGTGGTTTCAATTACAACGCCTTCATTGAGTGAACACCGGGAAGATATTCCCGAATTGGTGGAGTATTTTACCGATCAGCTTTCCCGAACACATGGCTTGCCATCAAGGACATTTTCTAGTGATGCGATTGCAGCGCTTCAAACATATCAATGGCCGGGAAATGTTCGTCAATTGCGAAATGTAATTGAACGCACGCTCATTATGGCACCGCGCGAGAACGCAGATAATTTGTGCTGTGATGATCTGCCCCCTGAAGTTACCGATTCTGGCTTTGTTGCCGGGGCGGGTTCAGGGATGGAGCAAATCATTGCTATGCCGTTAAGGGTTGCGCGAGAGCGATTTGAGCGGGAATATCTCGTAACCCAAATCAGTCGATTTGGGGGTAATATATCTCGTACAGCCTCATTTATCGGCATGGAACGCTCGGCGCTTCATCGAAAACTCAAGTCTCTGGGCGTATCTAGCCAGGGAACCAAGGATGGGTCACCTACTGGTCAAACTGTCGCCAGCGAGAATGATTTATCGGAAACTAACCCCGTTAGTTAACTCTTGATAACTTTTTATTATTATATTGTATTGTGAGTAATCGTTAACTTCTATTCGCTCGGTGATCACCCCGGTTGGAAGCAAAATCACAGGAAACCCTATATGCGGGTCATTGTTTGCGGCGCTGGCCGAGTTGGATATGGTATTGCACGTCGTTTATCCCATGAAGGTAACGACGTCACTGTTATAGACCAATCCAGCAGTTTAATACGAGAAATTTCCGAGCGCCTTGATGTGCGCGGTGTCGTTGGCAATGGGTCTTATCCGGATGTACTGTTCGAGGCCGGGGCCCGCGAAGCGGACATGATCATTACGGTCACACATTCCGATGAAGTGAATATGATCGCGTGTCAGATTGCTCATTCCCTTTTTGATGTTCCGACAAAAATTGCCAGAATTCGTGCTCAGGGTTATCTCGATTCAAAATATAATGATCTGTTTAGCCGAAATAACCTGCCCATTGATGTGATCATTTCCCCCGAACTGACGGTGAGTGAAGCGATCATGCAACGCATGTTGACCCCGGGTGCTTTTGAGGTCACCTCCTTTGTCGATGGTTTGGTGTGGACGGTTGGCGTTAAGCTTCGCGATGATTGCCCGGTTATTAACACTCCCATCAATCAACTCTATGATTTATTTCCAGACTTAAGAGTAACTATTGTCGGCATACGTCGCAATAAAAAATTATGGCGAGCAAGTTCTGAAGACCAACTTGACGTTGGCGACCAAATTTTATTTGTTGCAAAACGCGATCATGTACCGCGCGCTCTTGATATATTAGGGGTGGCGGTTAGCCGGGCACGCCGGGTTATCATTATTGGGGGCGGCAATATAGGATTAAATGTTGCGCGCGGGCTTGAAAAACAGCGCGGCATGAAAGTGCGCCTTATCGAGCAAGATCAAAGCCGGGCAGAGGCAATCGCGGAAGAATTAGAGCGTACAATCGTTCTGCAAGGCGACGGTCTTGACCGGGATCTACTCAGTGAGGCCGGTGTACGTGATACCGAAACCGTGATTGCGGTGACGAATAATGATCAAGTCAATATTCTTGCCTCGGTGGTCGCCAAAAAAGAAGGCGCTCGAAGGGCTCTGACATTGATAAATGAACAGGACTATTCTGCGGTCAGTGACGCGGTTGGTATTGATCGTTTTATCGACCCGCGAGGCACAACCATATCAACGATCCTGCAACATATCCGGCGGGGGCGTATTAAAGGGGTTTACTCCTTATTTGACGGTCAGGCAGAAATCATCGACGCAGTTGCGCTTGAAACATCGCCTCTGGTCAACAAACCACTTAAAGAGGCCAATTTACCAAGCGGTGTGATCGTTGGCGCTGTGTCGCGAGACGGAGAAGTCTTTATCCCTAATGGCGATTTTGAAGTTTTACCTGACGACCGGATCGTGTTGATGGCAATGCGCGAGCATGTGCGCGATGTCGAACAGATGTTCCGTGTTAGTGTAGACTATTTTTAATCAGTGTTAGCGTATCATCTTTTACCTTTGAAAGGCAGCATTGATGGGGCTGGCTAGTATTATCCGGGCGCTGGGTGCGGGAATTTTCTTTCTCGGTATTGCCATGGGCATTCCTGGATTGTTTTCCTTGTCTGGTGTCTCCGAGACCATCTCGAGTGATGCCGGTACAGGAACGAGTGTCTGGTTTTTTGCCTTACTCGCAACCACATTAACCGGTGGCGGTCTTTTTCTGGCATCGGGAACTCTTCGCCCACCTACTGATTTTCGTGGCGGCATATTGCTGGTCCTTTTGTGGTGGGTGATAGCCCCCGTTTTTGCAGCACTGCCAATCTATCTTGGGGGTGTCGGGTTCTCTGATTCGTATTTCGAAGCGGTTTCGGCTATCACAACAACAGGCGCATGGCTGTCTTTAGAAACCCTGCTCAATGATCCGGTCCATATGTTATGGCGCGCGATCTTGCAATGGTCTGGCGGGTTGGTTTCCATTGCTTTTGCCGCCTCGATTATTGTGAGGCCGGCTTTTTATGGGGTAAAAACATTACAACTCCCATTTTCGCGGGGGGAGCGGGATTCATACTTGCGTTCATTGCGGAATGCTCTCCGTTCATTCCTTAGTATTTATTGTTTGCTGACCCTAGCCTGTTTCGGGATTTTGGTAATATCGGGCATCGAAACTTTCGATGCCGTCATCCTGTCTTTTTCTGTGCCGGCTTCTGGCGGGTTAATCCCCCATATAGATGGCATGGCGGGTTATCCGCCGTGGCTCGGCTCGGTTCTTATGCCGTTTATCTTGTTCTCGGGCATTAATTTTATCCTTTTATCCACCATCATTCGTGGATCATGGCGCAACCTTCAGGATAACGAGACAGAAGTCTTCGTTATTATGATCTTTGCTGTCGGGATATTATTCTGGGTGCTTGCGGGGGCCGGGGATATCGATCTGATACCGGCACAGCTTTTTAATTCAGTCTCCCTGCTGACCACAAATGGAATGATTTTGGGGGAGGCACCGCCGCTGACCGTTGCCGTTATCACGTCATTAATTGGCGGGGCGGCAGTCTCCACGGCTGGCGGCTTTAAAATTCAGCGCTGGCTGGTGATTATGGCCCGCGCCCGTGAAGAAATTAGGCGTTTGATTTTACCCCATGCCGTCCATGGTCAAACCAAAATTGCCAACGAGCTTGGTGTATGGATGCACTTTCTGGTTTTTACGCTCGTACTCGCAATAATGATTTTAGTGATGACATTTTCAGGCCATAGCTTCGACGAAGCCGCAAGTGTCGCCACAGCGACATTGAGCAATACCGGACCCTTGATCGCGCTGTCAGGTTTGGAAAATTCTGACTATGGGGTGTTCTCAATGCCCACGCGTTGGTTTATGGTTGTTGCCATGATCTTGGGGAGAATTGAGGCAGTTGCTGCACTTGCTCTGTTTAATCGGGCGTTTTGGCGCAGTTAAGTTCCAAATATTGCTAAATTAATGGTAATTTTTGAACATTTTGGCTTATTTTCCTACTTTCGCCATATTTATTTTGCTTTGCACCTAAAATTGTTTAATTTCCGGTTTTATGGCCTAGCCAAAAAAAACACTATTTTAAAAATAAAGCTGCAATAAATGACTGACAAAAAACAAAACCTGCAAGATGTATTCTTGAACCATATCCGTAAAGACAAAATACCCGTCATAGTTTTTCTCGTGAATGGTGTAAAGTTGCAGGGAATAGTCAACTGGTTTGATAACTTCAGCGTTCTGCTGCGCAGAGACGGCCATATACAGCTGGTTTACAAACATGCGATCTCCACCATTATGCCTTCACAACCTGTAAACTTATGGGATGGCGAAGAGGATGAAGAGCCTGGTTCCTGATATAATGCTTTGGGTGTTTTCACTAACTCATCAGCATGGTGATAATTAAAGCGATTGCCGACCAAATAAATCGGCGCTAGTTGCATCAATCTTTAAATCTGCCGCTAGTAACCTTTTCCCCTTTTTAGTTGAAGCTTTTCAGCAATCACCCCGCAGATTGGCTGGAAGCCCCTGTTTTAAGGGTCGTTTTGACTTTTCGATAGAAAATAACGATACCCTGCAAAAACTATCGAAATCCGGGCTATTGAGATTATCCTCGCCGTGTTATGCAATCGTGAAAATCACGACAAAGCCATTGTCACAGTAAAATTAGAAAATTATGCAAACCGCACTTGTTTATCACCCGGTCCTTCCCGCTTTCGCCAAAACTGATGAGAAAGCGGCTGGATCATCTGCCAATCATGGACAGATACGAAACCCGCAAAGCGCTCTGGAAGAGGCGGTCGGGTTAGCGGCAGCTATTGAGCTTGAAGTCGTTGAAAGTGCTGTGATAACGATCTCACGGCCAAAACCAGCAACCCTTTTCGGGACAGGTAAGCTGGACGAGATCAAGGGGCAGCTTTCAACCTATGACCATCGCCCGGATTTGCTGATCATTGATGGCTCCCTTACGCCGGTGCAACATAGAAATCTGGAGAAGGCGCTTGATATCAAAGTGCTTGATCGCACCGCATTGATATTGGAAATTTTTGGCGCAAGGGCCCAAACAAAAGAGGGGCGTCTGCAAGTCGAGCTTGCGCATTTAACCTATCAACGATCCCGCCTTGTGCGATCCTGGACCCACCTTGAGCGCCAGCGCGGGGGTGATGGTTTTCTCGGTGGGCCTGGTGAACGCCAAATTGAAAGCGACCGGCGCGTCCTTGCTGATAAGATCGTTCGGCTGCGTAAAAAACTTGAAGCGGTAAAGCGAACACGCTCCCTTCAAAGGGCCAAACGCCAACGCGCGCCATATCCGGTTGTTGCTCTTGTGGGATATACCAATGCGGGAAAATCCACCCTGTTCAACTTGATGACACAGTCCAAAGTTCAGGCTCAGGATTTATTATTTGCGACACTCGACCCAACAATGCGTTCAATCATTTTGGCATCGGGGCAACAGGCAATTTTATCAGATACGGTTGGATTTATCTCGGACCTTCCCACTCAATTAGTGGCTTCATTTCGGGCAACACTCGAAGAGGTATTGGAGGCCGACATCATTATCCATGTCCGCGATATTGCACACCCTGATAGTGAGGCGCAGCGCCAAGATGTCTTATCGGTATTGCAAGAGCTTGGCATTGATACAAGCATCCAGAATCCGGACTCCGGTGGGCGGCCTGTCATTGAAGCTTTAAACAAGATTGACCTTTTGGAAGATGATGAGCGCTTTACCATCCGCGCGGCGGCAAAATTATCTGTTGAGCCTTCGGTTAAAAATGCAACTGCACAAGACCCTGTTCAAGTCGCAATTTCTGCCGTCACAGGGGAGGGCGTTGCCGCGCTTTCAACAATAACAGATAGCTTTCTGACCGCCGAGCGGCAATCTCACCACTTTAAAATTCCCCTCGATCAAGGAGCTGCGCGAGCCTTTTTACATGCACGGGGCGAAGTGATGGAAGAGAATGTTATAGAAAACACATTGCTGATTGATGTGCGCTTGTCATCAAAAATTAAAGGACAATTCGAAACCCAGTTTGCGATTTTAGCCGAGGAGCGCGAAGACTGCGCCCCTCTTTCCCGCGTAAAGCACCATTAGAGAATAGGCTTACTGAACATCTTTATGCTGATCAAATAGAAAAGTAATGAAGCTGGAATGAACGGAAATTTAAAGATTATTTTTTTACCCGTTCAATAGCTTCCACGATTAGTTTTTGCGCAACGTCTTGATCCTTCCAGCCATCAAGCTTTACCCATTTGCCCGGTTCCAGATCTTTATAATGCTCAAAAAAGTGCGAAATCTGCTGCAAGGTTATTTCTGGCAAATCTGTATAGTTCTTGACCTTATCATAACGCTTGGTGAGGTGGTTTGAGGGGACCGCGATTATCTTTTCGTCCAACCCGGAATTATCCTCCATCAACATCACCCCAACCGGGCGCACATTGATTACGCAGCCCGGTATCAAGGGCCGTGTGTTGCAAACCAGAACATCAATCGGATCCCCATCATCGGAAAGGGTGTGCGGTACGAAGCCGTAATTTCCCGGATAAGACATGGGCGTATGGAGAAAACGGTCAACAATAAGGGTCCCGGCATCCTTATCCATTTCGTATTTAATGGGGTGCCCACCTACGGGCACTTCAATGATGACATTAACATCTACCGGCGGATTATTGCCGATGGAAATTGCTTCAATACGCATGAGTATAAACCTTTACCATTATTCTTCGTTTACGCATTTCTGGTGCCAATTTGGTTTGGCGGTTTGGCTTTTAAAAATGCGATCAATATAATTAACCCGATAACATTATCGAGCCCGCGTATTCAGCAACAGTTTGCTCGGATGTAAACAGGGCAAATGCAGATTATAGAAAAATTTGCCAAGATATTTTATGAAAACTGTGAACCTGTTTTATTGGTCTTGGTATATTATTTTTCCATCGACCCACGTCATAACCGTTTTTGTGTTCAATATATCTTTTGGTTCAATGGTCATAATATCATCTGAAAAAACCGTAAAATCAGCTTTTTTTCCAGCTTGGATTGTACCCAGATTTTTTTCCTGAAACGAAGCATAAGCCGGCCAAGCGGTGAACATTTTCAAGGCTTCCTGACGGGATACAATTTCTTGCGGATACCAATTCTCTCCTTGAAATCCTTTTAGATCTTTTCTTGCGATGGCTGCATAAAACTCAATGCGCGGATCACCGCGTTCAACAGGGGCATCAGACCCACCGGCAATGATAACCCCTGCATCGATCATGGATCGCCAAGCATAAGCGCCTTCCATACGTTCGGGGCCGAGGCGATCAGGGGCAAAAAACAAATCACCGATCGCATGGGAGGGTTGCATCGAGGCGATGACAGCATTTTTTTGAAACCGCATAATGTCGACAGGTCTTACGATTTGCGCATGTTCAATACGAAACCGCACATCACCAACTGGCTGGTCAGCGCTTTTTGTTACTTCTTCATACCAATCCAGAACCAGAGCATTACCCCGATCTCCAATTGCATGAGTGTTAACCTGAATGCCTGCTTTCAAGGCACTGGCCATATAATTTTTAGCCTCTTGCGCCGTCATCAGTAAAAGGCCACTTGTGCTTGCTTGATCCTCATAAGGAGCAAATAGTGCTGCCCCACGAGAACCGAGCGCACCGTCAGCATACAGCTTAACGGCTCTCGTTATAATGCGCCCGCTTTCATCTTGACGCGGACCATTTGCGGCAAGGGCCTCGAAGCCTTCCGGTTCAATACTATTGTAAACGCGAATAGGAAGATGATTTACCCCCGAAGGGTCGAGAGAACCGGCAAGCGTTTCCATCATACTTATATCGTCAGGGGCAACGGACATGTTATGTGTGCCGGTCCAACCATAAGCGGCATAAATTTTTGCCCCCACTTCATAAGCTTGTCGTTTGCGTTCAGGGGAGGGGCTATCGAGCAAACCGGCGACGAGGTCTTGGGCCGCATCCACTAAAATTCCCGTGGGTTCGCCTTGCGCATCTTTTTCAATACGCCCACCAGCCGGATCACTTGTCTCTGAATTGATATTGGCGCGTTTTAAAGCGAGCGAATTGACCAGCATGGCATGGCCATCTGCGCGCTCAAGGATTACCGGATTGTCGGGGGAGAACGGGTCCAAATCTGCGCGATTTGGAACACGGTTTTCCGGCCAGTTTGTTTCAATCCATCCCCGACCATAAAGGCTCTCGCCGGGGGCTAACCCATCCATTGCCGATTGTACCTTTGCAGCCATAGCCGCAAGGGATGGACTACCCTCCAGATTGAGGGTTAGTTCTCGCATACCAATCGCGCGCAAATGGGCATGAGCATCCGTAAAACCGGGATACATCGCAGCCCCGGATAAATCGATCAAGCGGGTAGTCGGAGTTGCTAATTCTAAAATTTCGTCCTTGGAGCCCGTCGCCAGAATGCGCGACCCGCGAATCGCGACCGCCTCAACTCTGGGTTGTTCATCAATTGCGGTATATATCGCTCCGCCAAATATAATGATGTCAGCAGTTTCTATGGCTAATTTTTCAGGAATGACCGCCGAGGTCGATAGGCCCTCACTTTCAGAAGCTGATAGAGGTGCTTGCTCCCGGCCGCACGACAAGATGAGCAAGGCGGACAAGATAAAGCCTAATGAAAACAATTGTTTACTCCAAAATCTTATCGGTTGCCTGATTTGCTCACAGTCATTGAAAGAGCGGCAAAGGAAAAAACGAACAAAATTGGGTATAAAAACTGACATTGAAATGATCTTCCTGATTAAACGGCCTATGGTTAATGGTTAATGGCCACTGGGCGGGGTATTTTCTTAACAAATATAGCTGCTCCCTGCCAGACTTTCATGATTGGCCATACAAAGAGGCCTTAATGACTGGTATGGGACACTGAATAACGACTTCTGATCTGGAAACTTTCATGTGTAACTCGGAAAAAAGCTAGATAATTGCATCATGCGAGCAGTTTTTTCGTCACAAACTATTGCATGACAGCTGCGAAAGCGCTATTTCCCGCATCCCATGTTGGGGCGTCGCCAAGTGGTAAGGCATCGGTTTTTGGTATCGACATCCCAGGTTCGAATCCTGGCGCCCCAGCCAAGTTTTTATAAAGTTTAAATGACTTGAAGCAGCTCTTTCCAAGAGATTGCTATTTGCAGAACAAACAAATCGAAATGAACGATGCCAGATGATTCTAATTGCTAAATTAAGAAACTTTTTCGGCCCAATTTTAGTTAATTTTTGAGCATTTCCACTAAATTTCGCCTCTCTGGACATTTTTTTTTACCCACTAAACCGGATAGTTTTCGCTGCTATGCAACATTTAAAATACCCACACTGTAGCAAGGGTTTGGATCACTTTTACATGTTGAATCCAAACTATGGTCTTGGTTAAAACCGATATCCAGCCTTGTATTCACGTGAAATTGTTAGATATTGTACTTGCATACGTTATAATTTAACGTAATGATTGAAAATATCGTGGAGCTGAAACTCCATGTGATTGGTTTTAAGGGGTATAACAAGGGTAATTATCTGTCTCCTGAATTATTTTTGGAGATTTTTTTTGCTAAATATCCCCCTTAAGTATTGATGAAATTTAAGTCACCTGTTGCGTCATATTTTATGATCTTGAGGTGATTTTGCCCGGGTAACGGGTTTTTGTCATAAGCGGTTACATGTATGTTTCTACAGCTTTGCGAAATTGATGGTTTAGATGATTGTTATGGTCATTTGTGCCAAAGTGAAGGTGATAAGGATAAAATTTCAATCGGGAAATTAGGTTCTCGAAAATTGTTTAAATAAAGTCGAAGTCGAAAGAATAGCAAAGAGATTGTCGAACATGTCGGTCTGTCCATTTAATCCTCGAAACGGGGTTATGCTGGGCAAGGTGGCCGGTGGTGACAGAACAAACCGGTAGGTTAGACAAATTCAGGTGAGGCAAGAATGAAAAGAGTATCGATCTTTGGATCAATCTTAGCGATATCAATCGCGATGAATGTATCAGCAAATGCACAGTTTTCAGCAGCTCTAGATACCGCAAAACGGACTGCTGATGACGCAAAAAAATCTCAACAGGTTATTGACCAGCGGGCGGATCAAACAGCTGAACTGCTAAATCAGTTCAAAGCTGACCAGCGCCAGTTAGATGCATCGTTGCGTTATAATAATTCTCTAAAACGCACTATCGAAGGTCAGGAGCGTGAAATTGGACGCTTGACCGATGATATTGCGAACGTTGCCGGCCTACAGCAAGCTGTTGAGCCCTTAATGATTGATATGGTCGCAGCATTCGAAAAATTCGTTGATGCTGATATTCCTTTCAATCTTGAAGGACCAAACGGAAGATTGGCGCGTGTTAACAGAGTGCGTCAGGATATTGATAATCCCAATACCTCCGCAGCTCAAAAATATCGCAGCATCGTTGAAGCCTATTCTCTCGAAAACGAATTTGGCCGCACGGTTAACCACTACACCGGTACTATCGATGTTGACGGTACTGAAACCAGCGGTGAATTTTTGCAGGTAGGCCGTGTTGAGCTCATTTTCAAAACTGAAAATGACCAGGTTCTCAAAGCATGGGATAATGAAGCCAAAGCTTGGTCTGATTTACCCCTAAGCTATGTACCCGATGTGAAAATAGCGATGCGCATGGCTAAAGGCCAAATGGCGCCGAATCTTTTCGCATTACCCATCAGACGCGCCTCATCGGCACAATAGTAATTGAATAGCAAGGAACAAAAGTCATGAAATTATTGAAACTTGCAGGTCTCTCGGTTTGTGCTGGGATTGCAGCTATAAGTGCAGATGTAGCAACGAGCAGTTTTACCTCGCCCGCTACAGCACAAGTTAACCTCCAAAGCGTCCTTGATGCGGTGCGGGTTGAACGTAGAAAATCAGCTGAAGAAAACAAACGCAGAGAAGCTGAATTTTTAGCAAAAAGAAATGAACAGCGCGCTGAGCTTTCCCGGGTTAAAGCCCGCAAAGATGCAGCAAAAGCTGAGACACTCCGCCTTGAAGGCGTACGTGATGGAAACCGGGCGACAATCGCTGATCTTTCCACCAAGCTTGACGAAGCGAACGGCGAATTCCGAGATCTTTTCGGTGCAGCCCGTTCTGCAGCTAATGATCTCAATAATACAATCGAAACATCATTGATTAGTGCTCAATTTCCCGGGCGCGGTGATGCTCTCTTGAAGACAGCGCAAAGTGAAAAATTGCCTGCCATTGAAGAGCTAGAATATCTCTGGGATACCTACATGCTGGAGATGGTTGAGCAAGGCAAAGTTGCTACTTTCGATGCGCCTATCCTCGACGAAAAAGGTAACCCAAGTAGTGCAACTGTTACCCGGATCGGTCCTTTTGTGGCATTTTCCAATGGCGAATTCCTCGTTTACGAGAAAAATGACCAAGGTAGCGTTAGCCTTAAAAAGCTAACCCGTCAGCCAACCGGTAACCGTAGAGGTCTGGCGTCTAATGTCGAGAATTCATCCGGTGGCAATCATGTCCGCGGTATCGTTGACCCGTCTCTTGGTGCTCTCCTTGCTCTTACAGTTGAAGAACCAACATTGAAGGAACGCCTCGATCAAGGTGGACCAGTTGGATACACAATTGTTGCTATGACAGTTCTTGGTGTTGTTTTCGGTCTCTTCAGACTTATCATGCTGACACTGACCAATGGTGCGGTACGTGCGCAAGCAAGATCCAAGAAAATCTCTAAATCCAACCCGCTTGGCCGTGTAATGATGGCATACGAAGCAACTGACAAAGCTGATACAGATACAGTTGCCCTCCGGTTGGATGATGCGGTTCTGAAAGAGATACCTAAACTCGAAGGTGGCCTCAACTTTATCAAGGTGCTTGCCGCTGTGGCGCCGCTCCTTGGTCTATTGGGTACTGTTATCGGGATGATCCAGACATTCCAGGCGATTACATTGTTTGGTACTGGTGATCCGCAAATCATGGCGGGCGGTATTTCTGCTGCGCTTGTTACAACAGTGCTTGGTCTGATCGGTGCGATCCCGCTCCTCTTCATCCATGCATTTGCAAGTGGTGCTGCCAAAGGGGTTACTCAAACCCTTGAAGAAAAAGCTGCCGGCATAATTGCAGGGCATGCTGAAGGACACCGTGGTTAATTGGTAGCTAGACAAAGAAGGATTTTTCCCAATGCTGGCTTATCTTAACCCTCAATTCGCCTATGAATCGCTTCTTGCGTTTCTAGCAGCTGGTGGCCCCGTTCTTGTCATCATCATGGGCGTAACTTTTACGATGTGGGCGTTTATTATTGAACGCCTCATCTTCTGGACAACTGCAAAAGATAGCGTCCAGAAGCGTGCACAACGGGCATGGCAATCACGTGAAGATACAAGCTCCTGGTATGCGCTTGCTATCCGAAATAAACTGATTGCCGATGCTCATAATGACTTTGATCGCTTTAACTGGTTTATCAAGGTGCTCGTTGCGGTTACCCCGCTATTGGGTCTCCTTGGAACAGTGACCGGGATGGTCGAGGTTTTTAATGTCATGGCCGCAACAGGAACGTCGAATGCCAGGTTGATGGCAGGCGGGATTTCCAAAGCGACAATCCCGACAATGGCTGGGCTCGTCGCATCTCTCTCCGGTTTGATTTTCATCAATAGTTTCGAGGCTAACGTAAAGAAGGCCGAAGCGAAATTATCTGAAATGCTGAGGATTGGGTAACATTATGAGAAAACGCAGAAGTGCAAATGAGGCCGGTGACGTTAATGTAACGCCGTTACTCGATGTTGTTTTCATTATGTTGATCTTCTTCATTGTGACCGCAACGTTTTTGAGAGAGCAGGGGATTGATGTTTCTACTCCTGATAACTCACCCCCGGATAATGCTACAAAGCCCCCGCCATCTATGATTCTTTCAGTACTGGAAAACGGGTTTGTTCAGGTTAATAGTGGACGCACGATCGATCCTCTTTCAGTAAAGAATTCGGTGTCAGAATTTCTGGCAGCTAATCCAAAAGGCGTTGTTCTTGTGAGCGCAGCTCCTACGTCTGAATCCGGGGTTACTGTTGTTGTAATGGATCAGGCTAGACAAGCCGGGGCGAAGGGAAGACTATCTCTAACCCTGCAGGCAGAACAGTGATATCGGCTTTTCAGTGAATAGTGTGTGATAGGTTCAAAACAGAAAAGTAGTGAATTAAAAATCCGTTTTTAATCAAGATTTTTTATTACTACATCGAGCCAGAATACAAAGTGGTACTGAAAAACATTCAAGGACTTTTGCTCTTAGGGGCAATTGAATAGAAGAAAAGAAATAGTGGACGGATAAGATATGGCAAGACGGTATGTAGCTTCTCAAGCAGCTGATGAAGAAGACGTTAACGTAACGCCTCTTTTAGATGTTGTGTTCATCATGTTGATTTTCTTCATCGTGACTTCAACCTTTGTGAAAGAGCCGGGCATAGATCCCGAGCGGCCCTTGGCACAAACTGCCGATCAACAACGCTTCGGAACGATTTTGGTTGCGATTGATGCAGATGATAATATCTGGCTCAACCGCGAAGAGGTCGAACTTGCTGGTATCAAGCCTTATGTCGAGAGTACACGCCGTGAAAATCCAAGGGCAACAGCGGTTGTTCAAGCGGATGTCGGGGCGAAATCAAAAACATTGATTGAGGTTGTCAATCAAATACGCGATGCCGGTATGGATACGATCGCTATATCAACTGAAGATGCGTAACTTAATTCAATGAATTTATCGTCAATAATGACGGGAGACGACTTATGGGTTCTTTAATCAGAGTTATAATGGGTGTGCCAGGCGCCATGTTAGTGACTGTAGCGCTTTTTTTAACAATGTACTCTTTGATCAATAAATCTGTCGAGCTTGAAGAGCAAAGAGATATCATCAAAATTGATATCAATGCTAAAGTGCCTGACGTTGATGTTGTTGCCGATTTATCCGATCTTGAGCGCCCCGAGCTTGATACGCCGCCGCCGCCGCCGCCAGCAACGGTTGACCCAACCAACCGTCCGTCGATTGATGGCGTACGCGCGGAACAACCAAAAATCGAGGTTGAGCTGGAAATCGGTAGTGGTTTTAATCCGGACCGGGATGCACAGCCATTGGTCCGTATACCCCCTCAATATCCTGATCGTTGTCAATCACGTGCTAAAAATGTTGAATATGTGATTCTGGAATTTGATGTGGACCCACAAGGACAGCCGCAAAATATCAATGTTTCGGAATCTACATCGAGTTGCTTTAACCGTGCGGCGACGCGATCCGTTCAAAAGTGGAAATATCAACCTAAAATTGTTGATAATAGTCCCGAATGGCGTCGCGGCGTTGTAACACGTGTGACCTTTCAATTGGCTGACTAATAATTTTAATTGGCTCTTGACCGAGCTTCAAATGAAACTGGAAAAAACCGGGCTAGGAATATGATTAATCGTTTAGAAAATTCCACGCTTAAAATGATATCACTCTTTATTATGGTGATCTCGTTGTTTGCTAATCTACCCTCATCTTATGCGCAAGATGATGAGCCGCGCCGTTCAACGGCCCCATCTCTAAGTTCGACGGTGGCTGTTGCAGTACAGGAGGCTCTTAATTTTTCACAAGAAGATCCTCCCCGTACAGACGCTGCTATTAATCGTCTGAATAAGCTTATTTCTGATCGTGGTGATCGTCTTCAAGGATATGACAAAGCGACAGTTTACGAAGTACGCGGTAGTTTTTATGCAAACAAAGATGATCTTCGCAGCGCTTTGCGGGATTTTCAGACTGCGGTCGATACCGGGGCTCTTCCTGAAGAACGCTCAAATGGATTGCGCTATTTTATTGCGCAAATTTACTTCCAGCTTGAACGTTATGATGATGCTATACGCGGGTTGAATGCGTGGCTACGTACCGCTGGAGATAATCCTCCCGCAAATGCCTATTATCTGTTAGCACTGGCGTATATTCAAAAAGATGATTTTCGTAATGCTCAACAACCGATGGAGCGTGCGCTCAGAATTAAAAATGCGGAAGCGGGATCTCAACCGGATAAAAATTATTATTCTGCTCTGAATCTGGTTTATTCAGAAAATAATGAGTTCAACAAGCGTGCCGATCTTCTCGAAAGAATGATTAATATATGGCCAAATGAAGCTGGTTACTGGGCTCAGTTGGCGGGTGCTTATGCTGTGAACAAGCGCGATAGAGATGCTTTCTCTGTTTTGGAGGCTGCCTATCGTGCCGGCCTTCTGGAAAAAGAAGAACAAATTATTCAGCTCATCCAGTATTATTCATTTTTTGATAATGCCTATCGCGGCGCGCAGCTTCTCGATCGGGAAATGGCAGCTGGTGTCGTTAAGCGAGATCGCGACAATCTTATACTCTTATCTCAATTATGGGATCAATCTCGCGAAGCCAAGAAAGCTATTCCGATCTTGCGGGAAGCAGCAGGCTCTACCAATAAGGGTGACCTACATTATCGTTTAGGACGCGTTCTTGTGGCCGATGAGCAATTTGTTGATGCGGAAAAAGAATTGCTTACAGCCATTCGCAAGGGCGGCCTAAAAACAAAAGATATTGCCCAGATCTGGATGTTGCTTGGTAATGCACGTTTTGCACAAGCGGGACCTGAAGATATAAGACAATTTAACCGCGCAAAAGAAGCATTCCAGAACGCAACGCGCTATCCTTCGACCCGCCGTGATGCGAATGATTGGGTAACCTATATTAATGAACTCATCAGAGTGCAGAGAGTTACGAAAGATCGTGAGATTGCTGAACAAAAAGCTATTTGCGATGACAATCTGGAAAGACTTGATGATGCCAAACGTGTACTCGTCTTACAGGGTAGAGATCCATTGGATATCACAGAAAATCTCGCTAATGCATTGGAAACTTGCGGATATGACAAAGCTGGTGAGGTCATTCCAGGTGGTATCGCTGATAAGGCTGAAGCAGCTCCGGCAGCGGAAGAGGCAGCGCCTGCACAAGAATAGTTTTTGAGCGATTCAAAACGAACTTCTATAAAGTTTGAGCCTCTGTATTGTTTTCGATACAGAGGCTCTTTCATTTTAATATCAGGAAGCGACCAATGACAGTAAGGGCTGCAATATTAGCGATTGGCGACGAGCTACTCTCTGGGCGCACGCGTGATACAAATATTCATTTTCTTGCGCAGTGGCTAAATGAACGCGGCGTTACTTTAAGCGAAGTACGCATAGTCGCTGACGAACTTGATGATATTCGCGACGCTCTGAATGCTCTTCGTACACGGTATGACTATGTCATGACCTCTGGCGGTATTGGCCCCACTCATGATGATATAACCTTTGAAGCTGTTGCCATGGCTTTCGGTTGTAGAGTCGTGGAACACCCACAAGCGCGAAAAATTCTCGATGACTGGTATACAAAAAAGGAACTGGAAGTCACACCCGAGCGGGCTCGTATGGCCTTAATGCCGGAAGGTGCGCGACTGATAGAGAACAAAGCCTCAGGCGCGCCGGGGATTATGATCGAAAATGTTTTTGTAATGGCTGGTGTGCCGCGCATTTTTCAGGCGATGGTGGGCGCAATTGAACCTTATATCGAAGGCGGGGCAAAGGTTCATTCCAAAGCCGTTACCGCAATCGGGCTGCCGGAATCCAAGCTTGCGCGTCAATTAGCAGATATCCAGGGCGCCCTAAACGGCGTTTCCATTGGCTCCTATCCAATCGATGGGGACGAGATGGGGGTGACAATCGTTGCCCGCTCTGAAAATGAAGCCCTGGCCGAGACTGCTATTGAGAGTGTGATTGCCGCTATGCGCGCCCTTGGTTTCGATCCGAAAGCGGGAGATCACTAATTTAATGGGAAGCAAGCGCGTTGGTCGTGATGGGTTTTAAAAAACCTCACCTTAAAAGAGTTTCCTATCCTCTTATCCACCATTAAAAAAATCAAATATACGCTGCGCCAGCGCTTCGGAAATACCGTCCACAACACTTAAGTCTTGGGGCTTTGCACTGGCAATGGATTTGGCCGACCCGAAGTGATTTAGTAAGGCGCGTTTACGGGCGGCCCCGACACCGGGAATATCATCAATAGGATTAGCGCTGATTGCTTTTTTACGTTTTGCTCTGTGTGCAGAAATTGCATACCGATGGGCTTCATCACGCAATCGCTGTATAAAAAATAGAGCCGGGTTACGCGGCGAGATCAGGAAGGGTTCCTTACCCGGTAAGAAAATTTGCTCTGCCATCGCCCCCATTGTCCGGTCCGATGTCTTTTGCCCCTTTTCACTCTCTTTTTTAGGCTTTGCAATCGATACAATCAGGGGAGGGCTGATCACTGTCTGGTCAGTTGAAGAAACACTATCACCGGATGAAACTTCAGCATTTTCGAGATCACTCTTATCTTCTTCTGGATCAAGACCTGCTTGCTTTATATCCAGTCCCAATTCTTCAAAAACCTGAATAGCTGCCGAGAGTTGGCCTTTTCCGCCATCAAGAATTATTAAATCAGGCCATTGTTCATGGGCAAATGGATCTGCTTTCAAAGCCTTTGAAAAGCGCCGCATCAACACTTCTCGCATCATACCAAAATCATCACCCGGAGACAGGTTTTCATTTTTAATATTAAATTTCCTATACTGATTTTTTTCAAATCCATCTGGCCCCGCGACAATCATCCCTCCCACAGCATGACTACCTTGAATATGGGAATTATCATAAACTTCTATTCTGCGCATCTCCCCCTGATAACCGACAATCTCTGAAACCGCCTTTAAATTACGTGCCTGACTTGCTGCTTCAGCCAATCGGCGGGTGAGGGCTTCTTTTGTATTCATTATGGCATTCCCCATAACTTCGCGTTTTTCGCCGCGTTCCGGGGTGTGAATTTGCACTTTTCTTTGTGCCTTAAGGGTCAGGGCCTCCATGAGTAATTCTGCTTGCGCTGGTTTTTGACTGGTTAAAATGAGGGGCGGGGGCTCGCGATTATCATAAAATTGGGCGATAAAAGCATTTAGAATACTATCCATGCTTTCCTCTTTGTCGTGGCGAGGAAAGTAAGAGTGATTACCCAGATTTTGATATGCACGGAAAAAGAACACTTGAACACAGGTTTGGCCACCTTGTTCGTCAACTGCGAAAATATCGGCATTGTCTATTGTATCGGCATTGATATCCTGACTCCCTTGCACAAAACTCAAGGCCCGAATCCGATCGCGCAAAGCCGCGGCTTTTTCAAAATCAAGGTCTTCAGCGGCTTGCTCCATCTTTTTGGAGAGTTCTTTTTGAATTTTATGATCATCACCGTTCAGAAAATTGCGCGCATCTTCAACCAATCCGTCATAATCTTTCGGTTCAATAAGGTCTACACAAGGAGCGGCGCAGCGTTTTATCTGATGGAGCAAGCAAGGGCGTGATCGGTTATCATATACATTATCCGTGCACGATCTTAGTAAAAATGCTTTTTGTAATGTATTGAGTGTATTATTAACAGCTGTTGCGGAGGCAAAGGGACCAAAATAATGTCCGGGACGTTTTCTGGCGCCGCGATGTTTTAAAAGCTGGGGGCTTTTATGGTCATCTGCAATAAGGATATAGGGAAAAGATTTATCGTCGCGCAATAATACATTGTAGCGAGGCTTTAATGTCTTGATCAAATTGGCTTCTAATAACAAAGCTTCCGTTTCTGTTTCCGTAATGACAAATTCCATTGTGCGGGTAGCGGTAATCATACGCTGTATACGATTGGAATGGCCGCGTAAATTTGTATAACTGACAACCCTTTTCGAGAGATCTTTTGCTTTTCCTACATATAAAATATCCCCCTTTTCGCCGATCATCCGGTAAACACCGGGTTTAGCGGGAAGTCTTTTTACATAATCCTCGATTATTGCCGCGCCGCTTAGAACCAGATCATCTTTCCGATTCGTCCCATTATTTGGGTAATCATCCGAGTTGCCGCCCGGCTGGCTTTGAGCTGCCTTTTTTTTATTGTCAGGATGAGACTCATTCATAATATGGTGAATATAAGGGGGGACTATAAAATATACCAGTATAGATATATAACGTATAGATTGAGCTTTTCGGTCAGATCGCTTGATGATGACTTCCAGAAATAACCCTGCTAGTGAACGGATGAAAAAAACATTTTTACTGACATTTTTTGGCGCGTTCGCATGTATAGGAATATTTATATGCGGCTTTGCCATGAGCGATTTTCGTGCTTCAGTGCTCAGTCGGACCTGGCCGGTGACTCAAGGAACAGCTATTGTCGATGGTCATGAAGGCCTGATGCGCCTGATCGATACGCATTATATCTATAATTATGGTGGCAAAAACTATCGTAATAAAAGGGTGAGATTTTTTACAAATAACCGTGTTTTCAATCCCGAGCCTCCACTCCGTTTGGAAGCATCCACACAATTCGATGTCTATGTTCACCCGAAAAAACCATCAAAATCTGTTTTAGTTACAGGGTTAAGTGGTATCGGCTTTATGACTGTTCTGGTTTTTGGGGGTGGTCTATTTTTTTTCGGAACTGGTGGATTTATTCGTGCCCTGAGGGCAGAACAAAATCAAACTGTTTAAGCGCCCATTGCGCAGTCTCTACAATGGTTTCATCCGGATCTTTGAGATGTTGCGCAATTGGTTCGCAAAGCGATTTATCGTCACTATTGCCCGCTGCAATTAAAACATTACGGATAAATCGATCTCTCCCAATGCGTTTGATTGGAGATTTTGAAAAAAAAGTACGAAACTCCTGATCAGAAAATGTCAGATAGTGTTTCAGGTTTGAGGCCCGTATTGAATCGCGAGGTTGAAGGCCCGGCTCATCGGTGACAGATGCATACTTATTCCAGGGACAAACAGCCAAGCAATCATCGCACCCGTAAATGCGGTTTCCCATGGGTTTTCTAAATTCTTCCGGAATCGACCCCTTATGTTCAATCGTGAGATAGGAAATACATCGACGTGCATCAAGCTGATAGGGCGCCGGAAAGGCATTGGTAGGGCATATATCGAGGCAATTCGTGCATGACCCACAATGGTCCTGGCCCGGTTGAGCATTTTCAAGGGTCAGGGATGTAAAAATAGATCCTAAAAATAGCCAAGAGCCAAAATCACGCGAAACCAGATTGGTATGTTTTCCTTGCCACCCTAATCCGGCTTGTTGAGCTAAGGGTTTTTCCATAACGGGCGCAGTATCTACAAAAACTTTTACATCGCCGCCATGGGCATCCACAAGCCACCGGGCAATGATTTTTAGCTTCTTCTTGATAAGATCATGATAATCATTGTTTTGGGCGTATACTGATATGTTACCCCTGGATTTATTTTCTAATGAAGTGAGTGGATTATGATCAGGGCCATAATTCATACCGAGCATAATGACAGAGCGCGCTTCAGACCATAAAGATTTAGGTTTTGACCGCTCGTCTTTTCTGGTTTCCATCCATGTCATGCTTCCATGATAGTGATTATCAATAAAGCTTTGCAGACGCGGGAAGAGATCACGGTTGTCACTTGCATGGGTAATAGCAATACAGTCAAACCCGGTTTCAAATGATTTTTTTCTTATTTCAGATTCAACACTTCCATCACTGCTTTGATTTTCAATAAGCGTTTTTGTCATTACAGTTAAAAATCCAGATTATCATAATGACGAGCCGCTGGCAGACCCGGAACGCGCTCAAGAAGGAGGGGTTTAAAAGACGGGCGTGACTTTATTTTGGCATACCATTCTTTGGCAAAATCATAGTTTCTCCATTGAATAAGATCACAATAATCCAGGCAGGAAAGGTGAGCGGCGCAATAGAGATCAGCGATTGTCATCTTTTTACCCGCAAGCCACGAGCGATGTTCACAAAGATAATTGATATAATCAAGATGCCAATCTAACAGTTTTTGTCCGGCCCGTAAGCGCTCGGTGTCGGGTTGGCCCAGTCGCTTCAGTCTTTTTTCAATAAATTCATAGGTTAGATAAGGCGAGATTTCAGGAGCAAATTTTTCACAAAACCAGGCATTCAAACGACGCATTTCAGCGCGCCCGGCTGATGTCGCTGGCATTAAGGCAGGCAGGGGATAAGCCTCTTCCAGATATTCAGCAATCGCGCTTGTCGGGCTCACCGCGATTTCCCCCCCGGTCGGCGGTTCATCAATCAAGACAGGTAATGTTCCAGCAGGATTGACCGCCAGAATATCGTCCTTTTGATCCAGTGGATGAAATTCACGGCTCTGAAACGTGATGTTTTTCTCATATAAAATGAGGCGAACCTGCCGGCAGATGGGATCGAAGGGGGAATGGAGCAGGGTGCGCATAACGGATAATCTAAATGATAAGCAACAAATTTATAATCGAAAACATTAAGGATAATGGAGTGATTTGCATACTCCAAAAACCGGTTTTTATCCAAACAGTAAAACCGGAAAAAAGGTTAATGTCGAAACGTTAATCTTTGGATCTTTTGGCATTATCTTTAGAATTAAAGTTAACGCGCTTGGCGGTGGCAAGGGAATTGCTGGATTACCCTGATAACGTTAGCAAGCGAGGTTTAATGCCACAAATACGGGCCCTTTCGCGTATTTTTACGAGACTGGTCAGGCTCCTCTATGTCTGGAGGGCGCCATCATTGGTGTTTTTTCTGTCCTTAATCGCGGGCATCCCCTTTATTGCATTAACTCTATTTTCGCCAATACTAATTCTTATCGAGCCTGTTGAGCAAGCTTTTAGCCTGCTGGCGGATGCCAGAGCGCTCGGTGCGGGAACATTAAGGTTTTCAGATGCCGATAATCTTTTCATTCTTAGCTTTATATGGATTGCTGATCATGTTCCAGCATTGCCCGGCCGGGTATTACTGATCGCTAGAGCGATTATGGCTCTTTGTGCTCTGTGTTGCTTTGCGCTTTTCGCTGCCCGGAGACTGCCAATTTTGCCAGCAATGGTTTTGGGGGCAGCAATTTCACTGTTCATGCTCAACCCATACCTATCCCTGGAAAATACGCTGCTTTGTTATTTGCTGGTTTTGATGTTTGGTTACTTGATACCACCAGTCGCCAGCCGGGATACAAAAAAAAATAACGTCTTTACACTAACAGAAACGATCATTGGCGCAGTATTATTTGCTGGGTTAGTATTATCATCGATATATTATTTATTCACGGCCCTGGTTATTTTGACACTCTCAGCATTTATAGGGGGAGAGGGAAGGGGGGTGCGTTATTTTGGCGGAATCGTGTTTATTTTTGCTTCCTCTTTCCTTGGCTATAAATTATGGCCGGATATATTCACTATTTTTCATACTAATCACTACACTGATGTAAATAATATTTTTGAAGTCATAAATATACCTACAATATGGCTTGGGTTTTTAATGATTTTAACGATTTTGGTTTTCAGCGCGCGCTCTATTTTATATCCATTATTATATAATCGCATATCTATGGCTTCTAGTTTCTATGGAGCGAGCGCTGCAATAATTTGTATGTCCGGACTTGGTATCACTGGCCATATGACATTTGAAAATATTCGATATCAATCTCGCAGTGATTTTGCAGATCAGCTAATGATAAGAAAATCGCAGCCTGACGTCGCTACCATGAACCACTTTCTGGTCGAAAATTATGCCATGATTCACCATGACGCACCGCATGACAGTGATATTCTTAGTATGGGGCAATGGATCGAGGCTCAAAAAATTATTGCGACATTGCAGCCGGCACAGGAAACATTGTCAAAGAAAATCGCGATTATTAGTGATGCGGATATTGCTTGTATTGTGACTCCGTTTCAAAAAACTCAATCCCATCAAGAAAATCGCAGGGATTGTTTTAGTAACGGTCTGTTGGCGGCTAAATTTTCAGATATTGTGCTGGTTCCTAAAGTACCCTCTAATCTTTTTACGGATCGCCTTGTTAAAAAATCTGAAGGCATTTTATATTCCGAATTCAAGTATAGCGAAGAGTCTGATTTTTGGCATATATGGAAAAGGCGACAATAAAAACTGAAGACTATATTTTATCTGTGGTCAGTTTAATAAAATATTTTCTAACGCCCTAATTCAATATGCTCGCAATCATTATAGCCGCCCACGCGCTATAAAGGCGGGATTATCAAAACCGCGATAGGCTTTTTTGTATAATAACCGCTCGCCAGAAGGGTGGAGTTTTACGCTACCTCCAGCCGCCTCCAATATGACCTGACCCGCCGCGGTATCCCATTCCATGGTGCGCCCAAAGCGCGGATAGATATCGGCTTTTCCTTCGGCTAATCTGCAAAACTTCAATGATGATCCCGCCACAAGGTGATCGCTTATTTCAATGCCTTCGAGTTTCTTTCCCTGCCAGACAGTCTGGTTCATCGGGCTTGTCAGCATCACAAGCCCCTCATCAGGGGCCGTTCTGGCGTTAATTTGGTGATCGCTCCCGGTTTGAAGGTCTCTTTTAAAGGCCAGGCCGTCCTTAAGCCCATAATAAAGTTCCCTCAAAAGAGGGGCATAAATAACCCCGAAAACCGGTTCATTGTCGTTGATAAGAGCAATATTGATCGAGAATTCATCTGTGCGATTTACAAAATCACGGGTGCCATCCAGAGGATCGACGAGGAAAAATTGCTTTCCCAGAGTTTTACCAATTTTATCGATATCACCATGGCTGGCTGCTTCTTCCGATAGCACGGCAATATCAGGCGTAATCGCGTTGAGCCCTTCTAATATGATGGTCTCGGCAATCTGATCGGCTTTGGTGACCAGAGAGCCATCAGCCTTTTCATCAACCCTAAAGTTGGTTTTGTAGACATCGCCAACGGCCTCTCCCGCTGCAATCGCGATTTCTATAACATCTTCAATATGGGTTTTTTCAAAATGCACCGGTCTCGACCCTCGCTGGGAAAAACATCAACACTATCCAAATTTCGAGTAAAATTGTGTTGGCTGAAAATTATCAGTATTTGTAATAAAAATAACAAGAATCAATATTTTAGACTAAAATTATGTAACAAATCATCTATCGGAGATATTTGTCAGGAGGGTGTATATATTTCATGATTTGCCTAGGATTTCATAAAGTTTTTACGCCTAGAATTGATTATGATTAAAGTCTTCACCAATCTCTAATTCTTAGCTAAAAGAGCCTCAAATCAATAGCCAAATTTTGGACCGAGAAAAAAATAATATGGTCAATGACAGTAAAATGGTAAACGGTGACTTGCCAGATGATACCCCCAATCAGGGTGCGCAAGGGCAAGATAGAGATGGGGATGTTTACGCTGATCTGAGTGCTGACGGGGTGCGTCAACGCACTCGAATAGCCAGAGAGCTTTATGGAGATATTGTTCAGGCTGTGGATTTCGTGCTGATTATTGCCATGTCAATCGTGGTAATCCACCTCTATCACTACTTTCAGTTAGGCACAGGATATGAATTCCAGCTTTATGCCACGGCCGGAATTATCGGGGCGACAGGCTATTCTGCGCTTTCCCGGCGCGATGGTTATTATGACTTTGATAATTTATTGACCCTGGAAGGATCTGTTAGATCGATCCTGACCCAGTGGATTACAATATTATTTGGGCTGCTTGCTTTTGGGTTTGCCCTTAAAGTCTCGGAATCCTATTCTCGTATCTGGTTTTTTTCCTGGGCCTCATCGACAGGGGTTGCACTCATTTTTACCCGCGTCGCTGCCACTATGAGCCTTAAAAAAGCGACCGGCCACAATGGGGTATTTTCAAAACGGATTGCCATTGTTGGCGCAAATGCACTGGGCGTTAAACTCGCTGATAAAGCCGTGCACTCGGAAGACCCGGTAACGATTGTTGGTATTTATGACCGCGAAGAATCGAGAATTGGTGCCGTAAATGGTCTCTATAGCGGGGGTAATCTTGATGCTCTGGTTAAAGCAGCACGAAATGACGAGATCGATGATATCATTATCGCCGCAGATGACGTGAATAGTGAAGCCCTAAAAAAACTGGTGCGCTCCCTTTCAAGTCTGCCTGTATCTATTTCACTTGCCCCGAATGAAAACTGGCTCGATCATGAAGGCGGGGAACTTGTTACCTCTGCCGGTACACCGCTCCTTCACCTTTATCGTCGCCCTCTTGAAGGCTGGGGCAGTATTTTGAAAGTACTCGAAGACAGAATTTTAGGGTCAATTCTTCTCGTCCTTGTTAGCCCCATTATGTTAGCGTGTGTGATTGCTGTGAAATTACAGGGTAAAGGCCCCATACTATTCTCGCAAAAGCGCCACGGCTTTAATAATGAAGTTTTCAAAATTTATAAGTTCCGCTCTATGACGGTTGCCGAAGACGGCGACACTGTTGTGCAAGCCCAAAAAGGTGATGCGCGTGTCACTCCCATAGGGGCCTTCTTGCGGCGCTATTCCCTTGATGAATTGCCTCAACTTCTAAATGTCGTAAAGGGCAATATGTCCCTTGTGGGACCTCGCCCCCATGCCCTTGCACATAATCATCAATATGCAAAAACAGTAGAGGATTATTCCGGGCGTCATAAAGTTAAGCCGGGAATAACCGGATGGGCACAGGTAAATGGCTATCGCGGTGAGACATCAGAAAATGAAATGATGGAAGACCGGGTCAAATACGATCTTGAATATATTGACAACTGGTCTCTTTATTTTGATTTTAAAATCTTGGTTCTAACCGTAGCAGCTGTTCTATTTCCAAAGAACGCATACTAACTATTCTGTTTCAATCCTTTAAATCCTGCAATAACATTACTAGAAAATTCTCTGCCAACATGGCATTGATATGTTTTTTAAAATGCCCATCTTTGACAAAGCCAGTTGGATCATTGGGATTAAAATGGTCAATTGTCGCGAAATAACGGATATTATGGTCTTCCAATTTGGCTTGTAAAAGATTTTTCAAGTCCACGTCAGTAGGCCGTGCTTGTATCAAAAAGACGATCGGTATTTGCCCATCACTGCGCGCAGTTTCAGCAAAATTTACAACGAACTCATTCAACACTTCCTTGTAAGGATATGCTGATTTTTCAATGCCCTTTGCCGATAATTTTTCAAACCGTGATGTCACATTCCAGCGACGTATCAACCGAACGAAGGGCGAGACATCCATCCACGGAAAGGCAAATGCAACCGAGGTAAAATACGCGTCATGGCGACGTAATTGATCGTACCACTTTTTTCTAAAAGATGTATCCGTGCTCAAGGAGACAACATCCCGTCTACTGTAAATGAGTGGTTCTATTGTACGCAATCCTTGTTCTTCTGGCCAATATATCGGGTAAGTGAATGGCAAAGGATGCTCAAACGACCATGCGCTATTGCTCATGGAATTCATTGCGAGGACACTGGAAGATAATATTCCGAGAATGGCGATATCACCGCGATTCCTATTTTCCCGATCGGAATTATAGATCATAAATGAATAATTTGGCGGCGCTCCTGCACTTGAATGCTTGTCTGCTTTTAAATTTGGAAATAACGTCTTTGGACGAATCTCCATTGCCTCATCAACAATTTGATCGACAAATGACATACCATAAACACGTATTACAGGGCCTTGATCAGGATTTTCTGACAAAAACTCTTTTTGGGATGTTTGCAGCGCATCGTCCCGCAGTGAATTTTCGAGTGTAAGATCATACCATTGAGAATAATTCTTCTCCCAATTTTCCATTTTTTTGGGGACTGAGTACCCATATTCAAAATATTGAACAATACCGGGCAATCGATTGTGACGTTCAAAAATCTTCAGGGTAAAAGAAATTAACACATCCATCGCTATAAAGATGAAAATAGTTAACAATAAAATTTTTAAAGTCTGTTTCAATTTCCCCTCCTAAAATTGAAAATAAATAAATGTTGATGGTGATGTCGTTGCCCCAAAAGCCAATAAATAAACCATGAAGGCATAAAGCGTGGCGCGAATTATCATTGGCCACTTTTCATAGAAAATATCTGATTTTTGAAGGTGGGAGAAAAGATCCCAGACGAATAAATATCCAATACCGATCAGTGAAGCTAATGGCGGCGTTGACATCGTAACACCGGCGGGCCCATCAATGATCCGCTCGGTTAAATCCGTAATATGTTTATATGAGTTTGCGCGAAATAATAACCAGCCATAACAAGTGATCTGGAAAAAGACAATGATGCCAAAAAGCTGTGTTAATTTACGAATGAATAGCTGATTTGCGAGTTTAAATGTATTTTTAAACCTTCGATTGCTTTCTTGCCCAGCAATCAACAGGCTGCCATGAAAGAGACCCCAAGCAATAAAATTCCACGCCGCTCCGTGCCATAATCCGCCTAAAATCATTGTAAAGAGTAAATTGCGATATGTTTTCACAATTCCATTTCTGTTACCACCCAGCGGAATATATAAATAATCGCGCAGCCAAGTGGATAAACTAATATGCCATCTCCTCCAGAACTCTCTTGGCCCGTTTGCGAAATAGGGCTGTTTAAAATTAGCCATCAGCTCAATGCCCAGCATTTTTGATACACCTCTGGCAATGTCCGTATATCCGGAAAAGTCACAATAGATTTGAATTGCAAATAACCATGTCGCAAATATTACATCGAGGCGCGTTGGGTCCGGGCTGGCATAGATCATCTCGACTGAACTTGAGATACCGTCAGCGATAACGATCTTTTTTATAAGCCCTTGTAAACATAAGACGGCGCCCCGGCGTAACCTTGGCCAGGCAAAATCTCTCTCATTGGTTATGTTGGGCAAAAGATTGCGGGCGCGTTCGATGGGGCCGGCAACAAGTTGAGGAAAAAAAGCAACGAATAATGCAAAGTCGAAAAAATCGCGTGTGGGCTTTAAACGCTTTTGATACACATCAATCGTGTAACTCATCGTTTGAAACGTATAAAAAGATATTCCAACCGGCAAAACTATCGAGAGCGTTAACGGGGAAGCCTCAATGCCGATTGCACCAAGAAGTGCTTGAAAATTCTCTGCAAAAAAGCCGAAATATTTAAAAATACCCAGTAAGCCCAAATTAACGAGAAGGGACAGAATAAGTAATTTTTTACGGCCTCCGGCATCTTTCTGTTTATCGAGTTGAAGGCCCACATAGTAATCAACGATAGTGCTAATGGCGATTAAACTCAGAAACCGCCAATCCCACGCGCCGTAAAATATATAACTGGCAACAAGAAGCAGTCGGTTTTGCGCTTTGTGCGGTAAGATCCAATAAAGGCCAAAAACACAAAGATAGAAAACCCAGAAATTAAGTTCATTAAAGATCATGAAAAATTACCCAATTTCCAAGGTATATTTGACTCAAAATTTAAAATCCACAACGGCGACTAGTCATAAATAAAAAGGCATTGCATCGTGACTCTAATTGCATCCTAGCAAGTTGGCATCAATACGCTAGAAAAACTGGACGGTGAGGGGCTCAGCACCGCAAACCCCCTTTTAGGTCTAGGATGCGCTAATTTTAAAACCCCTGTCCAATATTGAAATTCTCCGCTTTAGGAGAATCGTGTTTTTTAAAGCTCTGTCTATTTACAATCCGGTAAATATTACCCTTTCATATAGGGTAACAAAAAAACCATTTTAATCCATTGAAATTAAACAATTTTTCTATCTTTATTCATAAGTAAACTATCTCATATCGCCCCTGTCAAACTCGACGATAATCGTTTATACGATCAGAAAACAGACAAGACGATAATGGATTACGAGGTTTACGATGCGTGTAGTGATGGTTGGAACAGGATATGTTGGGTTGGTGTCTGGCGCCTGTTTTGCCGATTTTGGCCATGATGTGGTTTGTGTCGACAAGGATTCTCGAAAAATCGAGATGTTGAAGCAGGGAAAGATTCCCATTTACGAGCCGGGCCTTGAAGCACTCGTTGCTGAAAACGTCAAGGCAGGCCGTCTCAATTTCACCACTGATCTTGCCGCCAGCGTTCCCGATGCGGATGCGGTTTTCATCGCCGTGGGTACGCCCTCGCGCCGGGGGGATGGATTTGCTGATCTTTCCTATGTTTACGCCGCTACCGAAGAAATTGCAGCAGCGCTCAACGGCTATACAATTGTTGTTACCAAATCCACGGTTCCGGTAGGAACGGGTACCAATGTCGAGGCCATTATAAAGCGGGTTAGGCCCGAAGCTGATTTCGGGGTTGCTTCCAATCCTGAATTTTTAAGGGAAGGCGCGGCGATTAGTGATTTCAAACGCCCGGACCGTGTTGTCGTTGGCGCTGAAGATGATCGCGCCATTGAGATGATGCGCGAACTCTATCGGCCTTTATATATTAATGAAACGCCGATTGTTTTTACCAATCGCGCCACCTCTGAACTTATCAAATATGCAGCAAATGCATTTTTGGCGACTAAAATCACCTTCATCAACGAAATGGCGGATTTGTGCGAAAAAGTTGGCGCAGATGTTCAGGAAGTCGCGCGCGGTATCGGGCTTGACGGGCGTATAGGCTCAAAGTTTTTACATGCTGGCCCCGGATATGGCGGTTCATGTTTTCCCAAAGATACATTAGCCCTCGCCCGTACAGCGCAAAAAGTTGGCGCCCCGACACGCATTGTCGAAGCGGTCGTCGATATTAACGATCAGCGCAAAAAAGCCATGGCAAGCCGGGTTATCGATGCGCTGGGCGGTGATATTAAAGGCAAAACCGTTAGCGTGCTGGGACTTACCTTTAAGCCGAATACAGATGATATGCGCGATTCTCCCTCGCTCGATATTATTCCAATGCTGCAAGAGGCGGGAGCGACCATTAAAGCCTATGACCCTGCCGGCATGGATGAAAGCAAAGCGCTTTTTACGGATGTTAATTTTTGCGAAGGCCCTTATGAAACATTGGACGGTGCCGATATTGTCGTCCTGATTACCGAATGGGATGAATTCCGGGCTCTTGATCTAAAGCGGATGAAAGAGCTCATGAATGCGCCGATTATGGTGGATTTGCGAAATGTCTATCGCCCCAGCGTTATGGTTGAAAACGGTTTTCAATATACCTCGATCGGGCGCTAGGTGCCCGCGGATAATATGAAGTCATCTGGAAGAATTTAATTATACAAACCGGTTAGGAATGATTATGGCTGAACGAATTTTATATGACCTTGAAGCAGCTGATCCCGATGTGCGTTTTAGTCCGTTTTGCTGGTTAGCAAAATTTGGAATGGCTCATAAAGGGTTGGCATTTGATACGGTTGGTTTGGGCTTCTTGCCAAAATCCGATTATCCTGATCCGGACTATGGCAAACTGCCCATGCTTAAAGATGGTGGTCAGCTGATTAAGGATAGTGCCAATATTATCGCCCACCTTGAACAAACATATCCTGATCGCCCCTTTAGCAAGGATGACGCGGCAAAAACCAAAATGGCGCGCCTTCAAGAATGGGTGGGGTCTAGCCTCTTTCCTGCTATCGGGCCGATGTTGTTTTACCGTGTCGCGAATGCTCTTAATCCGGAAGAAAAAGACTATTTTAAAACCACAAGAGAAGATCGGTTCGGGATGCCCTTGGAAAAACTTGCGCAGAATCCGGAATTACCGGCCAAAATGGACGCCGCGTTAAAAGCGCTGGAACAAGAGCTGGGGCAGGGGCCTTTTCTAGGAGGAGACAGCCCCGACCTTGCAGACTATGTCGCCGCTTCCCCGTTTATGTGGCAATTCTCGATCAGTAGCGAGGCCCTCTATCAAGCCCCGCCTGCGGTGGAACAATGGTTTGCGAGAATAAGCACCCATTATGATCAATTTAAACTCCATTGCGCAAACTGCTAGGCACGTCCCGATACAGATGACAAAACGTGAGGACACAATCGAACTCCCTTATTCTGCCCGGCAGATGTTTGATCTGGTCAGTGATATTGAGCGGTATCCGGAGTTTCTTCCCTATTGCACGGGCTTGCGCATTCTAAAGAAGAGTGAAAGCCCCACCGGCCTTGAATATCTGGCGCAAATGCTGGTCCAGTACAAAGTCTTTAGAGAACAATTCAAATGCCGCGTTGAAGCCAATAAAGATGCGGACGTGATAGAAGTCCACTTTGTCGAAGGGCCGATCAAGCGTCTTTATAATCACTGGCAATTTGAGGATGTTGGCGAAAAGGGATCAATCACCCATTTTACGATTGATTTTGAGTTTAGTAATTTCCTTCTTCAAACCGCCAGTAACGCCGCATTCGACAAAGCCTATAGCGTGTTATCGAATGCGTTTATTGCGCGTGCGCATGCCCTTTATCAGGAAAAAATCAGCTAATCAGGAGTAGATGGTGGCAGACAAAATCGGATTTATCGGACTTGGAAATATGGGCGGGCCTATGGCTGCTAATCTGGCCAAAGCCGGGTTTGATGTCACCGCAACCGACCTCTCGATTGGTGCCATAGATCGCGCGGAACAAGCGGGCTGCAAGCGCGGCGATACAATTGCGGCTACCGTAAAAGAGGCTGATATTATCATCACCATGTTACCCGCCGGGCCGCATGTGCAATCCGTCTACACCGATAGCTATGGCATTTTCGCCAACGCCCCCAAAGGCGCTTTATGTATTGATTGCTCGACAATTGATGTGGAGACCGCGCGAAGCGTTAATGCGGCGGCCCTTAATGGCGGGTTTGAAATGCTCGATGCGCCGGTATCGGGCGGGGTAGGGGCCGCGCAACAAGGTACACTGACGTTTATGGTTGGCGGTGCAAAACCCTCATTTGCCAAAGCCAAAGCCGCCCTTGATGCGATGGGCAAAAACATTTTTCATGCGGGCGATGCGGGCAATGGTCAGGTCGCAAAAATTGCCAATAATATGCTGCTGGGGATCACCATGATCGGAACCTGCGAAGCGTTTAATCTCGCAGAAAAATTGGGACTGGATGCACAGACTTTCTATGATATTTCTTCGGTCGCATCCGGCCAGTCATGGTCGATGACAAGTTATTGCCCCGCGCCGGGTCCGGTCCAGACTGCCCCGTCCAATCGTGACTACGAGGCCGGTTTTACTGCCGCAATGATGTTAAAAGATATGCGCCTGTCACAAGAAGCGGCCCATAGCGCGCGCGCCTCAACCCCGCTGGGCGCCCACGCACAGGCCCTCTATGCCCTCATGGAAAGCGCAGAAAAAGACAAGTTGGATTTTTCCGGCATTATGAAACTGATAAAAGGTTCGCTTTAGAGGAGTGCATAAGCATATGATCAGACATCTGATTGGAAAAACGAATTGAATTGGAGTTTACCAATATGAACAAGCCTCAAATCATTCATAGTGTCATTTGTTTTTATGTTGATTTTGAAATCTTTAAAAACGATAGTATTGATATTAGATGCCAGTAAACTATTTATTTGCCGTTTCATATACTGGTTAGTTGAGCATTGTTTTCCGTGACGGTTTTATCTTTTGGAGGATTGTTTGAACGACGACTGATGGCAGATTTATAAATAGCTTTTACCTATATATCCTATAATTTCGATTATTGGAATCATTTTGAACCCTGAGTAAAGGGATTAGAATAGCTATAACGCGACATTCAACAGTGGCTGACCGAAATCCATACCAGAAGCAGTCGAAACGAGTGCATACTCAAACACTTTGAGGAAATAGCGTTTCGCCAATTCTTATCGATAGTGAGCCCAGTTGCTCATGAGGCGCACCTGAAAGATTTTGGAATTCGTCTGCCATAACTCCGACGCCAGATTGAATATGAGCTTTAATCTCTTGCTTTGATTCAAAGTAGAAGTAGCGTTCTTGTTCTCCGTATTCGTCATCTGTATTTTCATGTAAGAAAGAGACTATTTCGTATGGGCTATAAGAATTGTGAGTAATGTTCCATTGATGTGTATGTATTCCACGGTGCTTGATGTACTCATTTAGTCGCTTCGATATCCTTGTTATATGGTCCCCGCCATCAACCGGACTTTCGCCAACCTGTTCTCGAAGAATGCTCCAATCAGAGTAAAATTTTTTCATGCGCTCCTCGAATAAATAACAATGATGCGTAAAACTGAGCCAAACGAAATGAAGGTGGTCTGGTTTGGTAATCTTGGTACCGTGCCAAGGGTACTTGCGTACCATGAAGTATAACTTCCAAGTGTCTTCAATAATGGCTTGGGCTTGGACATAGCGAGTAGTTGTGTTCGAATATGCTTGTATAAGTTTTAGAGCAGCATTTTTCGACTCGGGCGCAATTACATCTAACCAATCGTCAGTGCCTCCAAATACTGCCTTTCTAAATGTTGAATTGGTCAATGATTGCAAAACCTTTTGCACCTGTGACTTAGTCTTATCGACTGATGCATCAGCTTGTTCATAAGAATAGCGCCGATCAGTAGGAATCATCCACATCGCTCTCTTCCTTGGTTTCTTTGGTGAAACTACCTGGTAAAATCAAAAACCGAGAGATGATATGGCAATCTGTGCGATAGATAAAACGAACACAAGACTATTCTTCGTCCTCTAAGAGGCAATTTTACGCGGGTGTGTTGTCGAATTCTTACGACTTCTGTTGTGACAATTGTATCCGTAAAGCACTGATCGTCGAGCGGCAAAATTTGACATATTAATGTAATTATGCTATAATCAGGATATTTACTTTTAAAGTACTTATATAAATTCTCCAAATCATATTAAAATTGTTTATTTTCTTCTTTTAGCGAGGGGGTTTTTTTAACGCTAAGTCATAAAAATAAACCATAAAAATAA
>CAYMPJ010000007.1:83041-152715 GCA_964392325.1 uncultured Caulobacterales bacterium
CATAAAAATAAACCATAAAAATAAGGTGATTTATGAAAAATCCAAAAATTATAAACCATGAGTTTATTTTATATTCAAAACATAAAAGCGATGAGTATCAAATAATATCATCAGGTGAGGTTGATGAAGATATATTGAAAATGAATATGGAGGCGGCGCAGAGCCAATTTGGTGATCCGATTATGCAGTTTAAGTCGCCCATCTATGGAGATGCATTCGATATAATTGGTTCCGAATATTCCCTCGGATTCAAACTCTGAATTCAAGGAAGAAGCTGACCTACTCGCACTAGGTGCGAGTAGGAAGTTATATCTAAAACCATCTAATATGTCCGATAACTTTCATTATCGGACATATTGACATAAGCCACAAACACCGTGATTTTAGGTAAAATTGTACGTAATTGAGCCTGTGTCATGCCTGCTGCGCGCCGTAAAACCTCTGACGATGATCTCCCATCAAAAGCCCCCAAAAAGCCAACTGACGCACGCCTGATTGCGCCTGAGCCTGTGATCGATAGTCTTAAGGCAATTGGTGATCCTTATAAGATAAACAGCTTTGATATCTCATCTTTTTTGAATGGCGAAACCCTTGCAAATGGCGCGCTGGATTATGAATGCGTGTTGAAATTTCTCTATACCTACAATGGCAGCTCGGCGACCTATAATGCCTATCGCCGTGAGCTTGAGCGCTTATTGCAATGGTCATGGCGGATCGAAAAGCGCTCCGTCACAAGCCATGCGCGCGAGCATATCGAGGATTTTGTCCGCTTTGCCATGGCACCGCCACCAGCGTGGATCGGCACGAAAAATGTCGCGCGGTTCCGCATTCTGGACGGTGAAAAAACCCCCAATCCTGACTGGCGACCCTTTGTCGTTGCGGTCTCGAAGACAGATGCCAAAAATGGCATTGCGCCGGATAAAAAACACTATCAACCCTCGCAAGCGTCGATCCAGTCGATTTTCGCCGTACTTTCATCCTTTTATGATTATCTGGTCGAGGAAAAGCATATCGAGTTCAATCCGGTTGCTCTTATCCGTCAACGGAGTAAATTCATCCGTAGTGATCATAATGCAAAAATTGTCAGGCGCATTACCAATCTACAATGGGATTATGTGATCGAGACCGCGCAGATCATGGCTGAGGCCGATCCGGGCGTTCATGAGCGCACGCTGTTTATTATGAATTGTCTGTTTGCTATGTATTTGCGCGTCTCTGAACTCGTCGCTGATGAACGCTCAAACCCGACTATGGGTGATTTCAGGAAAGATCAGGATGGCAATTGGTGGTTCCACGTAACCGGTAAAGGCAATAAAGACCGGACCATTGTTGTCTCCAACGAGATGCTGGAATCCCTGCGCCGTTATCGCGCCTCGATGAACCTCCCCCCTCTTCCTGCTGCGGGCGAAAAAACCGTCCTGCTGCGCAAAACCCGGGGGAACGGACCCATCAGCAGCACACGCCAGGTTCGGCGCATTGTTCAGGACTGTTTTGACGCCGCATTCGAGCGCATGAAAGAACAGGGGCTGGAAGATGATGCCAATGATCTGCGCACCGCCACCGTCCACTGGCTGCGCCATACCGGCATTTCTGAAGATGTCAAAACGCGCCCGCGTGAGCATGTGCGCGATGATGCGGGCCATGCGACCATGGCAACCACGGATCGATATATCGAGAGTGACCGGCGCGAGCGACATATGTCGGGCAAGAAAAAACCCCTGAAAGACCTTTAGTCGGGATTTTTGCGGAGCGACGTAAATTTGGTCTCAGGCACGGCCCAAAACTGTATAAGTAGATTGCACCAACGGGCCGCACGGACTACCGTCTGCACCGAATTTTAGATAGTTGGAGCCTTAAATGACGACCTTTGCAGAGATTAAATCGAAAATGCGCGTGCCGGTAATTGGCGCGCCGCTCTTTATTGTCTCAAACCCTGCGCTGGTTTCTGCCCAGTGCTGCGCTGGCATTATCGGGTCTTTTCCCGCCCTTAATGCGCGCCCTCAAGAGGCTTTGGCGCAATGGATCGGGGAGATCCGGGATAATATTAATCGTCACAATGACGCAAATCCCGATCAGCCAGCCGCGCCGTTTGCCGTCAACCAGATTGTTCATCGCTCTAATGATCGCCTGATGGCCGATATGGAGACGATTGTAAAACATCAAGTGCCTGTCGTTATTTGCTCGCTGGGCGCGCGCGAGGAAGTCTACGAGGCTGTCCATTCTTATGGGGGGCTGGTCCTCCATGATGTGATCAATAATTTCTTCGCCAAAAAAGCGATTGAAAAAGGGGCAGATGGCCTGATAACCGTTGCCGCTGGCGCGGGGGGACATGCGGGCGTGATCTCGCCTTTTGCCTTGGTGCAGGAAATTCGCGAATGGTTTGATGGTCCAATCGCCCTCTCCGGCTCGCTGGCAACCGGCGATTCGGTATTGGCTTGCGAAGCCATGGGCGCAGATTTTGGCTATATCGGCTCGGCTTTCATTGCCACTAAAGAAGCCAATGCATCGCAGGATTATAAAAATTCTGTTACCCAGTGCAGCGCCGATGATATCGTCTATACGAACCTGTTTACAGGCGTACACGGAAACTATCTCAAACCCTCCATTGAAGCGGCCGGCATGGATCCTGATAATCTTCCCGAAAGCGATCCATCCAAAATGAATTTTGGCTCTGGCGGCGAAAGCGACAAGAAAGCATGGAAAGACATCTGGGGATGCGGCCAAGGCATTGGCGCCATTAAAGATGTGCCAAGCGCGGCTGAATATGTTGCACGATTATCCAAAGAATATGAAGCAGCGCGCAAACGAATTGCCGGATAAAATTTTTAACCCTGTTCGCTGCGCATATTCCAGTCGACAATTGCCAACATAGCATAGTCAATGGATTTCAGCGACGAGACTGTTTGCAAAAATGTTTGCATGCCATTTTCGCTCGTCAGCATGAGTGCGGCTTCAACCCAGAAATCACCGGCCCGAAACGGGCTAACGATAATTGAATCAGCCCCATATAAGCTGTTCCCATCAAGGGTGAAATCTTCGAGCATATCGGCATTTTGACTTTGAAATAGATTTATATCGATAAACCCGCATTGTTCCTGAATGATTTGTGTAGAGACTTTAAAATTTTCTGGCCAGTTATAATTTCCGTTCAAGGCTTGCAATTCATAACACATAATTCTTTGCAGAACCTGACGAAATTCATCGCTAAAACGGGACTGCGATCCCTCAAGGAGCGCATAATCATCCGCTTGTACAGATACCAGCGACCATAAAACCTCAACGCGGCTCAAGCATAAAATAATGGGTTCTTTTGCCCTGCATCCGGGTAAATTTTTGCGGTCGGGAGAATTAATTGGCTCGATATCGAATATTTTCTCAAGCTCTTGCTCAAGAGTAATCAGGGCCGGTGCGTGCACTATACGGGGGCAATACCCCTCTTTACCCGGATTAACTATTCCTACCATGCTGCGAAAAACTGTCGAGATAAAACTAGACGCCCCTGCACTGCGCAACCCATTGCGAAAGGAAGTATTCGCACATCCTTTACGTCGATAAGCATCGGGATAATCAACCACCACCGCACTGTTGCTTTCCCCGGCAAAAGAACGACTCGATTTCAAACGTTCGGGAAAATTTTCACGATTTGGATCCCACGCCTTACGGGAATATTCGAAGAGACAGAAATAACGATCATGGAACAAGGCAGCAGATAATGTTCGCGGCGAGTCAGTATCGAGAATCGCTCCGGGTAACATTTCCCGTATGATATTTGGCGTACTCACCCCGTCAGAATAATAACCCGCCGGCACATACCAAGCATTGGCATGTTCTGAGGTTTTATCCAGATATAAAAACTGATTGCCCGTACGGACATAGTTACGCTGACCCTGACTTTCCAAACGCGTCGTGCAATTTTGCAAGGTTAAATTTCGCTGGAATAAATCAAAAACATTGGGGGTGCGAACATCGAAAATATCGATTGCCTGGCACCCGATAAACACGCCCCACTCTGCGTGCTTCGTGTGCAGCGTATAACATTCCTCATCACGGCGACCGGCAAACTTATCCCAATTGGCAAGGGTAGGCCGAATTTCTGTCTGCGCATTGTCGATAGAGCTAATCGGCCCCATGGCGGCGCAACTATTCAATCCCATCAAGATGAAAAGAAATAAAACTGATTTTTGTAATACTAATGCCCGGCCCATAAACGACTCCACACTCAAAAAGGAAGCCGACCATACCCTCTTTAGATATGTATGAGAACCGCCTCACAAATCATGTGATGACTGTTTAGATAGAAATTTCAATAGATGCCAGTATGGCCCGTTTTAGCGATTCTGGTGGATCGCCAATTGTTCTAGATGCGTGAAAGAGCCAACACTGCGAGAGAAGATTGTGGCAGGCTCACCGCAAAACCATCATCAAACACACGGCTGATATGACCAGTATGCGCGCCATACTCTCTAAAAATAAGCTGAATCTTGGAACCTTTTTCCGGTTTCATGTTTGATTTGATCGCCAGACCCGACGCAGCCAGATCATGGGTTACGGCCTCATTGAGAGGGCCCTCATCCACACTGAATGAACAAGAAACGCATATTTTTAATCTTTCTTCGCGGCGGCGCTCATTAACATCTTCTTTTGAACCGCGAAAATCTGCAGGAATTTGACCAGCTTGACTCAACATAGCTATCTCCATTTATAGTTAAATCAACTATCGCGATGGATTCCTAAAACCACGTTAAGAAAATTAGACAAATTCTATGTGTTTTGCTCATTTCCCCCTACAGCCAACACAAAATTCAAATTTTTATTTCAACGCTATGATTTATCATAACTTTTTGCGTTTAGATTCAGAATTTTTTAAGCCTCATCTCGAGAAAATATGACCATCTGAGGGGAAATGATCGTTATTTTTGATTCTAAAATTTTAGAGCCGAATAGGAAAAATCGAGCCCTCACAGGCAGATATCTGGATAGCTGATTTTATTTTCAGGTTGAGAGAAATCTATGATTGCGGCGCAGCGACCGCAATTCCCTCTTCGGAGAGGAAAGTCCGCAGCTCACCTGTTTCAAACATTTCCCGGACGATATCACAACCACCCACAAACTCCCCTTTGACATAAAGTTGGGGAACAGTAGGCCAATCGGAATATTCCTTGATGCCTTGGCGTAAATCATCTGAGGCCAGGACATTATCCGTTTCATAATCCACGCCCAAATAGTTGAGGATCTGGACCACAGTGGAAGAAAAACCGCATTGCGGAAAGTCCGGTGTCCCCTTCATGTAAAGCATTACGGGGTTTGTGCTAACCTGTTGCTCAATAGCCGAATGTACGGGGTTATCACTCATATGGGTATCCTCTTGACTGGGTGGTACTAGCCTCACCTATCTAGCTAGGCATCGCAAAGGGCAAGGTCAAGGTCAAGGCTCATTATGGGCGGATTTGGCTATATTTGTCTGCAATTTCCTTTAGCTCCGATCGCATTTCCTGCGGCGGCAAAGAATGCGCGATTGCGAGCGATTCATCAAGATTTGCCAATTTGGTGCTGGTCGTCATGGCCACATCGATAAAATCTTGCTCCATGACAAATGCCAACATCATTTGCGCGGCACTAAAGCCCTCAAATTGCCCAAGGCTTTCCAGAACAGGCTTTGGCAAGGATCGGGTGCGTTTGATATCACGCGCGAGAAACCGCGTAATCGTCCATATATCTGATATGGTTTTGGGCAGTAAAAACCCGGGTCTATAAAAGCCCTGAGAGAGCGGCGCTATCGCCGTTACGGTAATGTTCTTTTCTCGGGCTTTTTTGAATATTTCTGCGTGTCTCTGATCAAAAAGATTATAGATAGCCATAATGGCATCGGTTTTATCTTCGTCCACGGACCGGTCGAGATTTTGCCCCGTGCCGCACACCCCTGCCCTGTTGATCAACCCTTTTTGTTTCAGCTCGAGCATAAGCTCTTCGTTCTCATAGACTTCTTTAAAGCCGGGCCCATGCAGATAGAAAGTCTCGACATGCTCCCGCTTTAAGCGTTTAAGACTGGCGTGCAGGTCCTCGCGTAATGCGGCGTTAGAAAAATCCTTGATCTTCTTGCCGACATGTCCATTACGGGTGCCCCCTTTAACACTAATAAAAACATCATCACGGCCACGTAAGGCTTCACCCAGACGGGTTTCCGCCTCGCCCGATCCATAAAAGCCGGCGCTATCAAAGTGGCGAACACCATGATCCAAAGCCTGATGGATAAGCCTGATGGCTTCGCGCTTGGAGAACCATTTTTGCCCCCAAGCACCAGAGGCTCCAAATCCTAAATGTGTTTGGGGCGCGTTCATTGCCCAGGCCTTATTTCGCTGGCGCTCTCCCAGCCATAAATTTCTTTTGCGACCTTAAAACTATTCACATAAGCCTCGATACTCATCTCGATCGGATCAGCATAGCCTCCGCCGATGCCCAAGGAAACAGGGATATTTCTGGATTGTGCCCCATTAAAGACCAATCGATCACGGGCCATCAAACCATCAAAAGACAAATTCATGCGCCCTAGCTTATCCGATTCTAGAGGATCAACGCCGGCCTGATATAAAATCAAATCCGGGGCAAAGCCCCAGACACGATCAAGCGCAGGTGTTAAAGCCTCCAGATAGGCACCGTCTGATATGCCATCGGGAAGAGCTATATCCAGAGTTGAAGGGTATTTTTTAAAGGGGAAATTTTTCGCGCCGTGTACTGATAAAATAAAAACATCATCCTGCCCCCCTAAAATGGCGGCATTACCATCCCCTTGATGCACATCGAGATCAATGATCGCAATTGATGTTACTAATTTTTCTTGCAACAGGCTTAGTGCGGTAACGGCAAAATCATTAAACACGCAATAACCTGATCCAAAATCCCGGTGAGCGTGGTGGGTTCCGCCCGCTAATTGTGCAGAAAACCCAAACTCTATCGCTGACCTTGCCGCTGCAATAGCGCCGCCACAAGTTGCCCGCGAACGGGTTGCAATAGATTTAGACCAAGGAAAACCGATGCGACGCATGGCCGTTGCATCAATAGTGCCCGTTTCTATTGCCTCAATATATTCTTCATCATGCGCCAATGCGATCTGGCTTATGGGCGCAATTGGGGAAACGCATAACATATGCGGGTCGATGACCCCATTATCAATTAGCGCTTGGCGTAACATCCCATATTTATGACCGGGAAAGCGGTGACCATCGGGAAGAGCTAAATCATGAATATCAGAATAGAAAAATTTCATCTCTACCCACCCTACTCCATGCTATAGAATTCACGAAAATATAAAAAGGCCCGGATATTCATCCGGGCCCAAGAAAATTATAACGAAATCAATATAAGCTTTAGAACCTATATTTGACGCCAAACTGGATTCTCCAAAGCGTGTCATTAGAGTCGACATCGATATCGATAGCGTTCGCATCGAATTCATTAAACAAGAATTGACCATCAACAATTTCAGCGGACACCACATCGACACCTTCGGCAGTGTTACTGGTGTCAAAAAATCTTTGAACCCCTGCACCACTACTAATGAAATTCAGGAAGTTTTCAAAGTTCACAGAAAACTCAACTTTGTGTCCAGTGAAAACCGGTACTGGCAATTCTTGTGAAAAACGTAAATCAAGATCTGCATTTGTTGGTTGTGTAACAAGACCGCCCGGCAAGATTTGACCAGCAAACTGATCAAGATCATTTTCATCAATAAAGTTGAAGAACGCGCCTTGATCAAATCCAGGTGCAAAAGCGACACGTGGATCATTTGGACCATCTGGAATGAAGAGCAAGCTACGCGCTTCATCGTCGGAGTCACCAAATGCATCTGCCGATGTCGAATTATCAAACACAAAACTGAGCTGACGCCCTGTGCGTACCCGGAAGAACGCACCAAATGTGGTCGCTAAATCTTTAAAGAACTCATCACGATATGTTGCATTAACAACGAAATTATGACGGTTGTTGAAGAAGCTATCGAAGACAGGAACATTGTTGAAGTCGGATGTGATGACTTCCTCAAAGTTGGAGCCTGCAGTCGATGAGTTTCCGGCATTGCCGACTTCCGCATCAGAGAAAGCGTAACCAAGGCGAATATCAAATGTTCCTGAGGAGAAAACATCAAACTGTTTTGCAAGTTGTGCTGAAATAGAAAGCGCGCTTCCATCGCCATTTATGGCATTTGTCAGCACGATATGTTGGGGGACATTTGCGCCATCAAAACAAGCTGCGCTTGTATTATTGAATGAACGAAGATCCGAATTCAAAGTCGCATTACAGCCATCTAAAAGAGGATCGATATTTGCAAAGATTGGACGACCATCTGGAGCCGTGCCGTTTTGCGCAATACTCAAATCAACAAAGTCAATAGCGTTGCGGTTTAAACTGTAAATAACCTCAAAGTTGGCTTGCCAATCATCAAAGAAAGCAAATCCGGTGCCTTCCGTATAGTGACTGATACCGAAATTAAAGCGATCAACACTAGGCGGTGTGAAGTTTGGATCGGTTGCCGCAACTTCCGCATCAAATACAGCTGTTCTGGCTTGCTGCTCTTGAAGAATACAAGCTGGCAAACCATTGAAAGTCCCGCCGGTGAAAGCAGCCGTCAAATCGGCACCTGTACAAAAATCACTTGATGCCAAATCTTGAACGTCACCAGCAGCAACATCACCAAGTGCAATCGTTCCACCAAAGTTCTGGAATGCATTGGAGAAGAAAACGGTTGGATCACCGCCGGTAAAACGTCCATAACCAGCCGTTACAGTCGTTTGACCAAACTGCGCCGGTAACTCATAGGTGAGACCAACTCGTGGCTGGATAATTTCAAACCCATCAAATGCCTGGGCGTTGGAAAAACCAAATCGATCCTGGAATACAGGGTTGAGATTTGGCTCATCACCAGATGTAAAGAAATCATATCGAACACCGGCAACGATCTGTAGACGATCAGTAACCTGCCACTCATCTTGAGCATATAATGTGTGATTGGTACGTCTAAAGGCCGCCGCAGCATCATTGATATCCCCTGAGAAGGAGCCATTTTGCCTAATCTCTCTTGGGGTAGCCGCTTCAAGAGCATCAAGATCGTCAAAGAATACCGTCCCGGTCGCATTGATAACAAACAGATTGAAAACATCGAGTCGATCAGCTTCATAACCAATCGTAAATGTGTGGTTATCGGCAACATAGGTACCAGCAAATTTAATCTGATCAACTTGTGTGTTCAACTCGTTGGCACTACGAAAAATACCTGGGCCTGACGCAAAATCCTGACCAAAAAATTCATTCCCACCACCAACGGCAACACGAACAATCGGATCATCTGATTGCTGTTCACCGCCGCCAAGTGGGTTCTGGATATCAATAATGTCATTGCGCGAAAGACGGAACTCGGTAGAGAAATTATCTGTCCAGTTCGAGAATAAACGGAAAGAATATGTATCCGAAGAAGAACCAACGGTTTGGAAGTTATCGGAGAAAGTAAACTCGCCGCGTCCTCCACCAATCGCATCACCAAAAACAGTTGCTTCTTCCAGATTAGCATAAGTGGCTTCAGCCCGGTGATTGTCAGTAATGTTCCAGTCCAGACGACCGAAGAAACGACGGCTAGTTTGTGGAAGCGTTGTTATTTGTTCGCCGGGATTTCGGCCAAATATGCTGTTTACAGCACTTCCAAAACGCGCTGCATTTTCTAGTGTGAAAAGTTCTGGATCGGAATTGCTTGTAAGTGGGTTAGCAAAACCGGGTCCGATCCCTTCATCCTGATTTAGGCCAGAGCTGGTTTCTTCATATGACCCATAAAAGAAAAGCTTATCTTTGATGATCGGTCCACCAAGCTCGGCGCCCCAGTTCCAATTCGTAAAATCGGAAGCAATTTGCTGATCTTCAATTTGATCACCGGTTAGATTATCACTTGTGAATAGACCAAAGGCAGACCCATGGAACTCGTTTGAACCTGATTTGGTGGTTACATTAATCGCACAACCGGTAAACTGTCCGTATTGAACATCAATGGGAGAAAACTCAACCGATGTTGCCCCGATAGTATCAAATGGAATTGGGAATGTATTTCGCGCTGAGTTACCAGAGGCGTTTAGACCAAATGAATCGCCTGAACGGATACCGTCAATTGTAAATGCATTACCCCGGGAGTTACCACCCAGACAGTTTACCTGAAACCCTTGACCGCCGCCACTTCGAGCAACATTAACGCGCGGGTCTACCCGGATTACATCCCGGATTTGACGGTTAACAGAAGGCAGGGCTTCAATTTCTGCCAAATCAAATGAAGAGTTTGGTCCAACGGCTACATTGGTGACAGTGTTTCGCGATGCAACGACCACGAGCTCGTCAGAAACTGCGGAGCGCGACCGGAGAGCAATATTAATTGTTGAAGCTCCGGATAAGCTCAAGGCAATATCTGTGACCGAAGAACTATCGTATCCTGCTGAAGAAACCCTTAGAGTGTATGGTCCGCCAACTGATAAACCTCTTAAGTTATAATTACCGGTTGAACCGGTTGTTGTGGTCCGTGATGCGCCGGTTCGGGTATCGGTAATTGTAACTGATGCCCCTGAAACGGGAGAGCCGTCTGATGAGGAAACAAGCCCCCTGACGCCTGAAGTGATTTGTTGTGCGTGTGCGACAGTCGTTAGCACGGTCGGTGAGAGAGCCGTAAATATGGCTAAGGAAGCTACGCTTGCTTTAAGTAGATTAGTTCTTTTCATGATAAAATCCCCAATAGATTTGCTGGCTGAAAGACGCCCATATCTCATTTTGCAACTGCAATATTGATCACTAATAGGCACAACTATGTGACAGTTCAATTACGAACTACACATTTTTTGAGCTGCAAAAATTCGGTTTTTACGCCGTGGATTTTGGTGAAAATTTTTAGACCGATTAAAAACCTTAATTAAGCCCTTGTTTTCAAGGCTTCATTTGTGGTGATCTTGAAATTTGTTCAATCGTAGGAGGAAATAGGGGTTTTCACCCTCGCTTTTGCAGGTTTGCACTGAGAAAAAGCTTAGCCATTGTTATTGCTGATAAATATCAGCCGTTACAATATCCGATGCAAATTACAGGATATGCTGTTAAAATTTTATTATGTGGATAAAAACTTAAGCTCAAATAGCTTTAGTTGTAGATTACATCCGCTCAGGCACTTCGATTCCCAGAAGTTCTAGCGACTCACTTAGCTGGGTATGCACTAAATTGATAAGTGCAATACGACTGGATTTAACGCTTTTGTCTGATTCATCAGCAATGCGGCAAACAGCATAAAATTTAGAAAAAAGCTGAGCGAGGCAATAGGCATGTTCGGCAATAATGTGCGGCATACGCTTTTCATGAGCGCAACGCAGGGCCTCAGGGCCGGCAAGGAGACAAAGAGCAAGGTCTCGTTCTTCACCGCATCCAAGTAAGATTGGAGATTGAAAATCCTTTTGCGTCGCTTTTGATTTTTTCAATACGGATTTGATACGTACACTGGCATATAAGAGATAGGGACCGGTTTTACCCTCAAAAGCCATAAATCGATCAAGGTCGAAGATGTAATCAGTGGTGCGCGGGTTGGAAAGGTCTGCAAATTTAAGCGCCGCCAGACCAACCTGATTAGCGATCCGTTTGCGCTCCTCATCGCTATAGCCCTGACCAAAACCGGAGTCGGTGATGCGCTCATTGGCACGCTCTTCAACCATATCGATCATGTCACGTAATTTAAGAACGCCGCCCTCACGGGTTTTAAATGGCTTGCCATCTTTGCCGTTCATCGTACCAAAGCCGAGATGTTCCAAACGATCTTCAGGAAAATAGCCGGCCATATCCGAGGCTCTGAAAACCTGTTCGAAATGCAGAGCCTGACGCTGGTCAACCAGATAAATAATCCGGTCCGGTTTTATATTGGCAACCCGATCCTGAATGGTTGCAAGATCGGTTGTATGATATCCAACACTCCCCTCGGAGGTCAGCAACATAACCGGGGGAACTTTCTTCCTGTCGTCCTCTTTTTCAACGCGAACAATAACCGCGCCGTCGCTCTCCTCGCTAAGACCGCGCGCAGAAAGATCCGATAACATGTCTTCGATGAAAGGATGGGCATCGGCCTCCCCTTTCCACAGATCAAACGACACGCCCAAGTCAGCATATTCCTGCTTAATTGCGGTTTTGGACACATCGACAAAATGCTGCCAGAGGGCGGTTAATCCGGGGGTGCCATCCTGCAGGTCAAAAGTTGCTTTTCTGGCGCTTTCTAAAAAGGACTTATCGTTTTTGCATGTCGCCGAGGCAAGAGGGTATAGTTTTTCCAGGTCAGAGAGGGTGACAGGGGATTGTTCAGGGTATGGTCCTTTATGTTCTTTATCAAAATAAACAAGGTCGGGTTTTTCTATCTGCAACTGATGAATTAGTTGGCCCATCTGCAAGCCCCAATCCCCCAAATGGACATCGCCAATCACTTCTGATCCGGCTTTGCGCAGAATTCGTTTTAGGGATTCGCCGATAATGGCAGAACGCAAATGGCCGACATGCAATGGCTTGGCAACATTTGGTCCCCCATAATCAAGAACTATGGTTTCGCGAGGGTCAGCAGACCATGTAAACGCATCCGGCTTTTTAAGCCTGTCGCTTAGAAATTCATCGCTTAAAACGAGGTTCAAAAAGCCGGGCCCGGCAATCGTCACCTCTTTTAGCCAGTCGCTTTTACGCAATCGCGTAGCAATCTTTTCGGCCAGCTCGCGCGGATTTTTCTTCTCTTTTTTAGCCGCTGCCAAAGCGCCATTACATTGAAACTGCGCAAGATCAGGGCGATCAGAAACCCTTACAGTGCCCAGTTCAGGGTCAAGCTGTTCAGCCGCGAAGGCCTCGCTGACAAGCGTGGTGAGTGTATCGAGAAGCGTCATGTATATCGGCCAGATTTAAAGGTTAGGGAATTTCAGACTTTTGCCAGAGCGATTATAGAGCACTTGATCCCGGGTCAGGGCCAGACCAACTACAACTTCAAAATTGGACCCGCTGGTTTTATCACTTGCTCTTGGAATAATAAATTTATTGATCTTCTCTTTAACGAGAACCGTATTGCGCGATTTATTAAAACTGCCGCGAACCTTAAATTCACGCTTTCCGATGACTTCCAGATCGCGCCGTGTAACTGCGACAAAAAAGGTGTAATCCTTCTGGTTACTAGCCCCTTTAGGGCCTTTCCCAAGAGCAAATTCAACTTCCAGCGACCCGGTAATAGGCTTGTCATCAAAATAACGGCACGCGATAGAAACATCAGTGATCTCGGCTGAATAGGCAATATTTTCAAGGCTTTGCTCGCCATCAAACTCGACCATTCGCCCTGCTTCACTCAAAACAAGAATATTTGGGCAGGGTGCAGGATTTGGAGCCAGCTCTCCCCCTAGTCCTCCATCGGAGGAACAACTGATCGTCCCGAAAACCAACACAAACAGTGATGCGGCGAAAAGCGCAATGCGCGGCGCTTTATACATGATGAAATGCTCCTATATCTAATATGACAGCCTTGATAAATGTGACCTATATGATCTCGGGCCCTATAGCCCACCATAAAATCTGCACATCGATTCATTCTGTCTGATGGCATTGGTAGCGCGTAGAATTCTTCTGTGCAATCCACTGTGCCAATAAAGGAGTGGCGGTTTGGCGCAAACGACTAGAATTCAACAAAAATACTCTGTTGAAACACAATCTGCGAAACTGAAAGAAGCTTTATCCAACGAAGATTTAGGCTCTCACCCCTTATCCGAGGATAAAACCCCAACCGGAGATGAAAAACAGGTCCTCCATGTAACGCTCGCATCCCCCCGCGGCTTTTGTGCCGGTGTGGAGCGTGCGGTGAGGACAGTAGAAGACACGCTCAAAACATTTGGCCCGCCCGTCTATATCCGCCATGAAATCGTTCATAATACCCACGTCATCAAGCGCCTCGAAGCTATGGGGGCAATTTTCACCGATGACATCGATCGGGTTCCCCAAGACCGCCCTCTTATTCTGTCGGCTCATGGCTCGCCCGAGGCGATTTTTAGCCACGCCAGAACAGCAAAACTCAATCTTATAGATGCCACCTGCCCCTTGGTAACGAAAGTCCATACACAAGCACGCAAATTAGCGGCAATGGGATATCATATTTTGCTGATTGGTCATGCCGGTCATCAGGAAGTTATCGGAACCATGGGACAAGCCGAAGCCAGCCAGATATCGCTTGTTGAAACCGTTGAGGATGCACGCACACTTAGCGTTCCAGATTGCCCCCTCGCCTATATCAGCCAAACGACATTATCGGTTGATGAAACAAATGATATTATTGAGGCTTTGACCTTGCGTTTCCCCGATATTGTCGGCCCAGCCAAAACCGATATCTGTTACGCAACTACCAATCGTCAGGCAGCCATAAAGGCCATTGCCCCGGATAGCGATATGGTTGTGGTGATTGGCTCTGCGACCTCTTCTAATTCAAAGCGCATGGTGGAGGTTGCGTTAAACTGCGGTGCAAGGGCGGCAGTCCTTACTGACGGGGCGAGCAGTTTTGATTGGCAAAGCCTTAAAGGTCTGAAGAAACTGGGCCTAAGCTCTGGAGCGTCGGTACCTGATGATCTAATAGAGGATTTTTTGGCAAAACTTGCGTCTCATTTCTCAATTGTAGTTGACACAATCGAAATTGCACGAGAATCCATAAGTTTCAAAATGCCTTCTATCGCTGCTAAAGGTACGACTTAAGTTATGGCTGTCTACACCCGGGTTGATGATTCACAATTAGAAAAATTTCTGACAGCTTACGATGTCGGAACCGCAGTCAATTTTAAAGGGATCGCCGAGGGCGTTGAAAACAGCAATTATTTTCTCGATACACAAGATAACCGCTATATTTTGACCCTCTATGAAAAGCGGGTGAATATATCTGATCTTCCCTTTTTTCTATCCCTGATGGATCATTTTGCCGATCTTGGTCTTCCCTCAGCAAGGCCAATCCGTGCACGCGATGGCGAGATACTCCAGGAATTATGTGGTCGCACAGCCGCCCTGATTGCCTTTGTGCCGGGATTGTCGCGCAATATACCAAGCATAGAGGATTGTAGTACGATGGGCGCGATGCTAGCACGCGCTCATAAAGCAGCTCTTAGTTTTCCAATGAGCCGTGAAAATGATTTATCGCTGGCCGGCTGGCAAAAACTGGCGACCCGATGTCAACGCGCTGACGAATGCAAAACAGGGCTGACCTCTACCATCAATGATGAAATTACATATTTAACCAAACATTGGCCTGACGGTAAAAACCTTAGAAGCGGTGTTATTCATGCTGATTTTTTTCCCGATAATGTTTTGTTTTCCAATAATGGCGAAATATCAGGACTAATTGATTTTTATTTTTCCTGTAATGATTTTTTCGTTTACGATCTGGCGATCTGTTTGAATGCATGGTGTTTCGATGCAAACCATACCTTTCAATCCGATAAGGCAAACGCCTTCATTGCCTCCTATCAAAGCCATACATCTTTAACCAAAGAAGAAATTGAAATCCTGCCTCTTATGTTACGCGGCGCGGCCATCCGATTCCTCCTGACACGAACTTATGATTGGCTGAATAAAGTCGAGGGCGCATTGGTAACTGTCAAAGACCCTACGGAATATTATAAAAAACTAGCTTTTCATCAACAAAATCCAGATGCGATAAAATTATAGGAATGCCCAGTGTTAAAAATTTATACAGATGGTGCGTGTTCGGGAAATCCTGGCCCAGGAGGTTGGGGAGTGTTTATTATTGATGGTGATGAAGAACGCGAAATCAAAGGCGGAGAACCAAACACCACCAATAACCGCATGGAGTTGATGGCAGCAATTGAAGCTGTGCGCGCAATGCCGGAATCCACTCATTTTCAACTGTATACGGACAGCCAGTATGTGAAAAACGGCCTCAATAGTTGGATCCATAATTGGAAAAAAAATGGCTGGAAAACAGCCTCAAAAAAACCTGTAAAAAACAAAGACCTTTGGGTCGAGCTCGATGCGCTCGCATCAACCCGCACTATTGATTGGCATTGGGTCAAGGGACATGCAGGTGATTCCGGCAATGAACGCGCTGACGAACTCGCCCGTGAGGGCCTTACCCAATATGGCGAATATTAAGACTTGCCTCTCGATTTCGTGAAATCGCGTTAACACTGGCCCAATTAAACTTGAATGGTCCCTGACGTCATTTGGGTATAGGGTCTCGCAACGTATAAGAGAATCTGGACCAGCGACTGGATAAATAGCTGATCTTCGATTGGTTCCGGGATCAAATATTTCGCAATTATACAAGGTATTTTATGAGCATTCATTCCTTGCCACATAAAGCTGCGCCGCTCTATGATGAGAATAACCATGGGAGAACAGAAAAAAATACCATGACAGGGTCTGGACCAAAAAAAACTGGCCAACAAACCGATTTTGACCTCATCATAATTGGAGGAGGAATCGCGGGCGGTATGCTCGCTGCTGCTATGGCGCGCAATGGCGTTCGAACATTGGTGCTTGAAGGGGGCGTTCATCCAAAATTTGCGATTGGCGAGTCGATGATTTTGGAAACATCTGAAATTATGCGCTCTCTAGCGATGATCTTTGATGTTCCTGAACTTGAAACCTTCAGCTCAGAATATTTTATGCCAGTTGCCGGGACAACCCACGGCGTGAAACGGCATTTCAGTTTTTTACCCCATCAAGAAGATCAGGAACCAAATGCCCAAAATCTGGTTCAGGCCGTCATTCCCAAACATCCATACGGCCATGAATTACATCTTTATAGGCAAGATACGGATTATTATTATTTATCTGTCGCAATGAAATATGGCGCAGTTGTTAATCAAAATGTCAAAGTTACCCAAGTCGACATTGGCGAGAAACAAACGCTCATCACCACCGACACAAATAAGCAATATTCTGCTGACTATGTTGTTGATGCGGGTGGTCATAATTCGATTATCGCAATGGCCAACGATTTACGGGAAAAAGATGGTTTACTCACTCATACCCGCTCAATTTTCACCCATATGGTTGATGTCTCCTCTTATCATGAACAGGGCCCGACAGCCAATGAGCTGGGGGTTCCTTTTTCTTTAAGTGAGGGCACCCATCACCATGTGTTTGAAGGGGGATGGATGTGGGTTATTCCTTTTAATAATCATTCACAAGCGTCCAATAATCTTTGCTCGGTTGGTCTGTTACTTGATCCGCGTATTCATCCAATTCGCGAGGACTTGACGCCGGAAGAAGAATTTAATGCGTTTTTAAGCCGTTATCCGGCGATGGAGCGCCATTTAAAGGGCGCAAAGTCAGTGCGCAACTGGATTAGAACCGGTCGTATTCAGTATACATCTAAAGAATGCGTTGGCGATCGCTTTACTCTGCTAGGACATGCAGCCGGATTTATCGATCCCTTATTTTCAAAAGGCCTTTATTCCAGTCTTGCCTCGGTTTTGACATTTGGACGCTTATTTTTGTCGGCCAGAAAAACCGGCGATTATTCGCGGGAGAAATTCCTCCCCTTGGAAAGACTAAGCAACAATTTTACGCGCAATAATGATCGCTTGGTTGCGAACTCGATAAAGAGTTTTGCAAAGCCAGAACTTTGGCGGCAATATTCGGTTATGTGGCTAACAGGGGCTTATCTTGAATTGGTAAAGCTAACGACAATGCGTCAGGCCATGAAGAAAACTCTCAATAAGCCCGGTAAAACCTATGAAGGCTTATGGGAAGAAGAGATTCCGAATTTAAAATTAATTGGCGGATGCTACGCGGATTATGAAAACTTGTTTGATGATATCTCTACACAAATCGAACAATTGGATATGAATGAGAATGCGGCCATTGATTATGCACTTCAAGATATATCTGAGAAAATTGCCGCCTCGTCATGGATACCCGCTTCTCATCGCAATATTGCGGCTGGTGCGCGCCATTTACCAAGTAATAAATATAATCTCAAACTGTTTACCCGCAAAGGCGGTCTGCTAGGTGAAAAACCTTATCGGGATCACTTTTTTGGGGATACCAATTCTGTGGATTTGGCTTTGTTTTTGGCAAAAGACATTGTCAAATATTCAAAACCGGCGATCAATACGCGCCACAAAAGACAAATGCAAAGCGCGCTTTAACCATCAGTTTAAATCTGTTGAGATTAAAAGAACCAGCGTTTCTTTGGTTTTTGATCATCGAGGCTATAAGTGGCCTGGCGTAAATCGCCTTTTTCCGGTCCCGCATTTGCTGGTGCTTGAATGGCCTCTGGTTTCCATGGACCATAGCTAAAGCTTTGCGCTCCTGCACCGGGTTGATAGCCGGTAAGCGATCCCTGCCCAATCGCATGGGGCGCCATTGGTGCACGGCGTATATCACGCGCTGCCTTACCTTCAACCGAACCAAGGTCGACTGTTTTCACACTCGCCCCCCTTAAACTGCTCGGGAACAACGCCATTAGATTCATCATGTCTTCCGGCATTTGAACAGAAACATTCAATCCCAATTCCGATGCATGAGATGCGATGATTGGATAATCGTGTGTCCAGCGACCAGAGGAAAGTTGTTCAGCGATCGCGTTTGCCGCATTATCGGATACCGTTCCCTCTAATAATTCATAAGCAGCGCTATGCAATTGCCGAATGGCCATTTCCCCTACATCGGCCAGAATTAGAGAGTAATCATCGGTTGCATCAATCTTTTTCTCCTGCTTTACGCGCAGAATTGACGCTGCTGGTAATCCGCCAATTTGTGGATCGATAGGCCCGAGAGCGGCATGTTGGCTGAGGATAATTTCATCAGCGGCAAGCGCGATTAACGTTCCGCCAGACATAGCATAATGCGGAACAAAAACGCTGGTGCGTCCCGGATGTGCCTTGATAGCTCTTGCAATTTGCAAGGCCGGTAAAACCAACCCGCCGGGCGTATGAAGAATAATTTCCAGGGGCATATCATCCGGGGTGCGCCTTATGGCTTCGAGTACATCCTCGGCATCATTAAGATCAATATATTTTAAAACCGGCATCCCCAAAAGGCCCATTGCCTCCTGACGATGGACGATTGCAATTATGCGGGATTTACGAGAGCGCTGAATTTTCGAAAAAGCAGATGTCAGTTCCACATGCGCTTTTTGCTTCCTCATATTAGGCAATATTATAAACAAAAAGATAAAAATGAGCGGTATCAATAAGCCCGACAAAATATCCATAATAAACCCCAACACCCTTAACTCTGCACACGCTATTCATAACCAATCAGTGGCAATTATAAAGTCAGTTAATGCCCCAAATTGAAAGTGCTATTTTCAGCACACCCACTAACTAAACATCCAGATCATCAGCTACAGATACACCATTGCGCGCGCGAACCTGTATGTGTGCCTGTGCGAACATTAACGCTGCCATAATTTCAGTTATGCTATCATCTTGTCTATGGGTGGCCCTGGCTTTGACATGCCAATCCCCGGTTTTTACCAGCCATAAAGATGATTTCATCTTCACATCGCTGCCAGGTATTTTGATACCATATCCAACTGCTATCGGGGCTTCCAGACTTTCACCGTCTTCACTCTTAAGATTCACGTGCGGTATGGGAAGGGGCTCAGTCGTTTCAAATCGTTCCCTAATAATTTCCGCAGCCATTTTTGCATGAACATCGCGCGAAACCCCGGGAATAAATGAGGCGTAGAGCGTAATTCTGGCACCGGTATTGGATTGAAATGAACAGCCGACATCAAGTCCATTGCTATCGAACTTATGAATTCTGAAGAGGTTCAGCGCATAACTTCGATCCTCCGATTCCCACCGTGTAGGGCAAGCAAGACCGCTAGTGCTATTTACAACGCTCCCCTCCCCTTGAACCCAGCCCTCAGGTAATTGCTCCGAGATACTCGTATATTGCTGGGGATCGAATGAGAATTGATTGAGATGTTTAGACGAGCGACCCGAGCTATCGCCAGAAAAATCTATTGAGTCCTCATGACGGGTCGAAACTGTTCTGGACCGGTTATCAGCAACATGGACAATTTTGCTCTCCGGCACATAATCTTCGTCACCATCTTCAACGATCGTCATCGCATTTGCAATTTGGGCAAGATCAATCCGGCTCAGATTTGTTATGGATTTATCGGCGCTGAGTGTTTGGCTACCGACGACAAAACTACCATTTTCGGAATTGTCTGTAAAAAACTGTTCATGAGAAGAAAAATTTTCAACGAATTCAACAGAAGGATCAAACCCATCCGAATAAGCCTGATCATTTGAACTGCTAACGCAGCCGGCCAAACAAAAAGGAACAAAGAGGCCCATAGGAACGAGAATGTTCTTAGGAAAACCCTTCAGCATATTTTTTTTAACAGTTTTGTTATTTTGCATGTTCAACTCTTCTTACCCGTTTCAAGTTTTCACCATTTAAAATTCGCAATCACAAAAGCCTCTGTTTCGTGCTTTTTATCTCGCAAACCTTAGATCCCCACAATTATAAGCCGATTCAATATATTAAGCGACTTTCAACCCAAATCGCCGACTAACCCGCAATAGGTCTAATTCTGCCCATTTTCCTGGAATTTGCTATAGCTGGGGCGAAAATAAAGTGCCGGAACCCGCTAAATAAAGCCGGTTTCATAAAAATAGTGTCGATTTTATCCTATTAGATGCCAAAACCCTCCACAGATTGCAGGTAAATGCCGCCTCACAGAAGGATCTTGAGGGAGAAGATTGTAGGAAAAAAATTGTGCGCCGCACTATAAATCAATTCAGCCCGCCGATACCGGCTCTAAAATTCACATACTTTCACACTCAAAGTTGCAAGGCGCTGCGCGGGTGGGCGTCATAAAACTGTTGCACTTTACCTATACCCGAAGAGCAAAGTTCGTAGATTATAAAACAAGGTCGATAAATCGTGTTTGATATTTCTTTTTTCGCAGCTTTGGGCTTTGCCTTTGCAGCTTACGCTGTGGTGGGAAACGATGCGCTCCAGACATTAGGGACCTTCATAAATTCCAATAACCGGTTTCACTGGTTCTGGCTATTTGCCTTCGCCGCAATCATCTTGATAGTGACGTTTTGTTATGGCTGGCACATCAATGATGGGGATCCGTCATATGGCCGCCTTGCGAACACTGCCAAATATCCACCTGTTGATATTAAATGGTACCATACCCTCCCCCCCTTAGTGCTATTAATCATTACCCGGTTTGGTATTCCCGTTTCTACAACCTTTATGGTGCTGACTGTTTTTGCATCCATTGGCGGTTTATCATCATTAATACAAAAGTCCTTGCTCGGCTACGGACTCGCATTTGTGGTTGGTCTGACTTTATATCTGGTGCTTTCCAAGACCCTTGAGCAATGGTTTAGAAAAACCATTAACCAACAATATCATCCGGTTTGGGTAATCTTGCAGTGGTCAACCACGGCCTATCTATGGTCTGTTTGGTTGATACAGGATTTTGCGAATATTTTCGTTTTCCTCCCGCGCGAATTATCCGCGCTGGAAGGGCTTGCAGGCCTCATCCTGATTGTAGGCTTGCTCGCCTATACTTTCGCCAATAAGGGGGGACCGATCCAAAAAATTCTCAGCTCAAAAACAGCTGTGACAGATATTCGCTCTGCTACGATTATCGATTTTACCTATGCGTCCCTGCTCTTTTATTTCAAAGAGCTCAATAATTTACCCATGAGTACAACATTTGTATTTCTTGGATTAATCGCCGGAAGAGAATATGGTTTTGCTCTCACCCAAAAAGCAATTAGCTTTGCCAAGACGAGCGAGACGACCCTCTCTGATGCTTCAAAAGCCTATATTGGTCTGATTTTATCGATTAATATGGCTATTGGTCTACCCTTTATCGGGCGAAGTCTGGAATCAGGCGTTTTTGATATATCAACGCTGATTCCGTCATTTGATTTTACAATATATATATTCCTCGCCAACTTAATGTTGATACCCGTTACTTTGTATTTGCAAAAGAAAATAACATTACGGATGGTATTGTTGGCTACGTTGCTAATGGCAGCAATTGTTGCACTTTATAATTACGTAATTGCCTTTAGCATACTAAACACCTGAGCTATCGACTATAACACTATGATTTTACTTCTAAATTTTTATAGTCTTTAGACATCAGGCTAACAGGGCATCGCGATGGAAGACCGGATTTTGCGGACTCCATCAATGCGGAATCTTTTGCTCTTCTTCCTCAATAGCCGTTAAGTTTTCTATATCGTTTATTATAGATAACAACACCTTGGTGGATTGATTATCGCAGGCAATCCCCGAATTATATGCCCGCGCTATACATCCATATTCTTTGGTGAAAAATTTCAACTTATTGGAAATATCAACCAATGTAAGTGCAGGGGTGTCGCAGATACATGTGATGATATTCGTCTTGATGTTGAATAACCCGCTAAGCAGCGAATGATATTTATCTTCCTGCTCACCGCTTGTAAAACTCACAGCCTCCATCGCCTTATCAACCTCATAGTTAATCTCATAGAGGGTACGAAGATAATTAAAGTTTTTTCCCGTAAGATTTGGTTTTTCAATTATTTGGTAATCTGAAATATTATCAGAAGTAATTTGGTTCATCATATTAAGTCCCTGAATTATTAAGTTTTTTCTCCAACCCTCTTACTTGCCCCTTAATATAATTTGCATTTTCAACAGCAATTTTTTTTGTTAAATTATCGTCCGTTCCCACCATAGTGATGGCATATACATTCCTGGATAGTGGATCATAGATAGGCACACTGACACAATTAATTCCCTCTTTTGTCTCCCCTATATCCAAAGCAAAATTATCCTCCTTGCATTTTTCTATCATTTTTAAGTACTCAAACGGATCCGTGAGCGTTTTATCAGTCTGTTTACTCAACCCCTCTTTGAGTATTTCTGATGTTACACTCATTGGTTTTTTAGATATGAGAGCTTTTCCCGCCGCCGTACAGAATATTTTTTCCCGGTCACCAACCCCATAAGCAAGATCACCACCCTGATCTGATAACACAGCATGGACAACGACTGCATCCGCGCCTTCTTGCGAGGTTACCAGACAATGATCACCCAGAATTCTTGAAATCTCACTCACACATTCGTCTATATATTTATTTCCGTCTAAAATTTTTTCGACAGTCCGAGACAATAAATGCGTCTTTACACTGAGAATATAAGTCGAAGCCCCCAAAGTTTTTATCGCAAACCCTGTTTCAACTAGTGAATAAAGGGAGCGATAAACCGAGGCTCGCTCCATCCCGAGCCTAGTTGCTATTTTACCCGCCGAAACCGGCTCGACCTGTTTAGATAAATACTCCAATACTTTTAATGTCTTAATGGAACTACTATTACCAAGTGTCTTTGGCATGATCTATTCACTCCCCTGAACAGCAAGATCAAACAGTTTGTAACCAACTAGCAAGCTATTTTGATAAGAAATTGTACAAAAAACAAAAATTGTTCATTTAGCGAACAAAAAAACAAATTAAGAAATGCAAACCGAGTAGGGGTTTACTTTCTGTTAACTATAGGCGTTGAGTCAACACAATAAAAAGTGGTATTACCTCTTTACGAACACTTCACACAAACAGATCAAAACGCAGAAGTTTTCGACTAATTATGAAATTAACAAAAGTTCGAAAATTCTTAATCAAAGAATTATGTCAATTTTTTGTTATTATTAATTTCAAAAAATAATGACACCAGCAGACTATTTTTTAAAAAAATATTTAAATTGACCCTTTGCTTTGGGGGCGTTTAATTCTCCATCCTACCAACACAAGTTTTTTTGTGCGTGCACTAAACTACAAAGCGGGGTTGGTTAGAACTAAAAATATTATCGATATTCATTTGTCTCTAAAGTCTTGCTTATGGTTATTCTCTCCGCACATGAAATAACACAAATTTGGCACAGTCTTTGCCACGTTTCCAGGCATCAATCTATTCCGATAGAACAACTTGAATGTCATTTTTATGATTCTCAGAAGCAAAGATCTAACCGCATTTAATGTGGCCTACCCTCAAGGTCATGCAAAATTCAGGTTTGCGTTAGATCAAAGTGCTTTCTCTGAAGGGCATATTTCAAATCTAACCAAAACCATGCCGGCCTCACTTTTACACTATAGAGGGCGCGAGCGAGCCCCAAATCCGGAAACATCTACCGACCAGACTATTAGTGACGCGTTGAGAAGTATAAACGCTCTCGATCAATGGCTTTTACTCCGTAAAATTGATGACCACGCAACTTATGCTGAAATAATCGACAGTCAATTGCACGATATTCTCACGATTATCCGGACCAAAACAGCGCGACTTGAAAGTAAGGAAGCGCAAATCCTTCTTGCTACCGCCAACGCCAAAATGCCTTTAAACTTTAACCTTAACCACAATATCTATTTTCAGGTTCGCGGTACTATCAAGCTCACTGTGTTTGCTGCGCACAATCAATATCTACCACCCCAAGCCGAAATAGAAGACTTAATCAGTCGTCCCGCTGGGTCCCGGCAATGGCGAAACCTCGAATGGCGAAAATCCTATGAGAAAGTAGGTGTGCCGGTCACATTAAATCCGGGAGAAGCCTTATTTATTCCAGCCTTTGCTCCATTTTGGGCCATTGCTGGTGGTGATAACGCATCCTTATGCGTTCAGCTCAGTTGGGGTACGCCTGCAACGGAACGGATGGCTAAATTGCACAAGATTAACCACCGGGCACGCCAAAATGGTAAAAATCCGTCATATCCCGGGTCTAACCCAATAAATGATCAGGTTAAACTCAGCCTGCAAAATATAATCCGCTACGCCAGAGAGGCAGACATCAGACCTTATCCATCTTGAAGGTAAGGCAAGAGCGATGTTACGATCAATAGAGACATTATCCGGGGTTGATCCTCACTCTTTACCAAGAAGCAGTCCTCGCTTTATGATTATCTTATATCGGGACAATGCTATATCTTAAAAGTGGACCAAGTCTTGCTATGACTATCCTAGAAGTATTAATTTCCAAGATGCTGTAAAATTTGTAAAAAAAAGACCCCCTCGGGGCACTAGTGTAGGGTACAATATTATGAACGACCGTAAAAAATCTCCAAGCCAATTGCGAGTTCTGCTTGCGCAATATCTTTATGCTAATGATGTGGATATTGAGACACTCTATGCTGCGATTGGGGCCGATCTAACCCAATGCGATGCAGATGCTGTTTCTCACTTTGCTGGTATAATTGATGGTATCAATCTAGCGACGAACAAAATCCGTTCTCACGGAATTGATAATTGGTCTAAAAACTAATTATTAGTTGCCTTAACGATTAGTTTTGCTGTCACCAGCAAAATAGCACGCCAATTTTTATAATTAGAGCCGTTTGCAGTTTTTAATTTGCTTATTCTATATGAAGGCAAATGGCTCTTTTGTACCCTGACCAGATAGAGACAAGAGTCTTGAACCTAGAACAATGAGACTAGAGCTGGGCCAAAATCTTAAAATTGCATCGCATTTGAAATTCCAAGACCTGATTAGCAAATATCTAATTGGTGGCCGGGTTTTGGTTAGGCTCACGGCTTTTTAAATTAATGCATTAAGACTAACCCAATTTATTACAATATATTTTGCCCGGTCTTTTTCCAATCGGCCAAAAAGGCATCAAGCCCTTTATCAGTCAACATATGGTTGGCCAATCCTTTTATAACATTTGGCGGTATCGTCGCCACATCCGCGCCCATTAGCGCACATTCCTTCACGTGATTGGCTGATCGAATAGAGGCGGCCAGTATCTCCGTTTGAAAATCATAATTATCATAAATGATACGGATATCACGGATCAATTCCATGCCGTCCAGCGCCAGATCATCAAGGCGTCCGATAAAAGGGGAGATAAAACTTGCCCCGGCTTTCGCGGCCAACAAAGCCTGATTAGCCGAGAAACAAAGGGTTACATTGGTTTTTATCCCTTCGGCTTTAAAAGCGCTACAAGCTTTGAGCCCCTCAAGAGTTAAAGGCAATTTCACCGTTACATTGTCAGCAATTTTTGCGAGAGTTTTTCCTTCCGCAATCATCGCCTCTGCTTCAATTGCCGTCACTTCCGCACTTACCGGACCATCTGTGAGCGTACAAATTTCGGCGATGACTTCCTTAAAATCCCTGCCCGATTTCATAATCAAACTAGGATTAGTGGTCACCCCATCAATCAGACCGGTGGGCATTAACTCGGTAATTTCCTCAATCACAGCCGTATCTATAAAGAATTTCATCGGGAAGGCTCCTAACGGAAAGCAATAATGTATAGTTCATCGATACAGTATTTTTCTAAATTTTCTACTATTATCCTCCGGAATGCACCAAAATTCAGGTTCATTTCATGAGCCCATTGCCAGCAACTGGTTATTTAGAAATGCGATTAAGGAAATGGGATGGTTTAACGGATTGACCTGGCAATCTTATGAAACATCTCGATCGATTCCAGCTCGTGGTAACTGGTTTCATCATCCGTGGTGCCAAACTCACTACTCGCGGATAATTTCACGATAACCACGCCCGCCTCGGGGTTCACATAAATAAACTGGTTATAAACGCCAATCGCCAAGAACACCCCTTGATCCCCTTCAGGGATCCACCATTGATACCCATAGCCAAGTTCAAAGTCTGACGCCGGATTATCTTTTCCCGGCAATAGGTGCGGCCCATCGGGCCTTGTGGAGGCCTTTACCCATTGCGAGGGCACAATCTGCTGACCGTTCAGCGCGCCACCATTGCGATATAGCTCCCCAAGCTTGGCATAATCACGGGCGGTTATATTCAGGCCAGCAAAGGCCATCTCCATCCCCTCCCCATCCAGAAGCCAATGACCATGATGTTCAACACCCATAGGGTACCACAGCTTATATGTCATATAATCGGAAATTGACTCGCCAACGGCATTTTTGAGCAAAATCCCGAGTGCTTGTGTATCGGTCGAGTTATACCGGTTAAATGTACCAGGCTGTTTTTCCCGGGGCAGCGTCGCGGTAAATTCATTGATAGACCCACCAAGAGCAAAAATGCGTCCAAACCGATTTATATCCGATTTGGGGTCGCTGTAATCTTCGTTCCAGCGGGCTCCCGACGACATCTGCAAGATATCTTTGATGCGAACACCGTCATAGGCTGACCCTTCGAGTTCTGGCGCATAGTCTGTAATAGGATCATTGACCGATGTGATATACCCGTCAGAAATTGCGATACCAATCAATGCAGAAATAAAACTCTTGGCTACCGACATGGATAGCCAGGTCACGTCCCTGCCCCCCGTTAGCCAGTAATTCTCATAGACAAGATGCCCGTCTTTTATCACCAATAATGCGCTGCTATCGGTTGCTTCCAAAAATGCGGAAAGGTTTTTTGTCTCACCTTCAAATCGGTAGTCTTGGGGCAGCTCAATTTGATCGCCCTGAGGAAACGGATGTGGCTCGGGCGCGGCAGACATTGTCGTGATCGGAAAAAACTCATGCATACGGGGGAAATTTTCATATTGCTCCGCGCCTGTAAAAAGCGAGCTTGCCATACGAACCCGGGTAATTCGATCCTGAAAAATAATCCCGATCACAATGAGCGCGACCAATGCAAAGCTGGCCACCAAACCAATCCCGATTATTAGCTTCTTTTTCATTACCGCTCCTCAAACTCGCACTCAGGGAGTATAATGCGTAGCAACCAAATTATCTATGCCTTACTACAATAAACAGGTGTGTTTAGGATAAGTGGCCATTGCCAGCACGCCGCACTCAAGATTCTAGCCAATATTGCGCGCCGCTGTTTTTAGTGTTTCCATCAAAGAACCAGCAAACGACCGCGCGCACCATATTTCATAAACATCATTGCTTCCCCCATGGCGCAGGATGAAAATATTCAAATGCCCCGCCAGAGTACGCGCCGCGCACCCGACGGGAAAAACACTATCATCCAGATCAAGCATGATAAATTTTTCCAAAACCTTGAGGCAATTAGGCCCCTCAATTTTCATACGGGCCCAGCCATCGCTTTGCAGGGTTATGGCCATTTTATCGTTAAACTGCCCTTGCAGCTTTCGATCATAGAAACAATCATCCATCTCGGAATGCACTAGAAACCATTGGTGCGGGGCTGTCCAGAATATATACCCCCCCTCAAAATTGCTGATCTTGCCCGGTTGTGGCAAACTAACATCAAAAATTGCGTTAAAGGTCGCCTCAAGTATTTGTTCATCTTCGGGTGAAACAATTGCTAGCGAACAAATTTCTCCGCCCGATAATTCAGATAGAGAAACATTAAAAAAATCTTCTCTATACCCCATAAGAGGCGTTGATTGATCTAGTTTCATCTTAACCACGCAGACGCTCTCCTTCTGGATCAACAAAATAAGGCGAACAAACTTCAACGGGCGTGCGGACATTATTTAACGGATCAACAGCTTCAAATGTTTCCCCTATCCGTTCTTTTCCGCATCGCAAGAATCCCAATGCAATCGTGTGGCAAAGGGTTGGCGAATAGGCCGATGAAGTCAGATAGCCTTGATCATTTTGGGTTATTGCCTCTTGGCCTATCGCAACCAGATGCGACCCGGCTGTCAACGCGGCTTTGCGATCAACGGGTTTGAAACCAACAAGCCTCACCCCGTCTTCCCAGTTTAATCCTTCGCGATGCCCTAAAATCTTGCCGATACAATCTTTCTTTTGCGAAACCATTCTATCAAGTCCCAATTCCCGCGCGCTGGTTTGGCCATTAAGTTCATTGCCAGCGGCGTGGCCTTTTTCAATGCGCATAACACCGAGACTTTCAATGCCATAAGCGACAATATCGTGGGCGGCGCCATGCTCCATTATTGCTCGGATAACGCTATCGCCAAAGCGTGCAGGCACGCCCAGTTCGAATGCCAATTCCCCTGAAAAAGAAAGCCGGAACAATCTTGCACGAATGCCTCCGCCCAAAGTGACTTCGCCGCAAGCCATATAGGGGAATGCCGCGTTGGATATATCATAAACCGGATCAATCAATTGCTCGAGCACCGTGCGTGATTTTGGCCCGGCAATCGCATATTGCGCCCATTGATCTGTGACGGACATCAAGCTGACATCCATTTCAGGCCATAAACACTGGCGGCAAAACTCCATATGCTGATAAACGCTCCCCGCATTTGCCGTTGTTGTTGTAATCACGTAATGGCTATCGGAAAAACGCGCTGCAGTACCATCATCCATCGCAATGCCATCTTCGCGCAGCATCAAGCCATAGCGACATTTACCGATAGGCAGTTTTGCAAAACCGTTCACATAGATTTTATTTAAAAATGCGGCTGCATCTGGCCCTTGTACATCGATCTTGCCAAGGGTCGTCACATCACACACACCAACATTATTTCGCACAGCCACGACTTCACGGTCAACGCTTGTGCGCCAATGATCTTCTCCCTCAATTGGAAAATATTGCGCGCGGTGCCAAAGCCCTGCCTCAACAAATACCGCGCCTTTGCCCTTCGCCCAATCATGGCTAGGGGTCACACGCGACGGTTTAAACTCTTGCCCGCGCGCAGCACCGGCAAATGCGCCAATCGAGACTGGCGTATAGGGTGGCCGAAAAATGGTGGTGCCGGTTTGCGGAATTGATTGATCCAGAACTTCAGACAAAACACCAAGCCCCAGAACATTAGCGGTTTTTCCCTGATCCGTTGCCATGCCAAGGGTCGTATAGCGTTTGACATGCTCGACCGATTGGAACCCTTCTTGGGCGGCTAATTCAATATCTTTGACTGTGACATCATTTTGCAAATCAACCCAAGCGCGTTTTTTATCAATCTTTGCCATCCCGGTTTTAACTTGCCAGAAAGCCTGCACCCGATAAGGGCTATCATCTGCAATCGGAATATCATTCGCTTTCATATCAAATGATAATTTAGTGCCGAGATATCTCGCCGTCTGTTCACCATCGAGAAGGCATAAGCGGGTTGTGAAATGCCCCGCCGCAGCCCCCGCAACGAGCATCCCGCCGGGTAAATTGGCCTTGTCAGGCACGAACGCAGCAATCTCTTCATTCCATTTTGGGCGGCCACGATGATGACAGGTAAGATGAAGATTGGGATTCCATCCCCCTGACACCAGCAGCGTATCAGCCTCAATTTTTTGCCCTCCCTCCCCAATAAGAGTGCGCAAATGATGTCGCCCCTTGCAATCAATGATGGTCTTGCCCTCTCGCACATCCAGATCGGCAACAATCTCGACCCCTGCTCGCTCCAGATCGGATATAGATTTTTTTGCCCCGTCATTATTGCGCAAAAGCGCTACCTTGCGGCCAACCATGGCATCATATCGATTAAGATAGCCCCGTCCCGCACTCGCCAACATGATGCCGGGGCGATCATTATTGGCAAAAGCGATACCCCGCTCTGTCGCTCCGGCAGCCAGAATCGAGGCTTTGGCATAGATGCGCCATAAGGTTTCACGGGGTGTATCGCTATCGGGGTTTCCATGATGATCGGGATTGCGCGTGACCATGCCGTAAATGCCATGATCATAAACACCGTACACTGTCGAGCGAGACATCAAACGAACATGGTCATAGCTTTCCAGTTCAGCGATTACTTTTTGGACCCAGTCGTTTGCGGAGCGTTCGTCAATGAGCTCATTTTCATGGAGCAATCGCCCCCCCCAATGAAAATCATTATCTGCGAGGATCACCCGCACGCCAGCACGGGCCAATGTTAGAGCCGCCATCAATCCTGCCGGCCCTGCGCCAATCACCAATACATCACAATGAAGGAACCCTTTATCATACGCATCAGGATCATCCAGTCCCGATAAAGCCCCAAGACCGGCGGCGCGACGTATCATCGGCTCATAGAGTTTTTCCCAAAAACTCTTGGGCCACATAAAAGTTTTATAATAAAACCCTGCGGTTAAAAACGGCGCAAAGGAATCATTGAGCGCCATAATATCTGTACGCAAAGATGGCCAGCGGTTTTGGCTTGTTGCAACCAGCCCATCATAAATCTCGGTCGTCGTTGCCTGACTATTTGGCGTTGCATAGGCCCCTTCCCCAACGGTCAAAAGCGCATTTGGCTCTTCTGTGCCAGACCCAAAAATTCCTCGCGGACGATGATACTTAAATGAACGCCCGATCAGGTGCACACCATTGGCAATCAATGCCGAGGCAAGACTATCCCCGGCAAAACCGACGAGAGACCGCCCATCAAACGAAAATTTTATAGAATTCTCGCGATCCAGAAAAGGGCTTTGCGCCTCGTCTAATCGGTGCGATTGGATCATGACTCGCGCTCCGGTTTTACGACATTGCGAGCAAGCTCTACATTTAATATTTCATGGGTCGTTACGTTGCGCGTCACCACAAGCCAGGAGCGATCGCCATATTCATGAAACCATAATTCACGGATCTCACCGGGTGGATTATCGCGAAGATAGGCATAATCAAAAAATTTGCGCGCTGCATTATCTTCTTCCGGGTCCGGACGCTCTAGTAAAGTGGCATCCCCCAAACAGGTAAATTCTGCTGAATCACGCGGGCCTAATATGGGATGGTTGATAATCATATCATCTCTATAAAGAATTTCATAAAATCAATTTACGGTGCGCGGTCAATGCAGGTTTGGTTGCGCACCGACGCCTTTTTCATCAATCATCATACCGCGCTCGAACCGGTCAAAACGAAATGCAGCTGCGTTCTCATGGGGTCTATCGGTCGCGAGTAGGTGGGCAAAACTATAGCCCGAAGCAGGAGTCGCTTTAAATCCGCCATAGCACCAACCGCCATTGAAATAGAGCCCCTCAACAGAGGTGCGATCTATTATCGGGGAGCCGTCCATCGACATATCCATAATGCCTCCCCACATGCGTAGTAATCGCGCACGGGCAATCATCGGCATAAGCGCAACGCCCCCTTCGCAGACATCCTCGACAACCGCCAGATTGCCGCGCTGGGCATAAGAATTATATCCGTCAATATCCCCGCCAAACACCAAGCCGCCCTTATCGGATTGGCTGACGTAAAAATGCCCCGCGCCAAATGTGATTACTCCGGGGATAACAGGCTTTAGGCCCTCACTCACAAATGCTTGCAAAACATGCGATTCTATTGGAAGGCGTAACCCTGCTAAAGCCATCACCCGGCTTGAGTGTCCGGCGACGGCAACGCCTATTTTCTGTGCACGTATCGTCCCGCGATTTGTTTTAACGCCGACACATGCCCCTTTTTCGCGCAAAAATCCTGTGACCTCACAGTTTTCTATAATATCAACGCCCAGACTATCCGCAGCGCGCGCATAGCCCCACGCAACCCCGTCATGGCGAACTGTCCCCCCGCGGGGCTGCCATAACGCTCCCTTTATTGGAAAACGCGCATTATCAAAATTTAAAAACGGGGCCTTCTTTCGCAGCGCCTCAGCATCCAGCATGACCGCATCGGCCCCGCTCATCAGCATTCCGTTACCCCGGCGTCTATAGGCGTCGCGTTGCGGGTCGGAGTGATAAAGATTTAGAATTCCCCGCTGGGAAACCATCGCATTATAATTGAGATCCTGCTCAAGCCCTTCCCATAATTTCATAGAAAACTCATAGAAAGGCTGATTGCCTGGCAGTAAATAATTTGATCGGATGATTGTCGTGTTGCGCCCGATATTTCCCGATCCAAGCCAGCCTTTTTCTAAAACGGCAATGTTGGCCTTGCCGTAAACTTTAGCAAGATAATAAGCCGTAGCCAGTCCATGGCCGCCGCCGCCAATAATGATAAAATCGTAAGAGGGTTTTGGCTCCGGTGAGCGCCAGCTTCGCCCCCATCCTTTATGGCCCTTCATTGTCTGTTTGAAAATTTGCAGGGCCGAAAACTTCATCGTCAATCCTTGGTTTGACAGCGAGAATATCGTTTATAGCCCTTTTCGTGATTTTACAAATAAGCCATTATTTTATACATTTCAGACATGACGAAAACCCAGAATGCACCGGTCACCGACCCCAAACCAACTCATAACGGGGCTAGCTCCGGGTTAGGCTCTCGCGCAGGTGCCCAAGAGCCGGTGAAGATCAGTTTTCTTTTAATCCCCGGTTTTCCGCTTATGTCCTATGCAGCAGCGGTAGAGCCGCTACGCGCCGCAAATCTAATTGCAGGGCGCAATCTCTATGAATGGCAAAACCTTGCCCTCGCAGATGAAAAATCCTGCTGTTCGACTGGCTTTGACATGACCTGTTCGGCTAATTTTTCCGCATTCACGCCAACCCGACAGCATGGAGATATCCTCTTTGTTTGCGCTGGCGGTAATCCATTTTCTTTTGATGATCCGGCAGTCTTTGGATGGCTGCGCACCCTTGATCGCAATGGCATTGCCTTAGGGGGCGTTTCAGGTGGCCCTGTGCTTCTTGCACGCGCGGGGACTATGGCGGCTCACCGCTATACGGTTCACTGGGAACATGGGGAGGCGCTGCGCGAGATTTATCCCGACCATAATATCGAGCAATCTTTGTATGTTCTTGACCGCGCGCGCCTGACGTGCGCTGGCGGGGTTGCGCCCATTGATATGATGCATGCTTTAATTGCCCACCATCACGGAAGCCTGTTTGCGCAACAGGTCTCCGACTGGTTTCTCCATACCCAGATCAGACCACCGGGCGGTGCACAGCGCAGCGGCATCGCCGAACGTTACGGGGTTACCCATCCGGCATTGTTAAAATCAATTGAATATATGCAAACCCGAATAGCAAATCCGCCGCAAATCAATTCGATCGCGCAATTTGTAAATATATCGGAGCGGCAATTATCACGCATTTTCAAAGAAAATCTCGGCCAGAGCGCAACGGGTTTTTTTCGGGAGCTTCGTCTGTCCCATGGCGAACGCCTGCTAAAGCAAACTTCCCTCTCAATCGCTGAAATCGCATTTGCCACCGGTTTTTCCAATAGCGGGCATTTTTCCACCAACTTCACAAAAACCTATGGCGCGACACCGTTAGAATTTAGAAAACCACGAAAATAAAACCATCTGGTTTATCCCGCCAAATCGATCAAGTTTCCGGGCGTTATGAACCTGTCTTACCGCTTGACGGGCCGTCCTTACTTACAGATATTGCATTATAAAAATCTGGCAAATAATTTTTGGTTTGCGAAATAATAGAATTTTGCATGATATCCCTGCATGCTTGCGCAATTACCGATGGCGTTTGGCCAAGTGCTTGTTGCCGGGCAACGAGGGACATGTGGCGGGAAAAACTACCCCGTTCAATCGGGACGACTTGTATACGCGAAATCAGACCAGGGCGCTCCATCAGACAAATCGGTGTTGTGATCCCCCATCCATAACCACTGGCTATTAGAGAGGATTGACATGAGGCTGTATCAACTTCGATTGTATCGGAGAAATCCAACGATAATCGATTAAGCTGCGCTTCAATTTGTTTGCCCACAGAAGAACGCGAGGCAAAACGTATCAAGCTCATGCTGTGTAGTTCTGCGCCAAGAGCCATCGAGCCTTTATAATCTTTTGGAAAAGCCAGAACGTAGGGCTCTGTATATATTGGAAACCGTTGCAAGCCGGAAAGATCAGCAATACTACTATCTTCCGTAATCATCATATCGATAGCGTGCGATAAAAACTCGTCTTTATGGCTCGGCGTGAACCCCGCCCAAATGCGCCAATGGGCAGATATATCTCTTTTTAATTTGTAAAGTTCGATCCCCAAAACATTCGCAATACTTTGTGGCATCGCAATGGTTAACGAAACCAATTCCTTTAAGTCAGACTGAGAGGCTTCCAGATATGCGTTTTGAACATCGGCCAGAATATTATGGCTACGATTAAGAAGCGCACGGCCTGCAGATGTTAAAACAATCGGCCTCTTGGAGCGATCGAATAATTGCCCCCCAATCGCTTCTTCAAGAGAGGCTATGGTTTGGGACACACCCGATTGGGTTAAGTTTAATACTTTTGCACTTTGCGTCATCCCGCCCTGCTCTGCGGTGACAACAAAGACCTGCAAAGCCCGTAGATCAAAATTCGGGGGAAGATGAGAACTGATTTTTATCATAGTATATCGAATGACCGATCATGGTTATTATTATTTTTACTAATAGTTAAACGCGAATCCGAAACAATATCAATTAATGAAAAGCCTATCGCACTCGCCAAAAATTCCAACCCAGTATTTTCTCAACTTTGGACTTGTCAACAAAAGTGATGCACGTCAAGCTCGAAATGGTGTTTTTCAACGATAACTTTAACAGTCCTATTCATCATGACACAATCAGACATTTCTTCTGTTTTACAAAATATAAAAGTAGCCAAGGGGTTACCCAACCACCATTACACCGATGAAGCCACCTTTGAAGAAGAAAAGCACGCTGTCTTATTTAACAATTGGGCTGCCATTGGTTTTGGCAAAGACATCCCGGAATCCGGTGACGCAAAACCAATTGAGTTTTTAGGTTTACCCCTGTTTGCGATCCGAGATAAAGATGGCCAAATCAATATATTCCAGAATACATGCCGCCATCGTGGGATGATATTAATAGACAAGCCACAGAAAGTCAGAGGCCCTATCCGCTGCCCCTATCATAGCTGGAGTTATGATTTGCAGGGGAATTTAAAATCGACCCCTATGGTTGGCGGACCGGGCAATGATAACCATGAGGACGTCGACCGGTGTAAGCTTGGTCTATTTAAAATTCGTTCTCATGTCTGGAACGATATTATTTTCGTCAACATTAACAACAATGCAGAGCCGTTTGAAAAAATGCACGCCCATTTGTTGGAGCGCTGGCGTGAATTCGATCAACCTTTTATCCATGGCGGTGAGAACTCATCGTTTCAACTAGAAGTAAAAGCAAACTGGAAACTGGCTATAGAAAATTATTGTGAAGCCTACCACTTGCCCTGGGTGCATCCGGAGTTAAATACTGTTTCGAAAATTGAAGACCATTATAATATTAGCGAACCTGACCTTTATTCCGGACAAGGATCATATGTGTATAGACAGATCGAAGGAAAAGATGGCTTAAAACTCAATGATTTTGAAAATTTAAGTAATAAATGGGATAAGGGTTCCGAATATGTTTCATACTTTCCCAATGTTCTTCTCGGCATTCATCGCGATTATTTTCTTGCCGTCATCATTGAGCCCAAATCAGTCGACACATCCCTCGAACATGCTTCGTTATATTATGCCGAAAATGACGACACTCAAGATGTCGAAAATATTTATGTCGACAATGCGCGATTTTGGAAACAGATATTTTTGGAAGACCGGACTGTGGTCGAAGGTATGCAACGGGGACGAAAAGGCGTGTTTTTCGATGGTGGAAAATTTACGCCGCTCATGGATGAACCCACCCATATATTCCATCATTGGGTCGCTAGCCAGATCATGAAACACAGATCTGCCCCCACCATGGCTGATGCAAAATAGCGCAGTTGCCGATTGGGTTTTTATGCTAGACAAAAGGCGTCAACGGCTCATCTAGCAAGATTTTTGCGCGACTTTTAAAAAGACTTAAGGGGATATCGCCCTCAAGGAATTAGTCCGGATGTCTTGTTATTTTTATATAACTGATGCCCGTTTTATATAGATTGCAATCTGGATTAACGCCGACTTATGAAAATGTTATTTGTCACCCGCCTCACTTTTCTTGCCTTGATCCCGTTTGCTTTAGCGGCATGTAATAATGCCGGAAAAATTCATGCATCTCACGAAGAGAGTTGCAAGGAAAATAAAGAGATCGCAATTAGCATTAAAAATGGCTGGGTCCGCGCCGCTCCCGCCGGACGAAAACTATCCGCCGCCTATTTTACGATTTGTAACAATGCCAATAATCCAGATCGATTAGAAAAAATAAGCAGCCCCGTTTCAGCCACAAGCGAAATGCACGAAAGCCGGAGATCAGCCGATGACATCGTTTCTATGGTTCCGCTTAAAAATATTGATATAGAAAACAAAGATAGCGTTACTTTAAAGCAGGGGGGAAAACACATTATGCTCATCGGGTTGAATAAACCCCTTGAGGAAGGCGATGAAGTGACATTGGATTTATATTTTACAGACTCTGGAAAAATGACGGTTACGCTTCCCGTTCGGGAAAATAATCATCCGCAAAGTAATCATGATGGGCATAAAGATCATCATTAAAAAAGCATCAGTCTAAATAAGCCATAAAACGCATTGCATCTTTGATCTCTGTTGAAATAGCTTCTCTTCGCTCTGCCGCTTCCTTGTCATATCCCCATCTTTCTTCCTGATGATCTTCATCACAATGGGTTGCATCGATAATGGCTTGCTCGTCTTTAAAACCCAACAAAACGGATATGGCCAATACCGCAGAACCGGTAAGTTCCGTTAAACGCCTTGCAGCCAGAATTTTGCCAATGGTGGCTTGCCCCAGACATTTATGTAACTTAACAATATTATCCGCAGGCTGCTCAATAACTGTTAGGCCATAGGTTACAGCCAATTCAATTTGGCTATGATTTTTTAGATAGTCGATAAAAAGGTTCCAGCGTGTGCCTTGCATCATTTTTAACGAAGCCGGTTCACTGGCGCGATAACACAATAAATCACTTCCAAAAAACCGCTCAATCTCACCCTCCCATTGCCTGCGCAAAATGTCATCGCCGTCCATACTCATCATATAATAACGCGTAATTGGCATTGTGAGAAAATCAATAAATTCTTCTTGATCATTCCATTCCTTACAAATTGCATCTGCAAGAGGTTTCTGGGAGATGGATAGCACACTGCCAGCGCGAGATTTTGCCGGACGGCCATCCAGCTGGAGTTGATATTGGTTTTCTATGAATTCAAGCTGCGCCTGCTTGTAAAATTTCTTTATGCCATCACTCATTCATCATTATCCAGACTTTAAATAATATCAGGCCATTCTACATTAGCATTTTGATTAAATGCAAAAAACTTTAGAGACTCTTTAAAGTGCCCACTTGGCTGCGCTGTAAAATTGACCATTGCACCGCTATGGGGGTGACGAAATGACATGGAACGGCAAAATAGGTGTAGCTTGGAGGATATCCCGTCAAGCTTTGCTCCCGCCTTCCCGTATTTTCCATCACCAATAATCGGTATCCCAATCGCAGTACAATGCACCCTTAATTGGTGCGTACGCCCCGTGCGCGGGCGCAAGGCGATAAACGCAACACCGGCGCCAGCATCATCAATTGTTTGAAAATCAGTAATCGCCTTTTTCGCGTCTTCTCCCTCAACCGGTATCATGCGCTCTTGTTGCTCATTGTCTTTTATCGTTACCATGCGCTTGGCAATCGGCATATTTATGGTTCCCTCGCGGGGGTGCGCTATGCCTGCTGTCAGGGCCCAGTAGGTTTTTTCAACCTGATGTTTTTGAAAAAATTCACCGAGCCTCGTTGCCGCTTTGCGCGTTTTTGCCAAGACTAAGACCCCGGAAGTATCCCGGTCCAGACGGTGAACCAATCGCGGACGAACCCCATCCTTTATAACACTTTCCATCATTGCATCGATATGGTGTTTTGTATTGGTCCCCCCCTGCACAGCAAGCCCGTGGGGTTTATTCAAAACCAGTAAATGATCATCTTCGAAAATGGTCATATCCTCAATGAGAGCCCGGTCACGGGCCAGGGTTTTGCCGTCACTTCTGGATTGGCTATTTGACGGTCCCTTTTCTCCCTCCTTTGAAGTGCTAATATGATCAATAGGCGGTATCCGTACATCCTGACCGGATACGAGGCGCGCATTGGCTTTCACCCTGCCGCCATCCACACGAACCTGCCCTTTACGAAGAAATTTTTCCAACATGCCGTGGCGAATTTGGGGAAAATGCTGTCGAAACCATCGGTCAAGACGCATCCCGTCTTCATCGCTTAGAACTTTTTTTATCTGTACACCGCTCATATCAATTCACGCCCAACCACAAAGCCCAAAAATAACGCCCCCACAGAGAGTAACACCGAAAGCAAAACATAAATCCCTGCCGGCGCGATCGCGCCGCGCTCTATCAGAGAGACAACATCCAACGAGAATGTTGAAAATGTGGTAAAACCGCCAAGAACCCCAACCGTTAAAAAAGAATGCAGTAACAGATTTGCCGGGGCTTTATTCATCAACACAATAACAATCAGCCCCATAAAAAAAGATCCCACACAATTAACAAGAACGGTAGTTAAGGGAAAATCCAATGAAACATGTTTTACGAAAAGCAGCCCGGCGCTATAGCGCAAAACAGCGCCAAGACCGCCCCCGGCGGCTATGCTCATGAAGAGTGGGAAATTATGCATGATGTCGCTACCGTATTTTCGCATTACCCGATACGGGCACCTTATTCATTTGATGATTTTTCAGCGTGTTTTTGACGCCACCACTCAAGTCGTTTTTGAATTTCACGTTCATAGCCGGTTGCGCGCGGTTGATAAAATTCGCTTCGCTCCAAATCTGTCGGAAAATAATTCAAACCGGCAAAACCCGACATTGTGTCATGGTCATACACATAGCCGTCACTATAGCCAAGGTCTTTCATCATTGATGTAGGCGCGTTCATGGCATAGAGAGGCGGCGCGAGGGAACCTGTTTTTTTTGCCAGAGACTTGGCTTGCTTAAAGGCCGTATATGAACGGTTGGATTTCGGCGCTGTTGCCAAATAACAGACCAATTGCCCGATGGCGATCTCCCCTTCGGGCTGGCCGATAAATTCAAAAGCATCACGTGCCGCAATCGCAAGGGGGAGCGCCTGGGGATCTGCATTCCCGACATCTTCCGATGCAATCACAATCAACCGGCGTAAAATGAACTTCGGGTCTTCCCCGCCATCAAGCATTCTTGCCGTCCAGTAGAGCGCCGCATCCACATCCGACCCTCTAATAGATTTTTGCAGGGCGCTGGCAAGATTGTAATGGCCTTCTTGGGATTTATCATATATCGGCGCCCGTCTTTGCAAAAGAGTGGCGAGCTTATCTGGTCCGAGAAGATTTTTATCATCTGTCTGAATACTAAAAATTTTTTCTGCGCAGTTTAGAAGAAACCGCCCATCCCCGTCGCACATATTTATCAAATTAAGGCGGGCATCGCTGGTTAAATTAAGCGCCTGCCCCGTATGGGTTTCAGCCCGTTCCAGCAAGCTTTCAAGATCACTCGCTTCTAGGCGTTTTAGTACGAGGACTTGCGCACGAGACAAAAGCGCAGCGTTCAACTCAAAAGAAGGGTTTTCAGTTGTTGCCCCGATAAGGGTTATCAAACCGCTTTCCATATGCGGCAAAAACCCATCCTGTTGTGCTTTGTTAAATCGATGAATTTCGTCAACAAATAATATCGTCGGCATGCCCATCGCCCGCTTTTGTTCGGCGTTTTCGAAAACTTTACGCAAATCTGCGACGCCAGAAAAAATTGCTGAAATTTGTTCGAATGCCAAAGAAGAGGAGGCCTCTTTTGCAATCAATCGGGCTATGGTGGTTTTGCCAACGCCGGGCGGACCCCATAAAATCATGGAGGACACCTGGCCAGCTCTCACCATTTGGGCAAGGGGCGCGCCCTCTTTAAGCAAATGATCCTGACCGACAATTTGAGAAAGGGAGGCGGGGCGCAATTGATCTGCCAAGGGACGCGGCGTCGCGCTTTCCAGTCCGGCTGCAGAAAAAAGTGTATTCATCCCGCCCCTAACTCATATCAATGCAGCTATGGCGATGCATTTTATCGCCCTACCCGCCACGGAATAATCCGTGTACCGGTATCAATTTCTATCACCCATCTGGTTACCGTTTTTTCAAGCTCTCGTTCAAGCTGTAATGTAGTGAAGATTGGTTTATCGTTTACGGATAAAATGCGATAATTTCTCCGTACTCCCCTGCGCCCGGCAAAACTGCGTGCAGATAATTCTTTTACAACAACGCCAGTTAGAAACGGATCAATATTGATTTCCTCATTAAAGCGCGGAGATAAATTGGCAACCACGACACCGCGCAAGGGATGGTTCCCCTCAAGCGAGCGCTCATCAGCTAACGGCGTTTGCGGCGGCAAATCCAGACTCACCTTGACTATTTTGTCTTTCCCCTCACGGACAAATTTAATATCCGCCACATCCCCGTCACTCCCGACACCGATGCGATAGCGCAGGGTCTCAGCATCAAAAACCGGTTTACCGCCAATTTGCGTCACAACATCCCCCGGCTTCAATCCCGCTTTGGCGGCGGGGCCATCAGGCCAGATTTCTTCTATTATCGCGCCTGCTGGCCGATCAAGACCAAGAGCGCTCGATATTTCTGGTGTCACAGTGCCCGTCGAAGCCCCGAGCCATGGCCTCGCCAGCTCACCGCCATTCACTGCAGAATATAAAACTTGCTGAACAAGCCGGCTCGGGATGGCAAATCCAATTCCATTAGACCCGCCAGAGCGCGAATAAATTGCTGTGTTAATGCCAATCAAACGGCCATTGACATCAACCAATGCACCGCCAGAATTACCCGGGTTAATCGCCGCATCCGTCTGTATAAAGAACTGATAATCACTAATAGAAACCGCAGTTCTGGCAAGCGCCGAGACGATACCGCTGGTTACGGTTTGACCGACGCCAAAAGGATTGCCAATTGCCAAGACAACATCGCCGACTTCTGCCGCATCAGAATTTGCGAACTGCATGAAGGGAAACGGTTCGTCGCTTTCAACGCGTAAAACCGCAAGATCGGTTTGCGCATCCGTAAAAATCAGTTCCGCTTCATATTCCCTGCGATCATTCAACACGACTTTGATTTCCGTCATATTCTCGATGACATGATTATTGGTAATCACCACACCATCGGGACTTACGATCACACCGGAGCCAAGAGAGGTTTGTTCGCGCGGGCTTTGCAGGCCAAAGAAACGTTCAAATATCGGGTCCACATTGCGCGGCTGGACACTGCGACGCGTAAAAATATTCACAACCGCCGGGGCCACATCATTAACTACTGGTGCAAAGGATAGTCTAATTTGCTCCATAGATTGGGGAACGGTGCGCAATTCCGCGGAAATATTGTCACCATGCATTACATCTGTCGCCCCCTTACCGTCTATAGAAGCAGATGTTACTGTCTCTTGACCTTGGTCGGCAGAGATTTTGGACAACTGCGCCGGCGTGATCTCGTCATTGCTCCTTGCGCATGCCTCAATAACAAGACCAAAACCTATCAGGCTTGCAATTAGTCCAAACAAAAATGGTTTGGCAATCATGAGTATTTATCCTTTGATAATGCTTCAGGGTATTACAACGCTTCAGAGGCCCCTGACCCCACCAAGGAATGACCCTTGTAAATTTTCTCTGGCGTATGATTTTACCCAAATGCTCTTATAAATGCAAAAGCTACTCAAATAAAAATGCCGGGCTGTAGATCAGCCCCATAATGAGGATGTCTAAGCCCGGCATAATATGAGAAGACTGTGATTTTTAGAAAACGAAATCACCAGCCGATAATTGTAAACTCGTGACCCCTTCCAGGGTGATGGAGTTTGCGCCATCGACAATAACAGCGTCCCCGTCACCATTGACTATCAAGTGGTTGTTTAGCAAATCAGCAAAACTCGTAATTGATGTTACTGCAGACAAATCAATCACTTCAAACGCATTTGCAGCGTCAAAATCTGTGATGATATCTTCGCCAAATCCATCGGCAAATAGGAAAGTATCGGCATTAAAGTTACCACTAAGAACATCATTTCCGTTTCCACCCACGAGGGTATCAAATCCAGCATTCCCGAATAATCGATCAGGGCCGTCACCGCCTATAATCAAATCATTACCAGCCTGGCCAAAAAGGAGGTCTGCATTAAAGTTGCCGTTAATAATATCATTCCCGTCTCCACCAAAAACGGTATCAAAACCAGAATTTCCCGATATCCGGTCGGCGCCGTTACCGCCAAGGATTACATCATTACCAGCTTGGCCAAATAAAAGGTCTGAACTCTGGCCACCATTGATCTGATCATTGCCTGTACCGCCAAAAATCGTGTCAAAGCCACCCTCACCTAATAGTTCATCATTTCCATCTTCTCCGTCGAGTAAATCATTCCCATCTCCGCCGAAAACAACATCATTTCCTAGCCCGGCATTAAGTTGATCATCTCCCGAAGCACCAAACAAGGCATCAGCGCCATCATCCCCAAAAACAAGGTCACTACCCGAGCCTCCCGCTAATGCATCATTACCAGTACCTCCTCTGATAAAATCATTACCGAGACCACCAAGGATAATATCGTTATCATCTTCACCAAAAAGGAAATCATTACCCGTTTCCCCGGTTAAAAAATCAGCGCCAACCCCACCTGTTAATTCGTCAGCCCCCTCACCGCCGGACAAGGTATCCTGGCCATCAGCACCAAATAAATTATCGTCGCCAGCACCGCCTAAAATTGAATCATCTCCGGATCCACCAGCAAGCGCATCGCCCCCCGTGCCGCCGTCGATAGTATCATTCCCGGTACCACCTACAATGTTATCTGAATTTTCTTCTCCATTCAGAAAATCATTACCATTGCCCCCTAATAAGATATCGGCTCCGAGTCCTCCGATAAGCGTATCTTCGCCGTTACCGCCTTCAAGAACATCATCCCCGTCTTCGCCGTTCAATCCATCATTCGCATCACCCCCGACAAGCGAATCTTCACCTGTACCACCAATCAGGAAATCTTCTTGCAGGGTACCAAAAATAGTATCATTAGCACTGGTCCCAAACTGGGTGATCCCTTGCTGAAAGGCAGATCCGTCACGGCCAGGCTCAATCGAACCAAACTGGGCAGCTGCGTTTTCATTAAAGTCAATAACTTCATCAAATAGAGGGTTTGAATCTCCAAGAAACGCCAATGTACCAAATGAATTCGCAAACCTCGGTGAATCAATGAGTTGGAAATCATTTGCCAGTGTACCGCCTTCTTCTCGAAAAGCATCTAGCGCCTCGCCTTGCAGCGTTGCAATTTGCTCTGACCGATTAAACTGTTCAAGAAACAGGAATAAATCCGGATCATTCGTAAACGGAGCAATGTTAGGGCCGCCCTCATATTGAATGAGGTCCAGATCGTAAGGGGTACGCGTTGGATTGCCGAGGAAATCATTACCATTAATAATTCCTATTTGAGTGGCTATAGTAGATCTGAAAAATTCTACACTAAAATTCTCAATACCTTCCAATTCAGGAACCGCACCGGGAAATAGAGTGCCATCACGATAATATTCCTCCAGCGCATTGTTGAAGAACTCAAATTCATCGCTAGTTTGACCATTCGCAAAAGCATCCCGGGAGATATCAATCAAGTTAAGGAACGATTCTGAGAAAATACTATTATCACTGACAATATCACCGAAATACCCAGTAACACCTAATGCATCTATAACGTCGTCAAGCTGGGTGTCTGGTGCATTTCTTTCGAAAAACACCTCAGCACCCCGGATAACTTCTTGAGAACGAAAAGGAACAACCGTTTGAGTTCCAAGAACACCTACCAACCGGTCATCTGCCTGCTCTCCAAATACTTCGGTGAAGATTGAAAGTATCTCTGCCGAGCGATAGCCGTAGTATATACTAAATGGGAAATCCCCAAATTCATCCCCGAACAATTCTAATCCTTGATCGTTTGTAAAATGGAATTGATCAAAAATTGGATTCCAAGCTTCGTTTGAATATTCAATATGAATTTGTAGTCCAGGGTCAACATTATCGCGAACATATTCCGCAAATTCGCGTACAAAATCATCGGTTGCAAAGTGAGGAATATTAAACCACGGGTCCGCACCGATTTGATTGGCGAGAGCGACCATAACCTCTAGTGGAACACCGCTTGGCGTTACCGGTGGATTTACACTTTCCCCATCACCAAGAGCAACAATCAACTCGTTAGTATCCGGATCGCGTAAGGCTTCGCCGGTAACCGGGTCAATAAATACCGGGGTTACGAAACCTCTCGATAATGTGGCTAGTTCTGCTTCATCAATACCTAAATTTCCTGCGATTTCTTGTTCACGTGCCTGATTTGCCGGAATGCCATAAAAAGCAAAATCACTCGTAGCGATGTCGGAGAAATTACTGATATTGGAATTGTTTGTACCAAACCAGTCCATGAAACGGATGACCCGCACATCTTGTACTGTTTCAATAAAGTCCGGATTAAAAATCGCGCCGGCCTCATACAAGGCCTCATTTTCCTCACGCACTAACACAAGATCGCGAAGGTGATTACCCTCTTCAACGGAACTGATATTCAGTCCAAATCCTATACCTTCATTATTGATCTCAATTATGTAACGGCCAGGTGACGATTCTTCTTCAATGATTTCTCCGCCGAAAAAATCAAAATCGCCTTCTCCTTCAAACAAAAACACATATCGACCGCCAACATTTGCTTCGGCCGGAATACCAGATTGTATCGTGATGAGTGCATTTGATCCCTCGGGAATGGTTTGGATATTCCCGTTCTCGTCTAAAAATCCGTTCTGGAAAAGTTGAGAGAAATCCTGTTGTTGGAATTCACCACTAGCATCGGTAGAATTTAAAACCGTACCGCCATCAAAAGATTGAAAGCCACCAACCTGATTTATGAGATTGATAAAAGGCATTTCCGATGTGAAAAAAGAAACATCGGTTAAGCCTATTGCCAAAGATGGGTCGGTTAAACCGAATGCTCGATCTGTATCTGTCATTAATTGTATTTCCTATTACTACTTTTCCCAGACCGTGAGCAATTTTTATCACGATTTGCTTATTAGAAAAGTGACTATCGCGTCACACTTCGGAAGTTCTTTGATTTTTCCGATATTTAATGCTCACAGAGCATAAAATCATTTAACATTAACGTGATGCCTAAAATAAATTTAACTTTTGCGTTGGATTAAAAACATTTATTACTTAAATGGTTGAGTGCAATAATAAATTTATTAAATTATAATTTTGACAATATTGTAAAATAAATAACTATACAAATAAAACCAACCCAAATCACCCCGCTCTATGACTGGTCAACTCACCCTATTTATCGATTCTACCTATGCAATTAAGAGCGGCAAATCTACTCAGGCGGATAATAAAAAAAATCGGCTCGTTTTTATAAAAAAACGAGCCGATCGCCGGTATGAATTAATCATTCCGGCTTGGGGGGGAGCTTTAAATTTGGAAGAAATCAAAAAAGTAAATCTTATCCAAAGCACTGTACGCCTTGGCTACACAACGCTGTTCTAAGCTTGTGTAACGCTCCCCAGTTACCTAATGTTAACCATAAAAACATTCCAGCACAAGCAAGATATGCTATGGAATCAATTTTTTTAGGGGAATGCACTGTATAAAAAGAGGAGTATCTCCGCTTTCTATACCTCGTCATCATCCTCAAAGGACTGAACAGGGCCCGAATCCAACCCTTTTGCGCTCTCATCGCGGTCCACGAATTCAATCACGGCCATAGGCGCATTGTCTCCGTGGCGATAGCCGGCTTTCATGATCCGGATATACCCGCCTTCACGCTCGGCGTAACGGGGACCGAGTGTATCAAACAGTTTTTTGGCCATATCACGGTCACGAATTCGCGAAACTGCCAGACGACGCAAATGCAGGGCTCGACTTTTGTCCTTGTCCGCATTTTTCGCTAGCGTCACCAGTTTTTCAACGATCGGACGCAATTCTTTGGCTTTTGGCAAAGTTGTTGTTATCTGCTCATGCTTAATGAGCGAGGACGCCATATTCGCAAACATCGCCTTGCGGTGTTCGTGAGTACGATTGAGTTTTCTATGTGCAACACCGTGACGCATGGCCAGGTTCCTTCTTCACTAAACTTGAGACGATTCTATTCGTCAAATTTCTTTGCCAATTCTTCAATATTGTCCGGGGGCCAGTCAGGGACTTCCATCCCGAGATGCAGCCCAAGACCAGCCAAAATCTCTTTAATTTCATTAAGTGATTTCCGGCCAAAATTCGGAGTGCGAAGCATTTCACCTTCGGTTTTCTGGATCAGATCACCAATATAGACAATGTTATCGTTTTTCAGACAATTTGCAGATCGCACTGACAATTCGAGTTCATCAACCTTGCGCAACAGAGCCGGATTGAAAGGCAATTCCTCGCGTGCAGATTCGACAGTATCTTTTTTCGGCTCTTCAAAGTTCACAAAGATCTGCAACTGGTCTTGCATGATCCGGGCTGCGTAAGCCGCAGCGTCATCAGGCGCAATCGAGCCATCGGTTTCGATGTCGAGAATGAGACGATCATAATCGAGTATTTGTCCCTCACGGGTATTTTCCACGCGGTACGCAACCCTTGTTACCGGGCTATAAAGACTATCAATTGGGATAAGGCCAATAGGCGCATCATCAGGGCGATTGCGATCAGCGGGCACATAACCATTACCGGTATTGACCACCAATTCCATGCGCAATGAAGCCCCTTCATCAAGGTGGCAAATAACATGGTTTTTATTGAGGATTTCAACAGAAGAAGTTTCTTCAATATCTGCCGCGGTTACAGCGCCGGCAGTGTTTTTGCGCAGAACCAAACGACGCGGGCCTTCTGCATGCATACGCAGGGCAAGCTGTTTGATATTAAGGACAATATCCGTAACATCTTCACGAACCCCGGTAATTGATGAAAATTCGTGAACCACACCATCAATTTGAATAGAAGTAACCGCAGCCCCTTGCAAAGAGGACATTAAAATACGGCGTAAAGAATTGCCGAGCGTCAATCCAAAACCACGCTCTAATGGCTGGGCAACAAGGCTCGCACGGCGTTCTGGATCAGTGCCATGATTGACTTCAAGCTTGTTGGGTTTGATCAGTTCCTGCCAGTTTTTTTCAAGCATTGCTGATTACTCCGTTTAGATAGGCTCAAATGAACCTGTAAATGCACAAAGGCGTGCGAAAATTTGGTGATAAACTCGTTTTACTAAAGTGGCTAAACCCGGCGACGCTTGCGCGGACGACAGCCATTGTGTGGAATAGGCGTTACATCGCGGATCATCTGAACAACAAGACCAGCGGCCTGAAGCGCGCGCAGAGCGCTCTCACGGCCAGAACCAGGACCACGCACGTCAACATTTACGGATTTCAGACCATGATCCATAGCCTTTTTTGCCGCGTCCTCAGCCGCTAGCTGCGCAGCATAAGGCGTAGATTTACGCGAGCCCTTAAAGCCCATTCCGCCAGCAGATTGCCAAGCGATGGCATTTCCCTGCTCGTCGGTGATCGTAATCATCGTATTGTTGAAGGATGCGTTCACATGCACCACCCCGGAAGATATATTTTTGCGTTCGCGGCGCTTAACGCGGCCAGCTGCTGGCGATTTAGCCATGACGGGAGTTCCTTACTTCTTCTTACCAGCAATTGCTTTTGCCGGCCCTTTACGGGTGCGTGCATTAGTGTGGGTGCGTTGTCCACGTACGGGTAGTCCGCGTCTGTGGCGCAAACCGCGATAGCAGCCCTGATCCATAAGGCGCTTGATATTAACTGCTACGTCGCGGCGCAAATCACCTTCAACCAGATAATCACGGTCAATGGCTTCACGAATGCGCAGCACCTCGGCATCAGAGAGGTCATTTACGCGGCGTTCCAGAGGGATATCTGTTTTTTCACAGATTTCTACAGCTTTTGAATCGCCAATTCCATGTATGTATGTCAACGCGATGGGAACGCGCTTGTTTGTCGGAATATTGACACCTGCAATACGGGCCACAGCTCTACCTCTTCTAATAACTTTTCAGGATGATCGGGCCTAAATACCGTGACTAAACCCAAGCATCATTCTGTCAAAACGATAAACAAATCTTTGCGATGCACCGATAGTCTGGAAAATCGCATTAAATCATTAATTGTGACCAGAAAACGCGGTTCTAATACCACACCCCTCTAGTCGTCAACACCTAATTCGGGCCGAATTGCCCCAATCCCTCTTATTTCTTCGACCGATTCATCAATCGATCCATAACCGAGGTAAATACCTCCCCAATTCCCCCATTTCCCTCATTTTTCGAAGGATCAGACGAATTGTTCGAAACCGAATCGATACGGTCAATAATCTTGTCAATTGAAGCAGCAACGTCCTCAATAGAGCCCATTCCATCGACTTGATGCAGCTTACCTTGCGCCCTGTAGAAAGGTATCAAGGGCTCCGTCTGCTCGCGATAGACATGTTGGCGATGGCGGAATGTTTCTTCATTATCATCATCACGCACTTCGCCGCCCGCAGCGATCGTTTCTGCTTTACGGCTTTCCATACGCGCCACTAATTCATCTTCATCCACGACCATCTCAATGACACCATCAAGGGCGCGGCCCTCAGCTGCCAATACCCGGTCGATCATTTTTGCCTGTACAAGCGTGCGCACAGCGCCGTCCAGAATAAACCCGTTGGCGCAATCAGGCTCCTTGATGCGATTACTAATCATGCCTTCGATAATATCATCGGAAACCAGATTTCCAGCCGCCATTACCTCTTGAGCCTTTAAGCCAAGGGGCGTGCCAGCAGCAATCTCGGCGCGAAACATATCGCCGGTCGCCAATTGCGGTATCTTACGGGTCTCGACAAGTCTTTTAGCCTGCGTTCCCTTACCCGCCCCCGGTGGACCAAGAAGGATTAAAATCATCTTTTGCGCCCTCCTCTCAGCTTGGATTTCTTTATCAGACTTTCATATTGCTGGGCAACCAAATGGCCCTGAATTTGTCCGACAGTATCGAGGGTCACAGAAACCACGATCAAAAGGGATGTACCGCCTATATAAACCGGTATGGCGGGATAATTCATGCGCAAAAATTCCGGCAACAAGCAAACAAAGGCAAGATAGGCGGCCCCGATAACCGTTAGGCGGGTCACCATATAGTCAAGATATTCTGCGGTGCGCGGCCCCGGGCGATAGCCTTGAATAAAGCCGCCCTGTTTTTTGAGATTATCGGCAACATCTTCCGTATTGAACACAACAGAGGTGTAGACAAAAGCAAATAAGACGATGCCGAGCCCATAGGTCAAAATATAGGCCGGTTTACCGGGGGCAAACATCAGGGAAATGGATTGCAGGAATTCAGGAGACCCCTCACCGCCCGCAGATGCGATTGTAATCGGGAGAAGCAAAATTGATGACGCGAAAATAGGCGGGATAACCCCGGAGATATTCAGCTTCATTGGCAGGTGGGATTTCTCCCCCTGGGTCATACGATTGCCGACCTGACGACGCGGATATTGCACCAGAAGACGTCGCTGGGAGCGCTCTATGAAAACAACAAAAGCGATCAATGCGATCGAAAGCGCTAGAACCAAAACCACGATCGCTGGTGGCAGACCGCCAGCACGCCCTTGATCGAGCAACCCGGCTGCGGCGCGGGGAAGTTCAGCAACGATGCCTGCGAAAATAATCAGGGAAACCCCATTACCGATGCCGCGCGAGGTAATCTGTTCACCCAACCAGAGGAGGAACATAACACCGCCAACGAGGGTTACTGTCGTCGTAAATAGGAAATATGGACCGGGATTGAGCACCACCTCTTGGGACTGGAGATTAGTGGCAATAAAAAAGCCCTGCACCGTGGCGAGCGCAACCGTCAAATAACGGGTATATTGATTTATCTGCCGACGCCCCTGCTCGCCTTCTTTTTTTATCGCTTCAAGAGAAGGGATAACGGCGGTCATGAGGGTCATGATGATCGACGCCGAAATATAGGGCATGATGTTAAGAGCAAAGATTGCCATGCGCTCAACCGCGCCGCCAGCAAAAATATTCAGCGTACCCAGCAATCCACCGGTCTGGCTTTGGAAATTGCGGGCAAAAGCCGCCGCATCAATACCGGGGAGCGGAATAAAAGTACCGAGGCGATAGACAATCAACGCCCCTAGCGCAAATAACAAACGCTTTTTCAGTTCCTCGGCTTTTGCGAGCGAGGAAAGAGATAAATTCGATGCGAACTGTTCCGCAGCTGATGTCATGATAGGCCCTGCCTTAATCGGTTTATCAAATTGCTAGCTAGGAAATTCTTGGTCCTGCATGCCACTTTTTCTATCATCATTCACTGTATGTGCACCAATCCAACACTCACACGTCAAAAATGATTTTTCAAACACTCATTGATGTGGAGCCCTTGAGGTAAAATTCAACCAGTCCGCAAAAATTAATCTCTAAAATTCCAGACCAACACCATTTGTACCGGCTTAATTCTACTTGGCAGCCTTTTTCATAATCTTGGCAACCATATCCTGATCAACCTTTGATCGCGGCGCGCCGCCATCAATCATTTCCTGAGCCTGAACAACCCATTCTTCTTTTTCTGCTTGTCCTGTCACACCAAGTTTTTCAAACATGGCAGCGCGATCGGCGTCACTAAGAGCTACAAGTTGAGTGAGTTTGGAAACCCCTTCAGCCTCAAGGGCTTTTTGAGTTTTCGGGCCAATCCCGTCGATAAGAACGATAAGGTCGATCTCATCAATAAACCCGCCCTTACCTGAAGATGCCGGTTTTGCTGGCGCTGCAACAAAATTAATGCTGCCGCCCGCTTTTTCTACCGCCGCTTTTGCCGAAGCCGATGCATGCACCACAGAAATATCGATTTTGGCCTTAAGCTCACCCGTACCCAGTAAGCGCAATCCATCATGAACCCGGCGCACAACGCCAGCCTCTACAAGGCTTTCAACAGTAATCGGTTTTTTAGCATCGATCTTACCACTATCGATAAATTGTTGGATACGACCAAGATTGATCTCAACATATTTCAGGCGATTGGGCTTATTAAATCCGCGTTTCGGGAGACGCATATAGAGAGGCATTTGCCCCCCTTCAAATGCGCGAATGCCAGATACACCAGAGCGCGACTTTTGACCTTTAACACCGCGGCCACCGGTTTTACCTTTACCAGAGCCAATACCGCGTCCAACCCGTGTCCGGATCTTGCGCGCACCTTTATTATCGGAAAGTTCGTTTAATTTCATTTTATCCTCGACTTTCGACGGATTAGACCGCCTCGCCTATTAATGTAAGATCAAAAAATTTTATTTATTCTTCAATGATTTCAACCATGTGGGAGACTTTTCTTATCATGCCTCGCACAGATGGTGTATCTTCCAGTTCCCGCACTTTTCCCATTTTATTGAGACCAAGTCCAATCAGCGTTGCCCGCTGATCTTGTGGACGGCGAATAGGGCTGCCTGTCTGTTTAACTTTAAGTGTTTTAGCCATGAGTTTTATGCTCCCTCAGCAACAGCATCAGCTTCAACGGCTTCGGACTGGCGACGGGTAACAAGAATCTCGGAGACTTTCTTACCGCGCTTGGAAGCAATTGAACGGGGGCTGGTTTGGTTTTTCAGAGCGTCAATTGTTGCCCGAACCATATTATAAGGGTTCGCGGTACCGATAGATTTTGCAACAACATCCTGGACGCCCAATGTTTCAAAAATCGCACGCATGGGTCCGCCAGCAATAATACCGGTTCCAGGAGGCGCAGAACGCAGCACAACTTTACCGGCGCCATGACGACCATGGACATCATGATGCAGTGTGCGGCCCTCACGAAGAGGTACACGGATCAAATTGCGCTTAGCTTCTTCACTGGCTTTACGGATCGCTTCAGGCACCTCGCGGGCTTTACCCTTGCCAAAACCAACACGGCCCTTTTGATCGCCAACAACGACGAGCGCAGCAAAACCGAAATTCTTACCGCCCTTAACAACCTTAGCAACACGATTAATCGCGACCAACTTGTCAACAAACTCGTCGCGCTCTTCGCGATCATCGCCGCGTTTGCGGCCTCGGCCTCTTTTTTCTTCACGCGCCATGTTCTATAACTCCTTTGCCCAAATCTTTCAGAATGTGAGCCACTTAAAAATTCAATCCGGCTTCGCGCGCCGCTTCGGCTACGGCTTTTACCCGGCCATGATAAATATATCCACCCCGGTCAAAAACCACATCCTTGACGCCGGCTTTGATGGCACGTTCTGCTGCGATTTTGCCAACCTGTGTGGCGGCATTCACATCAGACCCTTTGCCAATTTTTGCTTTGATGTCAGCTTCCAATGAAGAAGCAGACGCAATGGTTTTACCCTCGCGATCATCAATAACCTGCACAGTGATATTTTTCGAAGACCGAAACACTGAGAGCCGCGCGCGGCCATTATTGACTTTTGCGAGTTTAGAGCGAACCCGGCCACCGCGCCGTTTCAGCTTTGCTTTTGCTGTATCAACCATAATGTCTTTCCTTTAACACCTGATATCCCGCCCAAAATAGAGCCAAGATCAACAGTATTACTTTTTCTTACCTTCTTTACGGAAGATATACTCACCTTCATAACGCACGCCTTTGCCCTTATAGGGTTCTGGCGGACGAAAGGCTCTAATTTCTGCTGCAACCTGACCAACGCGCTGCTTGTCGATACCAGAGACAATCACTTCGGTCGGTTTTGGTGCTTCAATCTTGATGCCGTCGGGAACAGGATAATCAACATCGTGAGAAAATCCCAAAGCTAGTGAAAGGCTGGAGCCCTTCATCTGCGCCCGATAACCAACACCCTCAAGCTGCAAACGTTTTTCAAAACTGTTACCAACGCCGTGCACAAGATTAGCAATCCGTGTACGACACATGCCCCACATAGAGCGGGCCGGCTTAGACTGATCGACCGGTGTTACACTGACGCCATCATCCGTCATCGCAACTGTGCAAAGCTCGTGAACCACAAAGGTATCCTCACCTTTTGGGCCCTTGGCTTTCACACTCTGGCCATTGACCTCAACGGTCACACCGCTGGGAACAGCTATTGGTTTTTTTCCGATACGCGACATTGGCCTATCCTTTAAAATTCATCTCTACTTCACCAAAACAAAATATCCGGTACAAAATTAATAAACCTGGCACAAAATCTCGCCGCCGACATTTGCATCGCGCGCAGCAGCATCAGACATCACACCTTTAGGCGTTGACAGGATTGAAATTCCCAATCCGTTACGCACTGGCGTTAATTCGTTAACGGAGGAATAAACCCGGCGACCAGGCTTGGAAATCCGTTTAATTGACTGGATCACAGGTGCGCCTTCAGCATATTTTAGTTCAACTTCGAGTTGGGGTTTTTCGCCCTCTTTCTCTACGCGCGAATAACCGCGAATATAGCCTTCAGACTGCAAAACATCCAACACCCAGCCACGCAACTTGGAAGCAGGCACACTCATATTTGCGTGCTTGCGCATTTGCGCATTACGGATACGTGTTATCAAATCGCCTACGGGATCAGTAATCATGGTCTAAAATCTCCCTACCAACTTGACTTCACAAGACCCGGAATTTTTCCATCCGAACCTAGTTGACGAAGCGCAATACGTGACATTTTCATCTTGCGATAATAACCGCGTGGACGACCCGTAACCAAACAGCGATTACGAATTCTTGTCTTGGATGAATTACGTGGCAATTCAGCCATTTTCAGGCTTGCCATGAATTTCTCATCCGCAGGCGTATTTTCGTCCTTGATAATCGCTTTGAGCGCATCACGCTTAGCTTCATATTTTTCGGCTAAACGACGACGTTTCAGATCGCGTTCTACCATTGCCTTTTTTGCCATCAATATTCTCCTATAAGACCGGTTTCCCGTAGCGGGACCTACCCTTGTTGGCGTTTAATTCTTGAACGGAAAGTTGAACTCTTTCAACAATGCCCGAGCTTCTTCATCATTATTTGCTGTCGTACACACAACAATATCCATGCCCCTGATTGTATCGACTTTGTCATAGTCAATCTCAGGAAATACTAATTGTTCTTTAAGGCCCATGGCATAATTGCCACGCCCATCAAAACTTTTCGGATTCAGGCCGCGAAAGTCACGCACCCGAGGCAACGCAATCGTCACCAACCGGTCAATAAATTCATACATACGATCTTTACGCAAAGTCACCTTCACGCCGATCGCCATATCCTCGCGCAATTTAAAACCCGCGATTGATTTTTTAGCTTTCGTAACCAGCGGCTTTTGGCCAGCGATCAAGATCATATCATTGTAAGCAGCTTCAACCGCCTTACGATCATTTACCGCTCCGCCAACACCCATGTTAAGGACGACCTTATCAAGTTTTGGCATCATCATCGGGTTGGCATATTTGAACTGCTCGTTCATTTTGCCTTTGATGACATCACTATATTGCGTCTTGAGACGCGGAACATATGTTGCAGCTTCAGCCATTGATTACCTCACCGGACTTTTTAGCAAAACGAACTTTCTTGCCATTGTCCCCAATTTTAAAACCAACTCGCGTAGCGCCGCCTTTTTTAGGGTCAACCAACGCAACATTGGAAATATGCAATTTTGCTTCACGGGCGATAATGCCCCCTTGAGTGCTTTGTGTCTGTTTGGTGTGACGCTTGATCATGTTCACACCCTGGACAGTCACGCGGTCTTCTTGAGGATGAACTGACAGTACATCGCCCTCTTTCCCGCGATCTTTACCGGCGAGAATAGTAACCCGGTCACCTTTTTTAATTTTTGCGGCCATTCTTCTAAAACCTCACTACAGCACTTCAGGAGCCAGAGAGACGATCTTCATATGGTTTGCAGCGCGCAATTCACGCGTTACAGGGCCAAAGATACGTGTACCAACTGGTTCCTTATTGGCATTAATCAAAACAGCAGCATTGCCGTCAAAACGGATAGCTGATCCATCGCGCCGGTTGATGGCTTTTGCGGTACGAACCACCACAGCCTTCATAACAGCACCTTTTTTAACACGCCCGCGCGGCGCCGCCTCTTTTACGGAGACAACGATAATATCCCCAACAGAGGCATATTTACGCTTCGCGCCGCCCAGTACTTTGATGCATTGCACCTTTTTAGCACCGGAATTATCGGCCACGTCCAACACTGTTTGCATCTGGATCATATTGATCTTCCTTTGACAGAAACCTGCCTAATCTTCACTTTACATCATCCATGGGGTGCCAGTGACAGCCCACTTTAAAACTTAACCTTTAGAGCCAGCGCCGATCACTTCCCAGCGCTTCAATTTCGACTTTGGCGCACATTCCTGAATACGTACAAGATCGCCAGCTTTGAACTGGTTCTTCTCGTCATGTGCGTGAAAGCGTTTCGAGCGACGCACAGTTTTCTTCAACAATGGGTGCGTAAAGATACGCTCCACACTGACAACTACTGTCTTCTCGCCTTTGTCGCTCACCACAGAGCCTTGCATAATTCGTTTTGGCATCGTCTAAAATTCCTCATAACGCCCTCTCCGGGCGCAAACTATTGGGCCGGATCTAATTCGCCGCCGACTTTTGCCCAAGAATGGTTTTCACCCGGGCAATATCTCGTTTAACCAAATCAACCTGATGGGTTTTCTCCAACTGCCCGGAAGCAGCCTGAAACCGCAGATTGAACTGCTCTTTTTTCAATTGCAAAAGCTTGTCCTGCAATTCGTCAACCGTCAGATCACGCACTTCACTGGCTTTCATCGCTCTTGCTCCTATTCACCAATACGGCGGACAATACGGGTCTTGATGGGCAATTTAGCTGCCCCAAGCTCCAACGCATGACGCGCAACATCTTCTGGCACACCATCAACTTCGAACATGATCCGGCCAGGCTTAACCCGCGCCGCCCAATATTCTGGTGTACCCTTACCTTTACCCATCCGGACCTCGGTTGGCTTCTTGGAAACCGGCACATCAGGGAAAATTCTGATCCATACCCGGCCAGCCCGTTTCATTGCACGGGTAATCGCACGACGGGTCGCCTCGATCTGACGTGACGTAATCCGTTCTGGCTCCATGGCTTTGAGACCATAAGATCCAAAATTCAAAGTACTGCCGCCTTTGGCAACGCCTTTGATACGACCTTTGTGCTGTTTGCGGAACTTGGTCCGTTTCGGTTGCAGCATCTTAAACTCTCTCCAGCCCGTCTATCGGGCATTATAATCAAATCTTCTAAACTCAGCCCCGAAAATAATCCGGGTCAAAATCAAATCCTAACGATCACCTTGTGGCCGGCCACCTTGAGGACGACGATCATTACCGCCGCCACCACCTGTTTGGGCTTCGATCAAGCGGCGTTCTTGTGCCATTGGATCATGCTCAAGTATCTCACCTTTAAAAATCCAGACCTTGATACCGATAGCACCATAAGTTGTCCGCGCTGTCGCAACGCCATAATCAATATCGGCGCGCAACGTATGAAGTGGCACACGCCCTTCACGATACCATTCGGTACGCGCAATCTCTGCGCCGCCAAGACGGCCCGCAACATTCACGCGAATACCAAGACCGCCCATGCGCTGTGCAGTTTGCATGCCGCGCTTCATCGCCCGGCGAAACGCAACACGGCGCTCAAGCTGTTGGGCAATATTCTCGGCAACCAATGTTGAATCAATTTCCGGCTTGCGGATTTCAACAATATTCAAGAATGTTTCAGATGATGAAAGAACCATCAATTCCTGACGCAATTTTTCAATGTCGGCACCCTTTTTACCAATCACCACACCAGGGCGAGCGGTGTAAATTGTCACCCGGCATTTTTTGTGAGGGCGCTCGATAACGATGCGGGAAATGCCAGCACCATCGAGTTTTTTCTCAAGATACTTACGGATCGCAAGATCTTCATGAAGAAGATCACCATAAGTGCCTTTATCAGCATACCAACGTGAGTCCCATGTACGGTTGACGCCGAGGCGCAGACCAATCGGGTTTACTTTCTGACCCATTAGGCGGCCTCCTCATTCTCTTTTACGACAATCGTAATTTCGGCAAACGGTTTCAAAATTTTGCCAGTACGACCACGTGCTCGTGGACGCCAACGCTTAATCACCATGTTTTTTCCAACAAACGCCTTATCGACAACCAATGCATCAATATCCAGATTATGATTATTCTCTGCATTCGCGATAGCGCTCTCCAGAACCTTCTTAACATTGAGCGCGACGCGTTTGCGCGAGAATGTCAAATCGGCCAGCGCTTTATCAACTTTCTTGCCACGGATCATTTCAGCAACCAGATTTAGCTTTTGCGGAGATGTCTTGATCATCTTCCCTTTGGCCATCGCCTGATTGTCCGCATAGCGGCGCTCATTTTTAGCTTTACCCATGGTGACTTTCCTAAATCCTAAATCCCAAACTACCTATATCGATTTATTTCCGGCGGGCTTTTTTATCAGCGCCATGACCGTAATAAGTCCGCGTAGGTGAAAATTCGCCAAGCTTATGACCAACCATATCTTCAGTAATATGAACCGGTACAAATTTTTGACCATTGTAAACATTGAAAGTGAGCCCAACAAATTGTGGCAGCACTGTTGAACGACGAGACCAAGTTTTGATCCCCCCTTTGTGCGCACCACCAGATGCTTCATCTGCCTTTTTAAGCAGATAGCGATCCACAAATGGGCCTTTCCAAACAGAACGTGACATAACTACTTCTCCGGTTCGCCTATTTCTTGCGTGCGTGACGCGAGCGAATGATTAACTTGTTAGATGGTTTATTCTTATCGCGCGTACGCGCACCTTTTGTTGGTTTACCCCAAGGCGTAACCGGATGGCGCCCACCGGATGTACGGCCCTCACCACCACCATGAGGGTGATCAACCGGGTTCATAACAACACCGCGAACAGATGGGCGCTTGCCTTTATGGCGCATACGTCCTGCTTTACCCATGTTCTGGTTCATATTATCAGCATTGGAAACAGCGCCGATTGTAGCCATGCACTCACCAGAGATCAGACGAACTTCGCCGGACTGAAGGCGAATTTGTGCCATACCACCATCGCGTCCAACAAGCTGAGCGTAAGCACCAGCAGCGCGAGCAAGCTGGGCACCCTTGCCCGGCTTCATTTCCAGATTATGAACAATCGTTCCCACAGGGATGTTTTTAAGATACATCGCATTACCGGGCTTAATATCAGCCTTGGCACTTGCGATAACCTTATCACCGGCTTTTAAGCGCTGAGGGGCGATAATGTAAGAAAGCTCACCATCGAGATATTTAATCAATGCAATAAACGCTGTACGATTTGGATCATATTCCAACCGCTCAACTTTTGCTTCCACGTCAAATTTACGACGCTTGAAATCAATCTTGCGGTAAGCGCGCTTAACGCCCCCGCCGCGACGACGCATTGTAATACGTCCATGATTATTACGACCACCTTTTGACTTCAAACCTTCGGTCAAAGTTTTCTCAGGCTTGCCGTCCCATAGCTCACTGCGATCGACCAGAACAAGCTGGCGACGGCTGGGTGTAGTCGGGTTGAATTTTCTTAACGCCATGATGGTGTTTTCCGTATTCGTCGTTTCGTAAATTAAGAGCTTCTATAGCCCTGTCGTAATATCAATCGAGTGACCGTCTTCAAGCGTGATGATGGCCTTTTTAACAGTTGAGCGTTTGTAGCGGTGACCGCGAAACACTTTTATTTTGCCTTTATTGCGCAGCGTATTCACGCTTTTGACTTTAACCTTGAACAAAGCCTCAACAGCTTCGCTGATTTCAGGCTTCGTTGCCTCCAAAGGTACGCGAAAAACAATCTGGTTGTTCTCACCAGCCATTGTTGTCTTCTCGGTAATGATCGGCGCGAGAAGTGTATTGTAATATTTTTCTACAGGTGCGGCGCTCATTTCAGCCTCGCTTCCAGGCCTTCGACAGCCGATTTGGTTAAAACAAGTTTATCAGCACGCAGAATATCATAAACGTTTGCGCCCATAACCGGTAACACATTAACGTTTGGAATATTACGTGTGGCAAGGCCAAAACCATCATCGACTTTGGCATCCACGATCAGCGCATTATCAAGGCCAAGCTTACCAAAAGCACTGGCCAATGTTCTGGTTTTTACATCTTCCAGTACAGCATCATCGATAACGATAAGTTCACCAGCACCCTGCTTTGCAGAGAGCGCATGACAAAGCCCGAGACGACGTACTTTTTTAGGTAGGTCAATTGCGTGGCTACGCGGACGAGGCCCATGGGCTTTACCACCACCAACAAAAATCGGCGCACGGCGATTACCATGACGGGCACCGCCGCCACCTTTTTGGTTGCCAAATTTCTTACCTGTACGGCTTACCTCATTACGCTCTTGCGCATGATGGGTGCCCTGCTGGCGTTTTGCCTGTTGATAGACCACACAGCGGTGTAGAATATCCTTGCGAGGCTCAAGACCAAAAATAGCATCATCAAGATCAATCGATCCTGATTTTTTTGCTGTATCAAAGGAGATAATATCAGCTTTCATTATTCGTCTCCTTTGCTTTGATTTTTACGAATTTTAGCAACAAGATCCTGATCAACTTTCGAGCGAGGCTCGCCGCCATCAATCATTTCTTGCGCCTGAACAACCCACTCTTCTTTTTCAGCTTGGGCAGTAACGCCAAGCTTTTCAAACAAGGCTGCACGATCATCATCAGATAGCGCAACGAGCTGTGTTAGTTTTTCAATACCATCAGCCTTCAACGCTTCCTCGGCTTTAGGGCCAATGCCATCAATCAATACGATAAGATCGACCGCATCATCAAAACCGCCTGAAGCTTTTGGCGCATCATCACTTGCTGGAGCTTTGCTTTTTGCCGCTTTATTCTCGATAAGCGCAGCTGGCATTGGCACATCAGATGGAAGCGGACGCTTAACCGCATCCTTGACCAAAACCCAGCCGCCTTTTGGACCAGGGACAGCGCCTTTAACCAATACCAGTCCGCGCTCTTCTTCGGTGCGAACAATGGTCAGGTTTTGCGTTGTCCGGCGACGGTTACCCATCTGACCAGCCATTTTCTTACCTTTGAAAACCTTGCCCGGATCCTGACACTGACCTGTCGAACCATGGGAACGGTGAGAGATAGAAACACCGTGGGTCGCCCGCAGACCGCCAAAATTATGACGTTTCATCGCACCGGCAAAACCTTTACCAATGGTCACAGCTGAGCAATCAACCTTTTGACCGGAAATAAAGTGATTTGCGGAAAGTTGCGCCCCAACCTCAACGAGGTTCTCAGGAGAAACGCGAAACTCAACCATCCGTGCCTTTGGCTCAACCTTGGCTGCAGCGAACTGTCCGCGCAACGCCTTGTTCGTGCGGCTAACCTTACGAGAGCCAGCACCCAGTTGAACGGCAGAATAACCGTTTTTCTCTTCAGTACGTTGACCCGTCACTTGACAATTATCAAGCTGAAGGACCGTCACTGGGATGTGTGTACCATCTTCCATATACACACGGGTCATACCGACCTTTTTTGTTAATAAACCTGTTCGCATTGTCAAATCCCTTACGGGCTCCAGACCTTAATAATTCAAACTTTAGGCACCGAGCCTGATTTCAACATCGACACCAGCTGACAGATCGAGCTTCATCAAAGCATCAACTGTTTGCGGTGTTGGGTCTACTATATCGAGAACCCGTTTGTGCGTGCGCATTTCAAACTGCTCACGGCTTTTCTTGTTCACGTGCGGTGAACGATTAACTGTATATTTTTCGATACGCGTAGGCAGTGGAATCGGGCCGCGAATTTGCGCGCCGGTTCGTTTTGCTGTGGCGACGATCTCTTTGGTCGAAGCGTCGAGCACTCTGTGGTCAAATGCTTTCAGCCTGATGCGAATATTTTGTTGCATGGAATTTAACGCTTCGTTGGTGGACAAAAAATCTCTGGTTAAAAAAGTCTCTCAAAAAGAGACGGGCCGCCAAATTGACGACCCGTATCTATTTTGAAATTTATTCTACAATCTTCGCGACGATGCCAGCACCCACTGTGCGGCCACCTTCACGAATAGCAAAGCGAAGTTTTTCTTCCATCGCGATAGGCACGATAAGTTCAACATTCACTTCAACATTATCACCTGGCATCACCATCTCTGTACCCTCTTTCAAGGTTACAACGCCAGTCACATCCGTTGTACGGAAGTAGAACTGTGGACGGTAATTATTGAAAAATGGCGTGTGACGACCACCTTCTTCTTTAGTGAGGATATAAGCTTCCGCAACAAACTTTGTGTGCGGATTAACTGATGCCGGCTTACAAAGAACCTGACCGCGCTCAACCGCAGTACGCTCGATGCCGCGCAAGAGAACACCAACATTGTCACCCGCTTCACCGCGATCAAGCAGTTTGCGGAACATTTCAACACCAGTACAAGTGGTTTTTTGTGTGTCTTTAACACCAACGATTTCAAGTTCGTCGCCAACATTAACAACACCGCGCTCAACCCGGCCAGTTACTACTGTACCACGACCAGAAATCGAGAACACATCCTCGATTGGTAGCAAGAACGGCTGATCAACAGGGCGCTCAGGGGTTGGAATGTATGAGTCTACAGCTTCCATCAATTCCTTGATAGCGTTCTCGCCAATGTCAGGTGTATTACCTTCCATCGCAGCCAATGCAGATCCTTTGATGATCGGAATATCGTCGCCAGGGAAATCGTAAGATGAAAGCAACTCACGGATTTCCATTTCAACGAGCTCGAGTAGCTCTTCATCGTCAACCTGATCAACTTTGTTCATGAAAACAACGATCGCCGGAACACCAACCTGACGCGCAAGCAAGATGTGCTCACGTGTTTGCGGCATTGGACCATCAGCAGCGTTCACAACGAGAATAGCACCATCCATTTGCGCTGCACCGGTGATCATGTTTTTCACATAGTCAGCGTGTCCAGGACAATCAACGTGTGCATAGTGACGGTTAGCAGTTTCATACTCAACATGCGCTGTTGAGATTGTTATGCCGCGCGCTTTTTCTTCTGGCGCACCATCAATTTCGTCATAAGCACGAAAGTCACCAAAATATTTAGTGATCGCCGCGGTCAATGTCGTTTTCCCGTGGTCAACGTGACCAATAGTGCCAACGTTGGCGTGGGGTTTATTGCGTTCAAACTTTTCTTTAGCCATCTTGTTTTCTCCGTCTTTGACGACTGTCGTTAAATACAATTAATCAAAAATTATCCCGCCATACGGGCTTTGACTTCTTCTTCTACTGCTTTTGGTACCAGTGCATAGTGATCAAATTGCATGGTGTAGTTTGCCCGGCCTTGTGTGGCAGAGCGCAGGTTATTCACGTAACCGAACATGTTAGCAAGGGGCACCATGGCATGAACGACATTTGCATTGCCGCGCATTTCCTGATCCTGGATTTGCCCACGACGCGAATTCAAATCACCGATAACGCTACCTGTGTAATCTTCGGGCGTTACAACCTCAACCTTCATAACCGGCTCGAGCAATGACATGCCCAACTCGCCTTTATGTTCACGCAGCGCTCCGCGAGCGGCGATCTCAAAAGCCAGTACCGAACTATCCACATCGTGGAAAGCACCATCATAAAGCTCGATTTTAAAATCAAGAATTGGGAAACCCATCAACAAACCGGCTTCACGGATTGAGTTAATCCCTTTTTCAACACCGGGAATAAATTCCTTAGGGATAGAACCCCCAACGATTTTACTTTCAAATTCGTAACCAGCACCCGGCTCCAGAGGAATAACCCGGAATTTAACACGGGCAAACTGACCAGAACCACCAGATTGTTTCTTGTGGGTGTAATCAATATCAGCTTCGCGTGTAATTTTCTCACGATAAGCAACTTGCGGCGCACCAATATTGGCTTCAACGCTAAATTCACGCTTCATGCGGTCAACCAGAATATCAAGGTGAAGCTCACCCATACCTTTAATGATTGTCTGGCCTGACTCTTCATCAGAACTCACACGGAAAGACGGGTCCTCAGCAGCAAGACGTTGCAATGCGATACCCATTTTTTCCTGGTCAGCTTTTGTTTTTGGCTCAACCGCAAGCTCGATAACCGGATCAGGAAATTCCATCCGCTCAAGGATCACTGGTTTTTGCGCATCACAAAGCGTGTCACCGGTTGTTGTATCTTTAAGGCCTGCAATCGCAACGATATCGCCAGCACGCGCTTCCTTGATGTCCTCACGGTCATCAGAGTGCATCATATACATGCGACCAACACGTTCTTTTTTACCCTTAACAGTGTTCATCACTGATCCGCCCTGCTCCATCACACCAGAGTACAAACGGCAGAAAGTAAGCGACCCGACAAACGGGTCATTCATGATTTTGAACGCAAGCATAGAGAGCGGCTCATCGTCAGATGAAGGGCGCGTTAGCTCTTCTTCTGTATCAGGATGAACACCCTTAATAGCAGGCACCTCAACCGGGCTCGGAAGATAATCAACAACAGCGTCCAACATTGGCTGAACACCCTTATTTTTGAAAGCCGACCCACAAAGAACAGGGTGGAAATCAACATTACATGTGCCCTGACGGATCAAACGCATAATCGTTGCATTATCAGGCTCATCACCTTCAAGATAGGCTTCCAACACTTCTTCATCGAGCTCGACAACGGTCTCAATCATCTTTTCGCGGTACTCAACAGCCTTATCGGCCAAATCCGCTGGAATATCTTCTTCGTGGAATGATGCACCAAGATCCTCGCCGTCCCAGATGATCGCCTTCATTTTCAGAAGATCTACAACACCGGCAAACTCGCTCTCAGCACCAATTGGAAGCTGCAAAATTACGGTTTTCGCGGCCAAACGATCATGGATCGTGTCCACAGAATTATAAAAATCCGCGCCCAATTTATCCATTTTATTGATAAAGAACATGCGCGGCACATTATATTTATCGCCCTGACGCCAAACAGTTTCGGTTTGTGGCTCAACACCGGCATTGGCATCAAGAAGAGCAACCGCACCATCAAGAACCCGCAAGGAACGCTCAACTTCGATTGTAAAGTCAACGTGTCCCGGTGTGTCGATAATATTGAGGCGCTTGTCATTCCAGAAACAAGTCGTTGCAGCGGAAGTAATTGTAATACCGCGCTCTTGCTCTTGCTCCATCCAGTCCATAGTGGCGGCGCCATCATGAACTTCGCCAATCTTGTGGCTTTTACCTGTGTAGTAGAGAACCCGTTCAGTCGTCGTCGTTTTACCAGCATCAATGTGTGCCATGATGCCGAAATTACGATAGTCCTCAATTTTGTGTGTGCGAGCCATCAGATGGGTCCCTTAAGAATAAAATAATTACCAGCGGTAATGTGAGAATGCTCGGTTGGCCTCGGCCATCTTGTGCGTGTCTTCGCGCTTCTTAACAGATGCGCCGCGATTTTGTGCAGCATCCATTATTTCATTTGAAAGACGGTCAACCATTGTTGTTTCATTGCGCTTACGAGACGCAGAAATTAACCAGCGCATCGCCAAAGCAAGCTTACGATCAGGACGCACCTCAACGGGCACCTGATAGGTCGCGCCGCCAACCCGGCGAGAACGAACCTCAATCGCGGGCGTTACATTGTCGAGGGCTTCTTTAAAAAGCTCGATTGGAGGACGCTTCAACTTATCCTCGATGCGATCAAACGCACCATAAACAATTTTTTCTGCTGCGGATTTTTTACCATCCAGCATCAGATAATTCATAAATTTGGAAACAGTGACATCACCGAACTTCGGGTCCGGGTGTACAACTCGTTTTTCTGCGCGATGACGACGTGACATATCTTAATCCTCAAACTGCGCCCTACTTAGGACGCTTGGCCCCATATTTAGAGCGACGCTGCTTACGATCTTTAACACCTTGCGTATCGAGCACACCGCGAAGCACGTGATAGCGAACACCAGGAAGGTCTTTCACACGGCCGCCGCGGATCAACACCACAGAGTGCTCTTGCAAATTGTGACCCTCACCGGGAATATAGCCGATCACCTCGAAACCATTGGTCAGGCGGATTTTCGCAACCTTACGAAGCGCCGAGTTCGGTTTTTTCGGTGTGGTTGTATATACGCGTGTACATACACCGCGCTTTTGAGGATTCCCCTCAAGAGCTGGCACTTTGTTAATCTTCCGCTTCGGCTTGCGTGGCTTGCGGATCAATTGTTGAATTGTAGGCATTCAAACTTTCCCGCCCAAAAGGGCCCTTTAATATTTCCGCCAAGCCCCAATAAATGGGAATAACCCGGCACTAAAACACTGACTAAATGCTTACACATAAGCCAACGCGCAAAAGAATCGCATGGCCTTTTGTCAGGTCTTATTGACCCAAAAAGACCACAAACGCCATTAGCGACACCCCACTTTCGGCACATCGCTCGGCGTAACGGTACTCAATCAATTTTAAGGCTAGGCATAACCGCGTTTCAGATTTGCAACTGACAGCCGGTCTCCAGCGTTGGCGGAACCTAGTTGAGCGCTTTTCAAGGGTCAAGGCCGAAATTCGCTTTTTTTGAATTAATTACCGGTTTTTTACCCTGAAAATTGGCAATGGGGGCCCATTGAGGCCTGAACCCCCATATTCGCTGATATATATGGCGCTGAAGGTCCCTGCAATAGGCGGTCTTTCCTCAAATTTCATGGAATCGCCCAAAAGAAAAACCCGCAAAGTGCGAGTACAGAATCTCATCATCGATTTTCGTGCCGGAATAAAGAATCAGGATTCATTTGCCTGACTTTGCTTGTCTCCTACTTGCCCAAACTATGTATAATATTTAATGCCATCCCATACTTTGCGCCATACTTCGCCTATATTTTGATTGTATCCATACCTTAATTAGGCTTGTCGTTTGGGTATAAAAGCTCTAGAATGTTATATGATATCATAATATCGAGAAACGCTATGTTGGGGAGCTAAGCAAATTGGTAACATTACAAACATTTTCCATTTGAAACATTGCATCATTTCATACCCACTCTAATACGCACTATGAAAAAGCGTTGAAAGAATCAATAACGCGTTTATGGACGCTCAACTTACGATTTAAGGTATTCATTGCCATGGCTTTACGGTCAAAATTCTTAATTTTCGGGAGACGATAATGACAAACGATAACAACATGACTGCATTGGAAACCGCCATAGAGCGTGACCGTAAACTGCGGGAAGACATGCAGCTTACCCTTGAAAATGGCTTCACCGAGAATGTTTCCTCCAGTGCTGCCCTAGTTGGTGCCTCGCTTTTTGCCACAGAGAGCAATAACGGAGTTCCCGCATTTGTCGAAGCAAGGGCTAACGGAGCCAGTGTCCCCCCACCTATCATTGTCGATACCGCACTTGATATACTCGATGCTGGTGACGACCTAACGAGCCTTCGCGAAGCGCTCATACAGACCAATAGCGGCGGGGATTCTGTTGAAATCCTGTTTGATAGTGCCCTTCAAGGATCGGTTATCGAATTGGATATGGGGCAACTTACGATCTCGGATAATGTATTGATTGATGGTGATATTAATAATGACGGGATTGCCGACATAACCCTCGACGGGAACGCAGGTGACAGAGTGTTTTTGATTTCAGATAGCACTGCCACTGCTATCGATGTATCGATTAACGGCGTAAACATAACCAACGGTTCCAGCATTAACAGTGGCGGCGGCATTGCGCTGGCTGACGACAATCTTAGCCTTTCAAATTTATCCGTATTTAACAATCAGGCAAATAATGGCGGCGGTATTTCTGTAAGTGACGGAGGAAATCTAACCACAAATAACGTCGAGATTTCCTCTAACTTATCGATTACTAATGAAACCGGCGGTGGAAGTGGCGCTGGTATATTTCTCTCCGCAGGGAGTGCTTCGGCCACCCTCAGAAATACCGAGATATTCAATAATTTTGCAGATGATAGCGGCGGCGGCATAACTGTTGGTAACGGCGCTATGTTAGACGGAGCCAATGTTACGCTTCGCAATAATGAGGCAGGAGCATTTGGCGGCGGTATATTTAATCTGGGGGCATTAACCCTATTAAACGCAACCTTCGTTGAAAATATTGCGGATCGTGATGGCGGCGGCTTGGAAAACGCTCTATTTGGTGAGGCAATCCTTATACAAAATACATTCACCGGTAATAATGCGACTGACGACTCCATATTTGGCGGCGGTGATGGCGGTGCAATCCGCAATTCGAGTACTGGAAATGTCACTATCAATGACTCAATCATCCTTGGAAATATTGGTGATGACGAGGCCAATGAAGTGGCCGATTCTAATTCGGCCGGCGTTATTATAGAGACAGGAACCAATATTATCGGGACCGCCGACGGCGCAGCCGTCGATATTTTTGCAAATACCTTAGTAAATTTTGGATCAGATGTTGTCTCTGGTGTCGTTGGCGATAATGGCGGCCCGGTCCAGACCGTTGCCCTTCTTGATAGTGCAACAAACCCGGCGCTTGATGCTGCAATCAATATTTTGATCACTGAAGTCGATGTCGGGTTTGATGTAAACGGCGATGGAATCATAAATGGTAATGTCGAAACTGACGCGCGCGGCGCAGTGCGCGATGTGGATATTCCAGGATTTGGATCCGGCGTTAGAGATTTAGGCGCGTTTGAGCTTCAAACCACTGGAAATACAACTGCTACCGCGATGACCTTTCTGGTTACGACCAGCAATGATGAACTTGATTTTGATGGTCCGGACGCAACACTCGCATCAATGGGCGGGTTTTTTGATTTATCATTGCGGGAAGCTTTATTTCTTGCAAATCTCAATGAAGATAGTGCGGACATTATTCAGTTTTCTCTTGGACTCGGATCACCCTTCGGGAGCAGTGACACGATACGCCTGACGCAAGGTCAATTGGAGATTACTTCATCCCTAACCATTGATGGTGATCTTGATAATGATGGTAGAGCTGACATCATCATTACCGGCGATGCCAACGGGGACGATCTTCTGACAAATGTTCCAAACGCAGAGATTTCTGGCGGCGTTGATGTTACTGACGCCACAAATAATACAAACAATTCAGATAATTCTCGCGTTTTAGCTATCTATGGTACCCCTGAAACTGATGTAACCATTGAAGGATTGGTCATCACTGGTGGCTACAATGGATTCTATGGAGGGGGGATATTCGCGGCCCTATCTCCTGGTAGCGAGGTTAATATTCTATCATCGAATATATCTGGTAACAATGCGAGTAGTTTTGGGGGTGGTCTTGAAATTATCAATCCCGGACAAGTCATCATCGACAATACCGATTTTTTTGAAAATGTTGCCGGTGGTCAGGGCGGAGCAATTGAAGTGTATAACGGATCCACCGTCTCAATATCAAATGCGATCATTAATAATAATTCAGCGGTCAATGGCGGCGGCGGCATCAGTGCAACTGGCACAGCAAACAATCTCATAATAGATAATAGTTTTTTCTTTGCCAATAATGGCGGCATAGATGGCGGCGCGATCAACAATGAAGGTACTGCGACGCTGACCAACAGCACCATCTCCGGCAATTATGCTAATTTTGGCGGCGGGATTTTCAATGACGGCACTGCGACGCTGACCAACAGCACCATCTCCGGTAATGAGGCTTTCTATGGCGGCGGGGTTTACAATGAAGGCACTGCGACGCTGAACAATACTATTGTTTTAGGCAATGACGCTTATATGGGTTCTGAAATTTACGGGAGTGTGACTAGTAATAACTCCATTACCTCTGGGGATGTAACGCAAGTCTTTGCCAATACTGCCAATGGTGCCGGCGTCCTCGCGGATAATGGTGGGCCTGTGCAGACGATAGCAATTCTCGCTGGCGGGCTTGCGGACAATGCCGGCGATAACAGCGCTGTAGCGCCTGACGGAACTGATGCCCGCGGGGTCCCCCGGATTATCGACGGCACAGTTGATATTGGCGCTTTCGAGATTGCTGATGACACGCCAAGCGCTGGCGGCGATGCGATCGTGGGTACCAATGGTGATAATACTATCCTTTCGTTTGGTGGCAATGATACGGTCATTGGATTTGATGGG
>CAYMPJ010000008.1:0-145166 GCA_964392325.1 uncultured Caulobacterales bacterium
AGCACCGGCCTTCTAAGCCGACGGTCGTAGGTTCGAATCCTACCGGAGTCGCCATTTTTATTTTTGCAGATATTTTTTTTGCCCTCTGGATGAGCGTAAAAGCGATAACCGGTTTTAAAAAAAACGATCTCTAGAACCGCCATGGTGTTCAGCAAAATGAGACAGGCGAAAAATAATTATCCCCCCTATATTGAACTAGAGTAGGATCAGGCGGTGGATTTTAAAAATTTATGTCGCAGCCACTGATTTGAGGGGACTTCAAAAAAGCGGAATAACACCCAGGAGACGACAAGGCATGCAACTATAGAGGCGAACGCAGAAATACCAGCACCTAATGGCGTTCGGCCAATTGCAGCGATGGTGAGTTTGGACATAATAATGATCACAAATGGATGGGTGAGATAGAGTGAATAAGAAATATCACCCAATTTGATGAGCCATTTCCAGTTTCGTTTTTGCGAAATTGTAATCACTGATATTGAGGAAAATAATAACGCGGCGGGTATTCCCCATTTCCAGGTTCGATGGAGATCGAAAATAAAATGATTTTGCACAATAAGAAGTAGCGCAAAAACTGGCCAAAAAGGAATTAGCATTTTTAATATATGCGTATGTCGCGCATATAAAAAATAAATCAGCCCCCCAAAGATAAACTCTATCATGATAAGATTGGTATAGAATTTGCCGATAGCAAATTCAGGCTTAAATATTTGGCCGGTGATACCTAATAAAGCAATGATAATTCCGGCAAATAGCATTCTAGTATTACCAATAATGAGAGACAGGGCAAACAGGAGATAGAAAAATATTTCATAGTTCAGTGTCCACCCTAAATATAATATAGGATATAGCTTGCCGTCGCCGCGATCATACGGAATAAAACTCAAAGATTTGAATAAATTTGCCCAACTCAGTGTGGTTTCGGCTATAAAATTGGGTAGAAGAAAAAGTATACCGCCTAAAGCTAAGGTCAATCCCCAATAAAGCGGGGTGATACGTACAAACCTTTTAATGAGATAGTGTTTGATATTCTGATGGCGTATTTCTCTTGTTGTGTAACAGGCTATGAAACCACAAATAACAAAAAATAAATCCACCCCGGATGCGCCCACATAAAGTATGTTTTTTTCAAATAAATGAAATTGCGTGACCCAGGATGCGCCAATATGAAATAGCAGCACCGAAAATGCCGCAACGCCGCGTAATACCTGAATTGAGTCTAGGTTTGTGTGCGGCATTTTATTTTATTAATCCTGATTTTTAAGTTTAGGTTAGTATCACAATTTAGAAATGCAAAAATAATAAAGCCTGCAGTGTTGTATAAGCAGATTTAAAGGGTGGAAAATTGTTTTATCACAGGGCTGATTGATATGCTTTTTTGATCTATCGCTTGGATAGTAATCGGATTGGAATTAGACCAAACAATATCATCTGCATGAATTCCGGCATATTTGTATTTTTCACGTGTCCCTGTAAATGTGGTGCCAATCAGCGCAATGTGTTCGTTATTTTCAAAGGTACCGTTTTTAAGATGTATGCCAATGGATTTGCGCGATGACATACGGATGATACCGCCATTTACATAGGCTGATCGCACCCCGGGATATATCTCCATCCCGACTGACAGGCGCTCCAGATAGGGTGAGAAAAATTCTGCGATGGCTCCGGGTAATATCTCAACACCGGTTTCAATATTTTCAAAATCGGCATGGGAGAAATGAACTTTTCCCCCTTGCGGTGAGTTCGCAATATTTAACGCGCAACCAGAATTCATTTTTTCTGTGCCAAGAATATGGAGGCGATTAAAGACAACCGAATTTTGTTTTCCTTCTATTTTTACAATAGATTGCGTATGTTTTTTAGAGGCTCTATATCCTCTTAGCATTATATTGGAAAACTCACTTCGATAGCATTGATTTACGTGCATTGCATAATCGAATTTGGATTTGACCTTGTCTCCCCAAATTGTAAAGTCCCGTAGGGAAACATTAAAAATCCAACCATTTTCAATTAAATTACCATCAATGCGCAGTGCGGGGCAATCGAGAGGTCGAATACCGCTTCGAAAGCCTATGCCAAGGCCATGAATTCCGGAATTTCGTTCTAAAATGATGGGTTCAATAATGTCGAGACGAACTGGCAATAAAACCGCGTGGTGGGACGCAGAAGAATAATTAACCGCCCGTTGCAGCGTGGCCGTCGATTCTTCTGGCGTGCCCGTGGAGCCAAACATGCGCACATCAAGAACACTCGCAAGAGGGCGTATTGATCCGCCGCCGGGGAGCGTTGGCATATTTTCAACTTCTACTATGCCTCTAAACCCGCCTCCGTCGCCCGGATTATCAAAACCCAGAATGTCGACTATCTGTCCGGGCATTAACGTCGCGTCGCTGTTTGCTCTGACGGCGTCGGCATATGTAGAAAAAACCAGTGGTGCTAAGGCATTACCAATTGTGGATGGTGTTGGGTCTATGGCGTGACTAGAATTAGTAAGTGCGAGTTGTGTTCCCCCAATAACGCCGGCGCCAGTGCACAAGCGTTTGATGGCTTTTCGTCGATTAACGAACTGGTCTGTCATGTTCAATCACGTTTCAAATTATTATCTAAGGCGTGGTTTTCTTTGGTTTTGTGGCAACCGTTTTCGCCGTGATCTGGCGGGCGAGGGGCGCTTGGCTGCCATCTGTTTATTTGTAAGCGTAACACTGCGGGAATTACTGACAAGAAAAAAGGCTGTTATAACTGGCGGAAAAGAAAGAGGATTACCGGTTAACATGTAAAATATCAGAACAACCGTTGCTATTCTGCTGGGATAATTTCTTTGGCTGACTTTAAATAATGCAAATATGACGAGCACCAAAGCAATTACACCATAATCAGTATAAATGCGTAACCAATCATTGTGGGGCAGTTGGTAGCCGCCCAGTATTTTTTCAATTGCTAATAAGCTCGTTCCGATACCGCCGCCGAAAAAACCCGGTTTTGTTTCTAACAATGCGAGCCAATAGGTTGTGCGCCCTTTCAGAAATATCCCTTCTGAACGTAAATCAGATAATGCTTCGGAAATGACTGCGAATATAGCGCCGCTACCAACGATCAGTATCAGTAATAATAATATTGGCCAGGCGAGCGCGGATCTGAGAATTTTAAATTTCTCCCACATCCATGCCGTTACAAACCCTGCAGCGATTGACCGCGCTCCGGCCCCGAACACGAATAATACTGTAAATATTTTCCTGTCTAGAGTGTTTGCCAACACAAGATAAGCACTAATAATGAAACTCGAGATTTGGTAGATTGAACTGACGTCTCGGCCAGATATCAGAAAGGCTAAAGTTACTCCCAAAAATCCCCATAATAAAATATCAATCAGCCTATTGGTGCGTATGGGAATATGTAACTGCGTAAAGAAAGCTAAAATGGTAATGAATAATCCAAAAGTAAAATTATAACTATTTAAAACTTGTTGTCCGTGTAAGGCATCAAAAAGCGGTGATGATTGGACTATAAAATATGTTAGTACCGCTAGCACACAAACAGAAATTGCCGAGAATAGCTTGTTATTGATCAACAGCACAAATAGCAATAATCCGTACGACAAGATTGCATAGCCGGAATACATGATCCAAGGTAGGAAACCAAAAATAAAAAGTGCATTTATTTCGGGTTTTCTAAACATTGCAAAAAAACTTATCTTTAAGCTGTATTTGTGTTTTTAAATTCTCAAGAAAGCCTTGATCAAGTCCTTGAAATAAATCAATCGATCCTGTGTTTTTTGTCCATGTTTCAGATTCAAGGGTTAGTTTCATGAGGTGGCGAATTTGTGCTTCATCCAAATTAAAAATATTTGCAAGAGGCCGGGTGATACTTGGTGAGGTTTTTAAAAAGTCATCATAACATATGGCAATATCATATCGGTCACGATCTATAGCATAAAACCGTTCATATTCAAAAATCAATGACCTCCCTAAAGGGTTATCAGAGGTGAGCAGTAATTTTTCAACATAGTTTTCGGTTTGGCCTAGGACAATGCCCTCTTTAATGAAAGCACTCGCATCATGGCTAGCGTCGATAGCCATATAGTTGATATAGGATTTCAAACACTTCCAGAGGTCTCGATAGACAAAAACAGTCTTCAAATTTTTCTTATGAATAGGATCGTCGTTAAATAAATGACCTATATGCATGCGCCCAGAGCGCGCATTCATTTTTGTATTGATAATATTATGCTCGGTGTAACATCTATTAAAGGAACGAAGGTAGCCCATATGGATAAAGAGTTTTTCTACCATATTTGTACCGGCTTTTGGCATGGAATTGACAAACAAGGGTGGAAGGGAATTTTTTGTTTGACCAACAAAATGCGTTATTTTTTGTGCTTTTTTAAATTGCGATAAAATCTTCATAATCTGTAATCTTATGAGAGAGAGGGATCTAGATAAGAATCAGGAATGTCGTCGCTGATTTCGGGAACCGATTTTACTAGTTGTTTATTTATCTCTAAAAAATGGTTGCGTATTTTGTTTCGCAACGGATCATCCATAATAATGGTATCTGCTTCTCCAAATTGAACACTTGATAGGGCTTTTTTTGCGAACTGACTTGCTTTATTCGGGAGCTTTAAATTGGGCAGATATTTATTTTTTAAATGGACGGCTTGTACTCTAATGCTGTTCGCATCGGCTTTTTTTTCATCCTTAGCCGATTGTCGTACATTATCGCGTCCTTTTATATGCTGTATTTTCTCACCTGTTAGGTTTTGCCAGAAATCAATTTCCGAGGCGGGGTTTTCTGATAAATTTTCATAAAATCTGACATGAATTGAGCTGTCCGGCCAGTTTTTGCGAATAGAATTGATGGTATTTGTATAATCATAATAAAAACCGCAATGCTCCTTAGAGGCAGCGCTTGCCATTACCGCCTCGGAATATTTTTCAAGAGTATTGAAATCTTCTACAAACCTAAAATAGAATGTATAACTTTCTGCATATAGCGAATGAATCAATTGATCTTGCCTGCGTAAATATATGACAATGCTAATTTTTTCTGGATCAGCTTCATCACATAAGGCGCGCATTCCTTGTTGGGCATGTTCGAAATTCGTTGGCCTAAACTCGTTTTCGTGAACATAGCGCATCGCATCGAATAAAAAACCTTCCATGGATAGTAAAAAAGGTTTTGTTCTTACTTGATCAATTCCCTTTAATGTTCCGTGTCCATCCTGTACGGATTTACGAAAGGATTTAATATTGATTCCTAAATTTTCAAATTCCGGCGTGACAATAAAATATTGCTCTGATAATTGAGTGAATATTTTGCGTTGCAAATATGTTGTGCCAGTTTTTGGATAGCCCAAGTGAAAAATTGCATGTTTCATGTTGGTTTTACCGTTGAATTATTCGACTTATTCGAAAACGATACGCAGCGATTTAGCAGTTTTTCGTAATTGACTGTGGCTTTTTCGCATTCGGTTGAAAAATTATCCAAGATTGTCGCTCGAATTTTTTCCTTCTGAGCTTCTTTTTCTTCCGTTGGCCGCGCAACAGAAGATTGATAATATGCGTTTAAGTCGGGATTTGCAGATTCGCGGGCTTTTTTTTTCTTATCAATTGAAGAAAAAATATCATCTTCATGGACCATATTAATTTGATCTTTCCGGTGTTTTAATAATTCTTCTAAAATCCATTGCACTACGTCATTTGGTTTTTGGGTGACATCGTCATACCTAACAAAGTGAATATTCTCATTATGTATTTTATTAACTTGGTGGTGAAATGACATATAGATTTTGTACATTACGCTTACAGGCAAGTGGGGTGATTTCAATTTGAAAGAAATAAAAGAGGATAAAGGATCACGCAAGATAATTACGGTTGGAATTTTATGTTCGAGCCCTATCTTGGCTTGTATAGGATCATGAAGATGATGGGCAATTTGAATAGGCAGTGATGATGCCTGTTCGGTTGCGTGTACGAGAAAAGTATTTGCGGATCTTGGAAAACCCTCAATTATGAGCTGGGTACTTTCTTTGGCGAGATTTTTATAAAGGCGCTGATTAAAGTGCTTGAGTATAAATGGATAGAAATTTAGCCATAATGGCCAATTCCAGGATAACAAGCGAACCTGCCACCATAGCTGATGTTTCATATGGCGTTTCACTATTGTCATCTCAAAGCCGACTTTTAATATACCAGAAAGTTATAACAAATAAAACAATGCTTGAGCATAATTGTGCAAGAGGCATGCCGATGCCTCCCATTTGTATCAGCAGAATAGGGGCAAGAAGGCTGGCTAAAATAAGGCCTATAATAGACCTGACCAATAGAGGGGATAATTCTCCGCGGCTGTAGAAATATGTGTTGATTGCAGAATTTGTAACCACACTGATATTAAAAAGAATGAAACAGATAATTATCATCACGGTTTCACCTGATTGGCGAATGGGTTCTGGTGCTAGTAATAATACGCCCAATAGAAGAATGCTTAAAATGACCGATAGAAGTGATAAATTTCTGGCCATTTTGAAAATATATTTTGTCATTGCTTTGCCACCATCTTGAGCAAAACGATTGGCCCCTTCTGCCATAAGATTTAGGCGCAATGCGTTTGCGGGAAGGCTGACAAAGTTGGCGACACTTTGGGAGGCGCGAACGATACCAAATATCTCTTCACCAAGTAAAAATTGCGTCCAGTATGCGGGAGAATTGACTTGAAAAAACCTGATCCCTGTTACAGTTGCAGACTGTAGGCCAATTTTACGGTGTTTATTCATGTCGGAAAAGTTTGGTCTATATAGATTTCCCCGCACTATAAATAGAAAGCCTATGGCGGCGATGCAAATTGTGAAAGCCAGAAGTTGCGAAAAAAATAATTTATGTAGATCGGATATAGACGGATAAAAATCATTAGAAAATATGACTATCAGCAAAAATGCAAGACTGAGAAATACACGCATACTATCGAAAACAAGGACGACAATGCTGGAGGCAAATGCTTGAAACCCGGCGCGCAGTAATTCAACTGCAATGAACGCAATAATGAATGCAGTTGCGATTAGAATATCCATTTGTGTATTATCGAAAAAAAACTTTGCAGCTAAATCAAGACTGAAATGTAATGGCATGACGAGAAGTACAATCATGCCAATGAAAATAAAAAATAGATTTGAAAAATAAACTGACCGTTCGGTTTTATCCATTTTCGCCGCAATAACGGTCGCCGGTTCCACAAACAGGGATTTAGAAATGTTCAAGCCTAAATTGGCAAAAAGGAGCATAAAGCTAAATGCCCCAAATACTATCGCACCCATAAAGTATGTTGTCGCTAAAGCGATTACCAGATTGCCACCACTAATGAGCGATTGCCCAATAAGGCGCGCCACGGAAGGATTATTGAGTATTTTTATTGCCGTTTTTAACATGGGTTAATCACAAAGTTTGTGCATAAAGTGAAACTCTATGAAGTGGATTTTCTGGTTGATAGTTTTTCAAAAAAAACATCTTTGACAAAAATCGGAGCGGATACAAAGGTGCGCCGCCATAGACGTTTAGGTTGTTGAACAAGGCGGGGGAGCCATTCGAGATGATATTTTTGAAAAATTTCTGGCGAGCGCCGCACATTACCAATATAGAAATCAAAAACGGCACCAATAGCACCGGCAAAATCAATGTTGAGATGCTGTAAATTATCTGCGATCCATGATTCCTGTTTTGGGGCTGTCATTCCAACCCACAAAATATCAGTATCCGCATTATTTACCGCTTCTATCATTGCGTGCGTATCTTGCTCGCTAAAAATTGGCTTATAAGGCGGTGAATGCGACCCGGCGAACTCTAAGTCAGGATACTCTATTTCGAATTTTTCTTTTATCTTTGATAGGGTTTCTTCTGTGGACCCTAGAAAAAATATACGTTTTTTTTCTTTACCATTGAGCCTGCCCATAAGTCCGAAAAAAATATCAGCCCCGGTTACTCTTTCTGTGATCATTTTTCCCGATAGCTGTGCGGCCAAAACGATGCCGCTGCCATCGGGAACAATCCAGTCAGCGCTCTTGAAAGGCTCAATCAGCTCTGGGCGTTTTTTTATCTCAACATATGAATGGGGATTGATACAGGCAAACCATTTTCGTTTAGCGCTTTGGGTCGGCTCATTTATGACGTTGACAATTTCAGATACAATTGAATCGGCGCTGTCATTGCGAATGTTAAACCCTAACAATTGGGTCAAATTGGATTTGTTTTGTGATGAATTGGTCATTTTCTTTTCGTTAGTCTTTGCTTTTTTTCATCTATGGCAGACTGATATATGCTCAATAAAAGTTGAAGATTAGCTTTGTCGGTATAATATTTTTCGAATAATTGCTGTGCGAGATGCGATTTCTTTGCAAGGTCTTCCTGATCTGACCACAAATGTGTAATTGCGGCTAGAAGCGCATCAGGATTTTTAGGTTCGAACTTGTTCCCCGCTGGCGGGTTTCCGATTAAGCTGGGCAGAGGTCCAATGTCCGATATGGCTATGGGAGTTGCTGAGGCGAATGCCTCTTGAAGCACCATTGGGAAGCCTTCATAACATTCTGAGGGTAATACGACCAAGCGCGCTTGTGCCAATTCCTGTACGGTCTTTTCATGGGGAAGTTGACCAAGGAAGGTGATGTTCAGGCCTTTTGCCTCTTGCTCTAATTGCGCGCGTAAAGCGCCGTCACCTATAATCTTTAAGTCCGGCGCTGTGCCTCCCCAACGGCGCCATGCGTTTATCAACGTTGTTACACCCTTTTCCTGGGTTAACCGGCCAATAAACACGGCTTCCATAGGCCGTGTTTCGAAGGGGATTACTTCTGGATTTCCAGGGAAAAAGTTTGGTTTAATATGGATTAAGTCTCTCGGAAATCCTGCTCTTACCATCATATCGCGCTGAAACTCAGAGAATACAATAAATGCATCTATCTGATTTTGCCATGTATTAGCGAATCGATTGAGCGAAACATTTAACGCAAGGGGCAGTGTAGCGAGCTTGTTATCACGATAGCAATTATACTTAAGAGCAGGAAGTGACGAACGTTTATCAATACATTCAGTGCAGATTTCCCCGCCTCTAGTGGGTAAGGCCGAAGGGCATACAGTACGATAATTATGCAATGTCAGTACTCGGCCTGTGGTGCCGCCAATTGCACTGAAAATTGCTGGAGATAATTGCGGGAATGTGTTGTGGACATGGGCGATGTCTGGGGTAGTTTTTGCTATTACTTTTTTGATTTCCCTCGCGGCAAATGGATTATAGGGCGTCATGGCAGCGCCGGCGATTTTACCAGCGAGCCCCATGCCTTCCAGCTTGTCATTTTCCCGGTAGAATGTCTCGACTTCTACGCCGTTATTTTGAAGAAGGGTTCGTTCGTCAAAGACGACTTTGTTTTCCCCTGACGGTGCGCTCGTGCGATAGAAATTATGTACCTGCAAAATTCGCAAGGTCAGCCTTCCCAATAAGGGTGAGTGTTGTTGTTATCTGGTGTGTCGATTATGAGAGTTAAATTCAACTCTGCCAAGTGTACCTATATTTTTAGTTACTTATTTCGCACCATGCCCAGTAAGCACCACCCGTACGGTGCTTAAGAGAATACGTAAATCCAACCAGAAAGAGAAATGTTTTTCGTAATAAAAATCATATTCCAGTTTTAATTGTGCATTTTCAATACCAGTTACATGGCCTTGGCGAATCTGTGCCCATCCCGTTATTCCAGGTTTAACGGTAAACCTATAGCGATAGAACGGTAATTTTTGTTCGTAAAAGTTAGATAGCACTTGAGATTCAGGACGCGGTCCTATCCAGCTCATTTCACCTTTCAAAATATTGAAAATTTGAGGCAGTTCGTCAAAACGAGTTCGGCGAATGAAACGACCAATTCGGGTGATTCTTGCTTCATTATGGTTTTGTAGGTTTGCCGTATCCTGCAATTCAGCTTCCGTTAATTCACGCATAGATCTGAATTTCCAGATAATAAATTCCTTCCTGCCATAGCCAATGCGTTTTTGTTTGTAAATTACGGGGCCGGATGATTCTAAACGAATTGCCAAGCTAACCAAAAGCAGGGCAGGCGCTAATATTATCAAAGCGATAATAGACAATATGATGTCGATAAATCTTTTTGCCGAGAGGTATAGAAGTGTTGAAGATTGAGGTTGAAAAGGAATTTCAGACAGGTTTTCAACGCAAACTCTGCCCGAAAGGTTCTCTTCGAATTGACGCGCCGTCAATACTGGACGCCCTTCCAGGGCTGTTTCCATTAATAATTGTTGCGATTGATCAGATAATTTTGTGCGTAAATTTTCGAAAACCACACCCGGTTTCTCCATAGGCCGTGAGATAAAACGATGATTGGTTTCAATAGCTGATGCTAAACCGCTCTTGGGGTCTATTGAGTTTTCCCCGATAAGCAGGAAGGTGTCAGATTGTTTGCGACCTTCTAATAAGTGTGTTGCCATAATCCAGAGTGCAGTCACGGCAAAAGCGACAGAAGTGATAACTAGATCAAGCTTTGGCATTAAAATGAAAGAAGATAGCAGTGTGGCAATGAATGATAGAGTAAAGGACAAATAAACGAGACTAATGTCACGGGCGCTAGGGTAGAAAGTTATTTTGCGGAAGATCAAAAACCCAAACGAAAAGGCCGTAAAGATTGTTAGAACGGTATGCAAAGCGACTGTTGTGAAGCCCTGAGAAAAGACAATCCAAATTAAAGGGCATAGCGTCGATAGCAATAAACCGCTGGTATACTGATATCTAAGGATAGATTGATATGATTTTAAGGAATGTTTTTCAGGAGATACAATGTGTATCCGCTCTGAAGGCGTTTCAGTATTTGGCCTTTGAGGATTATCAATCCCCACCCCTGTATCAAAAAACGCTGAATTATTGCGCATTACCCATGTCCCCGCAACTCAAAACCCAAGCCAGCAAGGTGCTTTTAATTCTAAAGACAAAGCACCAGTGCTGTCATTTCCTGAGTATTAGCTGAACCTACAAAATAGCTTTTGAAAATAACTCAAAGCCAGTAAAAATCATGAACGCGAAAATAGAGAGTTAATGAGATAGTTTTCGCGCACTAGTGGTAATTTGCATGAAAATTACCCCAAATTTATTGTTTTCATGCAATTACTTGAACGGAAGAAAAACTTACAAAACAGTTTCTAATGTAAATTCTCTTATAACGTGTTCGCTATCATTACGTACTGACTGGCGGCCGTCGCCTGATAATGATTTTGTCGAGAAGTTTCGTTATTGTTTTCTTCCCAAACCTTGTTTGAACTACTTTTGTTAATTCCAGTGTTTTAACAATTTTATTGTCGCGAAAAGTAACAGTCTTGGTAAGGGTCTTATTTTTCGAAACTCGCTTTTCTTCGATCAACTGCTGATAAGAAGTGTTACCATTAGAGACGGTCTTCTCGGTTAGAGTTACGTTTCTTGAGATTCTTGTCTGCTTGATAAATGCTTCAAAAACACCCTTGGGTCTGAAAAGCACTTTAGAAATTAGTCTAACTTTCTGCATACTGTCATTGATGAAGCTATCTTTAAAAACAATCTTCGACCCATTGCCGCTTTTGGTCCCAGACACTGAGTATTTTGAAGCGTCACTGAAGAGTGAAGCATCAAACTGAAATTTGTCACCAATTAGTAAGTCACGTTTATTTTCAAATTTATTTGACGAAACACGAAAGACTTGCGCCTTGTTACCGCGAATGGATATGGACTTTTGCCCACCAAAACCGGGTCCTTGCTTTCCAAAACCAGATCTGCCGGGTCCAGCACTTGCTTTAGTAATACTGTATTTGAATTTTGAAGGTTTTGATGACTTAAAGTTAAACGACTTGAATTGTTTCCCTTGGGAGATTGGCTTGGCTTTATAGAAACCAGAGTTGCCAAAATTGCTAGATTTAAAAGTCGCGTTTGCGCCTAAAGAGACCGACGTTAACAATGCTAGCGAAGCAATTGTGAGTATCCGTTTATGCTTTATGATTGATTTCATGGTAATCCCCTAACAATTTGTTAACCATGATATAGCGACAGTTCATATATTGATCAAGCAAGAACGCCATCCCATCACAAATGTTTATACAGTTTTTTTCATTTTTCATAAAAGTGAGCAATTTACTTACTATTTTGCAAACTATTTGTCATGATGTTCCGAGATTCGAGCCAAATTTTTGGTCATACATTTCTGTGTCAGCTCACTAAACATTGGTCCCGAATTAGTGGCAATAATTTTGGGTTGGTCTGGGTGCGTTTGACGTCTATCTGAACAAAGGGGCCGATCTAATTGAAAAGGCTAATCTAATTGAAAAGTAAGGCATTCAATTGATTTTTGTTCAATCCGGGCAGCTGTCAAAATACCGGTTTCGTAGGCTTTGCTATCGATGCCCAGGCGATTCTTACGAATCTTGATATCATTCTCGGGTGTGTGTCCGTGCACCACAAATAAATCCAACCCAAGAGGGATAGAAAGAAAATCATCGCGTATCCAGCGCATATCTTTTGGGGTCTGGTCTTCCAACGGTATTTCTGGACGTAATCCGGCATGGACAAGAATGACCCGGCCGAAACGTATATAATCCATCCCGGTTTTCAAGAATGACAGATGGGGGCCCGGTATGGCCTTTATGAGCGCGCTTTGAATAGCGCCAGGTTCTAACCCTTCTAGTGTGTGGCGTTCTAATCCATAACTTTGTGCACATTCAAAGCCGCCATAGGTGAGCCATTGTGGAAGGAGATCAGGGGTTTGCGTGAGGCCGGCAACAAGCATTTCCTCATGATTCCCCATGATATAATGAAATTTCGAATGTGCTGGATTGTAGGAATGGGCCCATTCCACAACACTTCTTGAATCGGGGCCGCGATCTATTAAGTCACCGAGTGAAATAATAAAGGTTTCTTCAACTGGTTCTCGTTGCTCTATATCGGCTTCGATTTTTTCAAGCAAACCAGCAAGTAAATCAAAACGACCATGGATATCGCCGATGGCATAGCAACGTTTATTAGCAGGCCCGAACTCGGCAGGTTGGGATTGTTTTGATTGTATTTGTGTTAATCGGTTTTGAAGAAATCCCAACACATTACTGGTCCTCAACTGGGTTCAACGATAAAGCGTTTATTGAAATTCTTTCGTCGGCAAATTGTCTCATCAGCCAATATCTCGTCGGTAAGGGGCAGATTTGTGGTTGTCAAGGCGGCTACCAAGGTCAGTTTTTTTAACTCCTGCAGCTAGTTTCGCCCTATAAAAGTGTAACTTCGCTATAGACATTTCCCTTCTTTTGATGGATGACCCTTTCCGCCGCTTTTACTCTGACCGGATGACAGGGGGCGAATGTGCTTGGGGATGGATGATTAGGGGATGACTGTGACGAAAACAGCTCTGATAACTGGAATAACGGGCCAGGATGGTGCGTATTTAGCGCGGCTTCTTTTGAAAAAGGGCTATACCGTTCACGGAGTGAAACGTCGTTCGTCATCGTTTAATACATCCCGTGTTGATGATATTTACGAAGACCCCCATGAAGCATCCAACAATTTCTATTTACATTATGGCGACCTAACGGATTCCACCAATTTAATCAGGTTGATTCAGGAAACGCAGCCCGATGAGATTTATAACCTTGGCGCGCAAAGTCATGTTCAGGTCAGTTTCGAGACTCCCGAATATACTGCCAATTCTGATGCACTCGGGGTTCTTCGGCTCTTAGAGGGAATTCGCATCCTCAAGATGGAGGATAGTGTTCGCTTCTATCAAGCCTCAACATCCGAGCTTTATGGCTGGGTTCGAGAAGTACCCCAAAGTGAAACAACGCCATTCTATCCCCGTTCGCCATACGCAGTTGCCAAGCTGTATGGGTACTGGATTGTCGTAAACTATAGAGAAGCATACGGAATTCATGCTTCGAACGGAATCTTGTTCAACCACGAAAGTCCCCTAAGGGGGGAGACATTTGTAACCCGAAAAATATCTCGTGCGGTAGCGGCGATTGTGGCGGGAAAACAAGATAGTTTGTATCTCGGCAATTTGGATGCGCTTCGCGACTGGGGGCATGCTAGGGATTATGTCGATGGCATGTGGCGCATCCTGCAACAAGATGATCCCGATGATTATGTATTGGGAACTGGCGAAATGCATTCTGTAAGAGAGTTCACACAGTTGGCGTTTCGTGAGGCTAATATCGAGATAGATTGGCAGGGCGAGGGTATCGATGAAATCGGGAAAGATAAAGATACTGGTAAGGTTCTCGTCAGGGTCGATCCAAAATATTTCAGGCCTACGGAAGTCGAGCAATTACTTGCTGATCCCACCAAGGCAAGAGAAAAATTGAACTGGACACACACCACAAAATTTGAAGAGCTTGTTCGCGAGATGGTGTTGGCCGATATAGAGCTTTTGAAAAATTCTTAAAAATTAGTTGAGTTGATCTGTGTACACCCTCGCAAATAAAAAAGTTTTTGTTGCCGGCCATCGTGGTATGGTTGGGGGTGCTATCGTTAATCGTTTGCAAGAAGAAAAATGCGGATCAATTTTGACGGCTAATCGTGATGTTCTGGACCTGACACAACAAGCAAGTGTAAATGAGTGGATGAAGCGTGAGCGACCCGATGCAGTCTTTATAGCAGCTGCAAAAGTTGGCGGTATTCTTGCCAATGATAGTTACCCTGCGGAGTTTTTATATCAAAATCTGATGATAGAGGCGAATATAATCCATGCGGCCCATGCAGTTGGCGTGGAAAAATTACTCTTTTTGGGATCTTCTTGTATCTATCCAAAATTCGCGCCTCAGCCAATTCCTGAGGATGCATTGTTGACGGGACCGCTTGAGGAAACGAATGAGTGGTATGCAATCGCGAAAATAGCCGGCATAAAGCTATGTCAGGCCTATCGTCGTCAGTATGGGGCAGATTTTATTTCGGCTATGCCAACTAATTTATACGGGCCAGGAGACAATTATGATTTGCAAACAAGTCATGTAATCCCTGCACTCATTCGAAAGGCGGTAGAAGCCAAAAATGCCGGTGAGAAATCTTTGGAAGTGTGGGGTGATGGTTCTCCGTTGCGAGAGTTTATGGATGCACGCGATTGCGCTGATGCATTAGTGTTTATAATGAAAAACTATTCTGATGCTGATCACATAAATATCGGCTCGGGAATGGAAATTCAAATTGGCGAGCTTGCACAAAAAATATCCACTTTTGTCGGGTTAGAAGATCCGATCAGGTTTGACACAAGTAAACCGATCGGAACGCCAAGAAAATTAATGTCGAATGAAAGGCTTACATCAATGGGGTGGTCGCCCAAAATTTCTTTGGAAACAGGTTTGAAAGAGGCGATTGCATCATATCTCGAAAATCATGCTCCCTAATCTCTTTAGATTAATAGGGTTGCGGGGTTCTTTGGGTATAGAAAATAGGGTTTGAGCCGCTGTTATTATGATTGCTACAAGCATAAATGCATGCTCGGTATTAGGGAATAGAATAAAAAATTTCACGTAATAGGGACAATGCGTATCATCGATATGCGTGCTAACTTGCTTGGCTTGCGTATGTTTCGGGCCTGTCATGCGGCAAGGGTCACTTTTTCTATAGAGTTTTAAGTCAGGTGAGAAAATTACAAGTTTAAAAATATTTACTTATCTTCAGCACCAAACTTGCAGTGCTGCTCATAGATTAACTAAATGATTTGCAACATGTGAGTTTAGCACCTATTTTGCTAATTTACTGGATAGAAGCCAAATGAACGAACAAAATCCCATACCCTTGCCGCTTGACCTAGCAAGAGATCGTAGGCAACAGCAAAATGCGTCGTCACCTGAGCGTCTTATGCTGGCAGACGATCCACGTGGGCAGGCTAATGGTGAGTATGACTACTCGGCTAATGACGAGTATTTTCAGCTTAGATTTTGGAGTGCGCTAAAAACTGTAATCAGATGGCGATGGCTGATTGCTACCTTCTTGCTCATTGGAACCGTTATTGCGGTTGCCCAGATTCTACTTCAAGCGCCAAAATATCGAGCTGTATCAACATTAGAGGTGAACGCACAAGAGTCGCAAATATTCGAGGGTGCTGCAGTGGAGCCACTGACAAGCACTGATGATGAATTTATGGATACCCAGTTAAATCTTTTGAAAAGCCGTAGTTTGGCTGCCAGGGTTGTCGATAAATTGCAGCTTACTGATGATGAGAATTTTGTCGATCAGGCTGAAGAGCGTCAAGTCCGGGAGCGATTGGCGATCACTAAAATTCAGGATAATTTATCCGTATCCATATTAGACCGAAGCCGGATCATTCAAATAAAATATGTCAGCCCCAGCCCGCGTGAAGCATCCAGAATAGCCACCACTTTTGCGGAAGAATTTATCGAGCACGACCTTGATAGAAAATTTAATGCAACGTCTTATGCGCGAAATTTTATCTCTGAGCGGCTACAGGCTGCCAAAATCGCATTGGAAGAGTCAGATATAAAGCTTCTGGAGTTTGCCAATAAAAATCGAATTCTCAATCTGGATAGTGACAGAACATCTGTTATTGAAAATTTACCTAGTGCGAAGGCTTTAACCGAGCTCAATACACAATTATCAGATATTAAATCACAACGCCTGTCTCTGGAAGTAGAGTTGAAGAATGTCAGAGAGGGGAAATTTTCTAATCTTGGTGAGAGTGAGATAATGAACCAGCTTCAGGCTCGGCGCATAGAGATTGTTTCCGAAATTGATCAAATATCCTCTATTTTTAATGAAGACTTTGATGGTGTGAAGCTGCTTGTAGAACAACTTGAAAAACTGGACGAGCAGATAAAAGAAGAGCGGAACCGGCTGGCAAGAGATATTGTTCAAAGAATTGAAACATTAAATGATACCGAAGAAACATATGCTACCGAAATTGATGAGCAGCGCACTTCATTACAAGAGGTACTAAATAGTAATATTGATTATGAAATCCTATCGCGTGAGGTTGATACCAACCGGGGGTTGTACGAGGCCCTCTTGCAAAGACATAAAGAGGTTAGTGTTGTAGATAGTATCGGCAAGAGCCGTGTATCAATTGTCGATCGGGCCGTTATTCCTACTGAGTCCTTTGAGCCAAATGCCATTAAAATTATAGCAATTTCACTGGTGTTGAGCGCGTTGGCGGGCCTTGGCTTTGCGTTTGCCATCGATTTTATAGACGACACCATAAAGACACCGGACGATCTGACATCAAAACTCGATATTGCTTCTCTTGGTTCAACGCCGGTTGTAGGTCCGGGGTCTTCGATTACAGATATGTCTTTGGACCCTGCCAGTAAAATTTCCGAAGCCATGGCTTCCATTAGAATGGCGCTCCAGTTCTCTACAGCCGACGGCGCACCTCAGACAATAATGTTGACAAGTGTGCGCCCTGAAGAAGGAAAGACCAATACTTGTGCATCAATGGGTATTGCATTGGCCCGGCTCGGGAAGAAAGTCCTGATTATTGACGCAGATATGCGAAAGCCTTCCTTTTTGGTCGGCAGCAAAGCGGCGGGTGGTTTGTCACGGGTATTAACCGAAGATGCAGATATTTTGGACGAAGTCGTTGAGGGTAAGGTTGAAAATCTTTTCTTGTTACCATGTACGAAAGCATCTCCTAACCCAACTGATCTGTTGGCTGGGTATCGCTTCCCACAAATTTTGGAGCAGGCAAGAGAAATTTATGATCATATTATAATCGATGTTCCTCCAGTGATGGGATTTGCTGATGCGCCGACAATATCATCCTATTGCGATGCAACGGTGATGATTTTTCAAAGCGGAGCGATAAGACGCCCAGCCGCGCAAAAAGCAATTGATCGTTTGTTGGCTTCTAAAGCCAACATTATCGGCGCTATTATTACTAAATATGATCCTAAAAAATTGGATCTTAATTATGAGTATACAGATTACTATAAGGCTGATGGTGAAGTGACTGATGGTAAGAAAAATCGTAAGGTAGGAATTTTTATCGAAGAAATGTCTTCTGTCTAACGTTTTTGTATTTTGGGATAAGGGTCTTGCGGGTTTTTAAAATTTTTGGGGTTTTGGGGTTTTCTATCCTCTATGTGGGAAATGCATTATTTCTTGGTCAAAAAACCGATGAGGATATTATAAATCCTGATCAATGGTTCGCGGCGAGTGTTGACGATTTAAAACAAGCGCGTAAGTCGCTAAATAAAGCGCCAATTAGCGCTCTTCCTATATTGGCAGCTTCCATTGTTGCTGAGCGTTCTGGCGATCAGAATGATGCATTCGAATTAGCGGCACTGGCGACATCGCGATCACCGCAAAATCTTTCGGCATTATTGTGGCTGACTGAGTTGACGCTGGCCAAAAAAGATTTTGAATCCAGCGTGTTGGTCATTGAACAATTACTGGAGACTAACCCTGTTAATGCTGACTACTATATGGCGCTATTGGCGGACTTACTTGAGGAGCAAGATGGGATTGATGCAGTTATGGGTCTGCTTGGCAGGCGCGGCGATATTGTAACTTCATTAATCCCAATAATGGAAGAGCGGAACTTTACGAGAGAATCTATTTCCGCCGTTGCCTATTTTGGTCCTATCAATGAGCACGCAACGCAGTTGCGCAATCTCATTCAGGAAGGTTCTATTGAAGAAGCCTTTCAAATATGGATCAGTCTGATCAGCGAAGATCAACTCAATAATCTACAATGGCCAATTGATCCGACATTCACGCGAAGAAGTTTCTACCCGCCCTTTGAGTGGGGATTGCACCAAGCACATACTGAGTTGGAAGAAAGAGGTGGTTTGTTTGTTAAATATCCCGGTAAAGGGAACCCGATTTTAGCTGAACAACTCCTTCCCTTGAGCCCCGGAAAATATAAGTTTGACGCAAAAATGAGTTTGAATTCCGATGGCGCTGGCGGCTACCTTTTATGGCGAATAGATTGTTATAAAACCAAAGCCGCTTTGGTGAGTAAGGCAGTTACTCAATTAAATGATCAGGAAAAATCAATTTCGCAAGAGTTTATCGTTCCAAAAGATGAGTGCGCCTTTCAAAGGTTGTTTTTGCAAGGTAAACAGGGGTCATATTTAAAACATGTGAGGGCAAATATAAAAGAAGTCTCAATCCAGGTAATAGAGCTATTTGATGATTCAATTTAGATTTTTGTAAATGTAATGCTTAAAATAATTCAGAAAATTAAGAAGCCATCGCTTCAGCCTTCGACAATAATTTTTGTCGTCTTCGCTATTTTTACTGGCGGTTCTGCGAATTATTTTCCTAATAGTTATCAACTTGCTGTGTTGCTGTCGCCTCTAGTGGCTATGCCTTTCCTGCTTGCTCAAAAAGAATATCAAGCACTCACCCCTGCCCAGTGGGGTGTTTTCTTTTTGATTTGTGCACCAATTCTGATATCGGTGGTCCATTTAATTCCATTGCCACCATCAATATGGTCTTTATTGCCGGGAAGAGATTTGGTTGTAGAAAATTTTAATGCAACCGGACAGGTTTTGCCATTTTTACCGCTCTCGCTTGTTCCTGAAGAAACCCTAAAGAGCTCGGTGCGATTTTTTCCAGCTCTTGTCGTTTTCTATATTGTTTCCAAGGAAATTTCCAAAAATGGTGCAAAGAGCGATATTGTTCTTTTGATGATTGGTGTGGGAATTGTAAGTGCTTTGATCGGATTTTGCCAATTGCTGTTTGGCGAGAAGAATTTCTTTTATTTCTATGAGCAAACAAATTTTGGTTCTGTCGTTGGAATTTTTTCAAATGCTAACCACCATGCGACTTTTTTATTGGGTTGCCTGGTATTTTTATCCGCATATGCCGGTAAGCAACTTAAGAATTTTTCGCTTATCTCAACTCAAGCTGGTCCCTCGGTGGCCACTCTTGCATTGGTTTTGATGTTTTGTATTGCAATAATTTTTTGTGGTTCAAGAGCCGGATTTGGATTGCTATTGCCAGTTATAGCATTATCGGTTTTGGTTTTTAGATCAAAGAGCCGGAATAGTTTTAAAGAAAAATCTTCAATCCAGACATCACTCTTGTCTCTGGGTGTAATAATTGTTTCCGCATTTATCGGACAATATATTTTGAATTTATCATTATTGACCGATTTGGGCGTCACCATGGTGGAGGTTGATAATAGATATGCGCGGCTTCCTTTGGCGGTAACAACATTTGATGCGTTGAAATATTTTTTCCCTTTTGGAACCGGTTTGGGATCCTTTCAGTCGGTTTATCCGATATTTTCTGACCCCGCGCGTCTTGGGGACAGATTTATCAATCATGCCCATAATGACTTTTTGGAATTCGTTCTTGAGTTCGGGATAATAGGCGCATTCTTGATATTCCTCGGGATTGGCCTTTGGGCAAAGCGCTCATTTTCGGTATGGTTTAGAAAACCGATCCGTGGCGATAGGATGCGCCGTGCAGCGAGTGTTGTGATCGGTGTATTTATTTTTCATAGTTTTATAGACTATCCATTACGCACTGGGTCCGTTGCAGTGATTGTTGCTGTCGCCGCAGCTCTTTTGATGGAGCCGGAAAAACGCAAAACCAAGAAAAAGCCGGACACTCCTTCGGTTCGTTCACTTGAAATTTAGTAAATGCAATTTTAAAAAAATCAGCAATGGTGTTTCTCGCGCGAGTGAATTACGCTTTCAAATCTCTTATGTGATGATCATGCCCCACAGCTGGAAGACCCTATTATGAAAGTTGCAATCCTTGAAACAGGTGCACCCGCGCAGCCATTGCAATCTAAATTTGGTGGTTATTTCGAGATGTTTTGTGCAGCCTTTAAAGAAATCAATTCGTCGGCCCAGTTTACGAACTTTCCTGTTTATTTGGACTCGAAATTTCCCGATCTTGAAGAATTTCAAGGCTATATCATTTCTGGCTCTCCGTTTGGCGTTTATGAAGATCATGCGTTTATAGAGCCCTTATCGGTATTTATTCGTGAGTCAATTAACTCTGGCGTTCCGATTGTAGGGATATGTTTTGGGCACCAGCTTATGGCCGAGGCGATGGGGGGCCGGGTTGAGAAATCATCCAAGGGTTGGGGCGTTGGGATGCATAATTATACTATCAGTAGGCTTCAGGCGGGTAGCGAAGGAGGGCCGGCTACAGCCCTGTTTTTAGATAGCGATCATGAGTCACTTTCTTGTCTGGTATCGCATCAGGATCAGGTTGTTGGACTGTCTCCTGAAATAACGCAGATTGGCGGATCGTCGTTTTGCCCAAATGGTATCCTGTCTTATGGTGCGGGTAACGGGCTCTCTTTTCAAATGCATCCCGAATTTACAAACGAGTTTGCTTCAGCCCTGCTTGAAAGCCGTTTGGATCGCATCGATATAGATTGCGCTGCAAAAGCGCGTGACAGCTTTGCTCATATATCGAACCGGTTTGAGATTTTGAAAAAAATACAAGCATTCTTTGACATATATGCTAAGTAAAAAGCGGCGAGAAAATATGTTAAATTATTCTGAGGGTATATGATTATGGCTGATATGAGCCTTTACATTGGTAATAAAAATCTTTCATCCTGGTCTTTGCGTCCTTGGCTCTTGATGAAATACATGAATATTGACTTTGAAGAGCATATGATCCGATTGGATCAGCCAGAATCCCGAGAGCAAATCACGCAGCACTCACCCTCCGGAATGGTTCCAGCTTTGGTGCATAACGGCCAAACAATTTGGGATAGTCTTGCGATTGCAGAATATCTCAATGATATCTACCCGGAAAAACAGATGTGGCCTACTGATGTGCGTATTCGTGCTGTTGCGCGCTCTATTTCCGCTGAAATGCATTCGGGTTTTTCCGGTTTACGCAATCAGTGGCCGATGAATTATACGCGTAATGCGATGAGCCATCTTGTGAGCGTTCCAGTTAAACGCGATATTGCGCGTATAACCGATATTTGGAGCATGTGCCGTAAACGGTTTTCTAATGAGGGCCCTTTTTTGTTTGGCCGTTTTTCTATTGCAGACGCAATGTATGCTCCGGTGGTCTCGCGTTTTCGCACCTACGGTCCTTTGGATCTTAGTGATGAAGTGACCCAATATTGCCAATCGGTTTGGACACTACCGGCAATGCGTGAATGGGGTGAAGGCGCGTCAACTGAAATTATAGATGAGGGTATTTAATGCTTTGCCGGTGAGAAAGAGCAATGAAGCCAGAATAGATTCTGGAAATTAGCCCTTCAGGTCGGATTTATTGGGTAATAATTCGCCTTGTAAAGAGTCAATTTTAAAAGGCGAGTGGCGGTCACGCATAGCCTCGATAAAGATAACCGACAAAATATAGCTTCCCGCAAGAACCACACCGCGCACTGTGCCCGATATTTTAGATTTTCCTATGCGCTTTGCATAACTGACCGGGCGTTCGGTTACGCGCAATCCTGCTTTAAGGGCGCGAACCTGCATTTGTACCGTCCAGCCATAAGTGAGCGCATCCATATTCAACGCCATCAGACCGCTGCGCCGTAACGCCCGAAAAGGACCTAAATCCGTATAAGGAGCATCCCATAAAATACACATCAATTTGCAAGCAAGCCAATTACCAAAGCTTTGAGGTAGGGTAAGCGCGCCTTTCTCAACAGTTCCGGCTAATCTTGAGCCAATGACCATATCTGAAGAATTATCCAGAATAGGCTTGATCAGGCTTTCCATATCTTCCGGATTATCGGCAGCATCTGCATCCATAAACACAATGATGTCGGCAGCAGTGGCAGCCTTCATTCCCGCGACACATGCCCGGCCATACCCGCGCACTGGTTCACTGATTACCACTGCGCCAGCATTGCTGGCGATCAATGCGGTATTATCGGTTGAACCATTATCCACCACAATAACCTGATGGATGAAGTCGGGGAGTGTTGAGAGTACATAGCCAATGGCTTTTTCTTCATTGAGTGCCGGGATAATGACACTAACTTTTGTATTTCCTAAAGATTGAGTAGTCATTTTTTTTGAATTTTTCATATGTACTATTCTCGGTTTTAGTTTGCCCACAGACTATTAAATAACCACTCTCAAGACCGCGTTTCGTACCGCTCTTCGAGGAAAGCTTTCTTTTCTAGCCACGCACCTTGGGCCCAGAGAACGGTTAACGATCTGTAATGTTGGCCATAGCGCGTCTGCGATGATTTATGGCGGAGGCTACCATGATAGCGATTGGAATTCCAAATTCCAGTGGAGCAAGAATCAGATTGAAAATCCAATCATATCCCATCACAAAAAGGGGAAAACGTAAATAATAGATAGGAAGGGTGACGCTAAGGGCCAAAAGGCCTGTATAGGGCGCAAAAGCTGTGAGGGGCAGGAACCAGAAGCTGTACCAAGGATATCCCGCTGGAGCGAGTAGAAACAAGCTCGCGGCAACGATCACAACCATAACGGGTAGGCTTTTTTGGCTCGAAGCGCGAAAAGCAAGGCCGATTGAAAGAGCGGACAATGCAATGGCTATCGAAATACGCGCATAGCGTCCCGGCTCTTCCAGGATGAGTTGGTATGTCAGTATGATCAGGGAAAATAAGAAATTATTTTTTGCCCATTCCTCCGTGTATGCGCCAAGGCCGCTATGGCTGGTAAATATCTGTGTTATCAGGCCCCAAGTGAAGAGCAGGCTTACAAAAACAAGCGCTATAGCAAATCCAAAAACGGGAATGGCTGATGAGCGAAATCTTGATTTTACTGCTTCAAGCCTGAATGTTTCCTGCCAGTTTGTTGCAATGAGTGGATAGAGATAGAGAGGCGCGAGTAGTAATGGCCAGAGCTTGACCCCAACGGCAAGGCCGAGAGAAGCGCCGGTGAGGATTGCGCGTTTTTGTACTGCAAAATAGAGGCTGAGTAACAAGGGTAATATAAGTAAAATATCCATATGGCCGGAATTGAAGCCCTCCATCATAACCAGAGGGTTCCACCAATAAAGGGCTATCCAGAGGGGCGATCGCTTCCAGCGTTTTAAAAGTGCAATTAGAAGCAGGATACTCAGCGTATCGGTCACCAGCAAAACGCCGCGCCAGGCATTAAGATCGAAAGGCTTAATCAAATTGGCAAGGCGAAAGGCTTGCTGCGCGACACCGGGATAAATTGTGGCTAGGTAGGGATAGGCAACATTATAGGCATAATCATCATGCTCTGCGGACAGAGCGCGCAAGGTCATAATGTCTTTATTGTCAGAGGGGGGTAGTTCATCCCCAAGCGTATTGATATCAAAACCGTCTGACGGTGTGTATTGATAGGCGCTAACGCCTTTATTCCCCATTCCCCCTTCCCAAAGATAGCGTATCCAATCATCTTCAAGTACGGGGGTCGAGGCAAACATCAAGCCGCGAGCCGCAAGACCAATAAGGAGAATCCAAAATAGCGGAAAAAGCTTGGAAGCATTATTTTGGCGGATATCGGCTTGGGCAGTGATCTTTTTAATTATGTGAGGCAAAAGCAGGATGATGCCCCCTGCAGTACCTGCGATGAAGACATATATTAGAATTGGAATGAGGGTTGGAAATTCATCATAGGCTACATATGGGCTAAACAGAGTGAGTACAGCGTGAAATAGCAATATTAAGATGCCCAAAATGATCAGCCGTGCAATGTAGACAGAGGAGGTCTTGTTGATTTGCGAGCGTTTATTTTTGGAAGTCATTTAAGTCGGCTTGAATGAGAGGATCGCTGATTGTGACAAGTTTTGCTGGACAGATAAAGGCTGAGCCAACACCCAATTGGCCCGAATAGGTATAGATGATGATACGGTCCGGCACAAAAATTACCCACTATTAAAGGGGTGTTTCACCTGTTTGTGAGAATAATTGCGCGGAGAAATTCTAATTGCTCCTTTTTTTCCATCCATGAAGTGTTATTATTACTACGCAACGAATTTTAAGAGGAATCACATGACAAAATCTCGCTCTTCCAATCTTTACAAGGTTGCCTTGACCATTGCTGGCGGCATTCTTATGGCATTTTTGGTGTTAGGCCCCAGCAATGCAGCGGCTCAATCAAAATTGAAAAAGTTTGGCGAATTTTCTGATGAACAAACGGTCAGCGTTGATCATTCTGAATGGAATAGAATTTTGCAGGCTTATATTGTCGAACTTGAAGATGCGCGAACCATTTTTAAATATGGCGATGTAACAGACGCTGATAAAAAAGCGCTGTCAGATTATGTGAATAGTCTTGAAGCAGTAGACACGTCAGATCTGACCAAAGAACAGGCTTATGCCTATTGGGTAAATTTCTACAATGCGTTGACAATCGAGGTCGTGCTTGATGGCTATCCGGTCAAATCAATCAAGGATTTGGATATTTTCAAACGTGGCCCATGGCATCAGAAACTTGCCAAAGTGCGAGGCGTAGATTTGACACTAAATAATGTCGAGCATGATATATTGCGTGCTCATTGGAGCGATCCACGCACTCACTACGCTGTCAATTGTGCATCTTATGGTTGCCCGAATCTTCAAGCTGTTGCTTTTACTGTCGAAAATACGGACGAGTTGCTGACCAAAGGGGCTCTTGAATTTATTAATCACGAGCGTGGTATCTTTGTAAGCGATGCAGGGTCTGTTCGTGCCTCTTCAATTTATAAGTGGTATCAGGTTGATTTTGGCGATAGTGATGAAAAAGTTCTGGAACATGTGCGTCAGTATGCAAATGATGATTTAAAAGCCAAACTTGAAGGTAAGACAAAAATCGATAGCTTTGAGTATGGTTGGTTGCTGAACGAAGAATAGAGGTCCCCGTGCCAAAAACCATCTAAGCGGGCATCCGCGTTTTAGATGTTCATTTGGTAATTCTCTGGCGGGTTTTAGAATTGAAACTTTAACCCGCCCGAGAAGGATTGTGGCCCTCCTGGTCTGGCCCGCCCATTAGGGGCAAAGGATGGCGCGTCAGCAAAGACCGGGTAAAGCGTGTCGGTTATGTTTTCAGCGCGCAAATTGATGCTGAAACCGGGTTTAAATTCCCAGTCTAAAAAAGCAGACAAAATAAACTCATTTTCAGTAAAAAGTGTATTGGCATCATTTAATGCCCAGCGGCCTATATGGCGCAACCTTCCTGAAAGTGTAAGCTGGCTATAGGTGGGCGGCGTCCATGTCAGGGAAACCTGACCAAGGGTGCGGGGCGCTTCGGAGATGAGGTTCCCATCAAAGGGATCTGGCCCGTCTACACTTCTTTGTAAAAACCGGAAATCTTGAAACGAAAAATTGCCATCAATAAAAAAGCCATTTCCAAGATCGGCTTTACCTGCCAGTTCAATCCCGCGAAACTGCGATGATCCGGCATTAATAGAAATATTACCCGCAGCCGTTTGCACATCGGTGATAACCCCGTCCCGGCTTACTGACCAATAGCCAACGAGTTCGAGAAAGAAATCAAAAGCGGAGTTTTCATCGGCAAAAAATCGCCAACCGATCTCGCCAGAGTCGATAATTTCTGGTTCTAGCGTAAATTCCGCCTGTCCTTCTTCCAGTTCGTAAAGATCACTCTCACGTGGAACGCGAAATCCTCTGGCATAGCGCGCAAAGAGATTATGATTGGTGTTGATATCCCAAATCAATCCCGCTTTTGGACTAAACGCATCAAATCGATCAACGCGGTCAGCGACTTGTAAGCGTGCATCACCGGGGATTTCCTCGAGAGCATTTTCAAAATCATACCGAAGCCTATCATAGCGTAGGCCCAAATTAGCCGTAAACGGACCAATTTTATGACTATGTTGTAAATAAGGAGAGACACCTAAAAAGTCTACGTCATAATCAAATTGTACGCCTTGAAGGAAAAGGCTTCCAAAAACAACCGTGTCCGGCGCGTCTTGAAAAGTAAAACGGGAAAAATCTGTGCTTTCAAGGTCGATACCGAAAACCGTGTTAGCATTTTCATTATGATCCCAGTAAAGGCGGGGAAGTGCACCAAATGTTTCAACAAGTGCCTCGGTTCGCGGAACCGTTGCAGGCTGAAAAGTAGCCGTCGAGGCAATATCCTGTCGACGATAATATGGTGTGGCCTCAAGTCGAATTTTGTCACTGAGTTCAAAGGAGAGACGTGTTTGTGCGCGTGCATAAATTCCAAGCTCTTCCGCCACTTCTGGATCAACCAGAGGCGACAGACCAGATGCGCGTGACCCTTCGAGGAAATCATCAAACGGAATCGAAGTTGCGGCTTCGGTTTCATAACGGGTAAATGTAAAGCTGGAATGGGCTGAGAAAGCTTGTAGTTCTAATTCATGATTTGCAATAATCTGTGCACGATTAAATTCGGTTTCATCACGAAATCCTTCCTCTCCGGAAAAAGCTACGGTCACTCGAACTTTTTGGGTATCAGAAATGGGTCCGCCAATATCGCCAACCAAATCGAATAGGCCAAACTGACCAAATCGCGCCCGGACAAGACCGCTGAGCTCATCTGGAGCAGGTTTAGAGCGCGCGTGAACAATTCCTGCAAAAGCATCCGAGCCATAAAGCGCTGTGCCGGGCCCGCGTAAGACTTCGATGGAGCCCGGGGAGGCAAGAGCAATAGAATAGGCCAGAGCCGATTGATCAAAAAATATCGAGGATTGCAGTGGAACGCCATCTTCTAGAAAAAGTGTGCGATTATCAAAGGCAAGAGGTTGGCGGATTTGCACAATTTCCCTTGGCCCATTAAGGCCCGAAAGAAATGTACCCGGTACGCTAGAGAGGACATCACCAATGCGTATCGCATTCGTTGCTTCGATCAAATCTGCGCTTAACCGGCTAATGGCTATGGACGTATCCTGAATTTCTCGGTTACGCCCATCAGAAGTTACAATGATGGTATCAATATCGTCAGCTGCATTTGCCATTCCGGGCAAGCCCAGCTCGAAAAATGGAATGGCTATAATGAACAGGGTATAAGATAGATCAACACGAAGGCTATTGAGGAATTTTCGTAAAAAACTAAGCTTTGATACTTTTACTAACGGTGGATTTTTCGCGATCATTTTCTGTCCGGTATTACAAATCAGGAAGCTGCGTAGATTCCACATCTTCACTGGCCGCGATGAGTTCGAGTTTAACAAAAACATCTCTATTATTTGGCTGGATGTAGAAAACTTGTTTTTCAAAACCCTCTTTAGAGACCTCAATGCGTTGCGGTCTATCAAGTTTGATTGAACAAGGGGTCGTGCAGGTGCGTTTATCAAATCCAATTTCGAGATAAGCTCCGCTTGGAATGGACCGTATTGTCGTCAATTCACGACTACCATCACTCGCACATCCGGAAATAAGCATGCAAAGACCTACCAGCATGGTCAAACTAATCTGGTTTGTTATTTTCATCTCACTCTCCCTCGTCAACAGTTACGCAGTTTAGGTCAATCCAAATGTCAATCTCAAGCGGTTTTCGCTCTGGATTTGGTTTTGGCTTTTTTTATTTTCTTTGCTTTCCCCGGTTTTTCGCCGCTGGATTTTGCACTCTTCTTTTGTGCAGCCGCCATAAGGGTAAAACCACTTTCCAAATCCGTCAGAAGATCATTGATGTCTTCCAATCCGGCATGAAACCGCAATAAGGGGCCCTCATTAGTCCATGGCACTGCGCTACGATTATATTGAGGTTCTGAATGTATGCATAGACTTTCAAAACCACCCCACGAAAACCCCATACCAAATAATTTTAAATTATCAAAAAAGGCTTTTAGGGCTTTTAGTTCTACCGGTTTGAGTATGACGCTAAACAGGCCGCTTGCTCCCGTAAAGTCTCGTTTCCAGAGGTTATGCCCCGGACAGGATTTAAGTGCAGGATGCAATACAGTTTGGACTTCCGGGCGTTTATCAAGCCATTTGGCAAGTTTTAGCCCTGTCGCCTGATGGCGCTCAAGGCGCGGTGATAAAGTTCGCATTCCGCGAAGCGCTAGCCAAGCATCATCGGCAGAGACATTGGATCCTATGGCGAGAAGGGAATAATAAATCTTACTTGCAGTGACTTCATCGCTTGAAGTTATGGTGCCAAGTAGACAATCGGAATGTCCAACCAAATATTTGGTCGCCGCCTGAACGCTGACATGCGCCCCTAACGAGATTGGCTTACAAAAATATCCTGCTGACCATGTGTTATCAACGATTAAAGTCGCTTTGTGATCGTTGGCAATTTTTGCTAAGGCTCGTAAATCCTGAAGTTCAAAAGTGAGCGAGCCGGGAGATTCTGCAAAAATCACTTTGGTGTTTTTGCGCACTAACTCTTTTAGCTTTGCGCCAAGCGATGGATCAAAATAAGTAACCTCAACCCCAAAACGCGTCAGGAAACGGTCGCAAAATTTGCGCGTTGGATCATAGACATTATCCACCACTAAAATATGATCCCCGGCTTTTACAAAAGCTAGGATCGCCGCAGTGCAAGCTTGCAAGCCCGATGGAGCAAGGCGAGTTTCATAGCCCCCCTCAAGAGCAGTCACTGCTTCTTCTAATGCGCGGTGGGTGGTGGTTCCTAATCGTCCGTAGGCAATCTTTTTCTTGCCTTCAAGATAATCATTATATGTAGGAAATAAAATTGTAGAAGCCCGCTCAACCGGCATATTTACAGGGTGTTCCGGGCGTTGGTGCGGCCGGCCGGAAGCAATCAGCTTGGTTTTGTTTTCCATAAATTATTTTATCCAGGCTTTAGTGATAGGGTCGGTGTGGGTGACCAGTTTTGGAACTACGCCGTCTCGGCGGTCAACTACGCTAAATCCAAATTTTTGATACAGGGACAGAGCGGCAGGATGGTCAAGACTGCATGTTTCAAGACGAACGCATTTGGGGCCATTGCCGGGGCTCATAGTGGAAAAGCGTTCCGGATCGGTGCCGGTCTTTTGTGCAGGTTTGTTGTCGGATAAATTACTGGCCCGTAAATCTGGGCTGCCGGTGCAAGTCCAAGCAATATCAATTGTGTGGGCTAGAAAATAACGGCCATAGCCTTTCCCGATAAATTCTGGCGCGAGACCAAAAAATCTGATTTCCGGCGTCAATGCATGTCGGCCATCAATTTCACAAAATCCGCCGGGAACCCCGTTTATATAGAGTACATAGATATGCACTTTTGGGTTCTCAATGATGACGCGTAATTCCTCATCCGAGTACAGGGCCCGGCTTACCCAATTATACGGGGCACCGATCAAGCGATAGAGATATCGGTAAAAATGCAAAGGCGGGTTTTCAGCCCGTAATAATGCAATTTTCCCCTTTGGGGCTGGTGCATTGATGAGCGGGCGCGAGGTTTGTTCCAGATAAGTCACGGTTACGGGAATGTTTTCGATGGGAGAGGGCTTCATGGAATAGGACCAATACGCAAATAATCATGTCTTAAAGGGTTACAAAGTAGCTTTTCTTATAAGGATTTTTTGCGGGCTTGGTAAGCTTTTGCGCGCCTTGCAGGCAAAAAAGCACTGCTTTTCCTTTGCGTGGATAAGGGCTCTGAACCGTTATTACTATTCAATTACCCGCAAATGGTTTTAATCATCTACGTTTTGACAACAGGAAACAGATTAGGATCATTTTCAGGGTGGCCCCATTCTGCCCATGCCCCGTCATATAGACCGCGTTGGGGTATGCCCAGTTTCTCCATAGCAAGATTGATTATCGCAGCCGTTATCCCCGAACCGCAACTGGTCATCGCGCCGGTTTGCTGTGTCACATTAAGCGCCTCAAATTGCTCTAGAAGAATGGAATCCGGCAGCAAGGTTCCGTCGCTATGGAGTAATTGCCCGAAAGGAAGGTTTTTCGCGCCCGGCATATGCCCGCGCCGCAAATGCGGTCTTGGCTCGGGGGCCTCTCCCAGAAAGCGCGGGGCCGGACGTGCATCGAGCACAGGGACGCCGGCGTTTTCGCGAATCTGGTCATGGCTTATAAAAGCTCCTTCGCTAGGGGAGGCTTTATAGGTAGAGGTTGCAAATTCTGGCACGCGCGTATTTACGGGGCGATTTTCTTTCAGCCATTTTGGCAGGCCGCCATCAAGAACGTAAACCGGCATATGGCCCATAGCTTTGAAAGTCCACCATACCCGGGCTGCAGAAAAAAGCCCCGCATCATCATACACCACAATGGAATCTTGATTGCTGATGCCAAAAGCGCTCATTGCCTCTTCAAACATGTGCGCAGATGGGGCCATATGAGGCAAATCAAGCTTATTATCATGTGCAGGATTTTGAGCGGCGATCTTGTCGATATCAAAAAATACTGCGCCATTGATGTGACGCTCAGTGTAGGCATCAAAAGCGGGAGTATCGTCATTTCCCGGTAAGCGCCATGATGCATCAATAATACGCAATTTATCATCTTCCAAATGATCGCTTAGCCATTGGGTAGATATGATGGGTGCGTTTGGCATTTTCACACCATCCAGGGGGGGACAGGTAAATCTTTGGAGCGCAAAAATTCAGAATTATATAGTTTCGAGGCGTAACGGTTTCCGTAATCACATAAGATCGTTACAATTGTGTGGCCGGGCCCCATATCTTTGGCAAGGCGTATGGCTCCGGCAATATTGATGCCTGCTGATCCTCCAAGACACATGCCTTCTTCGAGTACAAGATCGTAAAGAATTTGTAAGGCTTCAGCGTCCGGGATTTGATAGGCCTCATCAAATGTTAATCCCTCCAGATTGCCCGTTACTCTGCCCTGTCCAATGCCTTCCATAATGGAGGAGCCGTTCGCTTCAAGGGTGCCATCTTTTACCCAAGAGAATAATTTTGCACCCATCGGATCTGTCAATGCACATCGTATATCCGGATTGCGTTCTTTTAGGGCCATCGAAATGCCGCCTAAAGTCCCTCCCGAGCCCACAGCGCAGGTGAAGCCATCGACTTTGCCTTCTGTTTGCTCCCAGATTTCAACACCTGTTGAATTATAGTGGGTCTCACGGTTGGCGACATTATCAAACTGGTTGGCCCAGAAAGCGCCATTTGGTTCGCTCTCGTTAAGTTCTTTTGCGAGGCGCCCAGAATAATGCACATAATTGTTCGGGTCGGAATAGGGAACCGCATCGATCTCGATAAGCTCTGCGCCCAAAAGACGTATTGCCAGTTTTTTTTCTTCACTTTGAGTGCGCGGAAATACAATTTTGACTTTATACCCCAGCAAGGCCCCGATCATGGCAAGGCCTATTCCGGTATTACCGGCGGTGCCCTCGACAATTGTGCCGCCCGGCTTTAGAAGGCCTTTTTTCTCTCCATCGCGAACAATCCCCAGCGCTGCGCGATCTTTTACTGATTGTCCGGGATTTAAAAATTCAGCCTTACCCAGAATAGTACAACCAGTTTCTTGCGAAGCACGTTTGAGTTTAATGAGCGGCGTATTGCCGATAGTACTTATCGTAGACTGGTGATATTGCATGGTGTTAATTTCCGGGTAATCATGAACGGGGTAGTTTCGACCTTATATAAGGGCCGACAGCTGTTTTGGCTAGCGATCATCCTACAAAGCTGAACACACCAACGTGAATGCGTTATCCGATAAGATCAATGACGCCTAGCATGGCATCAAGATTGGCCGCCCCCATTTTTTTACACCTAGCCGGCGACCAGCCAAAGATACGATCAGGGGTTTCGACAGTATCTTTGAAAGGCATTTCTAATGTCATCGCTAGGCAGCCAAACATATGCGCGATGCCATTAGTGCATATGCCTAGATTAGCGCTACCGGGCGGGTTTTTGGGATAGCCATATTGCGTTTGAAAATCCGGGCTCGCCAATTTTAAAGCGTCTAGATAGGCATCAAGAATTGCCTGATCTTTCTCGGTAAATCCGGGCACGCCTTCTGCTCCGGCAATAAAATTATAGGGAAGAGCTTCATCGCCGTGCACATCCAGAGCCATATTGACCCCGGTTTCGCGCATTTTATTGAGAACGCAAAAGACTTCCGGACTATTTTTCTCGCTCGCTTTGTCCCACTCACGATTTAAATTTACTCCTGCCGCATTGGTGCGCAAATGTCCGCGGCGGCTACCATCGGGATTCATGTTTGGGACAATATGGACGACAGCTTTACTAAGCAGCTTTCTTGCGACGGGGTCTGCAGGGTCGGTTATCCGGTCGAGAAATCCTTCTGTCCACCATTGCGCCATCGTTTCGCCGGGATGTTGGCGGGCCGTTACCCAGATTTGATGTTTTTTCGTTCCGCCAAATTCATTGCCGATGGTGAGTAAATCCATGTCCAACCCATCAAGGGTTTGACCAATGACATTTAAAGAAACACCGGGGCGTTGCGATATTTGGGCAATGAAATCTGCATGGCGCTCCATCGAATAGGGCGCAAAATAAGCATAGTAAACCTGATCATTTTCCGGGGTGTGATTAATAATCAGCACACCGTTTTTATAGAGCGTTGGCACGCGAAACCATTTCTCGCGATCATATGATCCAACGGCGCGATAATCGTTCCATCCTTGCGGATAGGCCGCAGATCCCGCATTCTCCAACCGAAAATGACAGGCCGTTTTTTTCGCACCGGTCACGCGAAAATAAAACCATTGAAAGAAATCAGATTGATTATCTTTCACGATTTCGAGGCTGATATGGGCAGGATTGGTTGCATCTTTGACGCTGATATTACCACCGTCAAATCCAGAACTGATTGAAATCACAATAAAATCCTTTAATTTTTAACCGCACAAATCTGATAAACATCCGTTGTAGCGGCGCGAAACCCTGCTTCGCAATAGGCAAGATAGAATTGCCATGTTTTTTTAAAGCGTTGATCAAATCCAAGAGGTTTAATCTCCTCCCAAGCCTCTAAAAACCGCTCATGCCATGTGCGCAGGGTTCTGGCATAGTCAAGTCCAAAGGGCTCGGCAGAGGAATGGGATAACCCAACCGCTCTGAGGCGTTTGAAAATTTCTGATTGGCTAGCCAGCATGCCGCCGGGGAAGACATAGCGCTGTATAAAATCGGGAGAGCGCTCATAGTCTTTCACATAACGCTCAGCAATTGTTATTGCTTGTAAACCGACGCTTCCCCCTGGTTTCAGGCATTGACTTATTTTTGCAAAATAATCGGACCAATATTCCTTACCAACGGCTTCATACATTTCAATAGAAGCAATTTTATCGAAAGTGCCGGACAGATCACGGTAATCGCGAAGCTCCAGTTTAACTTTCTCGTTCAGACCGGCTTCAAAAATACGTTTTTGTGCATATTCAAACTGGGCTTTTGAAATCGTTATGCTGGTGATATGCGCCCCAATATCACGGGCTGTAAATTCCGCAAAACCACCCCAACCGGAACCGATTTCCAGAACCTTATCATTGGGACCAATCGTCATTGTATTTGCAAGAGTTTGATATTTTTGTAATTGCGCTTCTTCAAGGTTGAGTGTGTCAGGTCTAAAAAGTGCCGATGAATAGGTCATTCCCTTATCGAGCCATTTTTCATAAAACTCATTACCAAGATCATAATGGGCTGTGATGTTTTTTCGCGCGCCCGCATGTGTGTTTTTTCTTAAATAATGGCGTATCTGTTCGGCCCAGCCGATGACTGGGTGGGCATGAAAGGCCGACTGGATATGGTCAGCGTTACGGGCAAAAATATATAAACAGTCTGCCAGTTGCGGTGTGTCCCATTCCTCCTGGGCATAGCTTTCAAAAAACCCTAGATCGCTGCCAAGCACTGTGCGCCGTGCGAAAGTAAAATCGCGAATATTAACAATACCGACCGCATCAATTTCCCGGGTTCCGGAAAATTGCAGCGAACGCCCATCAGGCAGATTTAAAATAACGTTCCCAAATTCAAGGCGAAGTAGCAAATTGCAGATAAGCTTAAAAAACGGCGGCGTGCCAGAGAGGAGTTCTGATTTATTTTGCGCCGTTACTAATTGGGCAGAGGTGGCCGAGCATGTGTTCATGAAGCAATCTCTTTGACTTGCTGATAACCGCTAAGTGCTCTTTCTCTGGCCGCTTTATGATCTACAATCGGTTTGGGGTAATCCCGGCCAAGTTCAATCCCGGCTTTTTCAAGTATCTCGGCCGGTGCGCTCCAGGGTTGATGAATATATTTGTTGGGAAGTTTTTTTAACTCCGGAATATAACGGCGTATATAATCACCATCTGCATCGAATTTTTCACCCTGACCGAAGGGATTGAAAATTCTGAAATAGGGAGATGCATCAGCGCCGCATCCGGCAACCCACTGCCAGCTTGCACTATTACTGGCAATATCAGCGTCAACAAGTGTATCCCAAAACCATGCTTCTCCTTTTTGCCAGGGGACAAGGAGGTGTTTGATTAAAAAGCTGGCGGCAATCATGCGTACACGGTTATGCATCCAGCCGGTTTGCCATAATTCACGCATTCCCGCATCAACCATCGGGTACCCGGTCAGGCCGCGTTGCCATGCCTGTAAGCTTTCCTTGTCGTCAAGCCATGGGTAATGGGCAAAAGCTCCTCGCAATGGAATTTCGGATAAGCGCGGGTAGAAATATAAAAGATGGTAAGAAAATTCACGCCATGCAATTTCCGAGAGAAATTTCCAGCATTCTTTTTCATTTGCCCCGGTCTCTATCGCGAGAAGGGTCTTGTGCCATATCTCTAGGGGGGAGATTTCGCCAAAAGCCAGATGGGGTGATAATTTAGAGGTGCCTTTTACATTGGGGATATTACGAGAGGTATCATAGTCATTTACTGGTTCCGCCAAAAACTGGTCCAGACATTGATGGGCCCCTTTTTCGCCGGGTGTCCACTGCTTTGGAAAAGCATTGGCCCAATCGGGTTTGGCGGGATAGAGGTTCCAGTCTTCAAGTTGATCACCATTGGGCAGGGATTTTGGGGAAGGAATTTTTTTTACGGCCGCACAGGCTTTTTCTCTGGCAGGCCCCATTGCTTTTAAATTTTTCCAGAAAGGTGTGAAGACCTTATAATGGGTACCGCCGCCGGTTTTCACTTCCCATGGTTCTCGCAGCAACGAACCGTTGAAAGTCTCCACGTGAATGCCGGTCTCAATGAAAGTTGATTTAACCGCTTTATCAGTATCAATGCCTTCCTTATCGTAACGGCGATTCCAGTAGATCCCATTGGCATTGGTCTCTTCTATCAGGGATGCCAAGACAGCCGCGGGGTCACCCTTTTTTAAAATGAGCGTGCTCCCACATTTTTCGAGAGAGGCTTTCAGGCTTTCCAATGATCGGTGTAACCACCAGCGACTAGCCCCGCCGAGTGCGCGCGATGCGTTGTTCTGATCTTCTAAAATATAAACAGGAATAACCGGCTGGCCATTGGAAAGGCAAGCCTGTAAGGCGGGGTTGTCGCAAAGGCGCAAGTCCCGGCGAAACCAGAAAAGTACGGGTTTTAAAGTCATAATAGTATTACGTTGCGAATAGGATTTTAGATTATCCTATACCACCCCTGAGGCGAGGCAGTCATGAATGTGTAACAGCCCGACTGGTTTTTGATTTTTCAGGACAAATAGTGCGGTAATTTTGTCGCTATTCATCAGGGCGAGTGCGTCTCCGGCGATTGTATCGGGTGCAACCGTTTTGGGAGATCGTGTCATGAGCGCCGCAACATTCGGGCTATCATTATTATCGCGCGAACCAGGCTGCACGAAAAGACGGCGCAAGTCGCCATCTGTCAAAATTCCCGATAGCTTTCCAGAAGTGTCTAGAATTCCAACGCAACCAAATCCACCTTCATTCATAATGGTAATGGCTTGGTTGAGATTTGCATTTTCATCGCAAAGGGGGAGCGCGCCGACATCCTTGTGCATCAAATCTTCGACCCGTCGCAAGGCAGCGCCCAGCAAGCCGCCCGGGTGAAACCCGTGAAACTCATTTGCTGTCATCCCCTTATCACGCATTAAGCTGATCGCTAATGCATCACCGGCTGCAATCATCATGGTTGTCGATGTCGTGGGAGCATTGGTAATTGTGCATGCTTCTGCAATGTCGGGTAAGACAATGCTGGCTGTTGCAAGTTTGATTAAACTTGAATTTGTTCCGGCACTGATTGCTGTAACAGGAATTGAAAATCGTTTGGCATAACCAAGCAAGTCCCCAAGTTCTGCGGTTTCGCCGGATTTGGATAGGGCCAGAATCGTATCTTGAGAGGTGATCATGCCAAGATCCCCATGACTGGCTTCACCGGGATGGACGTAATAGGCCGGCGTTCCTGTAGAGGAGAATGTTGACGCAATTTTGCGGGCGACATGGCCGGATTTGCCCATGCCGGTGACAATTATCCGCCCCTTTGTCGCGCGTAAAATGGCAACCATCGCGCTATACTCATCCCCGAGCTGATCGCGCAGAGCGTTGAGCCCGGCAATTTCATTATCCAGAACCTTTCTGGCAGTTGCAATGCTGTCGGAGGTTTTTGGGGCCATATGGTCAGGGTGTTTCCTATGCTTATTTTGCAAAATAGGGCCTTGGTTGCAGGTGACGACGCCTGATTAGCAGTCTACACTTAGCGGTACTAAAAGTCAGTTTTTTGTCTCTGAATTTGCGTGTTATTTCAATGGCGTCGCGTATATGAGTGAGAGATATATGCATACGGAGTTGCTTTTATGGAGCAAGACAGAATAAAAACCGTTCGTCTGGATCGCCCCAATAAGGCGGGTACGAGCGATATCGGTGCGATGGAGATTGGCAATACGCTGCCATTGACCATTGTTGCTGGTCCTTGCGCCATGGAAAGCAGGGACCATGCGTTGGAATGCGCTGAAGCTCTGGCGAAAATAGCTGAGCGGGTTGGCGTAAATCTGGTTTACAAAACCTCTTTTGATAAAGCCAATCGCACGAGCGCTTCTAGCCAGCGCGGACTTGGGTTAAAGTCTGCTTTGCCTGTTTTTGCCGATATTCGCGATAAAACCGGCCTGCCTGTGCTAACCGATATCCATGAGGCAGGTCATTGTGAGCCAGTTGGAGAGGTGGTCGATATTTTACAGATACCGGCCTTTTTATGCCGTCAGACCGATTTGCTGGTCGCGGCTGCCAAAACCGGAAATATCATAAATGTCAAAAAGGGCCAGTTTTTGGCGCCTTGGGATATGAAAAATGTAGCTGGTAAAATTCGCGATGCTGGCAATGACCGGATATTATTGACCGAGCGGGGTGCTAGTTTTGGATATAATACACTGGTTTCCGATTTCAGGGCTTTACCGGTAATGGGCGCAGTGGCTCCGGTTATTTTTGATGCAACCCATTCAGTACAACAACCGGGCGGGCAGGGGGTAACATCTGGTGGGCAGCGAGAATTTGTTCCCACCCTTGCGCGCGCTGCGGTTGCTGTTGGGGTTGCAGGTGTCTTTGCAGAAACGCATCCAGACCCAGACAAAGCGCCCTCTGACGGGCCAAATATGATACCGCTCAGCCAGTTTGAAAATTTTATCGCCGACCTCGTCGCCATTGATAAGCTTACAAAAGCGAGAAGTTCACTGCACGGTTATTGTTGAGCCCCCATTAGAGCGCTTCAAAGCTTAGCTATTGGCATGGCTTTTCGGGAAATTACCAACTTAAACGGGGCTAGGCGCCTAAACAACGATTTGCTTTTTTTGCAAAGAAGCACCCAGTTCTGATAGTGCAGTAGCAAGATCAATCTTCTTCACGGCTGCAACTTCCCTAGCCATACGGTCAAGGGCTGCTTCGAAAAGCTGCCGTTCTGAATAGCTTTGTTCGGGTTGTTCTGGCGCCCTGTAGAGATCGCGCACAACCTCTGCAACTGCATTTAAGTCGCCAGAATTGATTTTCGCTTCATATTCCTGGGCACGGCGAGACCACATGGTGCGTTTCACCCGGGCGCGTCCTTGTAGGACGATAATGGTTTTTTCAACAAATGCAGGGTCAGACAATTCGCGCATACCAACCGCTTTTGCTTTTTCCGTTGGAACGCGAAGGCGCAATTTTTCATGTAAAAACTGGATTACAAAGACTTCAATCTTGGTGCCAACGATCTCCTGAGACTCAATCGCCTCTATCACGCCAACCCCGTGTGCGGGATAAACGATTTCATCATTTACTTTAAATTCTTTTTTTGCGGCTTTGGCTTCAGGAGAAGGGGTTGAAGGGGCTTCTTCAACGGTTTCGTTAATTTGCGGTGGAACTGGATAGGGGTTTGATGCGGCAACATCGTCAGCGCCTCGGCGCGGTGCTTGTCCAACTTTACCAACAGCGATGATTTTTTCGCGAGGTGGTTTGGCGCGCTTACGTGTGGCTTTCTTTGCAGGTGCTTTTTTAGCGGGAGCTTTTTTTGCGGCTGGTTTTGGTTCTACTATTTCTTCTGCTACTGATGTCACGGGTGCTTTAGCCTTAACTTTACTGGTTGTGGTTTTGGTTGATTTTTTGGTGGCCGGTTTGGCGGCGGATTTGGTCGTCGATTTCTTTTTGGTTGCAGATTTTTTTGCAACGGGGCTTTTAACCGCCTTTGCCTTCTTATCAACTGTTTTTTTCGCGGTTGCTTTTTTTGTTGTTTTTACAGCTGCTTTTTTAGTGTTCGCTTTGGGCGCGGCTTTTTTTGTGGTTGGTTTTTTAGCAGCAACTTTCTTTTTAGCCGCTGTTTTCTTCGCGACTGTTTTCTTTGTTGCCGATTTGGCGGTTACAGCTTTATTTGCCGTCTTTTTTTTCGTCGGTGCCTTTTTAGCAGCGACTTTTTTGGTACTAGATGTTTTTTTCGTTGTTGTTTTTTTTGCCACGGCTTTTTTTGTCACGCTTTTCGTCTTCGCACTTTTCTTTTTGGAAGAAGCTTTCTTTGTTGTTTTGGTCGCCATTTTTTCTCTCATAGGGTCGCTGGTTGCCATCGCTCCAGCTAGTGAACAAATTCAACATTGTGATCTTCGATCAGGATCGTCGATCGGGTTAGTGCAAATAGCCGTCCAGGAATTTCGGCATTTGAGGACATTCCAGTCTCCCCAAGCGAAAGGCATGCCACTATGAAAACCCTGAACCGATTCCATCAGGATTTACATGGTTTTGTTCGTAAAAACGGTAGTCAAAGCAAAAAAATTGATCATTTGGTCGTATTAGTCGGCCGAAACCCTAGTGAATAATCGCGTTAAGCCTTCTTAATACGATGCTCTCACTGCAATGGATTAGCATAATATCGCTAAACTTTCGAGAAAGTTCAGTTATATTGCGCTGCGGCATAGCGTCCTGCGCCAATAAATTGGCGTGTATGCAGGCGATGGTGGGTGAAAATATACTCGGAGAAGAGTTATTTGCGGGTCAGAACGCGCAAAACCTCAAGAGCCTTTACCGGGTTTGTCGCTGAAATATTTCTCCAGCTTACCTTCTTCTTTGGCCTTGTCGTCTGCCCCGGGCATTTCGTCGATTTTGACGGTAATATTAGGCCAGCTTTCAGCGTACTTGGTATTGATCTCTAGCCATTTTCCGTCGGCGTCATCGGTATCGGGGATGATCGCTTCAGCAGGGCATTCCGGTTCGCAAACGCCGCAATCGATACATTCATCAGGATGGATCACCAGCATATTCTCGCCTTCATAAAAGCAATCTACTGGGCAGACTTCAACGCAGTCTGTATATTTACAGGCGATACAAGCATCGGTAACGACATAGGTCATAATTAAGGAACTCCTTGCCTTTTGCTCGGCAATCTTGGGTATTGCAAACTAGGCTCTTACATAGCGTGAAATTTTTCTGGTGCAAGTAGCCCTCAAATTTATCCCCATGAATCAGACCATCGCAGGGGCCTTTTATCCCTTATTTTCAACGCGTCGCCGGGCTTCCCCGCTATCACGGTCGCTTAGATGAATTAGGGAGCATATTTGGCGAAGAAGTGAGTCTTCGTATGGGTCGCGAACCCCATCACTGAGCACCACCTGCCAGAGCCCCTCTATAAAGGCGATTCGCTCCTCTTCTGGCAGCGTCTTCACTTCGCGGGTAAACTGGTGGAGATCGAGGGCGTTTTTTTGAGCCTCCTCGCCTTTGACGCGTAAGTCATCAGCATCGCTCGGGGATAGGTTGAATTGTTTTTTCAGAAGTCCAGTGATCAGGTTTTTTTCCTGCTGGTCATGATTTTCATCAATACTGGCGGCTTCCGCCAGCAGGGCCGCGAAAGCAACCTGCATCTTTTGTTCTTCAGTTTCCATGCCCTCTTGGTCTTTGGCGCTCGCTTGTGCGGTTTCTTTAAAGAGGGCTTTTAGACTGGCGAGCATTGTGGATTTCCCTGTGGGGTTGCTATTTAAATTAGAAAGCATAGTTTTAGAAAGGACGCAAATTTAAGGCCCAATGTTCATGTCACAAACCGGAACTGATCGTTCACTCAAAGACTTGGAAATGCAAGCCAACGCCGCGGCGCGCGCGCATATGGGCAAGGTTGCCGTGCCAACGATCATTATGGGATTTGCTATTCCCGTTGCATATTTCTCGACGCTTATTCTTACCCTTATGGGGTTTGTCTCTGTGATCACGGCTTTTTTCGTGCTCGCATTCCTAACTTATGCTTGTTATACTATCATTCATGAATCTGTACACGGAACGATAAACGGGAAAAACGAAAAGCTTCACTGGTTAAGTTTGGCCCTTGGCTATTTGAACGGCCAAATCATTTTGCTTTCTTATCAAATACACCGCAGGGAGCATTTTTCCCATCATCAAAATACCAATGTGCCCGGCGCAGATCCGGACTTGCCCATGGTGAGTAATGGGCTTGGTAAAATGATAGAGATGGTGATGTTGGCCCCACTTCAAAAAACCAACGCCTATTTTAAAACATATGCCGAGATTGCTGAACGGAAAGAAAAGATCATTGTTGTTTTAGAGCTTCTGATTGGCATCGGCTGGCGGATCGGCTTTGGTTGTTTTTTCGGCTGGAAAGTAGGTTTATTGCTTCTTTTGGGTAGTACTTATGTTGGGGGATTCTTGCTGCAACTCTTATTTTCATGGGCCGTTCATCGCTCCTTCGATCAAACAGAGCGCTACAAAGATACTTCGATCATTATTTTTCCCAAACCCTTTGACACATTGGTGACCTGGATTTGGTTGTACCAAAATTACCATGCAATCCATCATTTGTTTCCACGCGTTCCATTTTATAAATACAGAACGATCTTTCGTGAAATCGAACCGACCATGAAGGCCAATGGTGCCCCGATCTTTCGCGTGGGTGAGGGGGCTATCAAAACGGCCCTGCCGTCATTGACTTAAATCGGCATCTTTCCAAATAAAATCTAAAGACGCAAAGCTGAAAAGTGCCACAAATTTCTAGGGATTATTTTGTGCAAAGCCGATTAAGTTACCGGCGGGGTCTCGAACATAAATTTCGCGCGAGCCACGATTTGTAATATGGTCGGGGATTACCACATCATATTTCTCGATGACCGGTATAATTTCATCCAATGCATCGGTCTCCATAAATACCACTGCGCGGTTAACGCCTTCGATACCAATGGGGTTTGTGGCGCGAGAAAAGTCAAAGCTTTGATACATGATCTCTAACGGGCCATTTTGTAAGCTGACAAAAGCAAGTTTGTTATCAAAGGGAACCGAGATTGCGACTTCAAAACCAAGGCTCTCCCAAAAAATAACGCAAGGCTCCAACTCATTTGCCAAAAGCACAGAAGTTATACTGTTGATTTTCATCTGAGGTTCCTCTCCGGTTGTTGCTGTCCCTTCGGTTCCTTGGGTTCCCTGCGTCCCTTCTGCTGAACATGCGATCATCAAAAGCGCTAAGCCCATTATTGAAAGTGATCTGAAAACCATGGTCCACCCTCCCATTATTGCCAACTATTATAATTTATAATAGATTCCAGAAGATGGCTCTGGAGTCAAGAAAAATCAATTAATATGCCGATATGAATAAACATGGAGATTTGACCACAGCTGACCTCGTTGTCTTGGCCGTTTTGCTGAGCGATCCGCCTATGCATGGCTATGAGCTTGTTAAAAAACTCGAGGAAGCGGATATGGAGGATTGGGCCTCTGTCTCAATTGCTCAAGTTTATTATTCGCTGCGCAAAATGGCGAAGTCAGGTCATATTTTGATTGTTAAAAGCGCAAAGCCATCATTGGGGCCAAGCCGGGTTATTTATAAACCAGCAGACCATGCTCATGGAGCACTTTTGACGGCCCTGAAACGTGAAGACTGGGCGCATCAACGCATCCCATCTCCCTTTACAACATGGACGGCGCTCGCAATTCATGCAGATAGTGCGGTCATTGAGGAACAATTTGCACGCCGTGCGCGGTTTCTCTTAGCCGAAATAAAAAGAGAGGAAGAAACACTACGCGCACTCAAAGCTTTAAAAGCGTCCGGAGTGGAAAGCGCTAAAATTATGATCGCGATGGCTATTTCTGAAATGCAAGTTGAATTGGATTATCTCCAACCTCTAAAAGAGGCTGTCTTGCATGAAACGAAATTATTAAAACTGAAAAGCCAAGAGTGCGCTCCGTAGTGAAGCCACCGCGTGAAATCATAGCCGCCGCTCACTCGTTTATTGCTCTCGTGTTTATCACTTACGTCTTATTATTGAGGCTCGGCAGTACTTACAACCAATCGTGAAAAACTAACCTGTGCATAATCGCCATTGGCTCGATCAACCGCCCAATCGCCAGTTCCTCCGCAGCGCTGCTCGGTCTCGTTTTCTTTTAGGGCAGCGCGGCATTGATTATAAATTCCTGCTTTAAAATAATGTGCGTCTTGGGCGTAGCCTGCGGGATTGTCTCTTTCATCCACTTCGCCGTGAGCATTGACGTTATTGGCCAAGTTAATCTGATAGCGGACGGTTTCCAGCCGTGAGTTTTCAAACACCAGATACATTGTATCCTCATCGACATTTACGGAGTAGCTAAAATCTTCGCCAAGCTTGATGCCTGTTGCACCCGGATCAGTGGAGTCGCGCTTTGATTTACCCCAAACAAGGTAAGAGATGTCTTTTTTGTCGGGATCGCCCTTTTTGCGATTGCGCTCATAGTTCCAATAGACAGAACCGGTTTCATGTCCGGGCCATTTTTTGTAGAAAATTTTAAGCGGCTCATTGCCATATCCAAACCCGTCACCAGCATTTTTATATTTAACCGCATGAATTTGCCCAATCACTGCCGCATAGGAAGAAGCTTGTTTGGGCTTGTTTGCGTTAAGGGGCATATGATCTACATGCAGGGTCGCTTCCATTTTGCCGCCAATAGAGGCAAATGCGCTTGCATTAGCATGTGAGGCAAGGGCAAAATTATTAAGTGGGTCATGTGTTCTTATTGATTTGTTCGAGCCGCGACTCATATAGCGCAGCTCGCTGCGGGTGTTGTGTGAATTGGCTGTCGTTGCCCCTTTATTGGGCGCGGTGAACACCATGTGACCTTGCTCATCCAAATAGAAGAAATCATCATGGGAATATTGCTGAAGGTCAGCAGTATTGATGCCGTCGACCTTGCCGTCCAAATTGCTATCTATCGGCAATGTCAGTTTCCAATGGCTTAGATCAAAGCGTGTTGCCGGTGCGCTATTAATTGATGGTGCAGATGCTGTTACTGAACTTGATGCGATGACAGCTTCTGGTATCCCGGCATCGCTTGTCGAACTGGCGGTTGAACAGGCAAAAAGGCCCATGCACATTAATTGTGTGCTCGCTGCGACAAAGAAGATGCGGTTCACTGCCGGGCGTCTAAAAAATACTGAAAACTGTGCCATTATATGCACCTTTCTATAATTGTTTATGGTGAGCATAACCAATAAATTCTAAATTGAGAATATTTCTTTTTTTTGTGGTTAGCGCCAAAATTATTCCCTTTTAAGGGCGTCCATCGCACGGCGTTCTTTTTTGGTGGGACGTCCAGCGCCCGGTTCCCTGATGGGGAGACCGCTCATATCTTTATCTTGCTTTTCAGGGGGCGGCGGGGAGCGATCTTCGTATAGCGTTTGAGCCTCCGCCGCGGGGCCGCGTCGCTTACCGCAATCTTTAATCATCAGTATACGTAATCGATTTGCGTAAGCAAAATTAATAATGTCGCCTTCGCGTATCAGGAGTTTTGGTTTGTCGACCCGCGTTGTTTCTTGCTCTCCCGTCATATTTGTGCGCGTTAATCGCACATGACCTGTGGAGACAAATTTAGCTGCAAGGGAGCGGGTTTTAAATATGCGCGCAAACCAGAGCCATTTATCGATCCGTATCTCGGTCATTGGTTCATGGCTTTGAGGGCGTGCGGTCATGAGGTTACTTTTTGTCTTTGAGTGCCGCCAGGACTGCAAAGGGGCTATCAGGGTCCGCAGTTTTCAAATGGCGCGGCTTGTTGATGTGCGGGTTTTGTACGCGGTCCGGTTTGCGCCCCCCGGCTTTTGCTTTGCCCTTAAAGTTTTTACCGCCTTTACCGCCGTGCTTTTTATTACCCCGTTGATCGCCCCTATTGTGACGTTCTTTTTGGTCGCCCTCTTTCTTTGTGCGGTTACGCGGTGGGCGTTTGGCCTGATAGCGCCATAACACAACCTCTATCTCTTCACCTTCAGCATTGGGTGTTTCGTCGGTGGGTGTTTCGGTGCCGGATTGTGTGGAAGCTTCTTGCGCCGCGCCCTCTGGCGGCGTGTCTGCAACTATTTGAGCAGCCTCGCTTTCATTTTCGGGTTTATCGGCTTCGGTTTTTTCGGCTTCGGTTTTTTCGGTTGCGATATCGCCAATGGTTCCAGCGGGGGTTTCAGCGATGGCAGTTTGGTCAATCGGTGCTGCCTCGGGTGTTGTTTCAAGAGGAGTTGTCTCTGGCGATACTGTTCCTTCTTTGATTTGTGTATCGTGTGCTTGCGCGTTTGATGCATCTTGGGTGGTCCCGGATGCTTCTGTTTCGCTGGCAGCTTTTTCGTCGCCTCCGCTCTCTTCCGGCGTTGTTTGCGCTTCGGGAGCAGGTTTTTTTCGTTTTACTGTGTTTTTGCGGAAATTTAAGGACGTTAAGATTGCTTCAAAATCTTCACCCGAACATCCCACCAAAGACATCATTTGACTGGTGGCTTCAAAGCCCTCACGTGTCCCTTTTTCTCGGGCCTTGCGAATGTCCCCAGCCAAGCGCTCCAACATATCAATCCGTACTGCGCGTTTTCCTGATGGACGATAACCGCAAGCATAATAATAGGCATGGGGTACATTGTCAGAAACCTCAATAGAAACCAGCCCGGCCTTTGGTGGCACATAGTCAGCGGGTTTGCGGTCGGTCCACAAAGCCCATAGCAAAGTCAGAAGAGAGGCCGGGGCCGGTTTTAACAAGGCAGGCATAAACAGGGTATATTCACCAAAGCGCATGCCGTGCTTGCGCAATTTAGCGCGTTCTTCCTGATTGATTTGCTTGAGTTCATCGCCAAACAAAGTGCGCGAGGTCGCGCCGAAATTTTCAACGAGCCGGAAAGCAACGCCACGACTAACACCGCCAAATGCATCATCGCCGGTCTCGTCACAAGCGCGTTGCATCGCTATTAAAGGCGCCAGTAGGCTTTCAACCCGGTTGGCAAAATAGTCTTGCAAACGATCTTCAATGCGCCCGCGTAAAACCGCTGGCAGCAAATCCGTGTTCCGCATCATGATATTGGGCCGTAAGGGTGCCGGACCTTTTTCCAATTGAGCGACAACGGAAGAGCGCCATGCAATCGATCCATCGGGAAGGATGGATAAGTCTTCACCGGGCGCATTAGCCAGATGGCTCGCTCTACTGGCCAACAAGGGTTGCAAGGCTCGCTCAGCGGCGGCGCGCACTGGTTTGGCCTGAGCGCCATTGGCCCGGGGGTCGAGAATAAATTCAAAGCCTAAAAGGCGACCTACAAATTGGCCTTCCACAATCACGTCTCCGTCTTCGTTTACCCCCGCGAGTAACGGGGCATTATCTTTTAAGCGTTTTAACAAAATCGATGTGCGCCGATCCACAAATCTTTGGGTCAATCGATGATGCAATGCATCTGATAGCTTGTCTTCTATAGCGCGGGTGCGCTCCTGCCAATAGGGGGCATTTTCGACCCATGAAGCTCGGTGCGAGAGGTAGGTCCAGCTGCGAATATGGGCAATTCGCGCCGAGAGCGTGTCTATATCCCCATCATCGCGGTCAAGCCGGTTAACCCGTGGGGCGAGCCAGTCCTCCTTGATGCGCTCTTTTTGCATCAATTGCAGATAAAGTTCACCAATGAGCGTGGTGTGCTGGTCGATGCTGACTTTGCGAAAATCAGGTAACTCGCACACATCCCACAAGAGGGACAGGGCAGCGCCGCCTTTTGCGAGCTTGGCGATTTCCTCGTCACGGACCAGAATGGCAAGCGCACGCTCATCATCATCGGGGCGTGCACGGATAAGTTCGGGACGGTCAGGGCGTTTATCGAGGGATTTTTGCAAGGCCGACAGCGAGGAAAAATTTAAAGCTTCCGCTCGCCAAAAAAGTCCGCGCACCGGCTCGAAGCGATGTTCTTCGATGGCTTCTACCAGTTCCTCATCAAAGTCAGGACAATCGGCAGTAATGCCAAAAGTGCCATCATTGAGATAGCGCCCTGCGCGTCCGGCAATCTGGGCTGTCTCTGACGGGGTTAGATCGCGCATGGTACGGCCATCAAATTTTCGACGTCCGGCAAAGGCCACATGGTCGATATCCATATTAAGTCCCATGCCAATGGCATCGGTGGCAATAAGATAATCAACCTCTCCTTCCTGATAGAGCGCTGCTTGTGCATTGCGGGTGCGCGGGGACAAAGCGCCAAGTACAACCGCCGTGCCCCCTCGTTGCCGCCTGACCAGCTCGGCAATCGCGTAAACCGTGTCAGCGGAAAAAGCGACGATCGCACTTCGGCGCGGCAGGCGCGTGACTTTTTTGGAGCCGGAGAATGTCAGTTTGGAAAAACGATCGCGGGATTTAAAGGAAATATTGGGAAAGAGCTGGCGCAAAATTGGCGCCATGGAATCCGATCCCAGCAATAATGTTTCGGCGCTGCCTCTTGCATATAAAAGTCTTGAGGTGAATGTGCGCCCGCGCTCTGGATTGTTGGCAAGTTGAATTTCATCAATGGCCAAAAATTCACATTGCTGCTCAAGGGGCATGGCTTCCACCGTGCATACCCAGTAACGCGCCGAGCGTGGAATAATTTTTTCTTCCCCGGTTACGAGCGCAATTTCAGCGGCCGGGCGGCGGGTCAATAGCTTGTCGTAAATCTCGCGGGCTAACAGGCGTAGTGGCAAACCGATCATGCCCGACTTGAATGATAGCATTCGCTCAATGGCGTAATGGGTTTTACCGGTATTGGTGGGGCCGAGCACAGCCGTCAGGGGCCGGTCCATGGGATGGATCGGAACAATGGTTTGCGGGGAATATGCTTGGCTTCGTGGCACGGTATACGGGGCATGGTCTAAATGATAAGCCCTAGCCTTTAACCGCATATCTTCACGAAAAGAAAGGGCGCTCTATTTTAATAGTACAAACCGGGTTAGATTTTGTATTGGAAGCGGTGCTTATCTGGGTTTTCAATAAAGCCGGATATTTAAGAGAATTATTTAAAAAGGGTATTAGTTAAGTGAACATGACAGAAAATAGAACAATCTCTCGCGCTGGCGCAACTTCATTCAAGGGAGCAATGGCATTGACACTGCTGTTGACAATGACAAGTGCGTGCACAGTTTTAGAAACGCAACAAACCGTTCCCGAGGCGGTTACGCAAAGCGCGCCTGCAACAGCGGCGGAAATTGGTTCAACATTACAAAACAAAGTGGCCGTTCCCATAGATGCAGTCCCTGAGGAGGTTATGGCGGTTGCCAGAGCTGCACGCCCCGATCTTGATTTTCAAAAGGCAGAGCGGGTCGAGCGTAAAGGTGTTGTCTATTTTGATATTGAAAGGCGAAGACGCGGATGGCAATGAGGTCGAGCTGGATATGATCCAAACGACAGAGGGATGGCAGGTCGTTGAAATCCAGCGTGATATTTCGCTTGCTATGACGCCCAAGCCGGTATTGGATGCTTTATATGAAAGACACCCGGATATTGTTCCTGCACGTATCATTGAAAGCGATCAGGGCGAGGGTACAATTGTCTATGAATTTTTCACAAGAGATGAAACCGGCGAGGCGAAATTTGAAGTCAAGCTTGATGCTACGGGCGTGCAATATCTAGAAGAAGAATGGGTGCATTAAATTTTAGCCCGAGACTCTATCCCGATTTTGAAATTGTCAAAATCGGGATAAGTTAAGAGCTATAACTTTGAGCATTAAGCTCTCTTATTAAACGTCACTATCGCTAACGGATTTAATATCTTTTACCGGCTCGTCGCCAACGCTCTTTTGGATATTGCCCAGACGGTCATAAATGCCGAACACGACCATATAAATTTCACAGATTACGCGCCAAAATAAAACCGAGAAACCGGCAAAGACTAATGCTCCAATTATACCGCCCAACCCCGCGCCGAAGCCTGCGGAAAATCCCCTGAACATATTGGTGAGTGTCATCAGGGCGATCCCGATAATGCCGAGCCAGTAAAGTATCTTAATCAGGTCGGTAGAGATCAGATCCTCGAAAGAGGCCAATTTTTTGATAAAGTCCATAGTCATGATCCTTGTAATGCCTGCCCCTTTATCCGGTTGGGGGGATTCGCCTGGTTTGCCTAATCGGCCCGCCAGTTTTATCCATCAGGTTCAGATGTCCGCTTAACGCACCAACCCGCTAACACTACCTGTATGGGGTGACGGGTTTTAGGAGCCCTATTTGACGTTTTGGGGGCAATGTTTCGCGTCTCCACTCTTGACCTTTTGGGCTCTCTTGCGTAGAAGCCTCGTTCAATTATGGCGTTGTCAGGATTAGAAGCGCGATAATACCGGAATTGCATAGTATAAAATTCAGGAAAGCATTGAAATTGCTGATTTTTTCCTGACTGAACGGAATAAGGTAACCAAGATGGCGCGTCGTTGTGAATTAACTGGGGTTGGCCCAGCCACTGGAAATAATGTGTCTCACGCGAAAAACCGCACCCGTCGCCGGTTTTTGCCTAATTTGTGCAAAGTAACATTGCACAGTGATAAGCTTGAGCGCTCGTATAAAATGCGTATCACAGCTTCCGCGTTGCGCAGCATTGATCATATGGGCGGATTGGACGTCTTCTTGAAAAAAGCTAAAGAAGAGCAACTCTCCAGCGCCGCTGTAAAAATCAAGCGCGAGCTTGCTAAAGCGTCTTAAGGGCGCGGGTTTCGACTTTAACCATTAAAATTTTGTTCTCCCGAGGGGCATACAGTCTTGTGTGCCCTTTTGTTTGGGTTTTTACTGTTTGGCGTTCAAATGGGCAAATGAGGTTAGGGCGTTCACAAGCGGTGCAATATTTGCCATATATTTCCCCATGAGTACGATATTACCAGATGATCTTCCCACCATGGGACGCGAAACACGGCGTGGATTGACTCCGGCAGAAAAATTCGCGCAGGAGATGAATGCCTTTGCCGCAATGTGTGTGCGTATTGGTGTGATGGCGTCTTTGCTCGCGCCGATTTTGATTATTTCTATGTTGGTAATTGATATTCCAGTGCGTTTCTTCAATGAGCTTTTTTCGCCGTTAACCGGGCTAAAGCCAACACAATGGCTGACATGGGGCGGCATTGTTGTGTCCTTGATACCCCTCGTCTCAATTCTGTTTGCAAGACGCTATGGCGGCGAAGAAACATCTCGGGCAATTATTGCGGCGTGGTTTGTTCTTGCGCTGTTTATTCTATTTGAACTCTCCTTGCTCTCACCAATCATAGAGGAAGGAGATTTCCCCTCTACCCGGTTCATGGTGGCTCTGGTTGCGAGTTCCATGACCGGACAGCTCGTTACAGTCTCCTTTTACGATGTTCTTCGTGGCGGCGCGCCGTGGTGGCGTGCGCCGCTCTATGCCGCTCTTGCGGGGTTTTTCGTCACTATCTTAATTTATTTCCCGTTAGCCTATTGGCAGACCGGACTATCATGGAGCCTTTGGTTGATTGGCGATATGATGGTGAAAACACTTTTTGCGGTTGGCTTTTTGCCGATTTATTTTGTTTTAAGAAAACGGATTAAACCCCGTAGGGGGTTTGGCGCGGTCTAATGGCGGTCTTTTCGGTCGCCCATCAACGCGGTATCCGGTTCACTGCGCCAGCGCCTCTAACATCATTCCAAGCGCATGTTTTGTGGTTTCGCGGCGCACATAAGCGCGCCCTTCATCTTTAAACTTTACTGTCTTGGCAAAGGCGGTGATATCAGCAGTGTCCGGGAATTTGTAGGCAAGACCAAAACAAACAGTGCCAACCGGTTTTTCTGCGGTCCCGCCGCCCGGCCCGGCAATGCCCGTAACCGAGACGACAAGATGAGCACTCGCACGGGCAAGTGCGCCCGTTGCCATTTGAATTGCGGTTTGTTCGCTAACTGCGCCATGGGCTCTAAGGGTGGCTGCCTCAACGCCCAGCATTTGCATTTTGGCTTTGTTAGTATACGTCACAAATGTACGGTCAATGACTGCCGAAGAGCCGGCAATATCGGTTAAGGCTGCCATAATAAGGCCGCCGGTACATGACTCGGCGGTTGCAAGATAGACTTGCCGGGCTTTTGCGGCCTCTAATACATCTGATGCAATTGTTTCAAAGCCGGTATTAGAAAGCATATCAAGCCTCAGTAGGGAGTTTTACCGTTGCGATAGCTGATGCGGCGATGCCTTCTTCGCGCCCAGTAAAGCCCAGCTTTTCCGTTGTTGTTGCTTTGACGGATACGTCTTTTGGGGAAATATCCATAATCTTACCGAGGGCATTGCGCATGGCTGAACGGTGTGGGCCAATTTTTGGGGCTTCACAAATGAGCGTAATATCACAATGGATAATCTCGCCCCCGCGTTCACGGACAAGCGCGCATGCTTTTTTCAGAAAAATTTCCGAGGCCGCGCCCTTCCATTGGGGGTCCGATGGCGGGAAGTGATCGCCAATATCGCCTTCGCCAATAGCGCCTAAAATTGCATCGGCGAGCGCATGCATGCCAACATCGGCATCAGAGTGACCTTTTAGTTTTGCCGAATGAGGAATTGATACGCCGCATAAAATTGCAGCATTGCCCGGTTCAAAAGCATGGACGTCATAACCCTGGCCGCTGCGATATTCCCACATGGATTGACTTTCCGTTTTATCTTTTCGGTGCAGTAAGATTTCGGCCATGCCGAAATCTTCCGCTTGCGTGATTTTCATATTATCGGGCGCACCTGCGACGAGTACAACAGGAATATTTGCATCCTCGCAGACACTTGCATCATCGGTCAGGACTTTGCCTTTCGCGCTGCGGTGGGCCTTTAGAATTTTTTGGTAGACAAACCCTTGTGGGGTTTGCGCGCGCCAAAGCCCTTCCCGGGGGACGGTGCGCGAAATCTGGCTATTATTATCGCTTGCCTTGATTGTATCAAAAACAGGAAGGGCCGCAATTGCCCCCTCATTATCGCGAAGGGCATCTATCACATTATTGATTGTTTTAGAATCAATGAAAGGGCGCGCGGCATCATGAATTAAGACGTTTTCCGGATTTTGATCTTCCAGGCTTTCCAGGCCAAGGCGCACACTATCCTGGCGCTCTGCACCGCCAAAAACAGGTGTCATCAATTTAGGATGATCAATTAATGTTGCAACCGCATCATTGTAAAGGTTTGTGTCATCCTTATGGATGATAACGCGCACCTGATCGATTTTCTCATGTTTTAAGAAAGCCCCTATAGTCCGGGCCAATATGGTCTTTCCACGGAGCATGCGATATTGTTTGGGGCCGCCTTCTCCGGCCCGGCTTCCGCGCCCTGCAGCAACAATAATCGCGGTAACGCCCATAAAGTAAAATTCTCTTAAAACGGATTTTTAAAATCAGAAAATGCAATTGCATTGGCGTCTTTTTCAGACACGCTTGCCTTGTCGGGGCCAACAGGCCAGTCAATACCCAATTCAGGCGATGCCCAGAAAACGCCGCCATCACTAGCGCCATCATAGAAATTTGTGACCTTGTAGGCAACGAGGCAATTTTCTTCCAACGTCATAAAGGCATGGAGAAAACCAATAGGGCATAGGAGTTGCTTGCCATTGTCGGCGGAAAGTTCGGCGCTGACATGTTTGCCATAAGTGGGTGAGCCGTTGCGGACATCAACCACGACATCAAGTATACTTCCCTTGAGAACGCGCACCAATTTGTCTTGTGCAAAGGGCGGAGCCTGATAGTGTAGTCCGCGCACTGTATATTTCGGACCAGAAAAGCTCTGATTATCTTGGACGAATGTCAATCCGGGAATTGCAGCGTCAAAGGTCTTTTTGTTATAGGTTTCGCTAAAATAGCCGCGATCATCTTTAAAAACGCGCGGCGTTAAAATTTTGACGTCAGGAATATCAAGGCTTTCAACCTGCATCATTGGCTCCTATTCATCAGCAACTTGATTGAGATAGCGACCATAGCCGCTTTTAATTAATGGCTCTGCCAGTTTACGTAGCTGCTCGCTATCAATAAAGCCCATACGGTAGGCAACTTCTTCTACACAACCAATCTTCAAACCCTGGCGTTCTTCCATCATATGAACAAAATTCCCCGCCTGCAATAATGAGTCGTAAGTCCCGGTATCTAACCATGCAAAGCCGCGCCCTAAAAGTTTAACCGACATGTTGCCATCATTAAGATACATTTCGTTCAAAGTGGTAATTTCCAATTCGCCGCGCGCGGAGGGTTTAACATTTTTAGCCCGCTCGCACGCGGTTTCATCGTAGAAATATAATCCGGTAACCGCATAGTTGGACTTTGGATTTTCCGGTTTTTCTTCAATGGATATGGCTTTGCCATTCCCATCGAACTCAACAACGCCGTAGCGCTCCGGGTCATGAACGTGGCTACCAAATACAACAGCGCCTTTCTCAAGTTTGGCTGCGTCATGCAACATATCCCACAGGCCGTGCCCGTAGAAAATATTATCTCCCAAAATCAATGCACATTTATCGCCTGCAATATGTTCTTCCCCGATAATCAAGGCCTGCGCCAGGCCTTCTGGTTTGGGTTGAATGGCATAGGAAATATTAATTCCCCAATCGCGGCCATCACCGAGCAGACCGCTAAAGATTTTAGAATCCTCCGGGGTTGTAATGATCAAAACGTCTTTAATCCCTGCAAGCATTAAAACCGAAAGAGGATAATAGATCATTGGTTTGTCATAGACAGGAAGCAATTGCTTGCAGGTCGATTTGGTGATCGGGTAAAGGCGCGTTCCTGAACCGCCCGCTAGAATAATGCCTTTCATGGCAAGGAACTCCTGATGTTTTTAAGATTTGTTAAGCGTTGCGATCACATCGCGCAATGCTGCGCGCCATGACGGGGATGGAATTTGAAATATTTGTAAAATATGGCTGCAATCGAGCACCGACCATGCGGGACGTTTGGCGGGGGTGGGATATTGCTCAGTTGGAATATCAATAACTTTTGTAGCAAAGCCGGCTTCATCAAATATGGCTCTTGCAAAACCTGCCCAGTTGGTTTTTTCGTCGCCGGCAAAATGATAAATGCCGGATTTTTCTGGCGATTCAATCAATTGGCTTGCGATCGTTAGCATCGCTTCGGCAATTGCATGCGCTGGTGTTGGCATCCCAAACTGATCAGCAATAATGGTCAGTTCTTCGCGTTCTGCTCCCAAACGTAGCATGGTTTTTACAAAATTATTTCCGTCGGCGGAGAAAACCCAAGCGGTACGAATAATAGCAAATGAGCACCCGCTTTGTATGATGGCCTGCTCGCCTTCAAGTTTTGTCTCTCCGTAAACGCTAACCGGGCCCGTTGGCGCATCTTCGCGGTATGGTGTCGTTGCTGATCCATCGAATACAAAATCTGTGGACACATGAATTAAAGGAATAGAGGCTTTGGCACAGGCCTTTGCCATCAGGTTTGGGGCATGGGCATTGATGGCGCGGGCTTTTTCGGGCTCGCTTTGTGCTTTATCGACGGCGGTATAGGCGGCAGCATTCAAGATCGCACGAGCGCCATGGGTTTTGATAAGGTCTGCTATTATATGTGTGTCAGAAAGCGTAGCGAGGTCTAAATCCTCACTCCCGATCACCTTTATGGGGATGCCTTTTTGTTCGGCGCTTCGCTGAAGGGCAAGGGAGACCTGACCAGATTTCCCAAAAACAAGCGTGGTCATATTGAACCTCTAGAGAAGTATATGGGGCAATATTTGCAAAACTCTTTGGCCGGGTAATCGTCACTCATATTAAGACTTTGTCTTTAAGCCCAAGCGCTCATTGGTGTGACCACGCTCCAGAATAGCTTTCCACCACCAACTGTTATCAAGGTACCACCGGACGGTTTTCTCCATACCTTCCTCCACGGTAACGGAGGGACGCCATCCCAATTCTTTTTCAATTTTAGATGCATCAATCGCATAACGCATGTCATGGCCCGGCCTGTCGGTGACAAATTTGATAAGATCACGGTGTCCGTGGCTTTTCGGACTTAATGTATCCATCAAATCACAAATAGTGTGCACCAAATCAATATTGCGGCGTTCATTGTGCCCGCCCACATTATAAGTTTCGCCGAGCCTGCCTTTTTCAATAATTGTTAAAAGCGCATCCGCATGGTCTTCGACATAGAGCCAGTCGCGTACATTGGCACCGGTGCCATATACGGGTATGTCACGCCCTTCAAGGGCGGCAAGGACAACAACAGGGATCAGTTTTTCAGGAAATTGATAGGGGCCATAATTATTGGAGCAATTGCTGGTGAGAACCGGCAAGCCAAAAGTTTCCCCCCAGGCCCGAACCAGAAAATCAGATGAGGCCTTAGAAGCGGAATAGGGGGAGTTTGGCGCATAAGCGGTCGTTTCGGTGAACAGCCCCTCTTCGCCTAAAGTCCCATAAACTTCATCTGTCGAGACATGGAGGAAGCGAAAGCGGGATTTGGGGTCACCAGAAAGACTTTCATAATAGCGCCGGGCCTCGGTCAGGAGCTGGAATGTCCCCATAATATTGGTTTCGATAAATGCGCCTGGCCCCTCAATCGAGCGGTCAACATGGGACTCGGCTGCAAGATGGATCACGCCGTCCGGCTTGGTCTCTTCAAAGAGGGCGCGCAGAGCTGCCCCATCACAAATATCGATTTGAGAAAACCGATAGCCTGGGCGATCATCCCACCCTTTTAAATTGTCCAGATTAGCCGCATAGGTCAATACATCGATATTTACGATTTCATGGCCAGCGTCTAGGGCTTGGCGCACAACGGCAGATCCGATAAAGCCGGCGCCCCCAGTAACCAGATATTTCATGCAGTTTAATTCCCTACTGTCCAACAGGCAAATTCGCAATTAGCGTGGATGAGCGATTGGCTCAATAATCCACAATTTGCGCTCTTTTCGCATATGCGAGCGCCTTCGGCTAGAGCGCAGGGCTAAAAAAATCAGTAGAATGAAAAGACACCACATAAGAGGGGTAAGGCAATCAAACTCAGATTTGTCGCATCCAATATAGCTAAGTTTAGTGATGGCCGTTACGGGGCAGATTTATTTTCCGGCTTGTTCGGCTTTTTGAAGTGCTCGCAGTTTTTCCTGTTCGCTCGCATATGCCCCCCAAACGTCCTCGACTGAGCCGTCCATTCGAATTTTGCCCTCGTCAATCCAGATAACACGGTCGCAATTGCTGGTTAGTAAGGGTTTGGTATGGGTAGCCAACACAAGAATGCCGGCCTTTTGGACGAATTTATTCATGCGCTCGCTGGCCTTCTGGCGAAAGGCAATATCCCCCGCGCTAAGCCATTCATCAAGGATTAGAATTTCCGGATCAAACGCAGTGGCGATTGCAAAATTAAGGCGCATCCGCATACCGGCAGAATAAGTCTCGACCGGAAAATCGACGAATTCTCCAAGCTCGGCAAACTCGATAATGTCTTCTCTTTTTTCATCGATGGATTTTAAGCTCTGGCCATAGGCAAGGCCGCGCAGGGTAATGTTACGTTGGGCACTGGCACCGGGTTGGATGCCTAAATTGATATTGATCAGATTGCTGGCTGTTCCCTCCACATGGACCCGCCCATAATCGGGAACTAGAATTTGCGATATTAATTGCAAAAGGGTGGTTTTCCCGGATCCATTTTTACCGATGATACCAAGCCTCGCCCCGCTTTTAAGATCGAAGGAAATATCTGTGAGGGCGTTAAACGCGATGACTTTGCCCGAAGCAGAGGTAACAATACGCTCATCTTTTTGTTCAAAGTTCCGGATTTGAGCCGCGGAACGAATTGGATATGACAGACCCGCATTTTCAACTGTTAAACGAACCATCTATCGATGTCCTTTTTTCTCTACAGCCAAAACGGCAATCGCCTAAGCATAAATACGCTTGCGATAATGGCAACAATCCAACCAAGTAAGGTAAATCCTAAAACAATCAACCAGCTATGATCCAACATAGGGGTTCCAAGAAGGGGCGCGCGAAAAATTTCAACATAATGCGTTAACGGATTGACGAGTGCAGCAGTCCGGGTAAGGCCGGATCTTTCTTCTATTTGCCAAATAATTGGCGTTGCAAAAAAAGCGATGCGTGTAATCGTTGCAGTCAGGTGAATAACATCATTGAAGCGGCTCGCAAGTAATCCAAAGATCAATTGAATAGACACAGCGTTCGCAAGATAAATCAGGAATGCAGGAAAGATCATAAGAGCGCCAAGCGTTGGTCTCCAGCCCAGAACAATGATAACGACTAAGGCAAGGGCGAATTGGATGATGAAAGTAAAAATAGAGCGCGCTATACTTTTATAGATATAGATGGAATAGGGAATTGGCGAGCTTTTAATCCATGTGGTTGCAGTTCTAAAAACATCGCAGCCATCATTAATGTTTCCAATGATAAAATTGAAAGCTGCAAAACCCACGGCAACATGAAAAGGATAATTATCACTTTGATCGGTGCCGAGCCCTCTAAAGAACAAAACAATCACACATATAAAAAACAGATAGGAAAGCCCGATCCATGCAATTCCGAGTACGGAACGGCGATACCGGTTTTGTATTTCATCCCAGGCAAAATGACGCCAGACATGGCCCATTAAAAAACCATGATAAAGATCAGACAAAACGCCGGAAACTCCCTTGCGTTCGCTGGCAGAAAATGTGGATTTTACCATGCTCGCCCAAGTCTCGCGGGTTCAGTATTGTTGTGATCTTCATGTAATTCGTGCTCCGGCTCTGGGGATTTAAGCCAATCATGTTCCGGCCAGAAGTCAGCAACACGCTCACGAATGGTTTTCAGCGATGGCTGATTTTCCATTTGCTTAATCACATTCTCGATTCGCCGCACGCTATGTTTGCGGGCAAGGGCATCATGACCCGCGCGGGTAAATTCTTGCTGTTGCTCGGGTTTATAGCTTTTTGATTTTGCGTGATAGACAAAACTATTAAGCGCGACACCGAGTGCAAAGCCTGCATCATCGGCCCGGAATGAATAATCGTTTTCCTCTCCGTATCCGGTTGGAAAATTTTCCTCGTCAAGATAACCGATTTTATCAATCACTTTGCGATGGATCGTATAGCAAAAGCCATGAATAACGGGAACATATGGCACGATCAGCCCGGAGGCGAGATGGCTGATTGCGTCTGCAAAGCGCTCGACACTCATACCATCAGGTAGATGATTGATTGCGGTCTGTCCTGCAGCGCTTTTTACATGGGGTATGGATTGCGTGCTTGCCGCATTGGAAAGCGGACCAACAATTCCAATATTGGGGTCTCGTTCAAACAGGGAGCGAATTTTTTGTGCCCAGGAAGGGGTCACAATCGTATCGCTATTTAGCAAAGTGTTCAGGGTTGCTGTAGAAAATTTTAAACCGATATTTGCTGCGCGCGTATAAAAATGTTGTTCATCGAGACGAATGAGTGTGGCGTAGTCATGATCTTTAGCAAACTCACTTACATAATCAGCTGTTTTGTCATCAGAGTAATCATCAACCAGAATCAAATTGCCCAACCCTTCCGCTTCCCAAGTATGTGCGAGTGAGTGAAGACATTGGGTGACATCAGAATATCCATTATGAATACAAACAATTACATTATGTGTGATCAAAGATGTGTGCTGATCTGTCAGTGAGGCTTGGTTTTGGATCGACGTATTCATAAAATCGCACCCCCCTCTTTGCTCTTGTTGGTATTCATGACTTGCGTGAGTTTGGTCAGAAACTCTTCGCGATTTGTCATTTCATGTTGAAGAAGGAAGAAGTCTTCATGACTGCGAACGGAGATGTTCTCTTCAAATAGCGGGGTCCATTTTAAACCGCTTTTCAAGAGAGCGTAGTTTATACTCAACTGATCCCGGTGAGAGTAATTATTTAGCTCTGACCACCATAAAGACATGAAGGTGCGCGTAACCTCTAGTTGTGGGCGGCAAATGAAGAGATTTGTTTCGATTAACTCTTCCTCCATTACCCCTTCGATTTTGCCATACCGGGCAATCTGTTCTTGGATAAGATATTTATTATCAAGGTCAAATTTCAAAAGCTCCATCCCCTCTTCCATAAAATTAAATCTTAAGGGGTGGGGGATGAATGTCGCCTCATGGGCTGTGCCTTCTAATTTGTTTACGAACGGATATAGCGATGCGATCGGCAATATGTTGGCATCCATCCAAATCGCATAATCAAATTCCGGGAACCAGAAGTGTGGATGGGTTTTGATATATCTTGCCGTGCGAACGGGTGTCGAGCCGTGATATGGTGTCTCAATAACTGTAGCCCAGTCTGGATCAAATTTCTCGGGTGTGTCTGTGAATAAAAAATAATCAATATTTGGATCTAGAACGAGGGGGCGCATATAGTTTTCATACCCGCCGGTTATGGCGGAATAGACTGCTATTTTTCGTTTTTCAATAACCTCGTAACGAGGGCGATCGTAAGCGCTTATGAAGAAAGATTCAGGTAACAATAATTCCTGATTTAAATCATCAACCCGTTCAATATGAATGTAACGGGTGAGATCAAAGGGGACGTCAACTGCTATGCACCTGAGCTTGAAATCTGTATAGGCTGGGAGTGCACCTAAAATACGCTCCAGAGCATGGGCGATTGTACCATCGACTTGACCGTCTTCCTCATCAAAATCATCGAGCTGTAAGTCTAGCTCAAATAAAGGCTCCAGCATTTTTGTTCGAGCCCAGAAAAATGATCCGGCTGGATAATCAGGACAGGTTTCTTCAGGAATATTCCCAAACAATGCCATATATAGGCGTTCATAGTTGTCATAGTTCAGACCATAATTTGGTTGATTGCGCAGTACATAAAAATATGCCGGCGCTATAAGCCCCGCATCGCGGTTATCAGCAAATATTCCTAAAATTTGATTCACAATAGTTTTTGTACCAAACATGGTATGGGTCAGATAGTGACGCCAGGATTGCTGGAATTTATTATAACCGGATTTCTTTGTATGCAGATGGCAAAATATATCGTGGGCTTCTATTTCTTCTCGAAAATAAATTAACCAGGGAGATACATCGCGTCCCCGATTCGGACAGTTTTTGACGATGACGGAGGATGCATGGGTGATATGGTCGATGAAGTATTGTTGCCATTCTTCTTCGCTTTCATGCTCTTGTATCGAAACTAGAAGCGTATACGGAGTGGTCATATAATTTAGGGTGTCACAAAACTCTTCGGCCATGTCGCTATGGAAGAGGTGAAGATGAACGCAAATAGTTTCCTCAAGATTGGAAGGTAGCTCAATATCACTATCGTATTTTAATATATCAGTAATGGGGCCATATTCTGGTTTGCTGAAGCGAAACTCGGTAACTTCATCTGATCGGATTTCAAACGCAATTTTTCTACCCTCAAAACGTCCATGCTCAATATAATGATAAAGAAGATTGATATCAGCGCTGCGTAAATCATGATTTACTGTACGATAGTCTATAGTGTTAAATCGTGTGCTTGGGTTGTGTCCAATGCCTGCGCCATAAAGAATATAGTGCTCCACCGGGTCCATCGCAATATTTTCCGGGGCGAGATAGGTTTCGATGTACCATTCTCTATCGAATAGATCTGACTCTGAGATCACTTTGTATTGGCGTGGATCAACACGGGAGCTATCATTCTTGTTTTCCAGAATGTTCATTTCCACGCCGTTTTGATCGGCGTCTATCGCTTTTTTCCATAGCTCATTAGGGGCATTACCCTTCACGGCGCCAATATGCAGAAAGTGCTCCAGAGCGCTCGCGCCTAATGTGTCATAGTTTTCATGATACCAGCTTGCATTGAAATTCGGACCGGGGTTTTTTCTTTCGTCTGCACCCACCTCAGCATAATGACCAAGCGGCGTAATTTTGGAATGTAAAATATCTACGTCTTCAGCAAAATACCATGCGGTTTCCAGCCACGGGTTTGGGTTACAAAATGCGCTAACGGAGATGCTATTAATCATTTCCTTACGGATGACTTCACAAGCTTCTTTATATTGAAGGAGCGGGTTTTTTCCTTCATTTTCGCTGTCACCCATATAAGTTTCGCGATACCATTTGGTCAGGAAGAACGGATTAGGATTTGCGTTATTCTCGTGGCCTTTAGTCATAAAGTGTTGCAAAGGATTTAATCCCCCGGCATTACCTTCGAGATAGCGTTCCGCATACCACCAAGTATGAAACAAGGGGGAGGGGTCAAAGCCATCGGCCGCCCCACTTGTCAGATAATGTGTGAGTTGTGTCTGTCCTTGCTCTATGATTTCCGGCGCTTTTTCTCGATACCATTCATGATCAAGAATTGGATTTGGGCTAGCATTACTCATTGGCCCACAGAGGATATAATGGATAAGGGAGTTAAAGCCCTCTGCTTCGTGGTTATCTACCTGTTCGAGGTAGTAGTTTGTCATAAACAATGGGTGGGGCGTATCGCCCGCCTTATCGCCATGTTTGATATAATGATTGAGTAAATCAAAACCGGTGGCGGACACGTCAGGGTGATTGCTGGCGTACCATTTTATATCGAAGATCGGGTGAGGATTACGCCCCTCATCAGCTGGAGCGCTTAAAAAATGTAAGTAGGGATTGAGGTCTGATTCTGCTATATCAGGGTTTCGGCTAAGGTAGAATTGAGTATCAAAAAGCGGGTGAGGGTTGCGTCCTGTACGTCCGCCCCCTTCCAGAAAATGTTGTATCGGGGGTTTTCCTAAATCTTCATCCCCGCCCAGATAATGTGGATTAGAAAATAGGGCAGATGGCTCACGGGCCTCTCCGAGCCCTTGATTTTCAAAATGGCTTGCAGGGTCAATGCCGCCCTGAGCAATATCGGGATTTTTTTCAAGATAGTATTCAGTGTCCAGCAATTTTAGGGCTTGATCTTGAAGCGATCGGTCACTCGAATCAGGGTCCTGATCCGCTTTGCTGGATATTATTTGTTTGAGGCTATTTCGTAGCATGATTTTTAAGTCAATTCCCTATGGTCCAAATCTTTTGACTTTGTCGATAAACACACATTTGCGAGTAAATAGGGTGCTTATATGTAATTGTTTTACTGGGGTTTTGGATATCTTCAAGGCCCATTATGTATTGCTGATAACCGCATCGATATCATTGCTGGAATATTGGTCGGTTAGCTGGAAATGATCGACAAGATAGCTCAAATAGGCCCGTGAGGCAGTGCGTTCTTTTTTGTCCAGGTTGAACTCTTTGGCGATATAACGCTGCATATCGGCGATTTCTTTTAGATCATCAATATTAAATTGGCTGATTGTGACGCTATTTTCGTGACGACGATGATAATTTAGCGGGGTAGCATTAAAATGCACGTTTCCCTCCCGAAGAAGGTTGACATAGACATACCAGTCGCCGGCAGTGCGAAAACGTTTGGCAAATTCGACATCTTTTTCCAATAATTTCTTTAAATTATTGGTCCGAAACAAGACACCCGAAACATTGGGGATCGTGTTTTTAATGGCAAGACCTTCAGTGATTTCAGTTTGGCCAGTTTGGGTAAAATCTTTGGTCCATTTTATCGCGGATATATCGCGGACATAATCTTGGTAGTTTTCGGCAATGACTTTGCCTTTTTCATTGACCTGTTTTGATTGGCTATAAGCAAGCACCAAATCAGGGTTGATAAATTGTGGGGCCATCTTGCCCAGAAAATCCAGATCAGCCCAATCATCGGCCTCGGCGATCCAAACGATATCATGATTAGCCAGTGCAACCCCTTTTTGCCATTGGGCAAAAACATTGCCGGAATTTTCTTTATTGATAATTATGCGGTGTCGAATGCCGCAATCTGACAGAATCCGCTTGGCCATCCCAATGCTCTTGTCGCTAGAGGCATCATCGAGAAAAATAATTTCGCGCGGCGGCAGTTTCTGCTGGATGATAGAGTTTAGTCTTTTTTCCAGATGGCGTTCATAATTATAATTGGGCACGACAACGCTTACGCCCGGGGCTTTAGCCTCATCAGACTCGAGCACATCAAGCAGATCGCCGACATAGCTGCAAAATCCGAACTTCTCACCGATAAGCGCAGGCCCCTTATTGCCCAACTCTTGTAAGTGTTTGGGATTACCTAGCAGGGGTTCGATTGCATGAGTAAAGCTTGCATCCTCATCATTTTCTATTGCGATAACGCAGTCATGAGGGGTCAAATCTTCAATGCCCCCTGTATCTTTGATCATTATCACCGGTGTGCCGGCATTGAGGGCTTCAAGGGCAGTGGATGGAAATGGATCTTCGCGCGACGAGAGCGCGTAAACATTTGCTGCCAGATAATAATCGTGGGTCTGGGTAGAAAAACCCGGCAGATGGATGCGTGATTTTGCGCGCCCCGCTGTTTTGAGAATCTTATCGACTTCCTGTTTCATGTCCTGCGCGATTTCACCAATCCAGACAAAGTAAAGGTCTTTCCTGTTGGTGATGGCCGCAATTGCCCATTTCAAAAATAGATCAATGCCCTTGCGGTGATCGGCAAAACCAACCCCTAGAACAATCTTTGAATCTTTTGGAATTTTAAGTCGTTTACAGATTTTTGCTTTGGCTTTTTCTTTATCTGCCCAGTCCAGCATCGCATCGGTTTTGTACACCCCTTGGGGGAGGATTAGGGCATTGTGCCATTCTTTTTCGCGAAGAAACTGCGTCGCCTTATCACGGACGATATTTGCTGGAAAAACTACATGTTTTGCGTGGGTTTGAAAGTCTTGCAGGTTTTTACCAAGTCCCATCGAGTGGATGATCGAGGGTAGTTCATGAACAAGCCCGATAAAGGATATATGATTGTCGGAAAAATAAGGACCAAGCCAGCCAGAGGCAGCTGAATTCATAAAGGCATGATCAAATCCTTGTATTGAAAGGGCCTGTAATTTGGTGTTGATTTTGGCGGGATCCTCTGTTTTTGCAAGGATTGTAACTTGTGCGTATTTTTCAAACTCACCGCGCAAGGGGCCATCCTCGCCAGAGATTATATGTACCTCCCGATTGAATTTTTGCGATAAAGTCTTGGCAAAATTCAGACAAAGATATTGTGCCCCATGTTTATAGAGATCATGGGTTACGACGATAATTTTTTTTTTAAGGCTCTCGCCGCCTAACTCTGTCTGTTCAATCTGGGGGGCAGTTGCATTTTTATAGGGAGGGACAATTTCCGATACACTTTGCGGTGCAACGGCGCGCCTTGTAGCCTCGAGCCAGGCATAGCCATATTTTTCGTCAGGCTCCAGATGCGCGCCCTCGGCCCATTCATTCCAGGCGTTGACAAAAATCAAGCGCTCTTGGTCATTTGAGAACCGTGTTTTTGTGTCATCAACAGCATTTTTGAACCAGCGATAATAATCCACCGGATTAGAGTTGAGTAGGACGGTTGAATGATTATTGCGCCGCGCAGTATTATCCCATGAAGGCGTGATGCCGCGAAAGAGTTTATAGTTCGTTTCCGGATAATTCTGACTGCGTTTTACCAGATCGCGCCAATCAAAAACTTTACCCTTGAACTTTCTGCGGTGCTTACCCAGTAGGCTAGGCGTTCCAATCAAATGATGATTATTGGGCGGAAATTCAATCGCTGCATCAAAGCCAAACTTTGTCGGATTCTGCTTATCAAAGCCTTGTGTATAGGCAATGTAGATTTCGCCAATGTCATTTTTCAAACACCATTCTCGCCAGCGATCGCTGGTGGCTTTGGCATTTGGTAAGATGCCGGGTCGGTAAACCAGCAAAAGAGGTTTTCCATTGATGCGAATATATCGTGGGTCGGTTAAATATTGCGATAGATGACTAATAAAGGCGATATCATCCTGGGGCGAATGATTTTGAGAGATTAATAATTCACTATCCAAACCATCCCAGCGTCGCGACCAGTTTTCATTGGCCCAACACAGACAGAATGGGAAATCGATGGTGTCATCTTTCAAATAGCGTTGCAGCGGGGTTTCGAGAAGGCGTTTGCCGCCAAACCAATAAAAATAAAACGCAAATCCGGAAAGCCCATGTAATGCAGCCATTTTGGTTTGGCGGTGCAATATGTCTTCATCCGTTTCCAGATTATACATGCCAAGGTCACTTGGTATGTGCGGTTGATAATGACCGGGGAATTGCGGCTGGGCAGGGGCAACATTTGTCCATTCCGTAAATCCCTTACCCCACCATTCATCATTTTCAGGAATTGTATGAAATTGCGGGAGATAAAATGCAATTGCACGCGCCTCCAGCTTTTCCGGAGGGGTCACGGCGCTTATAGGGACACATCCTGAAAGATTTTGAGTGAGGTGACCGTCAACAAAGTCTACAGCCCCGGGCTGGCCATCATCATTTCCCAAATCCCCGTTTTGCAGACGGTTTGTCGGAGTGTTAAATTGGCGCGCCGCACTGCGAGCACCTCGGAAAGGGGTGGCAATGATATTGCGCACAAGCCGCGCCGAGCGACGAACCCCGGATTTAGCCGCCCCGGCAGGGTTTTTTGCGGCGGTCTTGAGCCCGCGCACTGGCGCGCTGATTTTCCATGACGTGCTACTTTTTATAGCATCAACTTCATTGCGAGAAACTTGCGCTGCAATTTTTAATTCTTCAAGGGTTGCTGTTTTTTCTTCAATTTCACGTTCAGCAGAATCAATGCGCGCGGTAAGATCTGCTTCTTTTTCACGGGCTAGGCGTTCACTTTCTTCAATCCGCGTTTCAAGCTCGCGCTCTATTTGTGCGCGTTGATCCGGGCTGGTATTATTAAACGGAAGAGTACTGGTTTCATTATGTGTTGTGTCTGTGTCACTTGAGGGTTGCGGCCCCGTGAGTTTTTCACGTAATTCAGAAATCACTTGATCTTGTAGTTTTTTCTCTTTGAGCAAGCTTGCGCGTTCAATATTAGAACGTTGTCGATCATGGGCGCGTTCTTTGCGTAATTCTTCAACCAGCTTGTCCGAGCCTTTGGTGCGTTCGTTCAAGACGGCATTATCAAGTTCAAGGGCGCGCATTTTCTCGTCATGGGCAATGCGATTTTGCTCCATCAGCTTTTGCATCTGCGCAAGGGCTTCTTCATTGTCTTCAACCGTCAGTGTGAGCTGCTGGTTTTTCTCACTCAGTATGCCAATTTGCTCGTTATTACTGTTACGCGCAGTTTCAAGCTCGATAAGTAATTCATCAATCCGGGCTTTGGCGCGCGATTGGTCTTCCTCCAGCTTTTCATTATTATTGGTCAGTGTGGAGATTTTTTCGAGCAATTCATTGTTGGTGGATTCCAACAGGGCCTTTTGCTCATCATTGTCGCGCGACTGGGCTAGTAATTCTTCTGAGCGCTTCGTGTCTTTTTGTGAAGTGTTTGCAAAGAAACTGAAATCATCAAAGCCTGCAATAAAGGGCTTGATTTTGGAGAGAGTTTTCTCCCCTTCAATAGTTTCACAATGGGGAAGTCCCTCCAGTAAAGCATTCAGATCACGTATAAAGACCGGAAAATCCTCGTGGCGCTCGACATCTTTGCCAGTATAAGCGCGATCGCTTTGATCAAGACGGGAAATAATTCCGGCAATATCATCAATATGGGTCTCACTGCCGCTGCAGCGTTTCATATCGAGGGCTTCGAGAAGCGCGTAGAGTGTTTTGCGCGGACGTGCCAGGAAAGCACTATAGTTCAGATGAAATAATCCAGGATCAGATGTATTCGCAAGCTTGAGGGCATTTACCATGCTGGCAGACCATGTGAGCATAGGAGCTGCCGGATTAAAACGTGATGCCGGATCGTCTTCTATTAAGGCATCATGGACTTGAAGAGCATTCGAGCTCACCAGAACATAGCGTAATTGAATTTCACTCTCTTCGAAGGCTTCGGTCAAAAAGGGGACAAGCGAGGCTGATGCAGTATGGGCGAGAATTACTGGAAAGCCCTTTCGAGCCAGACCATAGGCCGTTTTTCGCATGTCTTGCCGGTGGCGTCGGGTTTTCGAGCTGGTGAGAATATCTTCAGGGATAGTGTCACCAGGAGCAATATTCAGATCGTCAAAAAGGCGTTCCAGAATGGGGTCGAACACACATTCCGGCCTCGTCACATGCCCTTCGTCAAGGGAGGTTTGAAGGGCGGTGTCTAAATCGTCTTTTTGGCCTTTTTTTGTTTCTTTGTAAGCTGCAAGGCAAGCGGCAACACGCTCCCCCCCATTTCCGGGGGCTGCAAGGACAATGATGATCTGTTTTTTGCTCATTAGAGGTTCTTGTCGCAATTATTAGGCATCAATTTCTGAAATTAAATTCCGGATATCGAGCAGCAGGTGGGTTCATAGGTCAGAACGGCCCCCCAAGTCCAGAGGCGATAGATGCCAAGCTTCGGATTTGTCGTGAAGGACAGAATATGGGGTTCGCATTACTCAAATCGGGTTGGTCAAATATGACGGCAACCAAAGAGCAATGAAGCCTGACTATTGTGCCCTCCTGCACCCCGGATTTGTCATAGAGCTATTTATACAGTAATATTAACCATAAAAAAGGTTAGAGGTAAGGCTGGGTAGCTATTCCTGTTACCGAAGGGACTTATAATGAATTATCCAACACTATTAAAAAATATGCCAGCACGCCTTGGGATATCAAAAAAAAATATTCTGATCGCCGCAACTGGATTTGCCAGTCTTGGGCTTGTCGCCTGTGCAGCTCTTGATGAGAGCTTTGCGCCGCCACCTGAGCAATTGCGTGCAGCGTCGCTTTCGGCGTGGGATGGGATAAAGCAACAAGAGCAAGTCAGTAATGACCCTGCTTATCTTGATCGAATGAACCGGGTTGCACCGCGTATAATTGCTGCTGCTGGCGGAAATCCTGCTGAATGGGAGGTTGTGGTCTTTGACTCAGAACAACTCAATGCGTTTGCGTTGCCAGGAGGCAAAATCGGGTTTTACACCGGTATTCTGGATTTGATGGAAAATGATCACCAGATTGCTGCTGTGATGGGCCACGAGGTTGCCCATGTTACTTTCAACCATTCTTCAAAACGTGCTGGCCGGGCAATTCAAACCCAGTCTGGTCTAACTGCAGCGCAAATCGCCTTGGGCGTTGGCGGTGTTGGCAATGCAGGTTTGTGGATGCAGGCTTTAGGACTTGGCGCGCAAGTTGGTAACTCGCTGCCCTTCTCACGCTCCCATGAAGCGGAAGCTGACCGTGAGGGTCTGAGATATATGGTGAGAGCCGGTTATAACCCGGATGATGCGGTAAGATTCTGGCAACGAATGTCCGAGAGTAAAGGCGATGGTGCGCCCCCGGAATTTCTTTCTACGCACCCAGCTGACGAGACACGAATTCGCAAACTGGAAGAAGAGATTGCCTTGATAAAAGCTGGCTCTTAGACCCATCCGTTCTGTTGACGGGTCTTTTCAACACTTAAAATTTAAATACTCGAAACTAGCCGGGCCGTTGAAAAACGGTCCGGCTATTTTGCGTTTAGGGAAATCTTATCGTTAATTTTTGACTGTAGCTAAAGCCGGGGTTTCAGCCTACTGGCAGGCAAAAATGGTTAAGGGTTTTAAGCTTTTAAAGTGGACCGCGTATCTCAGCCGGTCACCGCAAATTCATTTACTGTAAATCTATCTCAATTTTTCTTAAAATTTTCAACGTTAGGAACAATTTTAAGAAATATCACAAGGCCATTTTAAATTTTACCTATTAAAGTGATCACTGGGCATATTAGGTCACGACGCTAACCCTTGATAGTTGGGCTTTTAAACAAGGAGAACTTGGCAGATGAGCAGGAAGGAATGTCTCTTGGAGCTGGGCCGGGAACGCATGATTGCCGGATTTAAACGATTTTTGATGTCTGCTGACAAGTTTACCCGTTTAGATATGATGCAATATGCAAATTCCCCAACAAATCCAACGCACTCTGTATCATTTTCGTCTGCCGGATTTGGGTCAGCTTGGCGAAAACAAATGCGGGTCTGTTTGTCTGTCTTTGCTATGCTTGGTGTTGGTGTATTTGAGTCAGCTTATGCGGAATCAACCTTCTTTCCGATCGATACATTTGGTGTGGCTGGCCCAATTCCTACTCCTGCTAATATTAGCGATTTGGAGGGGCCACCAACCGCTGGCGTATCTGTAACTTTTGATCCGGGCGATCTGGGTTTTATTCTCTTTGATGAGGATATTAGCGGCGCTACCACGCCGTTGCCGAATGCAGGCTTGATATTTAATATTATATCATCAGTCCCATCTGCGTCCGGGGACACGTTCGTTTCGTTTTTGCTGGGTAATATTGCCGATACTGGCGGCGGGCTGGCGTTTACGCTTGCGCCTACAGGGAGTTTTGTTGCACCGGACGGTTCAGACTCCATTTTCCAGTTTACCCAGCTCCCTGGAGCAGGTGTTTTCACACTTTCCACCGACGCGTTTGTGCCAGCTTGTAATACAATCGGAGGATGCAACACCATCGTGCTGGGGACCTCGGGACTTGGCGCTGCGGGTGGTAGTAGTTTTACCGATGGTGGAACTTTGTCGTTCGCTTCAGTAGTCGCGTCCTCTCCGGAACCAGCCAGTTGGGCGTTGATGATCCTTGGATTTTTAGGGGTTGCAAGGCAGATGAAGATCCACCGCAGGCGGGTTTTGGCGACACCCAAGCGCGCCGAGACATTTGCCTCCTCACCGAAGGAATTTGCGCTCGCAGGTTAATCCACTGGTTTTGTTGCATGTGCGAAAAACCCTTCTCACCGTGATCAATATCGCCCCAAACTACCCCCAACTATCCCTTGCCTAATGGTTAACAAACGGTAAAGTGTAGCATCAGTTTTTTGCAATGGCTTAGGCCAAAACAATTATGCAATCAGGGGCTATAATATGACACGTATCATTCTACCAATATTAATCATTGCGACTTTGTTGTTCGCACCAATTTACAGTTTTGAATCAAATGATCCGATTGCTGGAGACGCTACAGCGTCGCGCACGGGCTATTTCTTTGTCGGCGATACAATCAATTGCTTTTTGGCTCAAAATTATTCTGTAGAGGGAGAATGCGCTCCCAAAGGCGAGAAACTCGGATTGGCAATCTTTGCCGCTATCGGTGTTTCAGCTGTTGCAGCTGCATTGGGAATTCTTGGTTTGCTTCCCTTTGTCGGGCGTCTCGTAAGTTTGGTGACGACCTTGGCGGGGATCATTGCGATTGCAGGGATTGCGTTTTTCTGTCTCAATGTTTCCGGACAGGAAGGGGCTAGCATTGGCATTGGGTCCTATCTTGGCGGCGGCGCAGGATTACTGACATTGATTTCTGGTCTGTCAGGGATGCGCGGACGCGGCTGACCAAGCTGGCTTGAATTAAAGAATTAAAAAAAAGGCTGGCGTGATTGTCAGCCTTTTTTCATTTCAGCGTTTTGGGTTTTTGTCAGTCCTTATGGTTTTGCAATGCTTTTATATGGGTTTTTGCTTCCTCAACATAATGTGCAGACCCCATAAGGGCGTATTTATCTTCGCCCGGTTTTAGATCCCGCATTTTTTTTGCGGGCAAGCCCGCCCACATCTCACCTTGCGGAACCTTTTTACCTGGGCCTAAAAATGACCCTGCAGCGAGAAATCCTCCGGTCTCTACATGCGAGCGATCAAGCATGGTTGCACCCATACCGATAAAAGCACCATCATCAGCGCTGCACCCATGTAACATGCAGCGATGACCGACCAGTACATTCTCACCGATCAGTGTCGGTGTCCCGCCAAGTTGGGGCTCATCTACATGGATAATCGTGCCGTCCTGAACGTTAGAACCTTTTCCAACCCGGATTTGGTTGCTGTCTCCGCGCAAGACGCAACCATACCAGATCGAGGCATTCTCCTCGATGATGACATCACCGCAAACGACTGCGCCGGGGGCGATGAAGGCGCTTTCATGTATTTGGGGCATTTTGCCCGCAATTGAAAAAATCAGTGGTTTCATTAGCTATTGGCCGGATTATCAGGTTGCGTTGAGGGATGAGCCTTAATAAAGGCAGGATGGTTTTCACATTTTTTCTCTATAGAGACTAATTTTTTAAGATGATCAATCTTCGCGCCGCGTCGCCGGGCCGCGTAGCATTGGGGAATGATAAATATTTCAGCAAGTCCGGGGCGATTATCAAATGCAAAATTAGGGTTTTGACCTTCACCCTGATCGGGAAGTAAGCGCTCAACAGCTTCAAGGGTCGAGGTCACAAAGCGATTCATCCATGCCTTGATTTGATCCTCATCAAGATGGAGCTCTTTTTGTAGGTAATTCAGCACGCGCAAATTCCCAAACGGTTGCGCTTCACTTGCAATCATAATCGCAATCGCATTGATCTGTGCGGCCTTTACCGGGTCAGAGGACACAAGCGGTGTGCTTGGAAAGCGTTGATCGAGATATTGAATAATAGCAAGAGACTGGGTCAGCACTTGGCCGTCATCAGTTTCTAAACTAGGCACCAGACCTTGCGGATTACGCTTGATATAGTTTTGCTTCAAATGGTCGGCGTTTAACAGATTGACCGGTTCATAGTCGTAGGAGATTTCTTTTAGCGCCATCGCGATGCGCACACGCCAGGTTGCGCTTGAGTGCCAATATCCAAATAATTTCATTCTAGAAGTCCTTGCGGCTTTGTGAAGTGATTCAGATTAGATTATCGCTACACTATTGACTAGCCTCTATGAGCCCAACCAAAAGCTGCGCCTTGAATAGAAACCTTTTAAACAGATGCCTAATTTACGCCAATTGGATGCATCTGCGAGCGTTATCCTATAGGTTTAGAGTCGTACAGTTTTGAATTTTTTGATGGGAATGTCTGATTATCTGCCCTCGGGAAGTGATTTTAAGGTTTTTTGATAGAGACTTCTGGGGTTATTTTTCAAGTGAGCGGTGACAGTCAAAAAGGGTATGCAGTGCAGGTAAGAAAGACCAAATTAGCAAAACACGCGGGTAAGAAAGAACGTCTTTTTTCCGGCTTGATCCTGTTTTGTGTTTTCGCAATCTCGGGGTGCGCGGGCGGTGGAAGGGATACAATCTCCCCCCTTCCCGAAAGTGGCTTTGAAAATCAGGAGGAAATATCATTGATTACCAATAGCGAGACCGGGAGCCTTCACTTGCAAACCGGTGATGTTGCTCTTTCGCTGCGGGCGTGGAATGCGAGCGCGCCAGCCGCCGCATTGATCGCGCTTCACGGTATGAACGATTATGGTCATGCTTTTGAGGCAGCAGGTACGTATTGGGCCGAACATGGCATCACCACATATGCCTATGATCAGCGAGGGTTTGGGCAACTTGGTGAGGGGGAGGTGAGCATTACCAAAAATTGGCCGGGGACGAAAGCTTTTGGCGATGATTTGCGATCCATGATTGTGGCTGTGAAATCACGTCATCCTGGCTTACCTGTTTATGTTCTTGGCCACTCTATGGGCGCGGCTGTGGTCATGACGGCAAATGCAGAGCAATTTCTTTCCGTTGATGGAATTATTCTCGCCTCTCCTGCTATCTGGGGAGGAAGGAGAATGCCGCTGCTCTATCGTATGACTTTAAATCTCGCCCATTTTTTTGCGCCTGGAAAATCTCTATCCGGTAAAAGAGCAAGGCGTCAGGCCACGGATAATATTCCGGTACTGCGCGGGATGCAGGCCGATAGTTTGGTCATCAAGGAGACACCCATTCGGGCAATCAAGGGGATTGTCAGCTTAATGGGGGATGCCAATCAAGCTTCCGGCAATCAGCAAGGCAATATTTTATTTGTATATGGTTGCCGTGATGAGATCATTCCGGTGAAAGCGATGGCGCAAGTGGGTGATAGGATTGAATCGCAAAACCCTGAAATTGAGCGGATCGTCTACCCTGAGGGTTGGCATTTGCTGTTTCGAGACCTTCAGGCTGAAACGGTTTGGGAGGATATTTTAGACTGGATCGGGAAAAGCAACACCGGACAAAAAGCGATTGCGCAAAATTTTTCAGCCGGGGAAACTGGCACCGGGGAAGCTGGCAATTGCGATGGGCTTTAATATTGATGCGTTTAAGGCCCGAACAGAATTCGACGGGAGGGAGGACGCTGCGTTAAAGCTGCATAACACAACGTCCTCAGGTTCCGTCGAATGACAAACCCCTGGCGTTCGGGTTAGGGCAGCCCGTAGGGAACTTCGCCAGCATTGGTGCGGTAAATTTAATCAGGTCTATAGTTTTGGGGCAGGGCCTGATCAAATCATTGTAAGGAGTTACCGCCGGAACACTCATAGGATTAAGGCGGTTTTCTTTAAAAGTAATTAATTTTCGCATTTAGAGCGTAAAAATATCACAAAATGTGTATTTATGGCGAAATTTCAGAGGTTTTCTAATGTAGGTTGCACGCGCCGCCACCGCGCTTTTCAAAATATTGCTGATGATATTCCTCTGCGGGCCACCAGTCGCGAAGTGTTTCAATTTGCGTGGCAATCGGGGCCTTATGGCGTTCAGACTTGTTTTCTGAGTCTCTCGATTTTTGGGCAAGAAGCAACTGATTGTCGTTTACGGTGTAGATGCCGCTGCGATATTGATCGCCAATATCGGGGCCTTGCCGGTTTACTTGAGTGGGATCATGGATTTCCCAGAAAAGGGCCAATAATTGCTCATAGCTGATGACTGAAGGGTCATAGGTGACTTTTACCCCTTCAGCATGGCCGGTCTTTTTGGCGCAAACCTGTTCATAGTTAGGGTTGTTTGCGTGACCTGCAGTATATCCAACTTCAGTATCGGTAACGCCCTTGGTTTGGCGAAAAGCTTGCTCGACACCCCAAAAGCATCCAGCGGCAAAATAGGCGGTCTCACGCATGGTATAAATCCTGACTGTTTATTGATAGCAGATTATAAATAATAAATTTACAGCAAATTCCAAGGGGCTACCAGAGATAGAGTGAAATAACATCATCAAACTTAGGTTATCTGATAGTCGGGTCTCCGAGTTTTTGCCAGATTGCCCAACCCGAATTAACGTGGCCGGCTCACCATTATTTCAGGCTCGTTTTTAGCCACCCAATATAGGGCTGTGCACTGATGGTTTCATCAATGGGAAGGCCAAGTACGCACGGTACTTCATAAGGGTGATGGCTTAAAATGAAGTCACGGGTCGCCATGGCTTTATTCTTGCCGGTTTTAACCAGCATATAGATCTCCTCTTCTTCTTCAATCTGCCCTTCCCATTGATAGAGGGAAAGGCCAGCCGGGAGGATATTCACGCATGTAGCAAGTTTGGCCTCAATAATTTTAGTGGCGAGATTTTTTGCGGCGCTTTTATCGGGCATTGTCACATAAAGCAGAACCAGATCATTGGACATGTGATTTAAGAAACACCTTCTAGCGCATATCCGGCCGAGCGCACGGTGCGGATCGGATCGCCTTGGTTGAATTTCGTCAGGGCTTTACGCAGACGCCCAATATGAACATCAACGGTGCGTACCTCAACAAAAACATCAGAACCCCATACTGCGTTCAATAATTGTTCGCGTGAAAAGACCCGCCCGGGGTGTTGGATGAGGTGTTCAAGCAAGCGATATTCTGTAGGGCCAAGATGGATTTCCTTATCCTCGCGTTTAACCCGGTGAGATGTACGATCAAGGAAAATATCCCCGAAAGAAACCGTATCTTCAACAAGGGCAGGACGGATACGCCGCAATACAGCGCGAGCGCGCGCAATCAGCTCTGCAGTAGAGAAAGGCTTGGTGAGATAATCATCAGCACCCGTCTCTAAACCACGAATGCGATCTGATTCTTCAGAGCGCGCAGTTAACATAATAATCGGAATATTTTTTGTCTCCGATTTAGAACGTAACTGCCTGCAAACTTCAATGCCTGATACTTTCGGAAGCATCCAGTCAAGGATTAAGAGATCAGGGATTTCTTCATCAACCTTGAAAAGAGCCTCTTCTCCATCGGTCGCGATTGATACCTTATAGCCCTCATTAGTCAGATTATAATCAAGTAAGGTTGCCAAAGCTTCTTCATCTTCAACAACCATAATATGTGTTTTAGGCATTGTGGGTATCCAGTTATGCTAGACTTGTTCATCAAGTCGGAAATTGAATTTCGGTTATTTTGATGAAACTGTTGGGTCAGTTGCGCCGACATTTACATGAATTGGAGTGGCTTCTTTTGCGGCGAAATTGACGATTGTGTCGCTACCTTTTTGTCGGCTTTCATCAACCTGCTCGCCAGTCATCATAAAATGAAGGGCTTCGGCAATATTTGTTGCGTGATCACCAATACGTTCAAAGTTTTTCGCGATAAATACCATATGGGTGGCACTGCCGATTTGATCGGGGGTCTCGCGCATGCTCATTACAAGTTCGCGAAAAACAGAATGATAGAGTTCATCAACTTCATAATCGCCAGACCAGACGGCTTTGGCGGCGGTTAAATCCCGCGCAGCATAAGCGTTCAGGACGTCAGAAAACCGTTGCAGGCACATATGGCCCATGCGCGATACACCGCCAAGATTGGGGGCTTTGCGTTCCTGTGCGATGACACAGACACGGCGCGAGATATTTTTTGCCAAATCACCAACCCGCTCCAAGTCAGCGGCAAGTTTTACCATCATCATGGTTTCGCGTATTTGCTGAGCCGTTAGAGTCTCGATTTCGAGCATCTTGATGGTTTGTAATTCTATATTGTGGTGGTGGGCATCAATACGTTTATCAAGCTCAATAATTTGAGATGCACTAGCGATATCACGTCGTTCAAAAGCGGCAATACAGTCGGCCAGATTCGTTTCTACAAGCGCTGCCATACGCGCAATCTCGATTTCGAGATTGGTTATTTCGGCGGGGCGTTCAGAAACGCCGGACGTATAGCTTGCAGACATTTAGTGTTCCTAGTTTCTAATGGTCCTAGTTTCGTGACGAATCCGAGCCGAAAATTATTTTTAAGTGTATGGCTCTAGAGCGTCTCGGTCATAGAAGCTGATCTCATAGACAGGTTTTATGACATTTTCTTTGCGGATCACTCTTTGGTCATATTATTGCGCAAAATGTGCGCTTCGTAAAGGCCTGTGAGAGTACGCTCTTCTGGTCTTTATACAAATCACGAGCCTAGGCGGATCACTAAGGGTCAAATCTCTTTGTGCCACCTGCAAAATAACAGGTAAACGCGGTCCCTTTTCCCAGTTGGCTTTCTATCTGGAGGCCGCCTCGATGGCGGTTGAGGATGTGTTTGACGATTGCCAGCCCCAGACCAGTACCGCCGGTTTTGCTGTTTCGCTCAACAGTGACCCTGTAAAATCGCTCTGTCAGGCGCGGTAAGTCTCCGCGCTCAATACCCGGGCCATGGTCGCGAACGTGCAAAAAAATGAGATCATTGATGTTACATCCAAGACGCGCCGCGATCTGGGATGCGGAATCGCCTGCACGTTGAAAGGGTTCTTCAGTGTCTCCTACAGACGGGCTTTCGCCGCGCCCTATATTAATGTCGATACGGGCAGGTTCACCGCCATACTTAATGGCGTTATGGACGAGGTTTTGCGCAGCCTGCAAAATCTCGTCGCGATCTCCGATCATCCATAATGGATCGTCCTTATCGGATTGATCGTCAAAATTTATCTGGGTGTCGGATTTTTCAATAATAGGAGAAAGTCCGTCAAGGACATCAAGCATTATATCGGTGAGCGCAAGTTCATCAACAGGGGTGATATGTTCATTCAATTCTATTCTTGATAAAGACATCAAGTCGGATACGAGGCGTTGCATGCGCTCAGCTTGCTTTTGCATGATCTTCAGGAATTTTTTAGTGGCCTCGGGGTCTTCGCGTGCGGGGCCTCGCAAGGTTTCTATAAAGCCAAGTAAAGAGGCAAGCGGGGTGCGCAATTCGTGACTGGCACTTGCGATAAAATCAACGCGCATTTTTTCAACGCGTCGTTCGCCCGTTAAATCACGAATGAAAATCAGAATTTTATGATTGTCGCCAATTTGTTCAAGCGGCGCAATATAGGCCCGGCAGTAACGTCCAACCGAACCGGTAGTGGAAAATTCAACGCTACGTTCCTGTCGATCATTTGCAACAGTTTCCACGCATTCAAATACACTTGCGGCGCGGATAGCCGAAGCAACATGGCGTCCTTCTAGATTTTGATTATTTAAAAATTCGACGGCCGCCGGGTTAGTTGTCTCGATAATACCATCCTGATTCAGGATAATAAGAGGTTCAGGTAATGCTTGTGCAACTTCTCTGGAAAGCCGCAAGGCATCAATTTCTTTTTCCTGATGAACCATCTGTTCTTTAACGAGCGCTTGGATAGGTTCCGCCCACTGACGACCAGTGGAAAAACGATATCTCAAACCAAGCGCCGTAAAAAATACAATCCAAATCAGCAAGGCTTCACCAAGGGTTGAAAAATTATTTGCGACAATAACCAATAAAATTCCAACACTTATGGCCAGCATCCAAATAAAATCCTGATTGCGCGTCGTGTTAACCGATTGCTGAATAAGGTGTAAAAGATTATTCATGGGATTTTAAATGGAAACCTTGTTAGGGAAATTGCTTATTTGTTTTGTTCTGTTTGAATAAATTGATTGATTTGCTCTTCAAGAATGGAGAGTGGAATCGCACCGTTTTTCAAAACTGCATCGTGAAAGAGGCGCAAGTCAAATTTATCACCAAGGCTTGATGCTGCATGTTCGCGCAACTCCTTAATTTTCAATTGACCTGTTTTATAGGCAAGGGCTTGCCCCGGCCACGTGATGTAGCGATCAATTTCAGCCTTGATATTATGTTCTGAAAGAGCGGTGTTTTCGGTCATAAAGGCAATGGCCTGATCGCGGCTCCATCCTTTAGCATGCATCCCCGTATCAACAACCAATCGACATGCACGCCACATCTCATAAGAGAGGCGACCAAAATTGGCATAGGGGTCTTGGTAGAAGCCAACATCAAGTCCAAGGCTTTCCGCATAGAGACCCCAGCCTTCGACAAAGGCGGTAAAGCCTCCAAAGGCCCTAAAGGGGGGAAGGTCGAGTTCTTGGGAAAGAGCAATTTGGAAATGGTGGCCGGGTACGCCTTCATGCAGGGTAAGGGCTTCCAATTCAAAAAGAGGGCGTTGATCGAGAAGCGAAGTATTTATTCTGTACACCCCCGCGCGGCTACCATCACCAGCAGGGCGCTCATAATAGGCGGTGGTGGTGCCTTCTGCGATATCAGCTGGAACAGGTTTTACAGTGTAGGGCATGCGCGGCAAAACCGTGAAAAGTTTGGGAAGTTCGCCATCAATGCGTTTGGCAATTGTTGACGTGACACCAACGAGTTCGGCTTCGGTTTTGGCATAAAATTGAGGATCGGTCCGCAAGAATGTTTGAAACTCTTTAAAACTACCTTCGAACTCCACCTCCTCAATGATTTTTTGCATTTCAGCTCTAATGCGTGTGACTTCGCTCAGACCGGTTTCGTGAATTTGATCAGGTGTGCGGGTCGTTGTTGTAAAATTATTGGCGCGATATTGATAATAGTCTGCGCCGTCTGGAAGAGATGATGCACCGATATTTTCGCGGCAGGCCGGGGCATAGGTCTCGTCATAAAAATCTGCGTATTTTTTGTAAGCGGGTACAGTTTTTTCTAAAATAGCGGTGCGCGCGCGTGCGGAAAGGTCATCCCAGCGTGCAGCATCAATAGCGTCAGGGCGAGACGCGAAGGGTTTCATAAAAACGCTGTCTTCAGCATTTTCGACCACATGATAGCGTATCGATTGGCCAACCCCGGCCATTGATACACATGCTTGGGTCCATCCTGCCTTTGCGCCGGCGTCGAGGGTTTCAATGGATTCATCAAAAAAGCGCGGCGTATCATGGAGGCGGGCGATATAGCTTTCATAATCAGCGAGGGTAAAGAAAGGGAGACTGTCAGGTAGGCGGGAAATTTGCGTGTGCGGACCATTGCGATTGGTCATAATAAGGTATTTGCCCCCAAAATCTGCATCACGCAATTGGTTTTCAATACCGCGGGCAAAAAGTTTGTAATTAAACTGATTGGTCGTGCTAAGCTTATCAATGGAAATCGCAGATAGCCGCTCTTGAAAATCACGGGTTTTTGCAATCACCGCATCATAGTTGGCCAGAGAATTAGAGCCTAAACGATCATCATAATCGCGAACCCCCAATGATGTTGCAAATGTCGGGCTTTGAGCAAGTGTGAAATCCCAGTGATCGGCTAACAACGCTTCGAAGCGAGAATTTTGTCTTCTACTCCCTTTGGTTTCTTTTGCTTGAGCCATCGCCGAAGGAATTGAAGATGTCGAAAGCATAGCCGGGGTATAGCTTGCTGTTACAAAAAGCGCACCGATCAGCGCTTTAGCGAAAATTTTTGATTGTGTCATGATGGCTCTTCCTAAGGTGAACAATGGTTTATTGGGTTAGTTTGTTTTTGCGAGAATTGAAAATAGTCCTCCGCCCAGACCGCCAGCAAGCATATGAAGGGAAACCCCCAGCATACCGCGTGCGCTTGCGATGGGAACAATATCGAAACTCATTTCCATAATAACGAGCATCGCGCCCATAGCCGATAGACCGGCCAGCGGATAAGCGATAGGAGCGAGAGCGGTCAGTTTTTTCTTGAGGATAAAAGCGACAAGAAAGCCCAGCAAAAGGGTGATCGCAATAATTGGTAAGTATAAGCTGCTAAGCCCGTGAATATCACGAAGGGTGGCGTTCAGGCGATCTTGAATAGTAAAATCGATCCCCAAACCACTTAACCGTTGTAGAATATTTTGTGTATGAAAAAAACTCGCAAGCAAAAATGTACTTACTACACTGATTAAAAATGCTACAATTATGCGTACCATGGATATCGCAACCCTTTTAGCCTGACCCGGCATGCAAACTGGTAGCACCAGATATAAGCCCCCGCGCGAGTCCAGCATATATGTGCCGAAACGTTTCATGATTTATAGAGCGAGACGTCAGGGAGTACAAATTTTAAAATGAATGTTCTGAGAGCTGTTTTAGCGGTTTTACTCTTAGGCTCTTAGCGGTATAGTTTTCCCTATCGGCGTCATTTTGCCTGCGTCATGGATAAAAGGAGGTTTTAATGGCCAAATTGCGAAAAGTAGCTGCTATCTCTGGCGCCCTATATGGTATCCTTGCCGCATTGGTTTTTGTGGGTGTGACAAGCGTCGCAAGGGGCGAGGAAAGTGATTTTTTTCAAATCGATACCATCGCGAGCGGTCTTGATCATCCATGGAGTATCGCATTTTTGCCCGGCGGGGATCTCTTGGTCACAGAGCGTGCTGGCCGATTGCGCCTGATAAAAGACGGTGTGCTGGTCGATGCGTCGATTGCCAACACACCGGATACATACGCACGCAGCCAGGGAGGCTATTTCGATATCGTCCTCCACCCGGATTTTGCGCAAAATCAAATAATTTATCTCTCTTTCGCTCATGGTAGCCCGGACGCCAATACAACGCGTATTGTGCGTGCGCGTTATTCCGGGACAGCGCTGGAAGATGTGCGCGTCATTTTTGATACTGCGCCAACCAAGGATACGCCCGTTCATTATGGGGGACGCATGGCGTTTTTGCCTGATGGCAGCCTGCTTATGACCACGGGCGATGGCTTTAATTATCGCGAAGATGCACAGCGCAAAAATAATCGTCTTGGGAAAACCATTCGTATTCTGGATGATGGATCCGTGCCCGGCGACAATCCTTTTCATGCAGATAGTGATGCGGATAAAACGATCTGGACTTATGGCCACCGCTCCCCGCAAGGGCTCGCCGTAGATCCTGAAAGCGGGACAATCTATCAGCACGAACATGGACCGCGCGGCGGAGACGAGGTTAATATATTAGAGGCTGGCAAAAATTATGGTTGGCCAATTGCTACATATGGAATTGATTATTCTGGCGCGATAATTTCTCCGTTTACGCATTATAAAAATACAGAGCAACCCATTCATCATTGGACGCCTTCCATTGCAACATCTGGTCTTGCGATTTATCGCGGCGATGTATTTTCCGCGTGGGATGGCGACTTGCTGATTGGCGGCCTTGTAACCAAAGCGCTCCACCGCCTTGAGATGAAGGATGGGAAAGTCCAAGGGGAGACGCGTTATCTGGAAGGGCTGGATACTCGTATTCGTGATGTCCGAATTGGGCCAGATGGGGCAATTTATGTGACAACTGATGAGGGACAAGGAAAAGTGTTACGCTTAACACCAAAAGATCGATAAGCGCTTAAGTCATCATAGAAATAATGGAAATGTCGTAATGCCCAACCAAGATTATGTTAAGCTCATGTCCAGATATAATCGTTGGCAGAATGAAAGCCATCTCACCGCCGCCTCTGGCTTGGCGCAAGAGGAATTGAAAAAGAATCGTCATGCTTTTTTCGACTCAATTGAAGGCACGCTTTCCCATTTATTATGGGCTGACCGGTTATGGATGAGCCGCTTTGCCAATTTTGACTCCATAGATGGTGGCATTCCGGACTCAACGAAATTGATAAAAAACTGGGAAAATTATTGCCAAGAACGTCGAGGGCTGGACCAAAAAATTATTCAATGGGCAGATCACGTTGAGAAAGACTGGTTTTCAGGTGAACTCAAATGGTTTTCTGGCGCACTGGGGAGAGATGTAACAAAATCAAAAAAGATATTGATTGTACATTTTTTTAATCACCAAACGCACCATCGCGGTCAAATACATGCAATGCTAACCGCAGCGGGGGCAAAGCTCTCGGACACCGATATTGCCTTTATGCCTGATGCCTAGTTTTTTATAACTTTTGCAGCGGCAGAAAAGAGCGCCATCGATTTATCCACGCATTCTTGTTGTTCTGCTTGCGGATTACTATCGGATACAATGCCAGCGCCTGCCTGAACATAAAGTTTACCGTCTTTGACGAGTCCGGTGCGCAAAGTAATCGCTGTATCGACCTCGCCGCCAGCTGAAAAATAGCCGATAGCACCAGCGTAAGCATTGCGCGATTGAGGCTCTAACTCGTCGATAATTTCCATCGCGCGTATTTTAGGGGCGCCCGATACCGTCCCAGCGGGAAATCCGGCCATTAACGCTTCTACGGGCGTCACATCATCGCGCAATTGCCCCATAACATTGGAGACGATATGCATCACATGGGAGTATCGCTCAACGATAAAGCTATCGGTAACTTTCACACTATTGGTTTTGGCTGAGCGTCCAACATCATTGCGCCCCAGATCGAGAAGCATTAAATGTTCGGCCCGCTCTTTTGGGTCAGCCAATAGTTCTTGTTCCAACGCCTTGTCCTCGGGATGAGTTTTACCCCGCGCTCTTGTTCCGGCGATGGGGCGAATAGTGACCTCGCCGCTGCTCACGCGCACCAAAATTTCAGGACTAGAGCCGACCAGCGCATGACTATCAAAATTTAAAAAGAACAGAAAAGGTGAGGGGTTTTCCCGCCGTAATGAGCGATAGAGCGAGAAAGGGCTTGCAGAGAATGGCGTTTCAAAACACTGGCTTAATACAACCTGAAAAATATCGCCGGCGCGAATATAGTCTTTGGCTTTTTTAACCTTATCGGTAAAATCAGTAGGCGCCATATTAGAGGTAATATTATTTAGAATGTCGGTTTTGCCAATCGCTTGAGAGCCGTCAAAGCTTGTTGCTCTATGATTGACGGAGGCTTCCATCGCACGGCAGGCCTCCTCAAGACGCGCTTCGGCTAGCGCATAAGCCTCTTTAGCGGTTTGGTTTTGCTTGGCGCGCACCGGTGTTGCTACCAACATTTCCTGGCGAATATTATCGAAAATAATAACGATGGTGGGGCGGATAAAGATCGCATCGGGAATATCAACCCCCATTGGCGGGCGGTTTGGCAAATGCTCACATTGGCGAACAAAATCATATCCAAAATAGCCAAAGACACCAGCTGCCATGGATGCCAGATTTTCCGGCAAGTCTATTGCAGATTCATCAAGTAAGGCCTGGAAGCTGTCCATGATCGGGCGATTGTCGCGAACAAAAACATCCTCGCCTTCCAATATACCGCGATTGAAATAGCCGTGCTTATGATCTGCCCGCCAAATAAGATCAGGTTTAAGACCTATGATGGAGTGCCGCCCAAGCACCTCGCCGCCTTCAACAGATTCCAGTAAGAAGCTATTTTCAGCCTCAGCGGCAACTTTGAGATAAACTGATACTGGCGTTTCCAGATCGCTCTCAATGCGGCGATAACAAATCTGGGCATCACCATTATTGTATTGTGCCTCAAATTTTTCAATATCCGGAAAAGTTTGTGGGCTGATTGTCATTATAGTTCATCAAGAGAAAAGAGACGGTCAATCAAAGGTTGATTAATTTCTACTTTATATTCTTGCTGCAAAGTCTGCACATAGGCTTCGACCAGTTCCTGATCGATTTGCCGTCCTAAAAATTGACCAAAGCTTTGGAATTGGGATTGATTAATTGCGCTTCGATCAAAGCTTATGTCATGGATTTGGGCAATTACTTTTACACTGCGGCCAAGAGCATTCCCGACCAGAATGGCGTCTTTTTCTGCGTTAAATATATCCGTATGAAGCTCGGTTGATATTGTTTCGTGGGTCGGCGCAGCAAGCTCGATTGTTTCCTTAATCGCGGCGCGTTCAAAACCCTCCGCAATGCTCTCAAGACTCTCTCCTGCTTTAACCCGTTCTGCGAGGGCATCGGCGGTTTTGCTAATGCGTTTTGATATCTCGTCATTTTTCCAGGCATTCTCTACAATTGATGAGACATCTTCAAAGGGCTTCAAAGCCGGATCGATGATCTCATCGACGATGATGAATGCATACCCATCTTCTTGTACCAGTTCCATGGGTTCTGGTTCATCTCCTTCTTCAAGAATGAACCCCTCTTGAATTGCAGAGATGGGAATATCACTGAGGATCGCGCCGCCCGGAGTCAGGGTTGCATTATCGACAGGGCCAACCTGGGTTACGGTCAGTCCGGCTTTTTTTGCGGCCTCGCTGAGAGGTAATTCATCGTCAAGTCCCTCTTGAACGAGGGCAAGAGCGTCATATACAAGCCGGTCTGTTTTTTGGGATAGAAAAGAGGTCTCCAATTCTTCGCGTACATCTTCGAAGCTGCGGACTTCTTTGGGGGAGATATCGACAATTTGTACGATGGTTGAACCAAATAATCCCTTAATCGGGTCCAGAATTGCACCATTTTCAGCCGTTGGAGCAAAGGCCGCTTCGGAAACGCTGGTATCAACAATGTCGGCTTTGGATGCCTCGGTCAGGGTCGCAGCCTGCAAGGTTGTCCCGCGCTCAATGGCTATTGTTTCAAAGGGTGTCCCTTGACGCAAGCGTTCTACTGCGAGGGCTGCATCACTATTCTCATCAAACGTCAATTGATAAAGGGTGCGCTTTTCCGGTGTTTCATAGAGACGTTCACGATTGGCGTCATATGTTGCCCGCAACTCATCCTCGGGGATGGTTAGTTCCTTTTGGAAATCTGCATTACGCAACAACACCATCGAGAATGTGCGATATTCCGGGTCGGTGTAGGTCTGGGTATTGGCATTGTACCAGTTTTGTAAATCTTCTGGGGTTGGCGCAACGGCTTCGCCCGCAAGATCATCAGTAATGGAGAGCCAGCTTATGTCGCGGCGTTCGGTTTGCCGGGCAATAACAACGTCCAGATAAGTGCGCGGTGCATTGGTGTTGGCTTGCAGGGCTGAGAGCAGATTGCTTTGCAGTAAATCCCGGCGCATCATGCGTTCAAACTGGCTAGGGCTCAAATTTAAATTTGTCAGAAGACGTTCCATGATGCTCTGGTCAAATTCGCCAGTGGTGGGGTTTTGGAATGTTGGGTTTTGGCCCAAAACCTCGCGGATCAGCGATCGCGGCATGGCAAGGTTCATTTTTTGCGATTCATATTGAATTGCTGCGCTGCTGGTTAGGCTCCCAATGATTTGTTGGGGCAGTCCGGAGGTTAATGCCTCTTCTCGGGTATAAGCCCGGTTGAGCTGCGACTGTTCTTGGCGGATAGCGAGATTGAAAGCCTCAAGAACCTCGTTTTGATCGATTACAACGGAACCGGCCTTTATCGCGGGTTTTTGGGAAAAATTTTGTAGGCTGGGTACGCCTACCACAGAAAATGCGGCCACACCCACGATAACAAATACCCATGCCATAGCCCCTTTTAGAACGCCGCGAATATTATTGAGTACAAATGGCATAAGTATGGTTTCCTGCTAGAGTTTTTACGCTTTTGAGCTTTTACAATATGGAGCGGCAAGTACAAGAAAAAAGGAGGGAGGGGGTAAAAAGGCTCTAAGTACTAAATTTCGCCAAAAGCCACCAGCGGGCGCGATTAAGCAACTTTTGCCTGGCAATATCTATCAGTTGAAGCCCATAAACGAGCATGATAGTTAAGGTCTTTAAAGGTTTTCAGTATTCATTTATGCGCACACTCTATCTTCATATTGGTCAGGGAAAAACCGGAACCAGCTATTTGCAATCTGTTTTTGCCCTAAACCAAGCCAGATTGGCAGATTTTGATGTTGATTACCCTCTACAAAAGGCAATGCTTAACCAAGTTGCCAAGGGTAATATGCCGGGCGGGAATGGCTATGGTCTTCGCGATGTTTTTTCAAACCCTGAAACTCTTTCCGGTTTCTCCCTACCGGAAAAACGACATGTTTTACTCAGCCATGAAGGACTGATATCCCGCCTTCTTTTTGATGGAAGCGCTGCCCTATTGGACGAGCTTTGTGACAAGAATCATTTTGACCATGTTTCAATTCTGGTCTTTGGCCGCAACCCCGTAAAACATCTCGTATCCAGCTACCGCCAATTGGTGAAACGGGGTGGCATGACACTTTCCCTCGATCAATATTGTAATAGCTATCAGTCTCCCAAGCAGTTAGCCTCGTTTCTGGAGGCATATTCTGCGCGGCCCGATACGAGTATTCGGGCGCTGAATTATTCTGATTGTCGTAAACACCTTCTCGATCAGGTTGCGCAGTGGCTCGATATTGATGTCACGGATTTTACGCTGCCTCCGGGCAAAATTGTTAATCGAAGCATGACAGCTGGCGAGTTGTTTTTTCAACGCGAGTTGAACAAACATATGGGTGATAAAGCACAAATTCTGGTGGACCCCCTGATCGAGGAAATTACAGATTTGCAATATGATAATTTATTGCCTTCAATTGACGCGCAAACAAAAATGATCGAAAAAATGTCCCCCTTCATGGAGATCGTGAATAAATATTTCTCTGATAATCACGCCTATTCAGAAGAAATTTTTGCCCCTCATCCGTCTGCTGATAATAGCAGCACGCAAGTAATGAACAGCAAACAAAATCCGGGCGAGCACTCCCAAACCAAATTCGAGTTTACTGACAAACAACTCAGTGCTCTTGCGCAAATTTATGTGCGCTTGTTGCAGGATAATCTGAAGCTCAAAGGGAAAAAATAACAAATGAGCGGAAAAGCCATCAATGAACCTTTTTTGCGAGATAATAATGCCATAAAACAGAAGCAAACGAGCAGGGCAAAAGAATTCAAGACTATTAAGGCAATTGCATATAAGCTAGGATAAGCGCCGATTGGTTGGGTTCATTTGGGTGGGCGAATGAATCAAGCAGGGTCGTCAAAGTTTAATCGGGTAAGCACCTAAATTTAATACGAGGTTTAATTGCTATGGTACATTTTTTTTCCAAATCCAGTCAAGCAGGATGCACTAAGGGTAGTGTTTGGTCAGGGCGACTAAAACTCAACCGGTTGGTTGGGGCTTTGGGTGCCGGGTTGGTTATGACAAGTCTTGTGACTGGCTGTGCCACAATAGCGGGTGCGACATTGGAAAATCGTTTCCAAGCTATCGGCTTGCCGGCAAATACTGCAACTTGTATGGCCACTGATCTAAACGAAAACCTCTCTTCCGATGATGTCATTGATCTTACGCGATACACCTTCAGTGTTGCCTCGGCTGATAGTACTGTTGGTATCATCAGGGAGTTGCTAAAAATTGATAATCCGCGTGCGGTAACGGCAGTGGGTCAGGCCAGCCTGTCTTGTGTGAGTTCCGGCTTAACAAAGGGATTAATCCCAGGACTATAGGTTTCAGCGCGCTTCCTTTATCGATTAATGCACGCGATGGTCTATGATGCGCTCCGGCTATTGGGGCTGCGAGAATAGGCGGGCTTAAAGTCAAAATAAGTGAGGGAGTATTTTATGAGCAAGACCATAACCGGGGATTTCCCCCAAAAGCAACAATCGCAAAATATTTTAATTGCCCGCCTGATTGTTGGTCTGATTCAGGGTCTCGCCCTCTATATCGTCTCCGAATTTGTTTATGATCGCAATTTAATAGGACAGTTTTCTCAAACATCTGCATTTCAATTTTCAAGGCGAAGTGGGTATGAAGTTGGACAAATTCTCTCCTGGCTTCTTCCCCTACCCATATTGTTTGGGCTTGGGGTATTACGCACCAAAACCCTGATAGCTTGGGCAATCGGCGCATTTATCGCATTATTTTTGTTTAGCTGGCTTGGTTCGGCTGTTATTTGGGACGAGAACACCCGCCTATTAGCGGTTTGGTTTCATTCTCTTATCGTAATTTATATCGTACACGAATTTATAGTGGCGGCGCAACAAGATGATCGGCGCATTGGGCGATATGAAACCTTTTTTGAAAATTCATGGAACCATGCTTTTCAAGTGGTGTTATCACTCGGATTTTTGCTGGCATATTGGATCGTAATATTTCTTGGGACCGCATTATTTGAAATGATCGGTCTTAAAATTGTTGAAGATTTTGTTTTTTCAGATGAATTCAGATTTGTAAGCTCGGCGATTGTTTTTGCACTCGGTATCCACATCACGGAAACACGTATCCGTCTCACCACTGGTGCACGTCAAATTGGATTAATGTTATTGTCGATACTTAGCGTTTTAATGACAATTATCCTGACGACATTTCTATTGAGTTTGTTTTTCACTGGACTGACGCCGCTTTGGGAAACTGGCCATGCCACCAGTTTGATGCTGACAACCGGGGCGGCCATGATTTTATTGATCAATGCGGCGTATCAGTCGGGCCGTGAGCCGAATAATGGGTTCATGCGAAATGTGATCCGTATCTCTACTTTTCCCCTGCTTGGCACGGTTATTCTTGCGACGATCGGCTTGTGGCTTCGGGTTGATCAATATGGCTTCACCCCCGCCAGAGTTGTCGCTGGTATCGAGCTTGGCATTATCAGTTTTTATGCGATTGCTTATGTTTTTACAGCCCTGAAGCCCGGTCCATGGATGGAGTTTTTGAAAAGCGCTAATATTGCCGGGGCCGCATTGGTTGCTGTATTGCTGGCCTTTTTGATGACGCCTGTACTCGACCCTGCAAGAATTTCTATTAATAATCAAATAGCCAGATTGAATAAAGGGAATATCGAGCCCGATGATTTCGATTTCGCCTTTTTAAACGATGCGCGCACCGGATTTTGGGGGAAGCCGGCGTTAAAGCAATTGCAAGCACGTTCTGGCTCGCCTCGTGATAACCAAATTGCTTTCCTTGCCAAGAATCCACCTGAGAAAAATCGACGAACAGGCCTTCGCAATAGTTTGAATGACCGTAAGAATGCACTCTATCTGTTTGGTGAGGGAACTATTCCCGATGCAGCTTATTTGCCCCTTGAGCATGGGCATGATCCGGTAATTGAGTGTGTGAAGACTAATCCAATCAACCAAAACGCCAATGAAAAGGAAGATAAACCTCCATATGCTAATAAATGTACTGCCCGATTGATAGATATTGATTTTGACGGTGATCTGGATCTGGTCGTAAATAAAGGTACGCTCTATATTGATACTTTTAGATTGTTTGATTTTTTTGTTTTGCGTCAGGCGTCAGGCCAAGAGTGGAGTTTTGCTGGTCGAGCATCAATAGTCGCGTCTCGCTATGGCGCCGATAATGCGGAATATTTTAGTGGATTAGACAGTGATGATAGTTTGGCAGCATTTGAAAATATGAGTATTGTTCCGACGCGTATTCAGGATTTGAGCATTGGCGGTATCCGGTTTCAATTTTTGCAGGGCGTGTACAAAAATAGTTCATCTGCGCGGCGATCTAAATTACAAGTTATCGATGAACGACCGGCGCCAGAATTTGTTTATCGGGATACACCGGGAAACAGATTTTTTAGGAATTGTGGTTCGTCTCAAGATAAACTCCCGATCTGTTATGGTTTGTATAGAGATCTGAATAAAGATGGCATTGATGATTATATTTTGTTGAGTTTTGGCAAAGGCTCTAAACGAGTCCGTGTTATGGTGGATGCATATTTAAAGGAAGACGTTCATTGGTCTTATTTGGGGTTTCAAGAAAAATTACTCCCCGTTGGTTTGCAATTTGAGACGAAGGAAGACCAATTAGCGGTACTTGAAGACATAATTGCGATCCCGCCAAAATTTGGAAAACTGGAATTGAACGGGAGGCGCTTTATCATTGAGTATGGCGCTACCACGAAAAACTAAAGATAATGTGGGGCAAGAGTGGTGGTGTCGCGTCACGATCTGGCTTTAAAACTGTGCCCTTGACGGCCCTGAAACCATAAGGTTAAGAGCCTGAAATGCATCAAGCCGTCGCAATCATCACTGACTTCGATGTTTTGATAAAACGCCAGAATTTGAATTTGGGTCCTCAAGGTGAAAAAAATACAATTTGTATGATTTTAGGCTTCGATTCTAGATAATATTGGTCTAGATAGGGGTGGTGTGCCGCCTTAGCTCAGTTGGTTAGAGCGCCGGTTTGTGGAACCGGAGGCCCTTGGTTCGAGCCCAAGAGGCGGTACCATCTTCCAGGGGAAGTATCTGATTTTATTCACTATACTCTGTAATAAAAAACCTATCATACACCGCTATAAGGTCATCCGGGATGTATATGACGAACCCTATAACGGGTCGTGTGTTGATCGTCATGTATTTGGTGTAGTAGATTGTATTTATGTTTTTGGCAGGCTTGAATGATTTCGCTTGGTGTGGGGCGTTGTAAGGTAGAGACGAATGAATGCCCCTTTGATAAATGAGTTGAGGCTTGCCCGGTCAGAAAAATCACCGAGGCCGCATAAAAAGCTGCGTGTCGCTTTGTTTTCGGGCAATTATAATTATGTGATGGATGGTCCGGTGCGCGCGCTCAACAAATTGGTGGAGCACTTGCAAGGGCGCGGTCATGAGGTTCTGGTATTTGCACCCACAGTCGCGAATCCGGCATTTGATCATGTGGGGGAACTTGTATCGATTCCCTCAATTCCCGGATTTGGCTCCCGTAAGGAATATCGCGTTGGTTTGGGCCTTTTTGGCGAAGCGAAAGCCAAGCTCGATGCTTTTGCGCCGAACCTGATTCACATCGCTGCGCCGGATTTAACGGGCTATTTAGCCCAGCGATATGCGCAACAGCGCGCGATCACGACGGTCGCTTCCTATCATACCCGCTTTGATACTTATTTGCGTTACTATAATTTGACCTGGCTAGAGCGTCATGCGTCTCGTTATATGCGTCGCTTTTATGGCCGTTGTGCTCATGTCTATGTGCCCTCGCAATCCATGAGCGCACAAATGATGCGGGAAGGTTACAAAGATAATTTCAGGCTTTGGCAACGCGGTGTCGACCGGGATATTTTCAACCCTCACCAACGGGATATGAGCTGGCGTGCTCAACATGGGTTTGACAATAATGATATTATCGTCCTGTTTGTCGGTCGTTTGGTAAAGGAAAAAGGGCTCGACTTTTTAGTTGAAGCAACCAAACTCTCAAGCAAAGCTAATCCTCGCATTAAGACATTAATTGTGGGTGAGGGGCCAGAGCGTGCGCAATTGCAACTGGATTTACCGGACGCAATCTTTACCGGCTTTTTGCAAGGCGAGGATTTGGCCCGGGCCTATGCGAGCGCGGATGTGTTTTTTAATCCATCTCTTACCGAGACTTTCGGCAATGTTACGCTTGAGGCGATGGCGTGCGGCTTGCCTAGTGTTTGTGCTGCGGCCTCCGGGGCGTTGTCGCTCGTGAAGGACGGGTTTAATGGATTGTTGAGCGACCCGGCAAATGGCGCTTCGGGGCTTGCCGAAAAACTCATCTCCCTCGCAGGCAATGAAAATTTGCGCAGAGAATATAGTCTGAATGCTGTGGGGCGGGCTCAAACCTATAGCTGGACAACTATTCTCGACGGATTAATTGAAGATTATTATGAGGCAATCGGGGGCCATCAAGATCAGCCCCAACCGGTTGGCGTTTAAGTCTTTTTAACTGTCCTGTCCTCTTGGCTTGGCTGCACACTTTGTTGTACTCCATCGACAAGACTGCAAAGGGCAATCAATGAGCAATATTACATCCGAGAGACATACCGAGCTACTCGATAGCTACCAAAACGGAACCTCCATCTTTAAGAAATGGGCCTCTGAACATTTGGGCGATGTTGAATTGCTTGAATGGAGTTGGGGCAAGGTTCAGCTGCGATGGACCATTGATGATCGTTTTATAATGCCCGATGGGGTGATGTTTGGGGGGCACATTGCCTCAATCTCGGATCATCTGGTTGCGCTCGGCGCTATGACTGTCCTAACGGACTCAAAAGACCGGTTTCGCACGTCCAGATTAGAGACCAATTTTTTCCGCCCCTTGATGAAATGTGACGCGGATGTCGAGGTGCGGGTTACCAATATTTCGCGTCGACTTATCCATTTGGAGATGGATATTTTTAATGGTCAAAAAAAATTGGCTGTGCGGGTGAATGCTGTACAGGTAATAAGCGCCGCGCGTAGTGATGTCTCCCAAAGCGCTAAGTCGTAAGGGAGGGGTGCTAACCGGCCTTATGGATGGCCCCAAAGGGAGGCCGGGTTCATCAAGCTACCATCAAATGTGAAACCATTTTCATCATCTTGGGCAAGTAAGATCGGACCATCAAGGTCAAGAATTTGCGCAAAGGGCGCTAACAAAAAAGCCGGCGCCATCGCCAGAGATGAGCCCAACATACAGCCCAGCATAATCGTCATATTATGACGTTGAGCAGTTTTTACCGCTTCTAATGCGCCAGTAAAGCCGCCTGTTTTGTCGAGTTTGATATTTACTGCCCCATAAAATTTTGAAAGATAAGCGGTGTCTTCTGCAAGATGGAAGGATTCATCCGCACAAAGAATATGTTTTTCCTTAAAATCCGAAAGCTCTTCATCCCGGCCTGCCGCAACGGGCTGTTCGATAAGGGAAATTGCGTCGAGGTCAAGATTTGATATCAATGCATCAAGCTTTTTGCGTGTCAGGCTTTCATTTGCATCAAGTATATATTTCGCACTGGGCGCATTTTTAATGGCCGCTTCAATACGCATTATGTCTATATCATCGCCAGCAAGTTTTAATTTTAAAAGAGGGGCCGCGCTTAACTGTTGCGCTTGTTCGCCAACTTCCGCAGGGGACGTAACACTAAGCGTTGTGGCGGTAATTCTGGGAGTGGGCGCATCAATATTTGCAAGTTTCCAGATGGGTTGCCCCAACTCACGGGACTTTAAATCCCATAATGCACAATCAAGGGCATTACGCGCTGAACCAGCAGGTAGGCGAGGTTGAAGGTCTTCAATGGAGAGGCCGTTTTCGATATCGCCGCGAAGGGTTTCAATTTGTTGAGCAACGCTTTCTAAAGTCTCTCCGTTGTGACGATAGGGTACACATGCACCGTGCCCAATATGATCCCCTTGTTTGAGGGTAACAATAATTTGTTCCGCAGTATTTTTAGTGCCTCTGGCAATTGTAAAGGGGCGGGTGATTTTGTAGCGCTTTATTTGCCAATCCAGGATTCGATGGCGCGACTTGTCTGTCATGGTGAACCTGCTTGATCGGTGGTTTATGGTCAGGGCAAAAAATCAGATATTCGGTTACGTCGAGCCAGAATTTAAGAGGCCGTCGCCTCTTCCAATTCATCCGAAGTGCCTTGCGCTTCAAGGGATTTAATGCGTTCTTCATAAATTTCAAAAAGCGCGATGTTAGCGGCGGGAAGTTTTTTGACCTTATCAAGATTTTCTCTTGCCTCGGCGGCATTCCCCGCTCTGAAAGCGGCGATCATGGAGCGGTGGGGCACATCGAGCTCACGGAAACTTTTTGAGGATTTTATAAAAGGGTTACCAATAAGGGCGTGAATATTTTCGGTTCTGTCTTTATATGGAATATCTACACTGTCCAGCTCAAGAAAAGCGTATTTATGGTGACTTTCGCGATAAACCATATCTGTACAGATAATTGCCGGGCCATAATATTCTGACTTGCGACGAAGGAAGCTGGCCATATCGACAGCGTCTCCGATCGCTGAATAGCGATTATTGCGGCCATACCCCATTGGTCCTGTGAAACAGGTTCCGCTCGCAATGCCTATTGCCAAATGTACCTGTATATTTCCGGTTTGGGATGAGGCGGCAAGTTCTGAATTGGTTTTATCCATACTCTCAATGAGAGCGAGCGCTGCTGCGCACGCTTTTTCAATATGGTCTGAGGTCTCTAAGGGAACATTGAAATAGGCAAATAAGCGCCCGCCATCGGCTTGATCCACCGTGCCGCCAATTTTTGTAATCGTTTGGCGTAGATGATGGCTGGCGGCCGAGAGAATTTGACTGACGGTATGAGGGGTGTCGCTTATCGATTGTAAGTCATCATCGGTAATGCGCAATTCGCAGGCAAGGACCGTCGTTTTTCGCTGAACCCCGGAGAGCACTTTGCCGGTTCTATCCTCGCGCAATGCTTTCATGGCAGCTTCTGGTAACATACCACGAAAAGCCCCGCGAACATTATCGTCAAATAATATGGTGCCAACAGATTTTCCGCCTGCTATGGAAAGTGCTCCCAAAAACATGGTTACACCTGGCAGGATCGGGTTAAAGAGCCAGCCGTTGGAAAAAAACAAGATCGTGGAAATGATAAGTAATAAAAGAGCGCCCAATATGGCAGCTGCAATCGCTTGCCAGAAGACCAATCGCTGTGCGAGCATGATCGCCGCTGCGCCTAATATCATAACTGCGATGGCTTCAATATAGCCAAAAAAGCCAGGGCGTTTCAGGGAAACACCATTGGTGATTTGATCTGCGATCATGGCGTGCGCTTCAAGGGGTGACATCCGTCCATGTGCGGAGCGAATACCATCAGTGATGGAACTATCCCGGCCTATCAAAATCACTTTACCAAGAAGGGGTTGGCGCGAGGCACTTCCGTCAAGAAGCTTCCAGGATGTGGTTTTGGTAATTGCACTGCGCCGCGGGGGGTATAATCGCAAAGTTCCTTGTCCCTCTAGATCAAGGCTTTGGGAGCCAATCACAAGCTTACCGGGGATGCGTCCTTGATCACTGGTGGTGGCATTAAGTGTATCCAGTGTGACGCTATTTGTGCCAATTGCTAACCTTGCCGCTTCAAGGGCGAGCGCAGGGCTGGGTTTGGCGTCATTGGCCCAGTAAAGATAGCTTCTTCGCAGATAGGAATTATTATCGGTAGGCAAATTCAAAACGACCGGTGTAGACGCTGCCACCAATGCAGGGCTTAATTTGTCGCGCGGTATGGCTCTGGGCAAAGCAATAAATTCTGACCCGTTATCTGTCTTGGTTTTGATCAATCCGTTTGAGAGGGCTGTATCTGCGCGGGTAAAATTTACATCGGATAGAATGCTATATGTTTTATCAGAAAATCCGGTACCTGCAGGCAGAGCGTTAAGAGATTGCGCCAGAACCTCATTTGTTCGCGGTAGGAGTTGTAATTCAGCCGCAAGGGTTTCGTCTTGAGCGCCTTTTAGCCAAAAGTCGCCAATGGTTTCGGGTGAAAGCAAATCGGGGCGATCAAGAGGTTCTGCAATGAGGACCGCCTTGGCTCCCGAGGCGACGCTTGCATCGATTAATTCCGCCATAACCGTGCGCGGCCAAGGCCAAGGGCCAACCTTATCAACGCTCTCCTTGTCGATTGTAACCAAATGGAATGGAGAGCTCGCCGTTGGCGGGGCGGGATTAATACGTTGATAATAATCAAACAGGGCTTCGCGGACCGGCGCGTTGGGTGACGTCGCGCCGATAAGGGCGTTTATCGCAATGAACAGCAAAATCAGCATTGCGAGAATGAGTGGCAGAGAGGTCAGCCATCTAAATTTTATGGAACTCATACTCTGCACAATCTTCCCTCAATCATCTTCCCAACCCTATCAATTTTTATGCCCCAATGTGTTCATCCGGCAGCGCCACAGCTCTTTTACCCGGAATTTGTTGGAAGTGACATCTATCACTAGGCCCTAGACATATCTCTTCAACAATAGGTTGCAATCACTCGTTATAATACACGCCGTAAGGCGCGATCTAGACCATAAATAAACCGCGCCGCAGGGATTTCCTAATTTTTTGTGCGTTTGAGTGTGTATACCCAACACATACTTATTAGATCTGTATCAATATGCATCAATAAAACAGGATATCCCCGATTTTAAGCTAATCTTTAGAATGATTTTATCATTTTGGGATAGAAGGACACGACATGACATTTTGTTTAGGTACCCTATCTTTGATTATAATCAGGTATTTTTGATGATCTTGAAGGCAATGTATCAGAATAGATAGAGCGTCGAACAATTTGCGGAATAAAGAGTGGACATGAGCGAGACCCTACAGGCTGCGAGATTTGAGACAGAAACGACAGATACTGTCCTGAAACTCGCCATTTTTGGCGACTGGCGCGCGGCTAACCTTGGCGAGCTGGATGAGCCTTTGCGCGAATTTGCCGAAATCAGCGTGGGGCGCGATCTGGTGATTGATCTAAAGCAGTTGCACCAACTTGATACGACCGGTGCAATGATGATCCAGCGGACGTTCCATAATTGCGAAATGCGAACCCATAAATCCGCGATTGTCGGCGCTCAGTCGGATCATGAAGCTTTATTGCGGCAAGTCCTAAGTCATCTTGATCCGTGTCCTGTTAGTCCCCCCAAGGTGAATAATTTTGTTGAGATGCTGTATCGTACCGGGGCCGGATTGCACGGCGTTTATGATGCAGCCCTTGAGTTGCTTAATTTCATCGGTCTTACTTTGGTGAGCTTGTTGAGGGTTATGACCAACCCAAAGCGCTGGCGCCTCGCATCGGTTGTTCATCATATGGAGGAGGCTGGCTTGAATGCGGTGCCAATCGTGGCGTTGATGTCATTTATGATTGGCGCTGTGGTTGCGTTTATGGGGGCAAAAATTCTCCAGCAGTTTAATGCTACAGTTTTTGTCGTGGATTTGGTCGCATTGGCGGTCTTGCGGGAATTCGGGGTGCTTTTGGCTGCAATTCTTGTGGCGGGTCGCTCGGGGAGTGCGTTTACAGCCCAGCTTGGGTCGATGAAAATTCGCGAGGAAATTGATGCGCTACGGGTCATTGGTCTTGATCCGGTGGAAGTGCTGATTATACCGCGAGCAGTTGCACTGGTGGTGATGTTGCCAATTTTGGCGTTTCTCGGGGCTTACATGGGGTTAATTGGCGGCGGGCTTGTCGCTTGGGTAACCATGGATATATCACCATCTTATTTTATCTCTCGAATGCAGGAAAATATCAGTATCAATAATTTCTGGGCCGGTATGATTAAAGCGCCATTTTTTGCGTTTGTGATCGCGGTGATTGGTTGTTTTCAAGGCATGGAGGTTGAGGGCAGTGCTGAATCTTTGGGGCAGAAAACCACGCTTTCAGTTGTGCAGTCCCTATTTTTAGTGATTGTCCTTGATGCTTTCTTCGCGATGTTCTTTCTGGAGCTTGATTTTTAAATATGTCAGTAAACGGACATCATAACCAGTTGGATAAAAAACCTGAAGGTAGCTATGCCGCGCGGCAGCCGTCAGATAATGAAAATATCATCCAGGTACGGAACTTAAAAACCCAGTTCGATGATTTTGTCGTCCATGAAAATCTTGATCTGAATGTACGCAAAGGCGAAATAATTGGTGTCGTTGGCGGGTCGGGTACGGGTAAGTCGGTGCTGATGCGCGCGATCATTGGCCTCAAAACCCCCTCTGCCGGTACGGTCGAAATTTTTGGAAAGAAATATTATCAAGCCGATCAAAGCGTCAAAACCAGTATAGAGCGCCGCTGGGGTGTTTTGTTTCAAGGGGGCGCCCTATTTTCCTCGATGACAGTTGCTGAAAATGTCATGACGCCAATACGCGCACATCTCGATATTCCGGATGCTTTGGCAGAAGATATCGCGGCCATGAAAATTTCAATGTCCGGTCTACCCGAAGAGGCGGGTGAAAAATATCCTTCTGAGCTTTCTGGCGGTATGAAAAAACGCGCTGGCCTTGCCCGCGCACTCGCCCTTGATCCCAATCTGGTTTTTCTCGATGAGCCGACCGCAGGACTAGACCCGATTGGCGCGGCGCAATTTGATCGGTTAATCGTTGAGCTTAGAGATACGCTTGGGCTTACTGTTTTCATGGTGACCCACGATTTAGACAGTTTACACGCCGCGTGTGACCGGGTTGCTGTCCTCGACCAAAAGAAAGTGATTATTAACGGCCCCCTCGATGAGGTGCGCCAAATGGATCATGAATGGATACAACGTTATTTCTCTGGCCCGCGTGGGCGCGCAGCGGTGACGGCAAAAGATCCAAAACATGTAGAAGATTTTAGTGAAAAGACTGTGCGCGTTTAAGAACCGCGTGACATCAAGGAAGATATATTATGGAAACCAGAGGTGCATATATTTTAATCGGCTCGTTCGTTTTGGCGGTGCTGGGACTTGCATTTTTGTTTATTTTGTGGCTCGGGTCGGCGCAAACGGAATATGATCAATATAAAATTGTATTTGAGGAACAGGTTTCGGGACTGACAGTCGGCGGCACGGTTCGCTTTAAAGGTATTCAAGTTGGCGAGGTGCGAAAACTTGAAATCAATGACGATAGTTTGGTGGAAGCGTTGGTTCGGGTCGAGAAAAAAACGCCGATCAAAACAGATACCATTGTGACCTTGGAAATTGTCGGCTTTACCGGATTAGCAGTGATCGAATTTGAAGGCGGCAGCGCAGGGGCACCATTACTGGTTGATGAAACTTCAGGTATTCCTGTTCTCCCGGCGCAACAGTCGGGGATTTCGCAGCTTTTATCTGAAGGCGGTACAATTATAGAGGCAGCCAATAAGGTTTTGTCTCAGGAAAATATTGATAATTTTAGCGAGATTATCGCCAATATAAGTGTGGTAACGGGTACAATTGCGGAAAATGAGGAGAGCATTGCTGAGGTTCTGGTCAATAGTGCAAAAATCACCGGCGATCTCTCCAAAGCTTCCGATGATCTGGAACAATTGATCGTGCGTCTTGATGCCCTTGCAGCGTCCCAAGGCACCGCAGCGCTCCAGAGCGTGAGTGCGGTCGCGGACGATGCGCGTTTACTCGTTGCTGATTTGCGCGGTGTTGTGCAAGAAAATCGCGGCAATATAAACAGCTTTACCAACACCGGACTATCGCAAATTGGCCCCGGCATGACCGAAGTCAGAAGATTATTGCGCACCATGGACGGGTTCCTTAAAAAATTAGAACGAGATCCAAGCGGCTACCTCCTCGGAGAACCCGTTCCGGAATATAAGGCGAAGAAGAAATGAAACATTCTCCAGTCAAAATAACACTAAAAATAATCCTTTTACTGATGACAGGTGCGGCGTTAAACGCATGTGTTTCAGTGCTACCCAAAACAGAGCCGCCTGCGCCGCGCTACACGGTGAGCGCTGTCACAGTTGAACCCGGCAATGCTATTGAAGGGGTGCTGCTGGTTGATGATCCAACTGCAAGTCAGCTTTACCAGAGCGTTAAAGTCGCGCTCTCGCGCGAACCCAATCGATTTGAATTTTATGCGGGGGTCGAGTGGACTGATCGCGCGCCAGAATTGTTTCAGCGGGCTATGATCCGCAGTTTTGAAAATGCCAAGCGTATGGACGATGTGGGTGATCATACAGAAATCGGTTTTGCAGATTACACATTGAAAACAGATATACGCGCATTTCATGTGAACACTGTGGGATCACCGTCAGCGGTTTTGATAACCATATTGGGTAAACTTCAAAACAATGAAGGTAAAACCATTGGTGTTCGGGAATTTGTTCGCCGTGAACAAGTTGATGCTGATAGCGTTAGCGCGGTAATGGCCGGTTTTCATAGTGCCTTGAATGGCCTGCAACGTGAAATGGTCAACTGGACATTCGGGCAAATTCCGGTGACCTCCGTGATTGATACACCCGCAGATGGATCAGCTAGCGGGCAAGGGGGTAGTATTGAAGAAATCTCATTGGATGCAGAAACCAGATAACCATAAAAAACTCTGGACTAACTCTTTCTTCCAACACAAATATTAACCCTGTTTTTTAATTTTTTTACCAAACCACAAGCCCTATTTTGCCCCCGTTGAAGCTCTTGATGGGACCTCATATGGCTTCTAGGTCAAGGTTTTCATGTTAAGGCTATCAGGGCCTTTCCTTGATCTCTAATCCAATGCTATTATATCGAAGCTAGCGATTACGGCTCGGCTTTTGCATGTTTTAAAGCGCCGAGCTATATAATGGTATTGCGGGGGCAAGGAATAAGGCGAGTAGTAACGTGTACAAAAATTCTGAACGACAAATTTCCCGCAACCGGGCGACATCAAAGCTAGGTCTTGTGTCAGGCGCTTTTCTGGCCCTATCAACAATTGCATCCCCAGCAATCGCACACGAATTTTCAAATGATACCAAGCTTGCGCTAGAGCGCGCCTTGAAAAATGAGTTGGCAGATGAATCGCAAGCGGTGAAAAACGGACTGCGATTACGTTATAAAATTGCTCATTCCAAGCCCGGCGATGTGATTGAGTTGGAGCCGGGTCATTATACTTTCAAAATGCCTGGCGATTATAATGTCGATCGTTTTTTTCACTATGAAGCCAATGTGCTTGATGTGCGCATTAATCATAGCTTGACCCTTAAGGGGATTGATCCAGATCCGTCCAAAACAATAATTGATGCGCAAGGGAGCTCCTATCAGGCCAAACTCTCAAAGGGTATTCTGGTCACTCGCGATGCGCGCCACTTGAAAAAATTTCCAAAGAAAATTGAGTTAACAGTTGAAAATCTCACTTTTCAAAATGCAGTAGGATATAGCAGTAATGGCGCTGCCATTCGCGCACAAGGAAGCGCAGTTACGGTTCGCAATTGTCGCTTTATCAATAATGAAAATGGTATTCTGTTTACAAGCGTTAGTGAGCAAGTCCCGGCAAGTGACTATACCTATGCCGGTTCCTTAACCATTTTAGACTCTCATTTTGAAAAAAATGGTGAACATAAAAAAGAGCTGGCCCATGGTATTTATATGTCCCAAGGCGGCTTGTTAACGGTGAGAAACACCAATTTCATAAATACCAAACATCATGGCCATCACATTAAAAGCCTTGCCGCAAGGACGATTGTAACCGGATCAACATTTGACAATGAGCTCCATGAGATCACTTATAATATTGATACGCCTAATGGCGGGAATGTTTTAATTCAGGATAATGTCTTTACCTATCACCGCGCCCCGGATGGCGAAGATAATCGTTCGATGTTTAATTATTCCAATATGCAAAGCCAAACGGGTAAGCTGCCCGGCAAATTGGACGAATATGTATTTCGCAACAATCAGATCAATAATCACCACCCGCGTGCTAAATTTATCAATCTCGATGAGGACGGTTCATCGCGCTTCAAGGCTTGCGGAAATAAAATCAGTAATCTGGGTGACGGTAAAGTAAACGAGGCACCGCGCGGCTTGACAAAAGCATGTGCTAATAAGGGTTAGCGCTGCTGGCCCTTTATCCTTGCGTTGACACGTGGGTGCTGACCACCTAATTTTCATCAAAATGACGATACTGGCACTATCAATTAAATGCTAAAGTGATCGTACATTAATGTGTGAAAGCTTGGGCGTTAGATGTTGAACTTTGCTATGATCTCCGCAGCGCAGTCATGCAGTGCTCCTTATACATATATAAGTGCGCAGGGCGCATTGACGAAAGATCAGGCCGCCCTCGTGCGCGCAGATTTTCCCGAAATATCGAAAACCGGTTATCTGCCCCTTTCCAAGCTTGTTGTGAAAGGTCAATTTGCAACCCTTATTGATGATTTGCAAACGCAGCAATTGGCAAATATTTTATCGGAAAAGCTGAATATCGATCTAACCGATAAACCGCGTATGATTACTGTGCGTAAGCTCTCCAAGCTTGGCGATGGGCGTATTCACAATGATAGCGTCTCCAAAATCTGCACGATGTTGATTTATCTCAATGATGATTGGAATGTCGATGAGGGCGGGGCAATCAGGGTTTTGCATAATGATCAGGATATGGATGATTTCGCGCTTGAAGTGCCGCCCCTTGCGGGGAATGTATTTGCCTTTGCGCGCTCTGATAATAGCTGGCACGGCCATCCGCCATTTTCTGGTGAGCGCTATGTTATTCAGGTGACGTTTCTGGATAGTCAGGAAGCGCTTGATCGCAAAGAAAAACGCGGCGGATTACAATTTCTTTTGAAAAAATTAAATCCATTCGAAGGTAGATAAAGGTTTTTACCCAATGGAGACCAGCCCAGTTGCCCATCGGGCATTGAAGAAACGAGCTGAAATTCAGGGGCTGCGTGCAATCGCGGTTCTTTCGGTGGTTTTTTTTCATGGCTTTGGCGATAAGCTTCCGGGCGGTTTTATTGGTGTTGATATTTTTTTTGTGATTTCCGGTTTTTTGATTACCGGAATATTGCTGGAGCCTTTGGAGGCGCGTTCATTTTCATTGGTGCATTTTTATCAAAAACGCATTAGTCGATTATTGCCGGCATTTTTTGTTGTGATGGTCGCCACCTTGATTGGCGGATTATTGTTTTTACCGCCGGGTATTTTAATCTCTCTTATTGAATCGCAATTTTTCGCGACCCTTTTTGTCTCGAATTTTTATTTTCTGGATAATACAGGTTATTTTGATCTTGATGCTGAGTTGTTGCCTTTTTTACATAGTTGGTCACTCGCCATAGAAGAGCAATTTTATCTTGTTTATCCGTTAATTTTGCTTGTTCTTTATAAGTGGGCGCGGCGCTATTTGTGGCTGGTATTGCTGGGGCTTGGGCTTATGTCTTTGATGGCTTCGCAATATTGGAGTGTTACCGATCCTAAGGTTGCGTTTTTTCATCCCTTTTCAAGAGCGTTTGAGCTTCTCATCGGGGCTTTGGCATATGGAGTTAAAAAGAACTTTTCTCAAATGCCGCTAGCCTTGCCCCGCCTCTCAAATGCGCTTGGGCTTTTCGGTTTATTGGTGCTTGCCCTGAGCTTTTTTCTGATTGATGAGAGCACTCTTTTTCCGGGACTGGTTGCGCTGGTTCCCTGTTTTGCAAGTTTTGTTTTGTTATTGGGCTGGTCGTCATTTGCGAACCGGGCATTATCGATCAAACCTCTAACCATAGTGGGTGATTGGTCATATTCATTATATTTATGGCATTGGCCTTTGCTGGTTTTTGCAAAGTTACTTTTTCCATATGCTTTAGGGGCGAAATGGATTGCAATCTTATTGGCTTTTATTGCATCGGCTTTGTCGACCCGGTTTGTGGAAGCGCCTTTTTTAGAGCGCGATAACAAAAGAGCGGGAGCCGTCAAAGGTTTTTCAATGGCGGGCTTAACTATTGCGGCGCTTATATCAGTGTTGATAGTTATTTATAATGCGGATGGATTGCCGGGGCGGTTTTCCCCCCGTGAGCGTGTTTTTATTGCCGCTGCGCAGGATTTTAATCATGACCGTCCTCAATGTCATATGCGCTCTGATCGTCCGAAAGAGTATGATGATCTTTGTGTTTATGGCGCAAAGAATATCCGTGCATCTTATGCGGTCTGGGGGGATAGTCATGGCGCCGAGCTTGCAAAAATTCTGGGAGAGAAATTACAAGCGCAACATTTAGCGGTGCGCTCTATCACAATGTCGGGGTGTCCTGCCGCTCAAACCATTCGCGCCGCCTGCACAAACCAGGTGCGTGCATCCTTGGGGGCGTTGATGGCTGATAAGGATATGAAAACAATAATATTAACGGCAAACTTGCACGGGGACAGTGCGGCAATGCAAGAAATAATTGCGGGTGTTCTTCATTCTGCCTTGGCTTTGCGAAAAAGCGGAAAGCGGGTTGTGCTAATTGCGCCGATTCCAACTTTTGCTTTTGATCCGCCATCGCGTTTGGCCTTAACCGCCCGCTGGGGGCATGACCCGCAGAGCGTGGCAGGGGATCGCGCAGAGTATGATCGCCAACGCGCTCCGATTGCGGCCCGGTTTCAACAGTTTGGCACCGAGCACGATATTGATGTTATTTATCCAGCTGATTTTTTATGTGATGATCAAAAATGCTTCGTGTACCGCGCAAGCAAAGGCGTTTTATATTATAATAAAAATCATCTGAGCATGAAGGGGGCGGGGCTTCTCGCGGAGCGTATTATTGCCCAAACAAATTCTGATCCCGATTGATTTGGGTTTGGCCTATTAAATATCCCCGTGCCTCGATATCACCGGCTCGAGGAATATTTTGTTAAAATTGTGTGGCCCCGAAATCGCGCTTGCGCCATTGCGCTTTAGACTTGCGCACATTACATTTTTTCGTGTGTTTGAGCTGGAAAATGAGAATTGCCAGCGAATTTGTATCGGGTCTTGATAGTGATAAATTCTACGCCCTTTATTGTTGCCATTGATGGCCCAGCCGCGGCGGGAAAAGGCGCTCTTGCCCGTCAGGTAGCGGACCGGTTCGATTTGGCTTTTCTCGATGCGGGGATGTTGGATCGCGGCCGCGCTGCGTTGCTTCAAAAAAAATCTGCATACGCATGGGTCTTGAGGGGCGCCAGCGCTGAAATTATCACAGCCTAGCTTATGAAAACTTATCTTCGAGTTGTATAAACAGGTTTTCCAAGCTGGAAAAATCAAACGAGGAAATCAGCAAGTGATAGGAAACCGCAAAAAACATAAAAGCGACGATCCCCATATATATCGGAAAGCTAGAATTTAATTCTCTGTTAAGGACGGATTTAGTTGGGTCTTCGTTATCATAATAAACCGGAACAACGTGGCTTTGGCGGATATAGTCTTGAAACTGATCGACTAGCTGTTGGACAGATTCGCGTCGACGTTCTGAAGTCATGGAAAAAGAATATCGATCACCTTTACATAGCTGACCGGCGACATTGAATTCATAACGCACGTCAAGAGAATAACTGCGCTGGCTTTTATAGACCTGCTCTTTGATCTCTGCGATTAAAATACGGGCACTAGTTTCGCTCCATGATCGCGACCGGTATATTGAGCGATAGTAAAATACACCGATGGCCAAAAAACCAAGCCCACCGAGAAAAGCTCCCAAACCGACAATGGCTGGGGCTGCCGCAAAGGGACCATCCATAAATTTGGCAAGTTCATGCATAATGGAAGAATAAGCCGAAAGTATGAATAAATTTTTGATGAATTAAACCGTCGCTCGCCCGGGTAGCATCGACCCTACCGTAGATAATTGATCGAATGGGGGGGCTTTCTTCAAACCTTTGGCTGGGATAATACAAGGTCCGGGGGTGAATTATGGGATGAATAAGGACTGTGATGGATCCGAAATCTTCATTTGTGGTCGCAATTGATGGCCCAGCCGCGGCGGGAAAAGGCACTCTTGCCCGGCAGGTGGCTGATCGGTTTGAATTGGCTTTTCTCGATACGGGGATGCTGTATCGCGGCGTTGCCTGGATCATGCTGGATGGTGGCCTCGACCCGGAAAATACCCAGCGAGCGACGGAAATTGCGAACTCCTTTTCTCTGGCGGCGATCAAGGGGGCAGATATTCGTACCCGCGAAGTTGGAAGTGCGGCGAGTATTGTTGCTGCCAATGAGGGGGTGCGTGCTGCGTTACTGGCATTCCAGCGAAATTTTGCCAAAACCCCGCCGGCCCTTGAAAATGGCGGGTTGGCCAAGGGTGCGGTACTTGATGGGCGGGATATCGGCACCGTGGTTTGCCCTGACGCAAGCGTGAAAATTTTTGTCACTGCCAGTTCCAAAGAGCGCGCGCACCGCCGCTGGCTGGAGCTAAAAGAGACAAATCCGGGACTTGCGGAGGAGAGCGTTTTGCAAGATGTGCTTGCCCGTGACGAACGCGATGCCAGCCGGGATACGGCCCCGCTTGTGCAAGCCGATAATGCGCACTTGATTGATACCACTCATTTGTCTAAAGAAGCGGCATTCGCGGCGGCGCGGGCGCTTATTGAACCTTTTATTTCTTAAATGAAGGGCGTTGTTTTTCAATTTGGTGCTGGCGGCGCTTTTTATCAACACTAACGGGTATTCATTGTCCGCCATTGAAATTGTCGGAAAGACCGCCGGATCAACCGGTCGGCAGGAAAAAACTCCCGCAAAACCTTATAGAAACGAAAAACATTGTCTGAAGCTTTAAACCCAACCCGCGATGACTTCGAAACCATGCTCGAAGCTTCGCTCATTGACCGTCAGGATTTTGAAGAAACCGTAGTGACCGGTCTTGTAACAGCCATCGAAAAAGATATGGCAGTTATTGATGTAGGCCTCAAAACAGAAGGCCGCGTACCCCTAAAAGAATTTGCCATGCCCGGCCAGGAGCCCACCATTAAAGTGGGTGACAATGTCGAGGTATTTGTAGAGCGTGTTGAAAACGCCAACGGTGAAGCCGTTGTTAGCCGTGAAAAAGCCCGCCGCGAGGAAGCCTGGCACCGTCTTGATAAGATGTTTGAAAAAGAAGAGCGCGTCGAAGGCGTTATCTTTAACCGCGTTAAAGGTGGCTTTACAGTTGACCTTGATGGCGCGGTTGCATTCTTGCCCGGCTCTCAGGTGGATATCCGCCCGGTGCGTGATGCAGCGCCTTTGATGAATATCTCACAGCCTTTCAAGATTTTGAAAATGGATAAACGCCGGGGCAATATCGTTGTCTCTCGTCGCTCTATTCTCGAAGAAGATCGTGCGGAACATCGCTCAGAGGTGGTCAAAGACCTATCCGAGGGTGATGAGCGTGATGGTATCGTTAAAAATATCACCGATTATGGTGCCTTCGTTGAATTGGCGCCCGGTGTTGATGGGCTTCTCCATGTTACCGATATGTCCTGGTCGCGGGTCAATCATCCTTCAGAAGTTATTCAGGTGAATGACTCCGTGAAGGTGAAGATCATCAAGATCAATCCGGAAACCAGCCGTATCTCCCTTGGTATCAAGCAATTGCATCCTGATCCATGGCAAGGTGTTCAGGCCAAATATCCCCTCAGTGCAAAATTCAACGGGAAAATCACCAATATCACCGATTATGGTGCTTTTGTTGAGCTTGAAGATGGCATTGAAGGTCTGGTCCATGTCTCCGAGATGAGCTGGGTTAAGAAAAATGTTCACCCGGGCAAAATTGTTTCTACTTCTCAGGAAGTCGAAGTCATGGTTCTGGAAGTGGATGAAAGCAAACGCCGGATTTCTCTTGGTCTCAAACAGTGCATGGATAATCCATGGGCAAGCTTTGCTGATCAGTTCCCGGTTGGCTCCGTGATCGAAGGTGAAGTGAAAAATATCACCGAGTTTGGTTTATTCGTTGGCCTTACCGACGAGCTGGACGGCATGGTTCACCTCACCGATCTTGACTGGAACCGTTCAGGCGAAGAGGCCATTACCGACTATGAAAAAGGTCAGATGGTTCAAGCCAAAATCCTCGATGTGGATGCCGATAAAGAACGCATCTCTCTTGGTATCAAACAGGTTGGCGCTGATCCAATGGATGATCTGGGTGAGGTCAAACGCGGTGACGACGTAACATGTACGGTTACATCTATCGAAACCGGCGGCATCGAAGTACAGATTGGCGGCGACACAGGGCTTAAAGCCTTTATCCGTAAATCTGATCTTTCGAAAGACCGCAATGAGCAACGCCCTGACCGGTTTGCTGTTGGTGATCGTATTGATGCGCGCGTGACAGGAATGGATCGCACATCACGCAGAATTAATCTCTCCATCAAAGCGCGTGAAACCGCTGAGGAAAAAGAGGCAGTGGAACAGTATGGTTCTGCAGATTCTGGTGCATCCCTTGGTGATATCCTCGGCGCAGCCTTGAAAGATAAAGACTAACATCTTTTAACCGGATCGGTTCAACTCTGATCCGCCCGGTTGTAAGAAAATGATTTTAAAAATGATTGAAAGCGCGCTCCGGTTTGGGGCGCGCTTTTTTTGTGTTTTTATTTGATCTATCGGAGCCATCAACGCGGTTCCCACTTAAGCGTAAAATGCTTGTATGCTATCATCAGCAAAACCGGATTAAATATTGTAAGGTTGATTATGCCTGAGCTCCCTGAAGTTGAAACAGTCAAGCGCGCCCTTGCACCGGAAATGGAGGGGTATGTTTTCGAAGGGGTTAAATGTAATCGCAAGAATTTGCGGTTTGATTTCCCAAAGCAGTTTGCCAAGCGCTTGACGGGCAGCAAGGTGAGTGGCCTCGCGCGGCGGGGTAAATATATGCTCGCTGACCTCTCCAGCAATGAGACCTTGGTTATGCATTTGGGGATGTCGGGGCGCTTTAGTGTGCTGCGCCCTCATCATTCCAATAAGCCGGGAGATTTCCATCACGATAGTGAGACAAACCCAAAGCATGATCATGTGCTTATGGATATGAGCAATGGGGTTCGCGTGGTCTATAATGATCCGCGTCGTTTTGGCTTTATGGATCTGGTGAAAACCGATGAGCTGGAGATCTGTCGCCATTTTAAGGGCATGGGCCCCGAACCTCTCTCCAACGGGTTTAACGACCAAGCGCTGATAGATGCTTTTTCGGGGCGCAGTGCGCCGGTAAAGCAGGCATTGCTCGACCAACGCCATGTGGCTGGCCTTGGCAATATTTATGTTTGTGAGGCCCTATTCAGGGCGGGGATTTCACCAAGCCGTAAAGCTGGCAATATTAGCGCCCCGCGGATTAGCCGCTTGGTGCGGGAAATCCGGCTGGTTCTGGAGGAGGCGATCGAGGCGGGCGGGTCTTCTTTAAAGGATTTTGCCTCCTCGGACGGGAGTCCGGGCTATTTTCAACATGATTTTCGCATTTATGGACGCGAGGGCGAGGATTGCCGGGGGTGCAATCGGACCATAAAGCGTATCACTCAAGGGGGCAGATCGACCTTTTATTGTGGAACTTGCCAGCGCTGACCGCGCGTTGACCGGGGTGGTGAAGCGGGGTTAGAATTTTAGCTAATAGGGGGGGTGATTTAAAATCTGGCCCGAAAAAGCACCCTTTTCCAGTAAAACACTTAAAATCAGCCGTTGACGGCGGTTTTCCTTGTGTCTATAACCCGCGCCTCACATGAGAATAATCACGTTAAACATCGAGCAAACACCTTATGGCTAATACGAAATCCGCAAAGAAAATGGTCCGCAAAATTGAACGCCGCACGGCTATCAATAAAATGAGACGTTCGCGGGTGCGTACATTCTTGCGCCGGGTGGAAGAGGCCATTGCATCGGGTGATCAAAAGGCGGCAACCGAGGCGCTTCGCGCCGCTCAGCCGGAAATTCACCGCGCATCGCAAAAAGGTATCTATCATAAAAATACTGCTGCCCGGAAGCTCTCCCGTTTATCATCTCGGATAAAAGCGATCTCCGCATAAGTGAGTTTATTTCCACCGCCAGGTAGCTCGCGTTCTGGTTGTGGGGTGGGCGATTAGAAGTCAGCCAGTCTTGCCTATTGAATTGGGTAGGTTTATCGCCCCCGGTCGCAAAAAAAATCTGCCAAAAACCCAGTAATTTTCGGTATCTATAATTTTTAATTCGCGTACTGATTTTTACGCTGGGTTATTTTCCTTTTCCTTATTTCTAAATACCGTGTTGGGTTTAAGTTAATTTGACCAACACTAATTGTTTTGTGTTCATCCGCATTGTGAGCATGTGAAAATAACGATTTTTAAAATTTTGTTTTGGTTCATATCTTATTGGAATTATTGAGAGGCGTGAAAGTCAACTGGGTAATTGCATGAAAAATGAAGAAAATAAGACATTTCTTTGCTTGCCAATTTTTCCCTTTTTGAGTAACTCTAGCTTTAGACGATGTGTTTAAAATTTGAGGTTAAAATATAAATATGCGTACAGCATTTACATGCTGATTATTTAAAAATCGTCTTTGTTCTGAATATTAGTTTGAGTTAAGTGATGCGCCAGTCCCCGATTAGGCGCAGGGTGGATGATTTTGCCTTTTAATGCCCGCGAAAGCTTGCGCTTTTATGAGGCAAGATAAGGGTCAAGTGGAGCAATCGAAGGTGAGGGCGAAAAGTTTCGAAACGGGATGTTTTAGTTTAGAGGTCGGCTAAAAATTTTAGGAGCTAACTAAAGGTACGGTAACCAATTCTATATGGGAGCCAAAACAATGAAGTTGGCCTTAAAAAGGGGCTGTGCATTTTTTAAGAAGTTAAGAACCTGGTATCTGGATTTGGTGGTTGAACGCTACTTAAAGAGCCCGGGTCAGAAATCTTGGAACTGCAGCGCAAAGGGCAGATAATCAAACTTTCCTATCGAGAAATTCATAAGTCGTCGGCCCCAAAATGTACGGGCTCTAAAAGGTAAGAATTAAGAGTTCGAGATAAATCGCATCCGCGCAATTTTATTATGAGTAACGAGAAAAAATTTAAGGGAAACTGGAAGGTATGAAGGGCAGCGTTAAATCACCACTCGATGAGTTGAGTTTGGAGATACCCAATAATCTTCGGACGAATGAAGTGGCATTAAGTGGTGGATACTATGGTGAACAGTATAAAGGCCATGTCGAAAAAAATGTTGAGCACGAAACAAAATACGAAATAGGCATACACAATCAAATTGAAGGGGTTAATGGACAAATGGTGGCTGGATATGATCGGTTTGAAAAAGCTTTGGTCGGGCGTTACGGGATGTTTGATTATGATCAGTATTTAAAAGATATGACTGTTGCCAAGGCGACGCAGGAACTGGTGACCTTTGAAACCGGATCGCCCGAAAAACGCGATGTGATTGGGCGAAGATTTTTGGCAACGATGAAACAGTTGTGGCGTGAAAATATTGGCCCGGTTGAGCGCGTCGATATTAAATTGCGACCGGAAATTTCCAAGACATTGAGCACAAAGTCGTTAACTGACAGTGCGGGACGACAACAAGCCAAGGGAATTTCAAACCCCTTTTTAAAAGATGTGTCCGGCAAATTTTCAAAGCCAAATGCCAACTCTATCCCGTCGGCGCAGGGGGCTAAAAGTACCGGTTATGGGGCTTGCAATAATTCTACCGAGCAACCTTGGGTGCGCCTCAAGGATTTGCGCTCTCCTGTTGATGAGCGAAACAGTTTTGATAATTTTGCTGTGGATGCCAGCAATCAACTTGCCTTTGCTGCGGCACGAAGTGCGGTTAGCAAAACCCAAAGTGCTGAATTGATTTATCTCTACGGAAAATCCGGAGTGGGCAAAACCCATTTGCTTCATGCCATCGCGCTGGAAGGGGCAAAAATTAATCCGGAAAAACCGACCGCCTATCTTGCCTACAATAATATTGCGAGCGGGTGTGTGAATGCGATGCTGTCTAATAATGTGACGGCTTTGCATCAAGAGTTTCTCAATTGCTCCATTGTGTTAATCGACGATATCCATCTTTTGATCAGTAAGGGCAAAACACAACAACAAGTTCTCTCGATTATTGATGCTTGTCTTGCCAGCGGTGTCCATGTGGCTGTGGCGGGGGAACCTGCGCCGGTGCGTCTTGAAGAGGCTGGTATGTATCAGCGGCTGGCTGATCGCCTCTCGGGAGGGTTTAGTGTTGCGGTGTTACAAGGCGGCCCGCATTTGCGTTTTGATGTTTTGAAAAAATACCTCACCCGCGCTGACGTGAAGTGTACTTTAACCGAAGACGCGATTGATTTTATTGTGCGCAACTTCACCCATTCTATGCGCGAGACTATTGGTGCCCTGAAACAGCTATTATTGGTGTATGGGGATAAGGAGATGCGCATTGATCTTTCTATTACCAAATCGGCTCTCCGCGCGCGCCTGAGCGATGGTAAGAGGGTTTATACGCTGAGCGACCTTTTGAACGTTACCGCCGAGGTTATGGGCGTTAGCGTTGCGGATATGAAGGGACGTGCCCGTCCTCAGCCGATTGCGCGTGCAAGGCATGCTTTTGTCTATTGTGCACGAGAGGATTTGAAGGAATCTCTGCCAAGCATTTCCGCAGCAATGGGGCGCGATCATACGACTGCTCTCTCATCTGCGCGCCGCGCCGCTGCCTTGCTTGAAAAAGATAAGGTTTTCTGCCGCCAGATTGACCAGATCCGCGATAAGATCGAGCTTTAAAAAGCTCGGATTTTAGGCAAATCCAGAGCGCTTTAGCCACTTTTTTTGAACGCTTTTGCGGGGGCAGTTTTCGGGCTGCCCCCGTCGCTATTTTGAGGGTGAAATTGCGACGCTAAAACCGCCTTATATACTGGTATTGTCGGCATAATTCCGCTATGTAATCAGGGTGGATTCGGGGTGCGATTCTGTTCGTTTTCCGGGGCTATGTCTTGGGTGATTTACGGGATAATTTACGGGATTATTTCTTAGGTAATTTCCGGGGTCATATCAGTGTTATTGCATCTTGTTTCTGTTTTGAATGTCGACGTCTTGATCATATATCGCGGGCTGATATGGGTTTAGTCTGGCTCAGAGCGGCGATGTTTGAAATTTGTTTAGCCTCTAGCGCACTAGGCGCACTGTCTGCCAAGCGCTTGGTATTTAGTATACCCCTAACAATGAAAGTTATGTCCATACTATGAAAGTCACGATTGAACGCTCTCATCTGGTAAAGGCTCTTGGTCATGTACAGTCTGTGGTGGAGCGGCGTAACACGATCCCTATTCTCTCCAATGTTTTATTGCAAGCTGATGATGGTAAGCTCACCTTGACGGCGACCGATCTTGATATCGAAGTCCTGGAGCAAACCAGTGCCGAAGTTGATGCAAGCGGGGCAACAACCGTTTCTGCGGTGATGTTGTTCGAGATTGCCAAGCGATTACCGGACGGGGCGCAAGTCTCGCTTGAACTGCTCGGACACGAAGGACGTTTGCAGGTGACGTCAGGGCGTTCGCGCTTTGCGCTGGCGGTTCTCCCGGAAGCAGATTTTCCAAGTCTGGCTTCTGATGTTTATGATGTTGAATTTTCTCTGCCAACGGGTGATTTGCGCCGCCTTCTCGAAAAGGCCCGTTTTGCTATGTCGCAAGAGGAAACCCGTTATTACTTGAACGGCGTTTATATCCATGCGGTGACAGAGGGCCCTGAGCCTTTATTGCGGGTTGCCGCTACTGATGGCCACCGCCTGGCGCGTCTTGAGACGGCGCTCCCCAGCGGCGCAAAAGAAATGCCCGGTGTGATTGTCCCGCGCAAAGCGGTCGCAGAAATTGGCCGCTTGCTTGATGATGCTGATGAGATGGTCAATCTTTCTGTATCCAAAACCAAAATTCGTTTTGGCTTGGGCGCTGGGCGCTTAACCTCCAAGCTGATCGATGGAACATTTCCCGATTATGAACGGGTTATTCCTAAAGATAATCCTTTCACCCTCCGTGTCGATAATAGTGATTTTGCCAAGGCTGTTGATCGGGTTTCAACTGTTTCGTCAGATCGCACAAAATCGGTGAAACTTGCTCTTGATAATGATCATTTGCGCCTGACCGTTAACAATCCCGAAGCGGGGACAGCGCTTGAAGAATTATCCGTTGATTTTGATGGAGAGCCGACCGAGGTTGGGTTTAATGCCCGTTACTTGATCGATATTGCCCAACAAGTCGAGAGTTCAACGGCGGTTTTTCGCCTTTCTGATCCCTCTTCACCGACAGTGATCCTTGATGAGGAAAATCAAAACGCACTTTATGTGTTAATGCCGCTGCGGGTTTGACCCCAACATCAAGAAACGCCCCTCGAGTTTGCCATCAGGTTTGATCGCAAGCGCCATGCTAAGAAAAGGCATGGTTATGAAAAGGATTGATTTTAAGTGACCGAGCTTGCCCTCGCTGCAAAAACTGTCAGATCGTCATCGGTTTCACCGATGCGGGCTGAAAGTGCGCGCGCGCCTATGGTCACTAAGCGTCATTATCTGCGTAAAATCAGCCTGACACAATTTCGCTCTTATGGCTCGGCTTCTCTTGAGCTGGATGGTCGCCCGGTGACGTTGACCGGCGAGAACGGGGCTGGCAAGACCAATATTTTAGAAGCGCTCTCGATCCTCGGGCCGGGGCGCGGTTTGCGCAATGCCAGGATCAATGAACTTGCCAGTCTCGACGGGGATGGTAGCTGGGCGATTTCGGCGCGCTTGAATCAGGGCGATGATGAGTGCGTTATTGGCGTGGGCACAACAAGTGATGCGCCAGACCGGCGCCAGTGTCGCATTAATGGGCAAAGCGCTTCGGGCCCAGGTGAATTTGCTGATTTAATCCGCTTTGTCTGGTTGACTCCCGCGCAAGATCGTTTGTTCATGGAAGGTGCGTCCGAGCGCAGACGTTTTTTTGATCGCATGATCGCGGTTCATGATGCAGGGTTTCGAAAAGCGGCAAATGCATATGAACAAGCAATGCGCCAGCGTCAAAAATTACTGGAAGTGGGCAATAGCGATGATCGCTGGCTGCAGGCTTTGGAACAGCAAATGGCCGAGCATGGGGTTGCGATTGCCGATGCAAGACGGACGATGGCGGTGACTTTGGCTGCGCAAAATGTGGCTGGTGATGACGGGTTATTTCCTGCCGCAGATATTGCCCTTGAAGGAGATGTTGAGGCGGCTCTTGTTAATTTTGCTGCTGGTGATGTTGAGGATGATTTTGCAGATAAACTCAAAAAGGGGCGCGGTCTCGACCGTGAGGCTGGCCGCACGCTTTATGGCCCCCATCGCTCGGATTTAATGGTTGGCCATCGCCCCAAAGGTCGCCCGGCACGGTTATGTTCGACCGGCGAACAAAAAGCATTATTGATCGGGCTGGTGCTTGCAAATGCCAAAGCACTTGCGGCAAAACGCTCAGCGCCTTCTTTTATGAGTGATCAAGCCGATAACGCACCGCTCGTGCTCCTCCTTGATGAAATTGCGGCCCACCTTGATGAAGAACGTCGGTCAAGACTTTTTGATATTCTCGATGAATTAGGATTTTCGGTATTTATGACGGGAACGGATTATTCCCTTTTTTCCGCGTGGCAGGATCGCGCGCAACATCTCAAAGTGCATGACGGGGGCGTATACCCTGTTTGAATTAGTAAAGAAATTTGAGCCCGCCCTCCCGGTAAAGCTCAATCATAGTAGATAGGATTAAGACTATGGCGAATAGTGCCGCCAAGAAACCTCAAGACGATAATAGCGATTATGACGCAGACTCCATTAAGGTCCTTAAGGGACTGGATGCGGTGCGTAAACGCCCGGGCATGTATATCGGTGATACTGATGATGGCTCTGGCCTTCACCATATGGTTTATGAGGTCGTTGATAATGCGATCGATGAAGCGCTGGCCGGTCATTGTGACACGGTTAGTGTGACATTGAACGATGATGGCTCGGTGAGTGTCAGCGATAATGGCCGCGGTATCCCCACAGATATCCATCCGGAAGAAGGCGTGTCAGCAGCGCAAGTGATCATGACCCAGCTTCATGCGGGCGGAAAATTTGATCAAAACTCCTACAAAGTCTCCGGGGGATTGCACGGGGTTGGTATCTCTGTGGTGAATGCTTTGTCGGAATGGCTCGAAGTTACGATATGGCGCGGGGGCAACGAACATCAAATGCGCTTTTCGATGGGCGAGCCGGTTGAGCCGCTCAAAATTATAAAGCCTACGGAGCAAACGGGTACACAGGTTAAGTTTTTGCCTTCCGATAAAACCTTTAACGGAACTGTATTTGATTTTGCAATTCTGGAACATCGCTTGCGCGAGCTAGCCTTCTTGAATTCCGGGGTTACCATCAAGCTTACCGATGCGCGTCAATTAGAAGTGCGCGAGGAAGTTTTATATTATGAAGGCGGTCTAGAAGCCTATGTGCGTTTTCTCGATGCGGCTAAGAGCCCGCTGATTAACGATCCGGTTTCGTTTAGCGTCGAGCGCGATGGTCTGGGGGTTGAGGTCTCAATGTGGTGGAATGATAGCTACCACGAGAAAGTTTTGTGTTTTACAAATAATATTCCTCAAAAAGATGGCGGCACCCATTTGGCTGGTTTTCGTGCGGCGTTGACGCGGGTGATCAATAATTATTCCCAAAGCTCAGGGGTGGCCAAACGTGAGAAAGTCTCGATTAGCGGCGACGATGCCAGAGAGGGATTAACCTGCGTACTTTCGGTAAAGGTTCCCGATCCAAAATTCAGCTCACAGACAAAAGATAAATTGGTGTCCTCGGAAGTAAGGCCAGTGGTAGAGGGGGCGGCAACCGACAGGTTAAATACGTGGTTTGAAGAAAATCCCGGTGACGCCAAAAAAATTATTCAAAAAATTGTAGAGGCTGCAGCGGCCCGCGAGGCAGCGCGAAAAGCGCGGGAGCTAACCCGGCGCAAGTCAGCGCTGGATGTTGCCTCGCTTCCCGGTAAATTAGCCGATTGTCAGGAGCGAGACCCATCCAAGTGTGAATTGTTTATAGTGGAGGGTGACTCAGCGGGAGGCTCTGCCAAACAGGCGCGCAACAGGGATAATCAGGCGGTGTTGCCTTTGAAGGGTAAAATCCTCAATGTCGAACGCGCCCGGTTTGATAAAATGCTATCGAGCCAAGAAATCGGTACAATGATTACTGCGCTTGGTACCGGAATTGGCCGCGATGATTTTAATATTGATAAATTGCGCTACCATAAAATCGTTATCATGACGGACGCCGATGTTGACGGATCACATATCCGGACCTTGTTGTTGACTTTCTTTTTCCGGCAAATGCCGGAATTAATCCGGCGGGGTCATCTCTATATAGCCCAGCCGCCCTTGTATAAGATTATGCGCGGTAAATCCGAGCAATATTTGCTGGATGATCCGGCGTTGGAAGATTATTTGTACACAGAGGGAATTTCCGAGGCTTCTTTAACCCTTGGCAATGGCGAGACTTTGGTGGGTAATGATCTGGATAATATTATTACCAAGGCCCGTATGGTGCGTGAGGCGATTGAAAGTCTGCCAGCGCGTTTTGATCGTAATATTCTGGTGCAATCTGCTTTAGCGGGCGGTTTGCGCGAAGTGCCGGAGGGCGAGGCTGCGGCTATGGCTAAAAAGATTGCTGCGCGCCTTGATGGGATTGCCGAAGATTATGAGCGTGGCTGGACCGGCGAACCGGACGGGCAGGGCGGATATATTTTCACCCGTGATTTGCGCGGTGTGACTGAAAAACATGCCATTACTGCAGAAGTTCTTGCCAGTGCTGATGCGCGCCGGGTTCAAACTGGTATGGATGAAGTGGCGCCCATTTTTGAAAAACCGGCGACCTGGTCACAAAAAGAGGATAGCCGAACCCTGTTCGGGCCGGAAAGCCTGCTGACGACCGCGCGCGGTGCTGGTGAGAAGGGTATGAAAATCCAGCGCTATAAGGGTCTTGGGGAAATGAACCCCGAGCAATTATGGGAGACGACCCTTGATGAGAATGCGCGGGTGCTCCTGCAGGTGAAAATCCGCGCTGCGGATGATGCGGATGATATTTTCTCACGCCTGATGGGGGATGTTGTCGAGCCGCGCCGTAACTTTATTCAGGAAAATGCGCTTGCCGCCGAGCTGGATGTTTAGGCACGCTTTGTGCTAGTTTACTGATATGACCCGTAAAACTCGTCTTATAGGCTTTATCGCTGGATTTGCACTGCTCAGCATTTTTGCTGTGGGGCAGGGCTTTTTGCGTATGCAAGCGGCCGCAGAAGAACAGGCAATTACCGGGGCTTCCAGGCAAGAGGCCGATCTGGTCGTGGTCACTTTCTCATCCGCATGGTGCGGGCCATGTAAGATATTGAAGCCACGTCTTGCCGATGTGAAACCGGAATTTAAGAATTCGAATGTGCGTTTTGTCGAGTTGAATTTTACCTTTGGCGAAAATGAAAACTTTTCCTCGCTTGCAGCCGATGAGGGTTTTGTCGAAATTTATAACCGGTATAAAAATGCGACGGGTTTTTCCGTTCTAGTGAATAAGCATAGCGGTGAGGTTCTTGATGTTCTCACGGCGGATTATTCAGTTGGTGCGATGCGCGGTGCTATTTTGCGCGGTATAGCAATTGTAAAAGCAGGTTGATTTGTCTGAAAACCCACTGGTAATTTTGCTAAATATTCAAGTTAGATGAATATAGTATGAGGAAATTTCATCGCTAACCATCAGCCATTTTTCATCAAAAATCTCACCAGGAATTTCAACGAGAAATTCATGAGGTCTATTCGCCCGCTCGTATTCTGGCCGCCTGCACTTATGTTGATCGCGAGTGTGACAGCTGGGTTGATAAATTTTGACGGGTTTTTAAAATTTGCCAATAGCGCAAATAATTTCATCCTTACCAATCTCGATTGGGTGTTCACGAGCATACCTTTTATGGCGGTTTTGTTGGCGGTAATTATTGCCATATCTCCTCTTGGCGCGGTTCGTATTGGCGGCGATAAAGCTGTGCCGATTTTATCGCGCTGGAATTGGTTTGCCATTACATTGTGCACAACTGTTGCTATTGGTATTTTGTTCTGGGGCGCAGCCGAGCCAATGTTCCATGTTAATCAGCCGCCAGCATTTTTAAATGTTGCGTCAGGCTCAATAGAGGCCGTCCATTTTGCCCTCTCTTCAATGTTTCTTCATTGGACCATTACCCCGTACGCAATCTATGCATTGCCCTCCCTCGCGTTCGCGCTTTCATTTTATAATTTTGCAAAACCCTATTCATTGGTTGGCCCCTTAAGTGTGCTTACCAATTTGAAAACGCCGGACGCTGGGCATGGCCCGGAAAAAATACAAAAATGGACGGGTGATATTCTCGATGGTCTTGCGCTTATGGCATTAGTCGCAGGGGTCGCCGCGGCCTTGGGTACCGGTGTTTTAACAGTTGTGGGCGGCGCTGAGGCAATATTAGGGCTGAAGGATAGTCTAGGATTACGGTTTGTAATTACGAGTTTGATCGTGGCAGCTTTTATCATCTCTTCGCTTAGCGGCCTGCAGCGCGGCATTAGATGGCTTTCAGATATCAATGCACGCATCTTTATCGCCATGGCCGTTTTTATTCTCTTGGCCGGGCCAACGAGAGCAATCTTGATGCTGACAATTGATGGCCTTAAACATTATGTCACCAATTTTATCCCTGCAAGTCTTGCGCTGGGTGAGCGCGCGAGCGACCCTTGGACACTCGACTGGACAGTTTATTTTTTCGCCAATTGGCTAGCTTGGGCACCGCTAACGGCGTTGTTTTTAGGGCGCATTGCGGTGGGCTATACGGTGCGGGAATTCTTATTATTTAATCTGGTGTTGCCTTCATTGTTCAGCGTTTTCTGGATGGGTACAATTGGCGGTGCTGCGATTATGATTAATGAAAGAAATGATGGTGCCTTGGGCGCTGTTCTAACGGCCAACGGGCCTGAAGCTGTGATTTATCTACTTCTCAAAGCCTTGCCATTTTTCGCAGTGGTTGGTTTTGTTTTCTTAATCACTGTCCTGATTTCGTTCGTAACGGCTATGGATTCCAATACTCTCTCGATTTCAAATCTTTGCATGCGTTCGTCGTCTACGGATCAAAAAGAACAGACATTTTTTGGAACCGAGGGTGCTATGAAAATCTTCTGGGGTGTTCTTATCGGGCTCATTTCATTTATCATGACCTCAACAACCGGTATCGATGGCGTACGGCTATTATCAAATCTTGGCGGTGTCCCAGGGCTGTTTATTTTGATCTTGTCGGGCGCTGTTTTAATCAAATTGCTGTGGGGGTTAATATTTGGAACAGCACAAAAAAATAAGGGCCGCGTAACGGCCCTTAATAGATGAATGTTAAGATTTTTTAGTATTCACATGCGGCGCTTATTGGTTGTTATGCGCTCAATTTGATATTTGTAATGTGAAATTAATTGGTCCCACCATCTTCAACAGGTTGGAGTAACTGGTTTAACTCTTCTTCGAGAGAGAGCGATTGCGGAATACCATCTGAGAAATCAGTTTGCGAAGTAACTTCTTGGGTTTCGCTTACATCCTCGCCAAAGAGCGATTCAAATTCTTCTTCCAGGCTCAGTAAGTTTGAGTTACTACTACTTGCATCGGAAAAATTGCTTTCTTCAACCGCTTCCAGACTTGCACTCTCTTCGAGAGCATCTTCAACGTAATCACTCTCCAGTGATAGGTCCGTTTCAACGTCAAATTCCTCGGCATTAAACTCTTCAGCCGTCAAGGTTTCAACGGATGCAGTTAACGGTGTTGTCACCGGACCAAGAACGAGAGGTGCGCCGATTTCTTCATCGGTTTCTTCCGGAGCGATATTTAGTTCCGGTTCTTCTAATACTTCTGGCGCTACTTCTGGCTCAACGGGTTGGACAAACTGATCTTCAATCCGGGGCGTTGGCGCTGCTTCAAATTCTTCCAGTGGAATTAGATCTTCACTAGCAATCGGAGCAGATGGTGCGCTTGTAAGCTCATTGTCCAACTCATCCTCAAAAGAGGGTGTGTCAAATTCCGATGCTGAAAAATCCTGCCAATAGGCTGGCTGACTGAAAAGGTTCTTATAATAAGCAATATTATTGTTAGCCACTTGTGGCGGCAAGTCTGAACGAACAAGACGCTCAGCTTTGGATAAATCGCCGCCTAGAGCGGAAACCAATGCAAGATTTTGTCTAACGCGGGAATTTGCACGCAGATTACCGCTAGCATTTGTTAAAACGCGGTTGGCCAGAGCAAGGTTTCCCGATAGAGCGTATGATAGCCCTTTATTATTCAGTACTGATACAGAATTGGGTGCAAAACTCAAAGCAAGATCATATTTTTCTTGGGCTGAATCATGCTCGCCGATTTGATCGAGTGCGACGCCGTAAGCCGACAGGATTTGCCAGCTATCAGGTAATTGACGCTGGGCAAACTCCAAATGGCGCACAGCTTCAAAAGCGCGACCATCTTCAATGAGTGTTTTCCCATATTCAAAAAGCACATGAGGATTGTCAGGGTTGAGGTCTGCTGTTTTTGATATCACTTTAAGTGACTCAGCGCGCGATCCGATTTTGCGCAATGCAGCTGAATAGGTCACAGCAACTTTTGGATTTGTAGGCTCACGGTCATAGCGTGTGCCCCAAAAGGCAGCATTTGCAACTGGATCAAGGCTTGCTGCCGTTTGTTCTGTATTGGTTGTTGCGCCAATTGAATCGCGCAACACAGATTTATTTCCAGAGTTTGTACTTGCACATGCGCCCAGCAATACAATGGCTGTGGTGACGGCAGCTGTATTAAGTAATTTGCTCACAGACCTTTTTCGAGACGCCCATTCTCTCTTGGCACTTTGTTGGTTAAGTTTGGTGCAATCGGTTACACGAACAGTCATAATCAATCCCTTTTTGAGAAGTATTTGGGTTAATATGAACGCAGGAGTTCAAAAAAGACTTAATTTTAGGGATAGGATTGAATAAATATAAAAAAATTTTGGGTCTTTAGCCCGATGCTGTTAAGCTCGCTTAAGGCCGCGTTAATGCATCTTAATAGAAGGTAAAAGATATTGCTGAATACACAACATTTATTGGATTATGATGAGGCGTTGGAAAAAACTGCGATCCCCTTATTTGGGTATCGAAGCAGTGATGTAGAGAATGCGGGCGAAATTGCTGCCGATGAGAGCAGGGATGGAATTAAAGTCCCAACTGAACTTCGTGAATTGGCAAAATCAAATCGTTTTTCTGGCGCAATAGGGGAAGTCTTATGTTTGTCCCAAGGTGTGCTGGTTGGACTTGGTGACGGAGAGGATCCGTTTGCGATTGCCAGCGCTTCTGGAAAATTGGCAGAAAATACTTATCTGCTCGGCGCTGGTTTTGGCGGTGTGGATAAAAACCTTTTAGCGCTCGGCTGGCTCCTTGGTGGATATCGATTTGATCGGTATAAATCTCATGAACCCGCGCAAGCAAAACTTGTCTGCCCAAAAGGGGTAGACTGTGACCATATTCGCAGAGAGGCTGAGGCAAGTGCCCTCGTTCGCGATCTTGTAAATACCCCTGCTAGTGACATGATGCCCGATCATTTGGAGGAGGTCGCAAGCGACTTGGCGGCTCGCTTTGACGCAAACCTTGTTGTGGTGACGGGAGATGCATTAATCGAGCAAAATTTTCCAATGATCCATGCGGTCGGGCGTGCTTCAATCAGCCCGCCCCGTTTGATCGATTTGAACTGGGCCGCGAAAGACGCAGCAAAAGATGCACCCAAAATTACCCTCGTTGGCAAGGGCGTTTGTTTTGATAGTGGCGGGCTCAATATTAAAGGCGGTTCCGGCATGTCTTTAATGAAAAAAGATATGGGCGGGGGCGCGCACGCATTGGCCCTTGCGCAAATGATCATGCATGCGCAATTGTCGATACGCTTGCGGGTGCTTATTCCGGCGGTTGAAAATGCGATTGACGGATCGGCTTTTCGTCCAAGCGATATTTTGCCGAGTCGTAAGGGGCTGAGCGTGGAGATCGGCAATACTGATGCGGAAGGTCGCCTGATTCTGGCGGATGCGCTTTGCCTTGGCGCTGAGGATGAACCGGATTTTATGGTTAGCCTTGCAACATTGACCGGCGCGGCGCGGGTTGCCTTGGGGCCAGAAATTATCCCCTTTTATTGCGATAATGACGAGCTATCGCGGGCAATGGCAGAACAGGCAAAAGCCTTGTTTGATCCCGCCTGGCCTATGCCCCTGTGGCAGCGCTATCAGGCCATGTTGTCCTCTTCTGTGGCAGATATGAATAATATCGCGAGCGGCGGTTTTGCCGGCTCGATAATTGGGGCATTATTTCTCCAGCGCTTTGTTGCTAACCCTATGAAATGGATGCATTTTGATCTTTATGCATGGCGCCCATCAAGCGAGCCGGGCAGACCCAAGGGCGGTGAGGCTCAATGCATTCGGGCCTTGTTTGCTTTGATACAGGAAAAATTTGTGGCATAATTTTAGCGGTTTTTAGCTCTGACCCTGCCTTAGCTACTTGCTCTTGCCGGGCGAACAGAGGCATTTAGTGCTTATGTATTTACACCATTTTAAACCCCTTCGCTGTGAGCCAGCAGTCTGTGTTTAAGATGGTAATAGCGCAATTGTGGGGCGCGCACCTAAACGGCATTATTGGCAGTAATGAGTGGGCATAAAAAATGGCGGCAATTGACAGCCTTATTGGCTGGCACAAGATTATGGAGGATGCGGTCCGCAATGACGGTCCGGATTTATCTATGCGCCAATGGGCAATCATGCTCTCGGTCTATCTGAAGCCCGGACCGCATACCGTAAAAGATTTGTCCAATGCTCTTAATATTCCCAAACCGGCCATTTCCAGAGCGCTCGATGCTTTATCGATTTTGGGGTTTATTCGCCGGGTCCGTGACCCTAATGATAAGCGCATCGTGATCGTTCAAAAAACTTCTGATGGAGCGATTTTTCTTGATGAATTTGCCAGACTTGTTGATAGCCATACCGGGCGGCGTACATTCGGCGCGCTCTATAATTCATGACACAATTCGATCCCCGTCTGACCCCCGCCCGCGATGATCTTGCTGCTGATTTTTTGCGAAATCACGTCAAAGCGCAAAACTATGTGGCGGGCGTTTCCAAACAGGTGCGACCAACTGGGAATGAGCCTGCTCAAGGCACTATTGGGCCAGGCTATATCAAGCCATGTACGCCATTGCTAAAATACCCCCGCGCAGATGCCCCGCGGGAAACCGAGTTTTTATATGGGGAAGAGGTTTTGGTTTTTGAAGACAGCCAAGGTTGGTCCTGGGTTCAAAGTCAGCGTGATGATTATGTAGGATATACCCCGTCTCAAAATTTGATACCATTTCAGGAAAAAACTACCCATAGCGTCAGTGCGCTGCGTACTTTTGTGTTCTCCGAGCCTGATATTAAATCAGCGCCTACTGCATTGGTCAGCATGAATTCCCCTTTAAAAAGCCTTGGCGAGGAAGGGCGGTTTTTAAAAATAAAAGATGGCTTTATCATTGCCGATCATGTGCGCGAGAACGGTGTTTATAGTCGCGATTTTGTTGATGCTGCGCATCAGTTTTTAGGAACACCCTATTTGTGGGGTGGACGCACAAGTCTCGGGCTTGATTGCTCGGCTCTGGTTCAAAATGGGCTTGCTTCAGCGGGTGTTCCTGTTCCCAGAGATACTGATATGCAAGAAAAATCAGTTGGCGAAGAGGTCGGGTCTGAACTGGCTAATGCCAATCTTCAGCGTGGTGATTTTATTTTCTGGAAGGGCCATGTCGGGATTATGCTTGACGAGGCTGATATGATCCATGCCAATGGAACATGGATGCAAGTCACAATAAATCCGGTTGCGGAATTTGCCGAACGTGTTTTGGCCCAAAGTGGCCCGGTTACCTCTATTCGTCGATTATAACTGCTCTGTTCCTGCAAAGAAAATTGCATCTAGGCTTTGCGATGTTATGATGGTTTGGCGCGATGAGCTGTGTTTTATATAAATTCTATATCCGATATATTTAGTTTTAAACTTGGGAGGCTGTTAGTGGGTATCATTGGTAAAATTTTTGGTGGGTTATTAATATTGATTTTAAGCGCCATATTGGTGTTGTTCACAATTTTTTGGTGGAAACCAATCGGGGTCAATAATTATATCAATAAAATAACGGTTGAAACTTTTTTACTGGATGGCCCCGAGCTTTTAACAAACCTTGGTATGTTGGAATACACCCCTTTGGACTTCCACTCCGGTAAACTCTCAAATTATACCAAGGAGCAAGAAGAAAAATCTCTTAAAAAATTGCACAGAGCCCGAGCCGGTATGGATAAGTACGGACCGGAAAAGCTTGAGGGGCAAGAATTATTGAGTTGGGAAATTACGGTCGCCCTGCTTGATACAATAATAGAAGGTGCAAAATTCGAATATAGCAGTTACCCGATTAACCAGATTTCTGGTCCAACTGTTAATATGCCGTCATTCCTGACTGATACACATTCGATTAGAAATAAAAAAAGCGTAAATCGCTATATGAGCCGCTTGCATGAGTTTGGACGGGTGCTTTCGGAAATGAAAGTCCGGGTTGAGCAACATCGTGATGCCGGCGTGATTGCACCAGACTTTATCATCGAAAAAACCCTTGCAGGACTGCGCTCCTTTATTGAAGGAGGGGCAGAGGCCAATCCATTGGTTACTACCTTGGCGGAGCGAATGGATAAAGTTGAAAGCTTTAGCGAGAAGCAAAAAGCGGGCTATCTGGAACAGGCAACACAAATTGTAGCCGACAAAGTAATACCCGGTTACGAGGCTATGATCAGTCTGCATGAAGAATTATTGAAAAATACAAATCATGATGCCGGTATATGGCGTATTCCAGATGGTGATAAAATTTATGCTGCTGCTTTAAAATCCAATACGACGACAAATTTTACTGCCGATGATATTCATCAAACAGGATTGCGCGAAGTTGAGCGAATTTCATTAGAGATGGATCAAATTCTTATTGGGCAAGGCCTCGTAGAGGGATCAGTGGCTGAGCGTGTGCGTATTTTGATGGGAGACCCTGCGCAGCAATTCCCCAATACAGATGAGGGCCGGATAGCGATGATCGATTATCTTAACGATCTAAACGCGAAACTTATGGAAAAAGTGAGTGAGTATTTTGTTACCCTACCGCCACAAGAATTAGCTATCAAAAGAGTTCCGGAATATTCTCAAGATTCCGCTCCGGGTGGGTATTATCAGCAGCCCGCGCTTGATGGGTCGCGTCCTGGAACATTTTATGTCAATCAAAAAGATACTGCTGATAATCCAAAATGGACATTACCAACCTTGATGTATCATGAAGGCGCGCCGGGCCATCATTTTCAGATATCTTCAGCCTTATTGATAAAAGGCGTGCCTCAAATAAGAAAATTCGGTCTATTTAATGCGTATTCGGAAGGTTGGGCATTATATGCGGAACGTATCGCCAAGACCGATATGGGCATGTATGATGATGACCCTTTGGGTGATCTTGGCCGGTTACAAGCTGAAATGTTTCGGGCGGTGCGTTTGGTTGTGGATACCGGAATGCATGCCAAAAAATGGTCGCGCGAAGAGGCAATCACTTATATGGTGGATAATACCGGGATGACACTCGCCGAGGTTACGCGTGAAATCGAACGTTATGTGGTTTGGCCCGGACAGGCCACCGCTTATAAAACTGGCCAGCTTGCAATTTTACGGATGCGCGAACAGGCAGAAAGAGAATTGGGTGATAATTTCAATCTTCGAGATTTTCACGAAATGATTCTTTTAAATGGTGCGATGCCGCTGGATTTATTGCAAAAAAGTGTGGATGGCTGGATAGATGAAGTGCGTCAATCCAGCTAAAGGATGGCCCAGTTAAAGGATAGCACAAAACACCAACCTTCTTTGGTTATTGGTCGGTTGATGTTTTGTGATTTTATAATTTACGCAGCTTCATCAATGAGCTTTTGCAAGGCTGGCGGCAGTATCGCATCGAGCGAGCGCATATAGGCGACCAGTGCGCGTTCATTATCATCAAAAATTCCATCGCGGCCAATCCGCGTGGCAAGCCAGTCCCCTTCGTGACTTGTCACCTCTTCTGCTATGCGTGCTTGTTCTTCACGCTTTTTGAGAATTTTCTCGTGAAGACTACCTTCACCGAAATGGGATTTTTCAGCATCCGGGGAAGCGTTTTGAGTGGGAGCATAGACTTCTCTTATAGCAGAGAGCCCGCCACTAACCATGCGTTGGAAAAAATTGCCGACATTTACATCGTGCTCTTGTACCCAATTCCATTGCTGAAGCGCTTCTTCGCGGCTTGGCGCTGAATAACCAATATGAGCCATCAAGTGATTGGTAATTGCTTTTATGAAAAGCTCCGACCATGCGGGATCATTCTGACCACAGATTGTAAGGTCATTGAGAGAAAATAGAAACTCGGCCTCACTACGTGATATAGCGATGTTCTCGTCACTGCCGATGGCAAACATAAAGCGACGAATATTGCTGACATCAATCTTTGAAATAACAGGTTCGCCGGGACGCGCCATGATAATGGCTTTGATTTGTTGTTGAATGAATGTTTTCATTTTTGGCGGTGTCGCCGTGGCGCGGTCAATCAGTTTGACCAACATGGACAATACAAGCGGTGTAACTGTTTCGCTATAGCGTGTAACCTGATTATGTAGCTCCTCAAAAGCGCGCTCGGTGATAAAATCATGGGGGAGCTCTTCGCGAAAATAATAATCGGCTGAAGCTTCGCCAAAAAACTCCGGCCACTCCACATCACCCTCCGGCGCGCGCTCTGCCAAGGCTAGAAGAGAATTGATTTCGGCTTGGTCTAGCTCATGATTTTGATACACATTTTTGCGTAAAAACAGAACATCTTCTGCAGTCACATAACCATCTTGTCCAACGCTAGCGAAGCGATCATTTGTTGACATTATTTTCCCCTTAAAACTATTGATTAAGCGCTGCTGATTTTCACAGACCTGAATTGTAAAAGGGGACATTTGCACAAGAGGGTTAAAATACCCCGAATCGCGCGCTTAAAATGGTTTGCTAATCACTGCATTTGCCCATGGCCTGATCATGGTGATTTTTGTTAAACTTGGTATATTGTTTATTAACTGGAATTCCCGTAATTCCGTCCACCCCTTAACGTGAAGGCTGACCTTATGAGCTATAGTTGTTTTTCCTGTGAGCTGAATGATCATATAGCGCATATACGCTTTAATCGGCCAGACCACTTTAACTCCTTTACCCCCGCCTTCTGGGAAGAGTTGCCGCGTGCGATCAATACACTCTCTAACGAGGGCGAGGCACGCGTAATTGTTCTGTCCGCAGAAGGAAAACATTTTACGGCCGGCATGGATATCGCTGTATTTATGGGAAATTCGCTCGACAGCGATGATGAAAATCCGCAAATTTCTGCAGAGGCTTTTCGCCATCATGTGCGCGGGCTTCAAGAGAGTTTTTCTGCGATTGAGAATGCGCGCATGCCGGTACTTGCCGCTATTCAGGGCGGAGCCGTAGGCGCAGGGGTTGATCTGGCGACCGCTTGTGATTGCCGTTATGCCAGTAAAGAGGCTTTCCTATGTGTGCAGGAAACCGCCATTGGTATGACTGCGGATGTTGGTACATTTCCGCGCCTTGTAAAACTTATCCCGGAAGGATGGGCACGGCAAATGTCGTATACGGCGGAGCGGGTACCGGCCCAAAAGGCCAAAGAAATTGGTTTGGTTAATGAGGTATATGACAGCCCTGAAACGATGTTGACCGAAGTGATGAAGATAGCCGGCACAATTGCTGGCCATTCCCCACTCGCTGTCACGGGGTGTAAGCAAATGATTACCTACTCACGAGATCACACAACCGCTGACAGCCTTGATTATATTGGTGTGTGGAATGCGGCTATGTTGCGCCCTGATGATATTCGAGAGAGTTATATTGCCAAAAAAGAGAAGCGCACGGCCAATTATGCTCCTTTGAAACCAATTTCTAAATTCGTTTAAAATCAATAGGTTAAACCGTAATCAGCCCTGCCCGGGCATGTCCGCATAAAGTGCGAGGCAATGCTCACGGCTTTTTGAAGCAGTGTTACGGGCTATTTTTGTGTAATTTGCTATTCTATCCCTCGTACTCACAACCCGGTGTATACCCGAGCATATTCCAATAAATTTGGATTGAGTAGGGATCGGGTAAACGTAAATTTAATTTTTGGCTGTGTGCCTCATATTGGGCAGGTCGATAACCATTTAAGGAAAGGGTCATAAAGATGACACTTCGTACTAAAAACCAGAAAGTTATTTTAACAGCGACAGTGGCTGCTCTTGGTGGTTTGGCTGCACTTTCAGCAACACCGGCTCTTGCGAGTGGTTCTGGCGGCGGCGGCGGCGGCGGCGCTGGCGGTGGCGGTTTCTCTTCAGGCCCTTCACGCCCAGCAGTAGATCCGGCGGTATCCTATCGTGCGGGTATTGAAGCTTATAAAGACGGCAATTACAAAAAATCTGCCCGTGAATTCCGGAAAGTTATTTCGGTTGATCGTAAAAACCCGGAAGCCAATTATTTTGCAGGCATGTCCTATATTGGTCTGGATAAGCCAAAACGCGCAGTCAGATACTTTAGAACTGCTGTAAGGGCGCGCCCCGGTTTTGTGCAAGCCAGTGAACAATATGGGCTTACTCTTGTGCGCCTCGATGATATGGAAAAAGCACGCGAGCATTTAGCGGCTATGGAGAAACTTGCAGAAACCAGTTCAAGTGACTCTATGGCAAAAAGTATTGAGCGCGTGCGCACAGCCATTGAAACAGGTGAAGTGCCAGATCAGTTAAATCTTGCTCTAGCCCCTGCAGGCGATGTTGAACTTGGCAGCCTTTTATATGCCGATGCGGTTCGTTTGATTAATACAGAGCAGTATAGTGCTGCGATCACTGAGCTTTACAATACCCAGTATGAAGTTGGTCTTCATGCAGATATTCAAAACTATCTCGGATACACTCACCGTAAGATAGGCCAATATGATGAGGCAAAAGGGTATTATAAAACAGCTCTTTCATTGAACCCTAATCATTTAGGTGCCCATGAATATCTTGGTGAGCTTTATATCGAGTTGGGTGAAATGAAAAATGCCCGCAAACAACTCGCCAAGCTTGATAAATTATGTGGTTTTGGCTGCGCTGAGCGCGAAGAACTAGCACGTCTTGTAAATGCAACTGATGTTCGTGTTGCTGCCAGAGACTAAATTATGATAGTATTTATCAGCCATGACATTTTCAACTGATAAATATAAATTTCGATTGATTGGAGTGCCCGCGCTAGTCGCGGGCATTCTTCTTTCTGCGTTCAGTCCCGGGGAGATCCAAAGCGTCCATGCGCAAAATTTGGGAAAGAATTTTGCAAAGGCCAAAGAATTATCTCTAACGGAGTTTGGCTGGCTGGAAGGGGCGAGTGATCCAACAGAGCATTTAACCAGTGAGCCGGTAACCTGTTTGAGCGATGTGAGCGCTGAACAGGAAACGCTTTCCAATGTGGGCGCTGTCGCCTTTCGCAGTCCGTTCTTGTTTGGTGGTCTGGCAGCACGTAAAAAGCTATCTTGCCATGCCTGCCATCAAAATGGCGGCGTGAACCCGGCCTTCTTCATTGACGGACTCTCCGATGCACCGGGGCGTATTGATGCGACCAATGCGGTATTTAGCAAGAAGTTGGAAGATAACAAGTTTAATCCAATCGATATTCCAACGCTCTATGAAATTAATAACAAGAAAGCATTCGGCACCTTAACCTCCCTTCCCACCAAAGAAGATTTTGTCCACCATGTGATTGAGACAGAGTTTGACGGGCCAGTACCCAACCAGCGTATTTTTGACGGCTTATTGGCCTATATTAATCGCTTTGATGATGGGTGCAAGGATGATAATCGCGAACGCATTGCGCGGGCGGTGAGCCGTGACTTCGAGAAAGTTATTTCTGGAATGAAAACGGCTCAAGCCGAGTGGCGAGCGGGAAATAATGATGTTGCCAATTTTATCTTGTTAAGTACCCGTCATGAACTGGGGACCATTAATGAGAGATATAAGCCCCTCAAACGCGCCGAGAAATCTCTCTATAAATTGGCGCTCAGGGCGGAGCTAATACAATCAAGGTTAAGCAATCAGAGTGATTTATCCGTTCAGGATTTTGAACAGTGGCATAAACAAGCGGTTAAAACACTCAAGCGTTTGCAAAAACTCGAGACGCGCTCTTACTATCAGCCGGAAAAATTAAGAGCGTTGATTCAAGATAAATAGAAAATTATTCGCGCCATAAAAAAGGCCGCTCTTTCGAGCGGCCTTTTTGATTATTTTATTTGTTGCGGGTTTACAGATCAAAGCGATCTGACAGCATAACTTTGTTCCAGGCATTGATGAAATCTTGCAAGAAAACATTTTCGCCGCCTGCATAAGTGTAAGTTTCCGCAACAGCGCGAAGCTCGGAATTAGAACCAAATATGAGATCAACTTCTGTGGCTGTCCATTTTTGTGCGCCGCTCTTACCGTCGGTGCCTGTATAGGTGCCATCCGATGCCTTCGTCCAGCTTGTATTATTATCGAGAAGGTTGACGAAGAAATCATTGCTTAACATGCCGGGCTTGGATGTTAAGACGCCAGCACTTGATCCGGCGCTATTGGCGCCAAGAACGCGAAGTCCCCCGACAAGAGCTGTCATCTCGGTGATATCAAGGTTGAGTAAGTCAGCTTTATCGACAAGAGCCTCAGCCGCGGAGTTATGATAGCTATCACCAAAATAGTTGCGGAAACCATCTGCACTTGGCTCAAGCGCTGCAAAAGAATTTGCATCGGTTTGTTCCGCAAGAGCATCCATACGTCCGGGTGTAAACGGAACGTTTACAGAATGACCAGCATCTTTTGCCGCTTTTTCGATGGCCGCATTACCAGCCAGAACAATCAAGTCTGCCATGGATATTTTTTTGCCGCCGCCTTGTGCGCTGTTAAAATTATCCTGTATTTCTGTGAGTTTGCTCAAAACATTATCAAGCTCGGCAGGATTATTGACGGCCCAGTCTTTTTGGGGCGCAAGACGGATACGTGCGCCATTAGCGCCGCCCCTCTTATCGGTATCGCGATAAGTTGAGGCAGAAGCCCATGCGGTGCGTACCAGTTCGGAGACGGATAAACCTGAGTCAAGAATATCGGATTTTAAAGTCGCGACATCTGACCCATTCACAACCGGATGGTCCAGGGCAGGAATTGGATCTTGCCAAATAAGGGCTTCTGCTGGCACTTCACTACCAACATAACGCGCGCGTGGCCCCATATCTCTGTGGGTTAGCTTAAACCATGCCCGTGCAAATGCGTCTTCAAACTCTGCCGGGTTGTCCAGAAAGCGTTGTGAAATTTCCCTATAAGCAGGGTCCTCTTTCAAGGATAAGTCCGTTGTAAACATAATTGGTGCGTGGCGTTTGTCAGAATCATGTGCATCTGGAACCAGCTCACCAGCATCCTCATCGGTTGGAATCCACTGGATGGCACCAGCAGGGCTTCGGGTTTGTTTCCATTCAAAGTTGAACAGATTGGTGAGATATTGGTGCGTCCACTGGGCGGGCGCAGAGGTCCAAGCACCCTCAAGACCACTTGTAATGGTATCTGCGCCGGAACCGGTACCACATTTGTTTTTCCAGCCAAGGCCCTGTTCTTCGATCGTGGCAGCGGCTGGCTCTGGTCCAACGCAATCTTCCGGCTTGGCTCGACCATGGGCTTTACCAAAAGTGTGACCACCGGCAATCAGGGCTACGGTTTCGGCATCATTCATCGCCATGCGACCAAAAGCCTGGCGAATATCTTTAGCAGCTGCGAGTGGATCAGGATTACCATTCGGGCCTTGCGGGTTAACATAAATAAGACCGCGTTCTGCTGCTCCAAAAGGCTTTTTCAATTTGCGATCACCAGTATGGCGCTCATCTTGTAGAAAGTCTTTTTCTGATCCCCAGTAAACAAGATCAGGTTCTGTTGCATCGACACGGCCACCGGCAAAACCGAAAGTTTTAAAGCCCATATCTTCCATGGCCACAGTCCCTGATAGAACAATCAGGTCAGCCCATGAAATGCTGTTGCCGTATTTTCGTTTCATTGGCCATAATAGACGCATAGCTTTGTCGAGATTTGCGTTATCGGGCCAGCTATTAAGGGGTTCAAAACGTTGCTGGCCGGCACCGGCGCCGCCGCGACCATCATGGATACGGTAGGTCCCTGCGCTATGCCAGGAAAGACGGATAAAGAAGGGGCCGTATGTGCCATAGTCCGCTGGCCACCAGTCCTGAGAGGTTCTCAAGACAGATTTGAGGTCAGCCTTTACGGCATTAATGTCCAGAGCGGAAAATGCTTTTGCATAATCAGTATCCGGTAGGTTTGCGAGGCGTTCGTTTTGACGCAATTGAGATAAATCAAGACGTTGCGGCCAGGTTTCATTTGGTGCATTTACTTTTGTTGATTTTGGCCATGAGGGAGTTGCTTTTTCTTCATATGAGTTTTCATTAGAGGAATGCGCTGCAGCAGTTTCTACCGATGCACTTGATGAAGCCTGTTCGTTATTGGCACTACCGCAGGCGGTTAGGGCCAATGCCATTATGCTTGTCGTCATTAACAAAAATTTTGATGGTGTTTTCATGCGTTTAATCCTTCGGGAATATGAATAAATTTTAATAAAGGTGGTGCGTGATAAAATGAACTTGATGCATTTCATTTCAAAACTGAAAATACACTGATTGTGGGAGTAGAGATAAAAGAGTTTTGATTAATAATCCATATTTAGTGCAATTCAAAAATACTATCGCGAGCATCGAATTTTTAGATAATTAGGATCAATGATGGGCTCTCGATTTTGTGAAGGTGCACGTGCGAATTAAAATATGGCTGCACAACTTTCATAATCCATATATCCAAATAATTTTATTATTCAAATATAGTATCGTTGTTTATCACGCTGGTGTTTTGAAATTCTTTTTCCCGGTCGTGCAGGGTGCTTTTATTTGTAGGGTATCCCTCATAATATCCACTATTAGGGCCATTAGAACACTTCCCGCAATAACAAATATTGGCCAGCTTGCCAGTTCCCAGATTTTTGATCCTAACCATTGGTCCAGTACTTCGTAGGTTAAGGGTAGCGTCGATGTCCAGATCAATAAGGTTAGCGAGGGGCGCAATGTCAGGAAGGGAATTAAAATCGATAAATACCACGGAAACACAATGGGGCTAATGATAAGGGGAATGGCAAGGCTTACCATCATCGACATTATGACTTGTCCGCGCAGAGCCAACCTACTGGCTAATATGAAAAGGGCGCTTGCGGTCAGTACCAAGGCAGCAACAAGGAAATGGCCGGGCAAAAGCGCTTCAAGGGCGGTAAATAAAGGCGCACCGCCGCGCCATTTTTCCAGAAAAACCGGAATGACGCCAATAGGCACAATGCCTTTGCTTAAAAATAGTCCATAAAAAGCAAGAATGACGCCCCCGGCGGTTATACCCACTTGCAGACTATGACGAAGAGAGCGGGAGAGAAGAATTGGCCACAATAAAAGAAGCGGTAGAAATTTTACCACACTCCCCAAACCGATCACTAATCCTGCGAGTTTCAATTTATGATTGCTCAAGGCCCAAAGGGCGCTAACGACGCTGAGGACCAGAAAGCTATCAAGATGCCCGCCAACTCCCGTTTCCAATATTAAGAGAGGGGATAGCGCAAAAAATGCAAAATGGCGGTGCAAGCCTTTTTGTTTGACTAGAGCGCCCATTATGAAAACGCTTAAAATCGAGGCGAGGGTTATGAGGGCTTTCCAGGCCCATACCCCGTAGACAGGTCCGGCAAGCGCGCTAAGAGAAAACAAAGTGATCGCGCCCGGAGGGTAAATCGTGGCGTAGGGCGAGTGTTCTGGCGGGGTTGACCATTGATCCCGAATATCAAGCCCGTTTAAGTCGTTGGGCGACGTCAGGTAGGGATCAAACCCGGATAAAAAAACTGCGCCATCCCATAAATAGCGTTCGGCATCATTGGAGGTGATAAACGGGGCGGGTAGCAAGATGATCCTTGCAATCACGCCAATAAGGAGCAAGGCCGAAAAATTCAATTTTTTAAAAAACCAGATCCAGACCATGCATATCGTCAAGGCGGTATAATATAGAATATAGGCAGTGCCTGTGCCAATTATTGTTTGTATGGGAATTAAATATGCGAGTGAGATTAGAGACAGGAATAGGAGTCCACTACCGGCATCGCGAATAGAAGTGTTGTTTTCTTTTTCAGGTGATGCGGGGTGATTATTCAAAAGGGCTTTTTCGTCTTTCTGCTTGTTTTCTTTCGCTTATATTTATGCCTCAAAGCTGATAATGAAAGTTAGCATAGTCTTAAGAGGACACGCTAGCGGCTTTTAACTGGATTGGCGCTCTGCGGGTCTTGCGATAGCGCGCTGCGAGGCTGAGGCTTCCTGTATACCAAAATCCGATACAAAATAAGCTAAGGAAGGGCGCGACCACCCAATAGTGATTGGCAAGAGCCCATATCAAATAGAAGAAGTATACACTTCCTAGAATAATCTCCAGCCATTCAGCCCATTTTGCATTGTCAACTTTATAGCGCGCGACCTTGGTTGGTTTTGTCTGGACTAACGGCGTTGAATTTTCTTGGTCACGAGAAAAAAGTTTTGGTCTCTCCGTGAATGTTTCTGATGTGTCGCCTGTTTTCGGGGTGCGAACAAATCCGGTTACATGACCGATCAGGGCTTCAATGACAGCCCGTCCGTTATTTACGCCAAGCCCGATAGACGTTGCGAGTAAAACCGGCAAAATGTTAAAACCACGGCGTAGCCGGCCATGGAGAATTTTCTGGCTGTATAAAAAGAACCATGCATGGCTGAGGCTGGCAAAAAAGAACAAGGGGATATCGATCCATGCCAGAAAATGTAAATCTGCGGTTTCGCGAATGTGTACTGCCGGTAATAGAAAAAACAGACTGTCGATAAACATCAACATATATGAAAAATTTCCCGTAAGGTGAAAGGTCGCCTCAATCTTTGTGTGGAGCTTGGCCGGGCTTTTCCAGACCTGTCTCAAAACACGCTTCATCACTTCAATAGCGCCCTTGGCCCATCGGTGTTGCTGGGTTTTAAAGGCCGCCATATCAACGGGGAGTTCGCTGGGGCAGCCAATTTGGTGAGCATATTTAAATGTCCACCCTTTCAATTGGGCTCTGTAACTTAAGTCAAGATCTTCAGTAAGCGTATCAGCCAACCAGCCGCCTGCATCGCTAATGGTGGATTTACGCCAAATACCTGCGGTGCCATTAAAATTAAAATAGGCCCCTGTTTGTGAACGGGCTATTTGCTCGATACCAAAATGGGCATCAAGCATAATCGATTGTACACGGGTTAGAAGATTATGTTCGCGATTAAGATGTTGCCACCTAGTTTGCACCATTCCGATTTTCGCATCAATGACGGGTCTTGTATCAGAGCCATCCTGGCCGCCGGGCCCATCTCCGGGTTTAAAGAAATAGGGCATTGCTCTGGTTAAAAAATCTCTGGGGGGTATAAAATCTGCATCAAAAATTGCAACAAAATCGCCTGTCGCGCTCTCTAATGCTTCTTGCAGCGCACCGGCCTTGAAACCTTGCCGGTTCATGCGGTGAATATGGTCAATATTGATGCCAGCGCGCTGGTGATAGGCAATTCTGATTCGTGCAAGATCAACAGTATCATCGGTTGAATCATCGAGAATTTGAATTTGCAATTTATCTTTTGGATATTCTATCGCCGCAAGGGCATCGATCAGGCGCTCGACTACGAAACGTTCATTAAAAATAGGAGCTTGAACCGTAACGGTCGGCAAATCATCATGTGTGATGGAACGAGGTGGCGCCAAAGCATGGGTTTGTACGCTTTGGCTTTGTATTAGGGGAAGGTTTTCAATTGTCTGGGTTTTTGCGCCGCGTCTTGATAAAATCGCACGGGCCAGAAAAGTATGATATATTCTGTGCCCACCATATAGGCATAAAATACCCAACAAAAAATAGTGGGTTACTAATATGATTAAGGACAAGCTACTCACGTTTTAAAACCTAAACATTGAACGAGAAATGTAAAATCAAATGCCTTCACAGGAAAATAGGGCAATTAAAATTGTCCAACAATAGCAAACTGAATGGCTGTACCGCGCAAAGTATTGTCGCCATAAATATTGGATGTTCCGGTGACTTCGACAGCATATGTTTTATTGACTTTATAGCCGAGCGTATATTCCAGTTTGCCAAGGTCAAATGCTAGAGGCAGGCTTGGATTAGCCAAATTTGCAAGGTCAACAAGATCAGTGGTTGTATCGCCATCACTCAGCGCTAAAGTTCCATCAAGCTTGGTGCGAAAATAGGCTGATTTTGTAAGGTCAAAACCATATTCTACGAGATAGCGAAATTCATCTACCGGGTCATCGGCGCGGAAGCGATAGCCAGCTTCAAGGCCAAAATATCCAAGCCTGCCAAGTGATTTACCAAGCAGTGCGCGTCCCTCGACATCAATTTGACCATTGCCGAGAGGCAATTCAGCATCTTCACTATATAAAAAAGGCGCTTTAAAGAGGCCTTGGACAGAAAATACAACTGGCTCATTGATAATGTTATAGCGAAGCCCCAGATCAACATCACCGACGCCGAAATTATCAGTGTTTTGACCATTGGCCGTATTGCGCAGATCTTTGACGGCGGTTGAGGCAAAAAAGGTCAGATTATCCTTGATGCCATATTCTAGATAGAATGAGACATTGGCGTCCCGAAAACGCTCAAACCCCCCCAAATTATCATCGCCAAAACGTGTGGTTGTTTCGAAATAGTTGAACGCTACCTTGGAATATACCGCGCCTTCTTTAGCGGTCCATGCCCCTGCCAGTGCTTGTAACGGGGTGAGCGCGGCAATTGATAGTACGCCAGCTGTCAGTGTCGATTTTGAGTTATTCATAAAGCCTCATAAATAATATCTTGAGTAAAAAGCGCGGTTGAGAAACAACACTAACGCCCCCTAGAATGTCACTTCAATTCACATGAAAGGCATCCCTTTCACAAAATATTAGCTCTAATTCACAAAAATTTGAGGGATGGGGTCTCAGGCAAGAAAAGACAGATAATTTGCCATTCGGCTGCGACTTTTGCTACAGCACGGTCATAGCAACCTAAGTAAAGCGCTTATGAAACTTATACAGCTTACCTACCCAAGCAGTTACCGCGACCGGGTTGAACATTCGGTCAAAAATGCAGAACCAGTGGATTGGTCCCGGGAGGTTGAACCAGACAATGCCCGCGAGAGCGTGAAAGTGTTGCTGGAGGACGGTGAGGGACAATCCTTGATGGATGCGGTTCAAACAATGTTTGCCAGTAAAGACCAATGGCGGCTCATGCTTTTGGATGTTGAGGCAACCTTACCGAGAATTGAAGCAAGTCCGACTGAAGATGGAGAGGAAAAGCAAAAGAAAAATTCCTCAAAACAAACGGTGCGCGAGACGCTGGTTGTGGAAATCACACGCAATAGCCGCTTGAATACCGATTTTATCGTTTTGACTATTTTGTCAGCAATTGTTGCTGCAATTGGCCTCAATGAAGATAATGTTGCCGTTGTCATTGGCGCAATGGTTATCGCGCCTTTGCTGGGGCCAATTTTGGGCTTTAGTCTGGGCTCGGCTCTGGGTTCTGGTTCATTAATGCTGCAAGCGTCGCGTACGGCGATAGCCGGGTTAGCGACTGGATTTGGCACTGTCTATCTAATGGCTCTGATCATGCCGATAAATCTGGAAAGTGGCGAGTTAATTGCGCGGACAAATATAAATCCGGAAGTCATCGCGCTCGCTCTTGCCTCTGGCGCGGCGGCCGCATTGTCACTGACGGGGGGCTTGTCTTCAGCGCTGGTCGGCGTGATGGTTGCGGTTGCCTTGCTCCCGCCTTCGGCGGCCTCTGCGATGTATTTGGGGGCAGGCGATATCCGCAATGCGCTGGCGGCTGCAATCCTTGTATTATTAAATATAATTTGCGTGCTTCTCTCGACGCAGATTGTTTTTTCCTGGAAGGGCGTACGCCCAAGGCGATGGATACAACAAAAAAATGCAGAAAAATCTCGTCGTATCAATTTAATCGTCTGGGCGGTTTTGTTGATTGGTTTATTTGTTCTGGGCCTTTGGATTAGCAATGAGAGTGTGTTCGGGTCTTAAAACAATTTTCGGAAGTTTATGCTTTGCAATGATGTTGGGCGCGGCTTAAAACCGATAAAAGAGCGCTTCTTCTACGATGGGCCCAAACCGAGGGTTTAATGATAAAATGCGCGGTGACCGGTCAAGGCATTGCTCCTACAAATAAAATTGGATGATGAAATATGGTAAGACTACCAGAAGCAACAAAGTTTTATATTGATGGTGAATGGCGCGCGCCCGATAGCTCTGAGACAGCGCCGCTCATTAACCCCGCCACAGAAACTGAAATCGGACATGTTGCTCTTGGTAACACCAATGACGCCAATGATGCTGTTGCTGCCGCCAAATGCGCCTTTCCGGGATTTTCTAAAACGAGTGTGGCTGAGCGCATTGATCTTTTGAAAGCGATCAATGACCAGTTTAAAAAACGCAAAGATGAAATTGCCAACGCGGTACATCAAACCATGGGTGCCCCCATTGAACTTGCCAATAGCGCTCAAGCTGGCTCCGGCTTGCAGCATTTTGGCGAAATTATCAAAGTCCTCGAGACGTTTGAATTTGAAACGCCAATGGGAACCACAATGGTGCGAAAGGAACCGATTGGCGTATGTGCGTTGATCACCCCTTGGAACTGGCCAGTCAATCAAATTGCTACGAAGGTTGCCCCCGCCTTGGCTGCTGGGTGCACGATGGTTTTAAAGCCAAGTGAATACACGCCTCTTGACGCGATTTTATTGACCGAGATTCTTCATGATGTTGGCGTTCCTAAAGGCGTGTTCAATTTGGTGACAGGAACCGGCGCGCAAGTTGGCGCTCACTTATGTGCCCACCCAGATATTGACTTCGTTTCATTTACCGGTTCGACCCGCGCCGGTATGGCCATCGGCGCAGCCGGTGCAAAAGACATCAAGCGCGTTGCATTGGAATTAGGCGGAAAGTCTGCATGCATCTTACTTGATGATGCAAATTATCAAGAGGCGGTACCCGCAGCTGTTAAAGGCGTAATGCTAAATTCAGGTCAATCATGTAACGCGGCAGCCAGAATTCTGGCACCAAGGGGAGCGTATGAAGAAATTTGCAATATTGCAAAGGAAACAGCAAACGCATTAACGCTGGGCCCAGAGGGTTATCTTGGCCCTGTTGCAAATGCAATCCAGTTTGAAAAGGTGAGGGATTATATTAAAATCGGGCTTTCAGAAGGGGCGCGATTAATCGCAGGCGGCGCAGATCGCCCAAGTGATAAACCCAAAGGCTATTATGTTTCTCCGACTGTGCTTGCAGATGTTGCCCCTGGGTCGACGCTGGATCGCGAAGAAATATTTGGACCGGTTCTGACCATAACCCCCTATGATTCAATTGCTGAAGCTATAGAGATTGCTAATGATTCCGAGTACGGATTGTCTGGCGCAGTCTGGAGTAATAATCACCAAAAAGCTTGCGAGGTAGCTTCAGCCCTTAGAACCGGCATGGTTCATATTAATGGTTCTGGTCTGGACGCAAGCGCGCCTTTTGGGGGGTATAAGAAATCAGGTAATGGCCGCGAATGGGGCGTATATGGTTTGGAAGAATTTCTGGAACTAAAATCAGTATATGGCGGCGCAGCCGAAATCTAGATATTTGGATTTTTAAGAGAAGCCGACAAATCTTCTATAAAATTTTGAATTTGATCAGTTGTTACATGCTCCATCACGACAATTTTTTGCCAACTGGGTGACGCGTGATTATCCGGAACAAGATAATATTTTTTTGCAATGTCCTTTGAGATGAAATCATTTTTCATGGCAATGATATTGGCATGCGGGTTTCGATAATAAATAACTCCCAATCGATCCAGCTCATCAGTCACCATCGAAGTTTTGCTTTGTGCTTGTTCAATTTTCTGTTCCCATTCCTCCCGCCCATAAGAACACAAAATCATCCAGATCGCTATTGCGTTCGCGCCGGAACGGCTGCCAACCAAAGTGCAATCTTCCCCTTTGACATATTTGGCATTCTCTATGTTGGCATATTGGATCATATCCTTGCGCACCAGAAAAATTCCCGTTCCATAGGGAGATTGCAATACCTTATGGGCATCGACTGAAAATGAACAAATATGAGGATTCTCAAAAGTTATCAGATTATTTTGAACTGCGAATGGGTAATAAAATCCTCCGTATACTGCATCAACATGCACTTTGAATGCCACATTCGCGCTCTCCAATACGTCATGGGCCATTTTAATATCGTCAACAGACCCAAACATTGTTGTCATCATGTTGCATATAAGGATGAAACATGTCTTTCCGCGCTTTTTTTGAATTTGGATTTCTTCTTCAAAAATTGTCCGATTAATTGATCGATCATTTTCTTGAACAGGAATTTTCGTAATATCGAGGGATAGGAGATTTGCGGCTTTATCGATTGAGTAGTGCGTATCCTGCGAACAAATAATCACAATGTTCTCAAGCCCAGCCTTCATTTTTCGCTGAAAATAATTTCGGTATATCCATATGGCGTTAATATTCGCTTCGGTTCCCCCTGAAGCAACATAGCCATCATACATATCGTTTTGTGCTTTAAAAATATCAATCGCGCAGATACTCAAAAGCTCTCTCTCAATGTCATGTGTCCCGGAGAAGAAAGGCTCAGACTCGCCTAAAGTATGGCATCCAATATGGTTGGGGTTTTCCAACAGGCTACGCAGAAATGGAGCCTCGTCTAAAAATGTTGCGTCCTGATTGAAGACTCTCGAGTCCAAATGAGACCCAGGTACCCCCAAAACCGATTTATCAATATAGGACACATTGGTTTCGAGAGCGCTTAATATGCGTCTTTTTATGTCTTCAGGTGATCATTTTGCTAAATTGGTGTATCCATTTTTGCTCCATGCATTTTTTTAAAAGAATATGGATTTCAAAAAAAATTAGAGCAGCTTCTTTGGCCCGTCAACTCGGTCAATATTTTAAACGAAAATTACCCCAAAATGCATTCTAAAAAGTCTTCGGGTACTGAATTCGTCACGACGCGAGAACGATCTCGTTGGGTATATTACGCAATCGGGCAAAGAGTGGCGTCATTTGAACCTACCGGCCATTGCTGAAGAAGACGAATGCACCGAAATTGGCCCGAACCAATTCCATAAACGAAAAAATAATCACCCTTACACTCCGAACGAGAACCGTTTCCCGATCAACGACCTCTCGCAGAGTATCAACACATTCAGTGTAGAAAATCAATTCGAGGATAGAGAAACCATGTGCGCATAATTGTCTGCCATGATGGCCGCATCTCCTCTATCGAATTTAACCGTTGGGAGCTCACCAATATCAATTGGCGTCTTACCATCAAAGAGCTTCATAATATCAACTTCGAACAATAACTCGCTTGCAGCCTCATCTGGAAGATTAAAGGAATAATCGCGCCGGTTCTCGTTAAAGCCAACATGATAAACAAGTGGCCGAACCCCTTGCTCGCTGTGCAATCGCCCTTCAAAAACCAGAAATTTATAACCGACCTCCCAGTTCCACGCCATCGGACTGTTTGGGTCAAGTGCGCCTCTTGTTTCAATAGATCCGTTCGCCTCACCGTCCACGCCGAGTGAAAACCCAATGCGGTCTACGCTTTCTAACGGAACGTTCTCTAACTCTATGCGGTGGCCATCTTCTGACGTGTCAAATCTGACGAGATGATAGCTGTCCGGTTCAAGGTAGGTTTGGTTGTCGCCTTCTAATTGAATATTGGAAACAATAAAACGAAAATTCTGTATACTGAAAGTGTATTCCCCAACAGAAGCATCATAACGGGCATCGTCAAAGATGAGCGGGGCGCCATCAATGTGCGCGGTAAACCGCAAAGTTACGCTCTGGGTGACACTTTGGGTTGTCGGCGGGGCCGGTGTACAGGACGTCGCCAAAGCGGCAAGGATTATCAGCAAAAGGGTGCAAGCGGGACGGTTAAGAGATATCATTGATCAGCACTCTCAAAAGGATTTGAAAACCGTTCGTCAGTAAGGAACGTTTCATCGGTGAGCGTGTGTAAAAAAGCGATAATAGCCGCCGTTTCTGCGGGCGTCAGGTTAAGCCCTTGAGCGGCGGTCGGATCAGCAGTCAGATTATCTGCCTCCAGAATGAGCGGACTCAACGTATCGCTCATTTGAATGGCGTGATTGTAATGATTCATAACGTCCTCAAGGGTGGCAAGGCGGCCATCATGCATATAGGGAGCAGTCACCGCAATATTTCTGAGCGTTGGAACTTTGAACAAACCGCGATGGCGCGCCTCGCCGGTTGTGCCCATCAGTCCGGTTGCAAGTGCCGGGTCTGCATCAAGGCCATTATTGGAGAAGCCATCGTAAGCGTCGGCAGCACCCGACGTTAAAAACTGGCTATGGCAGTCAATACAGTTACCCCCCCTCAAAGAAACTTTGACATCCGGGTGCGCCATAAAGAGTTTCCGGCCAAAATCTTCGTCGGGCGTTAGTGTCGCCTCTCCTCGCAAATATTGATCATAGCGGGAATTATTTGAGATCAGAAGCCGAAGAAATGTGGCGAGGGCTTTCGCAGTGGCCTCTGGTGTGATTTCACCATAAGCGGTTCGATAGAGGTCTCGATACACAGAGTCTTCTTTGAGTTCATCCATAAGTGCGCCGAGAGACTGATCCATTTCGGTCGGGTCTTGAATGGGCTGAAGCACAACCGTTTCAAGACCACGAGCCCGTCCATCCCAAAAGAAATGGCGCGATCCCCAAAGCAGGTTGGAGAGGCTCATGGATGAAAAGCCAAGTTCTTGACCATGCTTACCAATGGCGCGCGAAAGGCCATCGGTAAAACCCCGCTCTTGCCTATGACAAGTCGCGCACGAGATGAGATTATCTCCCGACAACCGGGTATCATAAAACAGTCTCCTGCCGAGCTCGAAGCCCTCCTCAGTCAGCGGATTATTTTCCGGAACGGAGAAGCGACCATAAACAAAGGGAGCCCGAAAGTCGGTGATCGGCGTCGGTTCTGGCGCAGGGTGATCAATCAGGATGACCGCAGCAAAGACACTGAGCCCGAGCAATACAGCCAGGATTGTGCGTCCCTTGATCTCAATCTTCTTGACCATAGAGATGCACACTAATGGTGATGTACGAAGCCTGAACCAAAGAGCGCTTCGACATTCTCGACGCCTCTATTGTAAGTGCCTTTGAAATCAACCGTACCAAGCAGCTCACCTGTTTCAAGGTCATGTACCGTGACCGAGTGATCGTTGAGGCCGGCCATAAAATCAACATCGGTTGGATCATTGGCGGCGGCATCACCGAGGTTGAGAAGATTGTTTTGAACGGCAATCAGGTCACGTCCGGAAGCGGAGGTAAAGAAGATCATATGGTGCGCACCGGCCGCCGCATTGATGTCGGGCCCAGACGGCACAAGGTTTGGAAGCTGCGCGATATCATAACGCTTCACAACGCCCGGCAGAGCATGTGAGATAAACAGCTCATCTTTTGTTCCGTAAAACTCAAGCGGGACACCAGTGCCATTCTCGACGCCGCTATAGATGAGTTCCGGCTCACCAAAGGTGCGGCTTTCCTGATCAAATCCGAGCTTATACGTTTCAAAACCAAACATCGTATTGACCATGAGATTTGGTTCTAGGTCCGGATGGATGGAAGGGCGCGTGAACAAAACTTCAACCGGAGAAGATGGAAAACCGACAGGCTCAGTGCCTTTGATCTGGATGGTCTGGACAGGTTCCATCGTGTTGAGATCAATCACGGTGACGGAGTCCCCAACGCCCGTTGCAAGGTCTGGATGGACGGTTGACGTTACAACCATGACATCCTCAAAAGCTGTGATGCCATGGGGATACATAATGTAGGGATCGCCCTCGGCGACTTGGCTCTTGCGCGCCGAAATGACTTTGACAAGTTCATTGGTGTTGGCATCAAAGACGCCGACAGACCCACCATCTGCCTCGCCCGCACCGCCCATAAAGGTGACAAACATGAGATCACGGTCATTGACGGTAACCCACATAATGTCTTCACCGACAGTTTGGCCGCCCGTATTAAGGCAGTTTGCGCCTTCAATTACCGGACTACCTGCCGCGTCTCTGCTGAGCCCAACCTCGGCGAGCGAACAAACCCCATCAAGCCCGGTCGCGTAAAGTCGTCCGTTCGGGTTGTAGTAGAGGTGATGAAATGGTTCATCCATTTCCGGCTGGTCAATCTCGCTAATGATCTCTCCGAAGCGTTCTGACTCTGGGTCAAGCTCGACAATGGCGATGCTATGGCGGGAGTCGGCAAGCGTTGGCAGGCCGCGCAAAAGCACTATCGCCCGGCTTTCCTCACGGATGGCAGGAGCAGAAGTCTCTTCAATCTCTATAGGTGCTGGTTCTGATGCCGGTTCTGGTGCCAGTTCCGGGGTTTGCTGACTACATGCTGCGAGAGTCGCGGTTAGTATAATTCCATAAGTCAGGGTCTTTAAAGTGTCTGGGTAATGCATGGTTTTCTCCAATCTGATTATTATCGACAGTCCCTGATCCAGTCGATAGACTTCGCGAAACAAAGCGAGCAAAGCTCATATTTACCTTTGTACTGGCTTGAATATTTGTCAACCAAAACACGTTGTAACCCGCCAGCGATCATGAAAAGAGATTGGTTCTTGGGGCGAGGGTAATTCCTCCATTTGTCTTAAAGGTTGATCACAATATTTTCTTTGGCTGACTTTTGAGCTGCGAGCCCCATCTTCACAGCCTTTCGACCATCGGTTACGCTTACCTCGACTGTGCCATTGCCGTTCACGACATTTAAGAATTTTTGATGTTGGTAGAATGTGGAACCATGGTGATCGCCCGCCATTAAAAGGTCATGATCAATAGGGATATCTATTTTTACAGGATTTTTCGGAGAGCGAGGTGATCTGGTCAGGTCGGGGTGAGGGACTGGGCCGATATCATCAGGCCAGAACCGATGAGGGCCGGGCAATCTACATTCAATTTTTCCCTTAGGCCCGAGCGCGCCTATCTCTTCATTCCATTTCGACCCGTCAGCAAACATACAAAGCTCAAGCATAGCTCTTCCCCCATTTGCAAAGTCGAATAATACATATCCCCCATCCCAAATGTCAGGCGTCGGTGTAAAGCCCCCTTGTTATGTTGACGTGCTTCCCGTAAATTGATCCATTTAAAGCTGGAATTTTCCAATTATGA
>CAYMPJ010000009.1:0-106229 GCA_964392325.1 uncultured Caulobacterales bacterium
ACGCTAAGCGACCAGATTTACAGTCTGGCGGTTTTAACCACTCACCCACCCCTCCAAACCGGGCGGTGTTGAACGAGATCAGCACCGAAATAGGCGAAAATGGTCTATACTAGGCACATGGCAGGGTTGCAACCATCTTTTCTCTCCCACTGAGGAAATTTATGGCTGCTTTTTACTAATCGGCGTTAAATCTGGTGGGCCGATTCTGATCGGGCTTGCCATGGGCGCAAAATCTAAATTTAAAGGTTCATTGTCTTGCCAAAATAGCCTATCGATTTGGCTATGCTACTCTCTCTCATTCTCGGCAATATTGCGCTGTCTAAGCCCCCCCTCTTCGCCTGTTTTATTAAAAAGCTGGTGAATACCCGGTCCGACAAAGGCAAAAAGTAAGCTAACGAATATCTACCTTCATATTTTTGTAAAGGGCTGCCCTCCTCAATGCGTTCTCAAAATAACAAGCAAAAACCGCTCTCAAAGCGCGGCAAGAAGACATCCAAAAATAGCAAGGCAAAAGGCGGCCAATCCAAGACGTCCAAGCCTCATCCCAAGCCGCCAGAGTCCGGCGAGAGCCACAATCAAAAAGCGGCATCAAAAGCAGGACACTCCAGCCAGCCCAGCGCTCAACAGGACACATCCCCTAAAGGTTTATGGCTCTATGGGCGGCACAGCGTTGCTGCGGCCCTGCGCAATCCTCGAAGACAATTCCATGACATCCATGTAACCCGCCAAGGGGGGCGTTGGCTGGTGGATCAGGGCTTGCAAAGCGCTTTGTTTGAACAAAAGGCAAATGATATCCACCCTGAAGCCCTAGATGCGCTTTTACCCCCCGGCAGCGTCCATCAAGGCGTCGCCGCGCTTGTTGCCCCTCTGGAGGCACCCAGTTTGGAAGATTTGGATACATATGCCCCGGGCAATGGCCCCATTATCATTCTCGATCAAATTACGGACCCGCAAAATATTGGCGCGATTTATCGCGTTGCCGCCGCATTTGGCGCAAGAGCCATTATTGTTCAAGACCGGCGCACCCCTCCCCTTGCCGGCGCTCTGGCGAAAGCCGCTGCGGGCACCATTGAGCTATTGCCCTGCATTGAGGTCGTCAATATTGCCCGCACAATTACTGCGATAAAAGAAATGAATTATTTTTGCATTGGACTGGCCGGTGAAGGGGGCGCGGCAATCAGTAATCATCACCAGACTGATCAAGTTGCGCTTGTATTAGGATCTGAAGGAAGCGGTTTACGGCCCCTTGTCGCTAAAACATGCGATACACTCGCCTCTATCCCGATCAATGCGCAAGTCGAGAGTTTAAATGTCTCTACTGCAACAGCCATCGCCCTTTATGCCTTAACGCAAGCGGACGAAAAATAAGGCTAAACTATTTTTAAAGTCTCAACATGTTTTCGCAAGGCGTTTGGCAATGTTACTGATTTTCGCGTTTGACTATCCACATAAACATGGACGAATTTGCCAAGCGCCGCGGATGGGTCTGCACCCTTTTTGAACAGACCAATTTTATAGGTGATAGAGCTATTCCCGATTTTAGTGACACCAAGGCCCACATCAATTAGCTCTGGATATTTTAAGGGAACAAAATAATCGCATTCCGTATGGGCGACCAGACCGATCACTTCCCCTTTATCAATATTAAGCAGAGATGCATCAATCAGAAAATTATTGACGATTGTATCAAAGTAAAAATAATAAACGGCATTATTGATATGACCGTATGCGTCATTATCGTTCCAGCGGGGATGAATTTCTGTGAAATAGGGAAAGGCTTCGCGCGGCAAGGGGAGTTGACGATCAGCATGTCTATTTTCAGATTTCACTAGGGCTAGCCTATTATTGAAGCGCCGTCATCATTGCGCCTGCACCGGGCAAATTATCAAAATTGCTGGCAAGATTTTCCTGTTCTATGACTTCCATACTGTCATATGGATCATTGCTATCAGTTGGAAAATTATTGTCCCTCTGCTCCAGAATACGCGCAACCGTTTGGCGCATCTCCTGTCGTGATATAACAATATCATGAGGGCTGGCATAGCCAAGAACATAGCGAACGCTTTCATCAATCATATCAGGATCAAGGCTTGAGGACTGAAGCAAATCTGCCCGTTGCTCCATCCAGATACGGCGGTCTGATAATTCACCCAGCTCACCTAGCAATTGCGCTCGTTGCAGTTGCGCTTTTGAAAGGGCGCGGTAGCCCGTTTCACTGATCAGCATCCCATGGACAGTGCTAAACAGGAATAGAATGATTAAGACCGGTAGACTGATCCCCAGAAGAAAACGCATATTATTAGCCCCTCAAATGTCAGGGTTAATAAAACGCAACCTTCGTAAATAAAGGGTTAACATTACGAAAATGAGCAACACAAAAAGCTTCGCCGTGGGGTATATCTTTGTCTTTCGTGAAAATGCAGACCCATTATCATGTATGAAGCAAAAAAATACTTTTTCATTCACAATAAACTTCAGCACTATCCAGTGCCTATCAGACCTTGATGATCAAAAAATTCACGGTATCGCAACCAAAATATGTCGCCCCCATTAGTCATAGCGATGCAATTGATCTCTTGTAAATTAACTTAATTAATGTTAATTTTGTATTGGATACAATAGTTGAGTGGAGTTAAGTTTTACGCCAATAACTAGTATTACTGGGAGAGGCCATCATGTTACAAAAGTCAGGGATTTTGATTATTATTTGTACGCTGCTATGTTCTTGTAGCACTGTGATCGTTGAGATGAGTGGCGAACTACAGACTGGAATAGATCTTGGCCAATTCCAAAATAGTTCAGCAAGGAGTAATTTTCAATTTGAGGCGCAATTTGAACGCGATGATCATCAGACGTCTCCTGATGGCTACGATGCAACGGTGAGATTCACAGTTGGAAACACATCATATATATCCGACTTTATTGAAACCGCGCAAAATATATCTCCCGAATATTCGGGATCCGGTACAGCAATAATTGCAAACGCCACTAATCCATTTAGTCCAGCATCTGGAGTAACACCCAATCAAATCAGGTTCAGTTATTCTATAAATCCGGGTTCTGCGCAGTCAACACCCGCAAGTCGTGCACTTTTAACCAGTCCGAGTACAACTGAAAATGGGCGAGAATTTGTTTTCAATAGTTTTACAACTAATGGTGCAAGTCTATCTTTTACGCTCCAAGTCACTGGTGTCCAACAAAATGGTTCTGCGGCAAATTTTAACGCCGCAACTCTTTTTCAATTCCCTGTAAATGGAAATATTTTTGAAGAACAATAAATATTGGATGCTTGATGAATCCATTCAAGTTCATCCTCAAAAGGGTGGTCGTTGTCGCCCTTTTGGTTAATCTTTTTTAGAAGTCTATTTTCATAGCTCTCTAAAAAAATCGCCTAGCTAAAAATCTCAAAACCCGGATATCGCGCTGTTTCAGCCAGCTCTTCTTCAATCCGCAATAACTGGTTATATTTTGCCAAGCGGTCCGAGCGGGCAAGCGAGCCCGTTTTGATTTGACCGCAATTGGTTGCAACCGCAAGATCAGCAATTGTTGAGTCTTCTGTTTCACCAGAACGGTGTGACATCACGGAAGTAAATCCATGGCGGTGCGCTGTCTCAACCGCAGCGAGTGTTTCAGTAAGGGTACCGATCTGGTTTACTTTCACCAGAATTGAATTTGCACATCCCTTTTCAATACCCTCGATCAGGCGGGTTTCATTGGTCACAAACAAATCATCGCCGACAAGCTGGCAACTATCGCCTATTAATTCGGTCAAGGCCAGCCAACCATCCCAGTCATCCTCAGCCATACCATCCTCGATAGATACGATTGGATAGTCACCGGCCAAGCTCGCCAAATAATTTGCCATGCCTTCACCGTCGAGAGATTTCCCCTCCCCTACGAGTTCATATTTTCCCTTATGATAGAACTCCGTAGACGCCGCATCCAGAGCAATTGCTATTTCTTCGCCCGGTTTATAACCAGCCTTTTCAACAGACTGCATTATGAAATCAAGCGCTTCACGCGCTGACTTCAACCCCGGTGCAAAACCACCTTCATCACCCACATTCGTATTGTGGCCGGCCGTTTTGAGTTCTTTCTTTAAAACATGGAAAATTTCCGCGCCCATGCGCAAAGCTTGACGGAAAGTTTCTGCGCCAACAGGCATTATCATAAATTCCTGAATATCGATCGGATTATCCGCATGCTCCCCGCCATTGATGATATTCATCATCGGCACAGGCAATACCCGCGCGCTTGGACCACCGATATAACGATATAGCGGCAATGAGGATGCATTTGCGGCAGCTTTGGCAACAGCCAATGAAGTCCCCAAGATGGCGTTGGCCCCGAGCCGGGATTTATTATCGGTTCCATCTAGATTGATCATCGTTTCGTCAATTTCAATCTGGGATGTCGCATCAAGGCCGGTTAGTGCATCCAAAATCTCACCGTTAACCGCGTCTACAGCCTCCTGCACGCCTTTGCCTCCATAGCGATCATCACCATCTCGCAATTCATGAGCCTCGTGGGCACCCGTTGATGCGCCAGAGGGAACGCCGGCACGGCCCGATGATCCGTCTTCCAAAAAGACATCAACTTCCACAGTAGGGTTTCCCCGACTATCGAGAATTTCTCGGCCGATTAAATCAATAATTGCAGACATGATTAAGTACTCGCTGTTTAAAAATGATCGTCCGCATTTTGGGACAGTTCTGGAGGATTTATTAAGCTCTTAACTAACGATGGTTTGCGTCGCTGACAAGCTCGCCAACGCCCTTTGGGGAATATGAATCTCAAATTACGGGCGCTTGGTTTTCCAAAAGCCTGACCAAAAGGCTTTTATTTTAAAAGAGTTCAGGTTCAGCTTCATATAGGCGCAGCGAACGGTCAAAAATACCAATCTGCGGCCAAACCTCACGCCATTTGGCGATATGGTCAGATTGCAAATGACGGTTAAGCGCTTCACGGCTCTCCCATCTCTCAATCACCCGTATCAGTGACGGGTCGATCAGATCCGCGGCATAGGCGTAGTCAATACACCCATCCTCATCCCGGCTCGCACAAATCATATCTCTCATATGTTTTTTTGCCGCATTCAGGTTCCGAACCTTGATTGTCCCCTCAACTATTATCATTACATTTATCCTTTATAAAAAAATCGCAACTACACACTTTATCAAAAGCAGATAATTTTGTTACAAAAACCCCCTGAATTACCCTGGATGAGATATAAAAGAGTTGAGTATGGGTATTGGAATAACAAGAATGGCTATCAGTTTTAAAATATCATGTCCTTTGGCGTTAATTTTAATCTGCGCGAGTTTGCTGGGTAGTGATATTTTTCATACGCTTAATCCAGCATGGGCTAACGATAAAGCCAATGAAGATTGGCTATCCATTCGCCTGACGAACCAGACCAGAATAGAAGCGCTCGAAAACCAGTTCCGAAGCGCGCTTGACCAAAATGATGAACTTTTAACGGTTAAAACAGGTATTGAAGTCGAGGCCCGCCTCTCTGATGTTATCCGGCTTGGCTTGGAGTTCGTTGATGTTCGTGGGTTTCGTGCCGATACATTAGGTGCCATCTCCTCCAACTTTGTCGATCCTGCGGAACTTTTCCAAGCCTATATCGGTTTACACTTTGAAGATGCCTTTCAGACAGGTGCTAACCTCGATATCATCGCTGGTCGTCAGGGGATCGATATCGGGTCACGGCGCTTGATTGGCCGGAACGGATTTCGAACATCCCCCAACTTGTTCACGGGCGTCAGCGCAATCTGGGATTCAGGAAAGGACGATACATTAACCCTCGTTTATCTTCTTCCACAAATACGGCGACCCAATTCCCCCCAAGAGCTAGTCGACAATGTTATTCAATTTAATAACTCCGATCTCGATTTACAGGTATGGGGCATTCATTATGCGCGAAATTTTCGCCACAATGTCCTTGCCGAAGCTTTTATTTTTGGTCTTCATGACCGCGACGATTTTGGCGAACGCAACTCGAATAATCGTCAAATTTATACCCCGGGTGGGCGGTTGTTCAAAAAACCAGCTACCGGGCTGATTGATTATGAATTTGAAGGAGGCATCCAGTTTGGCTCCAGAGTCGCAACGACAAGCCCTCTTGATACTGAGGAATTAAGTGTTTTTGCTCAATATTTTCACGGCGAAGTCGGGTATAGCTTTGATACCCTTTTTTCGCCGCGCTTAACCCTGGAACTGGATTATGCTTCGGGCGATAGTGACGTCAATGACGATTCTTTTAATCGCTTTGATCCACTTTTTGGTCCAATAGCCGGTGATTTTGGCCCAACAAATATTTACACGCTGATAGCCCGTTCAAATTTGATCACTCCAAGTACGCAATTACTGCTGAAAACATCAAAGCGTAGTGATGTTCTCTTTGCCTATCGCAGTGCTTTTCTTGCTTCGGCGACTGATAGTTTTGGCAATTCCGGCGTTATTGATATTAACGGAAATTCCGGGCGTTTTGCTGGCCATCAAATCAATGCCCGCCTGCGCTATACATTAATAGCTGAGAAGGTTCGTTTTGAATTTGGCGGCGCTATATTTTTGAATGGTGATTTTTTTGACAATGCGCCAAACGCCAATGACTTTGGAAACCCCACTTATGGTTACATGCAAGTCAATCTTGGTTTTTAATGGCCGCCCCCGCTATTAACTCAAACCTTTATCTCATGATCGACGATCCCCGCGCCCTCGACACGCCCCTGCGGGCTCTCTAACCACATCTTACAACAGGCCTGTGCCAAAGAACGAATACGTAAAATATACGATTGACGCTCTGTCACCGAGATAACACCGCGCGCATCGAGAAGGTTAAAGAGATGGCTCGCTTTGATACATTGATCATATGCGGGTAGCGCAAATGATTGTTCGCGCTTTTCACCAGCAGCAATGATATCCATGCACGCAGACTCCGCCGTTTTAAATTGCTCAAGCAAATCATCCGTATTGGCCAGCTCAAAATTGTAAGCCGAGAACTCGATTTCACTTTGGTGAAAAACATCACCCCACGTAACTTTGTCTTCGCCCTCAAGGCCGTTATAATTTAAGTCAAACCCGTTATCGACGCCCTGAACATACATAGCCAAGCGCTCAAGACCATATGTAATTTCACCAGTTACCGGCTTGCATTCAAAGCCACCAACCTGCTGGAAATAGGTAAACTGCGTTACCTCCATACCGTCGCACCAAACTTCCCAACCAAGCCCCCATGCGCCAAGGGTTGGGCTTTCCCAGTCATCCTCGACAAAACGGATATCGTGCACAGCCCGATCTATGCCAATAGCGTCGAGTGACCCAAGATATAATTCCTGAATATTATCGGGGCTTGGCTTTAAAGCCACTTGAAACTGGTAATAATGCTGAAAGCGATTTGGATTTGCACCGTAACGACCATCTGTCGGACGACGACACGGTTGTACATAGGCCGCTTTCCAGGGTTTTGGCCCGACGGCCCTTAGGGTCGTGGCTGGGTGAAATGTCCCTGCCCCGACTTCCATATCATAGGGTTGCAAAACCACGCAGCCAAGATCGGCCCAATAATTTTGCAGTGTCATAATCAAAGCCTGAAAAGATTTTTTTGGATCACGGCTGGCTGAAGATGTATTCACGGGCAAATCTCTTTTAGGGAGTGTACAATTTGATGCAAGCTAGCCATGCACCCAGTGGAGGTCAAGGACCAGAAAACAATCATTATTGGCTTTCAACCAGCTCGCAATGAGATGCACTCAAACCTATTCCAATGCCTTAGTTTACGATCAGAGTCTGCTGGCAAAATTACTGTTTTGAGCCAAGAGGCCCTCGATGGCTTCAATGACGTTTCGCGGCGGATCTTGGGCTAAAGCGTCCGAGAAAAATTTGCGCCCTACGCTTATCTCCTGATTAATGGTTGCCACAAGCCCACGCCCAATCATGATTTCATAGTTTTGCGGTTGTTGCAGAGCCAATCTTTTGAAAATGCTTTCCGCTTCTTCAAAGTCACCCTTTGTTGCTTCACAAAACCCGATAATCAACATTGCCTCCAGCGCCCATGCATCTTCCTGCAACTGGCTTTGGGCGCTCAAACAGTTTTCACTATCAAAGCGGCGCGCTGTTATCGTCTCGGCTTGCTCACGAAAATCTACGCGGCTTAGAACTTTCTGCGTTGCTAAAGGGCGCAAAATACTCGGCGGTGAGAGCTGCCTATTTGAGAGCGATTCTGGTAGAGAAACACGCACCGGCACCGCCGCATGACTATTTTGATCTGCGCCATTGCCCTCGCGCAAACCACCCGGTTGCAAGATAGGGTCCTCAATCTGAATATTGGAAGTTGCCGATTGTTCCAATTGGGACCCATTGCGCAAACCCAGTTGTGCAATATCTGGAACCTTTAATGTGACTTCCTGTCGGTATGTATCTGCACTGATTATCTTTTCTTCGATAATTTCACCTTTATCGGATTTTTGTCTAAATCGAAAATCTATGCATGAAGTAGGAACACCTTCTATGGTACATTCTTTCACAGTGGCCGTAGATAAGGTTTTATTTAACTCGACACTCAATAGGCTTGAACCTGCATGGCCAGAAGGAGACGGAATTTTGAATTCTGATGCACTCTGATCATCTATCGGAGACAATTTTAAAAAATTGATGTTCTTCGAGCGCTTGCGCATATCAATCGTCAAATTGGCAGCAATATTTTTAATGAGGAATAATGCCTCACTGTTCACTGATTGTTCGATTTCACATCTGGGCTCACAAACCAGGACTATGCGCGTAATACTATTTTTTTCACCGAGCTGAATATCTTTAACCACGCTCAAAGTGGACTGTGAATTTTGTCCGTAGGCAGCACCCAAGTTTACAAAAAAACCAAGGAAAAGAGCAGCCCCGAGCGTACAAAATTCAAATAAGATTTTATCCGGTGAATTTGCGCGCAGACGGGTCCGTGCGGGGTTACCGTTGAGGAAATGCCCTAATGTCTTGCCATAGCCATCGATTGCAGGCCGGTTATGGTCTATCCAGTATGGCATACTTTCCCTCTATAATGGCCTTATACAGTTCAAGACATCTTCTAGGTTTCTACCTAGTCTCTTAGGATTGTTCATGTTCGTTTTTAATTTCAAGGAAAATTCACCCAAATATTAGGTGCTGATCTCTAAATGGGCCGAAACCACACGGATCAAAACCACACAAAATGCATCAAAAATATAAAAACGGGCCCCTAAGGAGCCCGTTTAAACTTGTTATGAAGCCATGAGAGGCCGAAGCGCTAGAAGGGGCGCTGGAAGGACGCCCCATCAATCGCCTAATAATATTCGTAGACGAATGTGCTACCCTGCAGCAAATAGGGATAATCAAACTCGTCATAACATAGGACGGAGTGGAATATAGCTTTACGTCCCTTATGAAACCCTAGTTTTTCAACTGGAAAACAGGCATCCGGGTAGCGGAAATTACTGCGTCCATAAAATCCAATCCGACTATAGCCAAATGGGTCAAACCCAAGGAAATAATGGAAGACCAAATGATCGAGACAGTAATATCCATGCCCGCCATGGCTATGGTGCAGACCATGACCAAAGCGTTTGCCTTTGTATACACGGCTAGAAAAACCGGACCGGTGAAAGCTATTATGGCCAAAATGACCGTTTGCATTGCGGAAGCGATTGCGGTTGCCATTACGATTGGATGGGCGGTTATTACGCTGAAAACGATTTTCCCGAAATTGTCGCCTATTATTGTTTTGCTGGTCACGCCGCGGTGTTCTCACCCGTTGGCCGGCATTAGAATTCCGGTTCGAGCGTTGCACTGATCTCTGATTTGAGCGTTGAGTATTGCTTCTGGAAGGTTGCGTTGAGCGCTGCACAGATCTTTGGTTTGAGTCCGAACGCTGTGTCCGGGCTTGACCGCGATTACTGCTTCGCACCTGCTGCTGACTGCGGTTCGTGTTTTGCCTTGAGCTTTGGGGGCGCGTGGCCCTTTGCGTTGTTTGATTGGCGCGATTGCTTGTGGAACGTTGGTTCAGGCTCGAGCGATTCGAAAGTTGTTGTGAGGATCGTGATTGTGTTGCACGCTGCTGTTGTGTGCGGCGGGTATTGGCTTGACCACGATTTCTTGAAGATGCATTCGAATTAGAACGTGGTTCCCGAGCGGTCGTTGCACGTTGACCTCGCGAACTTGAAGAGCGTTGTGATCTGTTGGTTGTAGAACGTTGCGCCCTATTGGTTGTAGCACGCTGTGAACGATTACTTGATGATCGCTGTGAGCGATTGCTTGATGATCTTTGTGAACGATTATTTGAGGATCGTTGCGAGCGATTATTCGATGAACGACTGGAACGTTGCCGATTATTGTTACCACTCGAACGTGGTTCCCTATCCCTTTGAAAGGCGGCATTTATCAAAAACGGATTTAGTCCATCATGAGTATGAAAATCTTCAGAATGCTCATGATCAGTATGGAAAGCATTAGTTATTTTAGTAGCTACTACTTCATCATCTAAGGCTATTGCTTTACTGGATAAACTCGTTCCCAATACCATACCGGCAATTATAATTGCAGTTACAACCCCCGACATTGCAATTGATGGAGTTGTGCCGTTTTTGCCTGTCTCTCGTAGATTTAAGGACATATATAGGTCTCCTATTTGCATTTGGCACTTGCTCTCCTGGCTACCAACAGCCTATTGGCCACTAACAGCTCGTGCCTTGTTTCAACAGCAGATCCAGATGGATAATCTAAAATCGCGCTGCGTTTCCCGCCCCAATATCCGCATTTACCGATTCAAAACAAAAGCGCACATTTTACGTACGGCGGCTTTTGTCAAAAATCGCTAAATCGATACAAACTCTACTCATAAGGGCATAGTACCACTTTTTGGGGTCGAAATGTGGCGGCCGCCCCAAAAGATGCAGAAAACATCAAAATATGTGGAATTGCAATAAAATTCATAAAAAACAATTGCTTAAAGCGCGATTCTTAGAAGAAAAACCCTGAGTTTTATAGAATTTCGCAAATTCTTATCGGAAAAATCCAGTAGCATTATCCGAAAAGGAGAACTTTTCGGCATCATTTTCTACGATGTCTTTGCACGATAAGAGGTCATTTCGAGCCTCAATAGTCAGCAAATCTCCTTCTGGAGACTCCGCAGACGACTTTCTTTGCATGACGATAATTCCGCGTACCTTTGGGCCAACAAAGTTCACCCGCATATTTTCATAACAATACAATGCGCCATCGCGCACTTCGTCAAAAGCCCGATTGATACGGCCACTCCCTTTTTCAAAGGTGATAAAGCTCTGAGTCTGCGTAGCGCTCTTTGCTGTTTCTTGTTCAGGGCTCGTTTGCGGTAATTGGGAATCGATCACGTCTTTAGCTGAAGGGGTTGCGATCATATCGGGGCTTAAGGAGGGTAACTTGCTGTGAAAAGCAAAAATCATCCGTTCAGGATTTATTGTATCTGGTGCCAATGCGATCGCACTGACCTTTGTGGTTGCACCATTATGGGCGGCATCGGTGTACCAGGCCCCTTGGGTAGTCCCTTTCAAATCAATGAGCGCGGTTCGGCAAGCATTCTCGCCTTGCGCCCTGCGAATTCCCCAGGCATCTCCTAATTTTGCAGACCAAACCTCCCTATCGGTTTGGGAGAGATAATCCAGCGCACAACGCGATTTTGAATGATCTGGAGAGATTTTTCTGATCAAGGTTGCCGGCACATCAAACAAATCGGCGCGGACATAAGGGTTTTTGCGATATCTCTCGGGTCGCGCCATTTCGAGGGCTTCAGCCCGTTCATCATGAAGCAGGATATCAAAGCCATCAGCGACGCCAATAATACTCCCTGAATCGACCTCGATAGAAACTTCACGAGCCAAATGTTTTGGCCCGCCAATCTCGAGAAATGAAGCTAACCCGCCCGCCTTTTGGATAAGTGTATTAGAAAGCTCGTCAATACGCTCATAGGCAATTTGAATGCCTTCACAGGGCTGAAAACGGACAGTCCAACTCGGTCTCAATGTCCCTCCCTCATCAAGGAGATGACGCTCAATGGCAATGATATCAGAATTGGCCGGTACTTTTACCGGGGTAAGCCGTCGCTGGAACGGGCTTCCATCATTTTTGGTATTTATACGGATATAAGGGGCAGGTAAGACCTCATCAGGGGCTGTAACACCACCAAGAGGGGAGATGCTCAAAACATTTTCAAAATCTGTAAAATCAGCGGTGATAACATGATCACCTATTCTGCCGCCGGATTTACATGGTAGGTCAATTTTAGATGCGCCCCCAAGTGGATTTGTATTTGCGATCGACTTAACCGCTTTGGGCCCCGCAAGAGGATTAAAGATCGCCAATCCAAGAACACATGCAGTTGCTAAACCGGCTCCTAACCGAACCATGTCATTGCGAAAAACGGCACTGTTTTTAATAGATTCATTGTCATCGCCCTGGGCTTGAAGATGAGCTTTATGGCCATGATGGGCATTAAAGCGTTGGCGAAATTCATCAGAATGGAGGGAGAAATTTGGAGTAAAGCTGGTTGGTACGGGCGGAATATCACCTTGACCCGTTTTCGGGTTCGGTGTTTCGCCAGCTTTGGTTTTTTGTGAACTTGATAAAGACGCTTTTTGTCTTATTCGTTCCAATAGCGTTCGTCGCGACAAATCTGTGTTCTCACTCGTTTTTGAGAGGCCTCTCTTTGTCATAGAACTCAACCAATTACGCATAACACCCCACTAAGTTAACCCCCGTTTACTTTACTATATTGAACCACCCCTGGACTTCAGACTTTCGAACCTTCCTAGTTTTTCAAAACCCTTCAAATTAACATCAACCCAAAACTGAATACGCGCTGAAGGGCCATTATCTAAGCACCTTGATCTTGAACACTATCACATTCTTCACCAGTTTTAAATACGCGAATCCCGATACGGCCACAAATTACCAAAAAGAAAGTGAAGCCCGCCAATTGTGATTTTGAAGGCGGCCAAGATTTAAAGCACTTTCCCGATAGATTTTAAGCTCTTTCTGGTATAAATTCCCCATCGGAATTGAGGCATTCAGGGGAATGCCATTATTTGCCCAATACGGAGGGGCCAATGCGTTGGAATAACCGCAGAAGAAGTGACAATGTCGAGTTTCGCAAAGGGGCTGCGGGCGCTGCTGGCCTTGGGGGCGTCGGGTTTTTGGTCCTGAGATTTGTGTTGGGAAAGTTTGGTTTGCGCGGCATTATTATGCTGGCAGCAGCGGCATTTGTTCTTGATAGAGCTGGCATCATATCAATTGCCTCTCTCGTTGGGGGCGGAACGGGCGGCGAAGTCTCTCGCGAAGCAACAACAGAGGAGCAAGACTTTGTCACGGCTGTTGTTGGCTCGACCGAAGATGTTTGGACCAAGCTCTTTGCTGAGAGTGGACAGCGCTATCCGGCGCCAGATGTAATTGTTTTCGAACGCGCGACCCAATCGGGCTGCGGGGCTGCATCTGCCGCCTCTGGTCCATTTTATTGCCCTGCCGATAAGAAAGTCTATTTTGACCTTACCTTTTTTGATGAGCTGGCGCGCCGTTTTGGCGCCCCGGGAGATTTTGCTCAGGCCTATGTCATTGCTCATGAAGTTGGCCACCATATTCAAACCATCACCGGTATTTCATCTCAAGTACGCACCGCTCAGCAACGCGCCAGCGGACAAGGCGAACAAAATGCCCTTCAGGTACGCATGGAACTGCAAGCAGATTGTTATGCAGGCTTATGGGCTTACCACGCGGATCGTAACTCACAATTCGGCCCGTTATTGGAAAGCGGCGACGTAGAAGAGGCCATGGCCGCTGCAACCGCTATTGGAGATGACGCGCTCCAACGCGGCTCCGGACGTCAGGTCAATCAGGAAAGCTTTACCCACGGCAGTTCAGAACAGCGGGTAAAATGGTTCCGGATCGGCCTACAAACCGGGCAAGTGGATGCGTGTGACACATTCGAAACGAGAAATTTGTAAATCGGATACTCTTTACAGGCCTTCAAATGCGACGCCGGTAAACCGGGCAAGCTTTGTTAATGATGCATTCAGCTTGGCGGTTCTGGCGTGGGTTGGGGTCACTCCCCTCTCCCACCAAATATTATTGATGTTTAAGGTTTTTCCTTTGCGATCGGCTTGAATATCAATACGGCCAACAAAACGGGTTCCTTCCAATAATGGACAAACATAGTATCCATACTGACGTTTTTTAGCAGGCGTAAAAATTTCGATACGGTAATCATAGCCAAAAACTGTTTTTAATCGCTTTCGATCTCTTATCGCCGGATCAAAGGGATTTAAAATTCTAAGGGTTTTTGAAATTTTTCCCGGCTCAAGCTCTTCCTGTTCAATATTGGTTGGCGCAAAATATCCGATCCATTCTTTGTTATAGCTTTCTATTTCTATGGAAATAATTTTCCTTTCCTCACGCATTCGTGCAATCCAGTCTTTAACCTGCGCAAGTGGGACCACATCCCAGAATTTTGCAATATCTTGGGCGCTCGCAAAGCCAAGTCGCTTTAGCGCCTGTTCACACAACCAATCAACTTGCTCTTGCGGGTCAATATTTTTGTGACGCACAGCATCGGGGATCACACGAGTTGATAAATCATAATATTTTTGAAAATTACGCCGACAGGCGGTGGCAAGTTCCCCGCTATACCATAGCATATCCAATCCGATTTTATGGGGTGGGCGCGCCCAGGCATGTTGAGATTTATCGGCTCTTTCGCCCCCTTTAAAGTCCCGCGAACATAAGGGGCCCTCCTGCTCTATCCGCGCTAATAGCTGGTCTAGATCTTTAACCGGCGGCATATGTTTGCCAATCGCCCCTGACTTTGCCCGCTCCCCGAGGCGTTTAAATTGTCCGCCCCAATAGGGATAGATGGTCATCGGTAAAATCGAGGTATCGTGGGTGAAATGTTCGAACACCCTATTGTCTGATAGGAGCGCATCATACATGTTTTCGCGATAGCCATTGTGGCGCGTCCAGAGAATATGATGATGGGCGCGGGCTGTGACTTGAATGGAATCAAGTTGAACAAATCCGAGCTCACCAATTATTTGGGACAATTCATCGACTTTTAGAGTGCCGGACCGGTACGAACTCAAGCCTTGTCTATGCAACCATAAGGCCCTTGCTGATTGATTAGAAATTCTCAGCACCATGTTGTTCTTTGGACCACCACGCTTGTGTTGAAAAGGATAGAAAAATTACGTGCGCCCGGTCCGAATTCTGAACGATGCGAAGATTGAATCATAGTTTTACACTTTTCCGGGTGACTGTGCCGTTTCTTTTTCAGCTCAAATCTACTAAACCACAATTATACTCTATGTTATGCAAAATGAAAAAAGGCCAGAAATCTGATGGAGCATCGGACTACACGCATTCCCCGAAATTTGACATTCTCTGTGTTTGTTCTTTTTTGTATCGCTATAACGCTAGGATGTGGGGAAAAATCCCGCGAAAGCAAAGCTGATGCCACAAATGCTCCAGCAAAAAATAGTGCTTCTGGTGCAAATCAGGAAATTGATAATATTGCCGAGCAATTTGTCAAACTTGCGCTGGCTATCGGTGAACATGATAAAGCGTTTGTCGATGCCTATCATGGCCCGGAGGAATGGCAAGAAAAGGCCAAGCAGGAAAAAAAATCACTTATACAACTCTCATTAGACGCTAAAGGGTTGATCAATGCGATTGACGGGATAAATGAACCGGCCAGCGCCCGCAGTAACATATTAAAAAAACAATTGGTTGCTGCGGCTACGCGCATTGAAATGGCGCAAAATAAATTTTATCCATTTAACGAAGAAACGCGATTACTCTATGACGCGGTCGCGCCAGAATATGACACAGCTCATTTTGATGCAGTGATTGAACAAATAGGAACCCTTTTACCAGGCGAAGGCTCCATCGCGCAGCGCGTAGATGCATTCCGCGACTCCCTTGCTATTCCAGAAGATAAATTACAAACCGTTTTTGATGCAGCAATCAAAGAATGCCGTACACGCACTCTTGCCCATTATGATTTACCCGAAGGCGAGACATTCCGATTGGAATTTGTCAAAGACAAACCATGGAGCGGGTATAATTGGTATCAGGGTGATTATGAAAGTTTGATACAGGTCAATACCGATTTCCCTATTATCATTGACCGGGCAATTGATCTTGGTTGCCATGAAGGATATCCCGGACACCATACTTGGAATGTTTTGCTTGAACGTGATGTCCTGAAAAAAAATGGATGGATTGAATATTCAGTTTACCCCCTGTTTAGCCCGCTCTCTATAACCGCTGAGGGGTCGGCAAATTATGGGATCGAATTGGCTTTTCCGGATGCAGAAAAAAGCCTATTCGAGCGCAATGTTTTATTTCCAATAGCTGGCCTTGATCCGGCAAAAGCGGAAACACTTGCGCAAGTGAATAAATTGCGCGCTAAACTGTCCCACGCGCGCAATCATATTGCCAGAGCCTATCTTGATGAGAAAATCAGCCGCGAAGAAGCGATTGTTATGTCAATGAAATATAATCTGATGAGCCGGACCCGAGCAGAACAGAGCCTCGATTTTATCGAAACTTATCGCGGATATGTAATCAACTACAATCTAGGCCGGGATTTAATCGGAGATTTTATCGACCATAGCGTTGCCAATGGTGAAGATCGCTGGAGCGCCTTTGAACATATCTTACGCACGCCCACCAGCGCCTCAGACATTAAACAAAAAATATCCCAAACCAGCAAAAATTAACCCTCACTGCGATCTATGAAACTGCCTTCAGCTCTTCCCCATAAAGCTATTACAAAGCTTCATCGCTGGAGCGCCCTTCTTGTTGGGGTGCAAATTATACTCTGGATACTCAGCGGTATCATCATGACGTGGTTCCATATTGATGTTGTAAGGGGCGATAAACATGCCGCAATAGCAGGGCCGGTTGAACTCGCAGCGCACAATCTCATTGCACCGGGGGGAATAATTGCCCAATCAGAAGGGGCGTTAACTTTAGAGTTAAAAAATTTCGACGGCTCGCCCGTCTATATAACGCACGGTAATGGCGCCGATCACATGTATAATGCCCTGACAGGTGAAAAGCTAAGCCCGCTTGATAAAAACACCATTACAACAATTGCAAACCGGGACTATATCGGGGATTCGAAAGTGAAGCATGCCCGCTTGCTTACAAAAACCCCCAAAGAATATAGAGGCCCTCTTCCGGTATGGCAGGTGGAATTTTCCAATAATTTAAAAACAAGACTATATATATCGCCCGTCAGCGGTGAGGTTTTAAGCCGGCGCAATAAAATATGGAGACTTTATGACTTTATGTGGATGCTCCACATCATGGATTATGATGAACGGGAAAACCACAATAATCTACTTATAAAGTTCTTTTCAATGACAAGTCTATTTTTTGTCTTTAGCGGCATCTTTTTAATCTGGCGATCATTCAAGACAGGTAAGTATAAAGCCGATCTTAAAAATATTCGTTCATAATTTATAAATACAATTTACTCCTTGCTTAATAAATTCAATCGCATTTTATTCATCTGCAAACTAACTATTAATAAGCTCATATTTTTGTTTGAAATTTATCATTTTTCTGCTTCAGATTGATACGATTTAAACGGATATTTACCCAATGAGGGTTACAAAGCACATCAGAAAACGAATTTAAGGATGTGCTCACCCATGGCTAAAACTGTTCTGATTGTTGATGATGACCCGACACAACGCCGCATTATGCAGGCTGTTTGTGAAAAAGCCGGATATCCGGTCTTACAAGCCGAAGATGGTGAGGGTGCCCTTAGAGTGCTGCAAAGTCAGGAAAGCCAGGATGTTGGCCTGATTATGCTGGATTTAAAAATGCCCGGTATTGGCGGCATGGAAACGCTAAAACGGTCAAAAATTTTCCGCGAAGAGCTACCTGTGATTGTCTTAACTGCCCAAGGCGGTATCGATACAGTTGTAGAAGCCATGCAAAGCGGGGCAGCAGATTTTTTCGTAAAACCTGTATCGCCTGAGCGCATTATTGTCTCCATTAACAATGCCCTCAATATTTCCACCTTGAAGGGGGAAGTCTCCAGATTAAAACGTAAAAATGATGGGCAAATGGGTTTTGCCGATCTCATTGGCGCCAGCTCTAGCCTCGCCCATGTTATTCGCCTTGGTGAACGGGCGGCGGCTTCTACGATACCGATCTTGATTACCGGTGAATCCGGAGTTGGCAAAGAAATGATCGCACGCGCCATTCAAGGCTCGTCCGAACGTTCAGGACGCCCTTTCATTACAGTCAATTGCGGCGCCATCCCCGAAAACCTTGTGGAAAGCATTTTGTTTGGCCATGAAAAGGGCTCGTTCACGGGCGCGAATGCCAAGCATATTGGTAAATTTGAAGAAGCCTCTGGGGGAACTTTGTTCCTTGATGAGGTGGGAGAACTTCCCGCAGACATGCAGGTTAAACTTCTAAGGGCGCTGCAAGAGGGTGAAGTCGATCCGGTTGGCTCAAAACGCCCGGTAAAAGTCGACGTTCGGGTGATCTCAGCGACCAACCGTAATCTTGCTGAAGAAGTCAAAGTCGGTAATTTCCGCGAAGATTTATTCTATCGCTTGAATGTTTTCCCAATCGAAGTACCGCCATTGCGCAGTCGGCCAGAAGATGTTCCGGCCCTGATTGAGCATTTTATCCAGCGCTATAATGCAGAAGAGCGTAGAGATGTACGCGGCGTTCAACATGAAGTTCTGGAAGTTCTGAAAAGTCAGGCATGGCCGGGCAATGTACGGCAACTTGAAAACACAATATTTCGCGCCGTCGTTCTATCAGAGAGCGCTTATCTGTCGGCTGAAGATTTTCCAACCCTTTCTGCACAATTTGAATCTGCCGGGGTGGTTTCAGGGCCGCCAGTTCTATTTGAAGATCTACCAGCTGAAGCAACGCAGGCAGTCGATACGGCCATCGCATTTCGCAACTCTGGTATTCCCGATGATGACCCAATTCATCTCTATGACCGTGAAGGCCATTTACGCTCGCTCGTCGATATTGAAACAGATGTCATTCGTCTTGCGATAGAAACCTATGATGGCCGTATGTCAGAGATTGCCCGCCGGCTTGGTATGGGACGCTCAACGCTCTATCGCAAAATTCGCGAATATAATCTTGAAGTTAAGCGCGCGAGCTAAAGCGACCCGCTTGAACAAAAAATCAAAATCAGGCGGCGACCTCATTATCGCCGCCATTTTTTCCTAAATCAAAAACTGGTAATTTCAGCATAACGATTAAGGAGCGTATCTCCAGCCTTGCCGTGAGATGGCTCATTGTTTTGAGTTTGATGGGAGACTTGGCCCCTCCCAGATCAAGCAAAGTTAATCCGATTGGAAATAATTCCCGGAAAATCACGCGCTCGCCAAAACCGCGAACAATCCGAAAGCCAATTCGTTCCGATAAATCATCAAGTCGCTCTCCGACCTCTTGTTGGTTTTTTGCTTTGGTCGGTGATAAACGGTTTCGCATGACCACCCAGTCGATACCTTTTTGCACACCAGAAACAGCTCTTTGTTTACGCGCCTCCCACACAATTTCCGAGTAAACACTCGGCTCGATAATCTCTTTGGTTTCTGAATCGATCTTTGCCAACAAATCAAAGTCAACAAAACTGTCATTCATCGGCGTCAAAATTGTATCCGCATGGGCATGGGCAAGACGAGCCAGAAATGTATTCGCCCCCGGACAATCGATAAGAATAAAATGGCAATCAGCCAAGCTTCGTAGAGCCTGTTGAAATGCTGCACTTTCTATTTCAATTGACTTTGTCCGGCTATCGTCAAGGCACGGGTTTATGTTCACAATTTCGGGGAATTGTAATTCCATACCCGAATGTTGTGAAAAGGCTTTCCGGTTCTCAAAATATCGGGTGAGGCTGCGTTGGCGATGATCGAGATCAATCGCCCCAACCCTGTAGCCACTTTTGAGAAGGGCAACGATGATGTGCATCGCAGCCGTTGACTTGCCCGAGCCCCCCTTTTCGTTCCCAACCACAATCAGATGCGTATCCATATAGCGAGCCTAAAAGGTAAATGAAAAGCCCAACGATTGTGCGCAAAAGAGACGATCTGAGCTGTCATGTTTCTTGCATGGGTTGTAGCGATTCCCGTGCAGTTAATTAACATAATATCTGATGAACTCGATGTAACCAACGGTAAAGTGGTATGATTTTGGTAAAAATACTCTTTTGGGCGCACTTACGGGCAATTACTCTGCTATCGGCTTATTTTTCAATGCCCGAGAGGCCAAAGACGGCAAAAGTTGAAGCGCACCCGAACCGCGCTGTTTGCTCGGTATCGTCCGCTCTTGACCACATAGCTGGTAGGGCATTTCTGCTCGGAAAAATAACAGCTGCGCTATTTGTATCCGCTTTGCATATATCAACGGCAAACGCGGAAATTTCGGTTACTCCCCTGCGCGGCCTCCTGAATGATGAAAGCCAAAACATAGAATTTATTGCCAGTAATCCATCCCAGCGTCTTATCGATATACGGGTTTCTATTATCGAGCTCGATGCAACCCCAGAAGGTTACGCGCCGGCCTCAAGGCAAACCCGCAAGACCATAAGTGCCGCCCCATGGTTAATCATTACCCCTCTCGCCTTTACTTTGGAGCCCGGCGAGCGACGCCCGATCCATGTGGCTTTAAGAAAAAAAATGACACTCCCTTCAACTGAACGACGCTCCCATCTTTATATTGAAAGTGGGCCAGCTAGAAATAATATTCATCGCATAAGTTATGGATATCAATCGGGAAAAAATACCGGATTGGGGTTTGATGCGAGTTTCGCAATTTCCGTACCCATTATTGTACGCGATCGCACGATGCCGTTTCACGCCAATAAAATAAATTTTACAGACACACAGTTAATTCGCGACGATCAAGGGCTTTTGAACATAAAGACAAGCCTTACAAGCAAATCCAATGATTACTCATATTTAGGCAAAATCATCGTTAGCCATAAGGCTAAAGGATGGTCAAATTCGAGCCCTGACAAAATCCTGGCAGAAATTGATAATATTGCTCTCTACACGGATACGTCAAAAAGATCGCTAATCATCGATCTCGATCTGGAAGATATTCCGTCGGGAGCAATGGAGATTACCTATGAAGGCCGCGCTGAATATGAAGGGCAAACCTTGGCAGTGAAGAAATTTCAGATCGAGAATTAATACAAATTATTCTTCAAGACCAAATCACTCTACAAGGGCAGGTACATTGTTTCCGCCATCGCCATCATAATCCTTCGATGAACCATCACCCGATTCATCAGGAACGAAGATAAAGCTGAGCTTTTTACTATCATTCTTATCAATGCTGACTTTCACGAGGCCGCCATTTTTGAGAGATCCGAAAAGGATTTCGTCGGCAATCGGTTTTTTGACGTATTCTTGAATAATACGCCCTAGCGGCCGCGCGCCCATTTCGTCATCAAATCCGCGCGATGCGAGCCAATTCATCGAGTCGCTGTCGAGTTCGAAGGAAATATTACGGTCGGCAAGCTGGGATTCCAGTTGCAAAATAAACTTCTCGACAATTTTATCAATGATAGGACCAGACAAGCCAGCAAACTGAATGGTTGCATCAAGACGATTACGAAATTCCGGGGTAAACAGACGTTTAATAGCCCCCTCGCGTTCATCTGTTTTTTTGCCCGCGCCAAAACCAATACCGAGTTTTGAAGCATCAGAAGCACCAGCATTGGTCGTCATAATCAAAATAACATTTCGAAAATCTACTTTACGACCATTTGCATCCGTTAGTTGACCATTATCCATCACCTGTAAGAGGATATTGAAAATTTCCGGATGGGCTTTTTCTATTTCATCAAGAAGCAAAACCGCATGAGGGTTTTGGTCTACAGCATCTGTTAACAGTCCCCCTTGATCGAAGCCAACATAGCCCGGCGGCGCACCAATGAGACGTGAAACAGTGTGGCGCTCCATATATTCCGACATATCAAAGCGCAGTAACTCAACACCAAGGGCAAACCCCAACTGTTTTGCTACTTCCGTTTTACCAACACCAGTAGGCCCGGCAAACAGATAACTACCAATTGGTTTGTTTGGCTCGCGAAGTCCCGCCCGCGAGAGCTTAATGGCGGCGGCAAGCTGATCTATTGCTTCATCCTGACCAAAGACAACCCGCCTTAAATCTTGGGGCAGCGAGCGTAACCGCTCTGTGTCAGAGGTTGAAACCGATTTTGCCGGTATGCGCGCCATTTTGGAAATGACATCTTCCACTTCCGCTTCATCGATTACGGATTTACGCTCATCGACGGGGAATAATCGCTGACGCGCACCCGCCTCATCAATCACGTCAATTGCTTTATCGGGTAGCTTTCTGTCAGCCATATATTTGGAAGATAGATCAACCGCTGATTTCAATGCCGCATCTGTATAGGTTACATCATGATGCTCTTCAAAATGCGATTTGAGGCCCGTCAAAATTTTCAATGTGTCAGGAATACTTGGTTCAACAATATCAATTTTCTGGAAACGCCGCGCAAGCGCGCGATCTTTCTCAAAATGTTGGCGATACTCTTTATACGTTGTAGACCCCATACAACGCAAGGCACCAGATTGCAGTGCCGGTTTCAATAGGTTGGAGGCATCCATTGCCCCGCCCGAAGTCGCGCCAGCGCCAATAACAGTGTGAATTTCGTCAATAAATAAAACCGCATCCTCATGCTCTTCCAAAGCCGTTAAGACCGATTTAATCCGTTCTTCAAAATCACCGCGATAGCGTGTACCAGCCAATAGCGTTCCCATTTCAAGAGAATAAATAGTCGATCCCGCCAAGACTTCAGGCACTTTTTCATCCACAATTTTTAAGGCAAGCCCTTCGGCTATGGCTGTTTTACCAACGCCCGGTTCTCCCACAAAAAGCGGGTTGTTTTTTCTGCGGCGACACAAAATCTGGATTGCGCGCTCGACTTCTGCTTCGCGGCCAATGAGCGGGTCGATTTTACCCCGCCTCGCCTTGTCATTTAGATCAATACAATAGGCAGAAAGAGCATCTTCGCCCGGCTTTGCCCCTTCGCCTTCCTCGGCGCCGATACGGGCCCGGCCACCGGGTCCTTGCTCTTTTGGATGTTTGGCAAGACCGTGAGAGATATAATTTACCGCATCAAAGCGGGTCATATCCTGTTTTTGAAGGAAATGCGCAGCATTGGATTCGCGCTCGGCAAACATTGCCACCAACACATTCGCGCCCGTGACCTCCTCGCGGCCAGAAGATTGAACATGAATAACCGCACGCTGGATTACCCGCTGAAAGCTCGCCGTTGGCTTGGCCTGATCTTCGTCATCTTCTTCAAGGCATAGATTTGTCAGTTTATTTTCAATGAATTCATAGAGCTCGCGCCGAAGCAGATCGATATCTACATTGCAGGCTCTCATCACGGCAGCCGCATCACGATCATCTGCAAGCGCAAGCAGCAAATGCTCAAGAGTTGCAACCTCGTGTCGATACTCATTAGCAATTTCAATGGCGCGGTGAAGCGCCTCGTCAAGACTTCTGCTAAATGATGCCATTACCTTATTAACCTACCTAAAATTACGATCTGAGCAAAAAAAGCGTCTCATAGTATCCATTGCCAGAAACATGCCCTTTACCGTTTTCGAACACCTACAAAAATTAATATAGTTATTCCTTTTCCATTGTGCACTGGAGCGGGTGTTGATTTCTTCGTGATAACTCCATGACCTGAGCAACCTTGGTTTCGGCCACCTCATAAGTATAAACACCGCAAATACCGACATTATTCTGGTGCACGTGCAACATTATTTTAAGGGCATCCTCAGGACTTTTCTTAAAAATTGCCTGCAATAACCATACAACGAACTCTTGGGGTGTGAAGTCATCATTCAACAATAAAACCTTGTACATAGAGGGTTTTTTGGTTTTCGGGGATGTCTTGGAAATGACACCAACCCCCAAACCGTCCTCATTATCATTATCTTCCTCATTTGCCATATGAGTTTGAACCTTCATGCCTGTAAATATCCATAACGAGCCACGGTCATCTTCCTATCTGGCGACCGGAACCCTTTCGATTTACCAATTATAAGAGCATATACTCACAATAAGATGAATAGTCGCCATTATGTCAGGAGATGTATTTTTTTCCAAACTTGCCCATTTTTATATACCAAGGGCTTACAAATTCTTAGCGAACCCAAAAATAAACAGAAAAAGGGCTTGGCACATAAGCACCAAGCCCTTGGTAATCTACAAATTACGCAACTAAATGGGTTATGGACGGTAAGCTTGTACCGTCTCAATGAATTTATTGTAGCTATCAGTCATTGGCTCAAAAACTTCTTTGCTGTTTGATGCAATAGCTTCGCTCATTTTATTGAACTGGGCCATATTGTTATCAAAAGCGCTCTTGAAATATTGTGTGTTTAGATCCAGAGCTTCCTGCGGGCTTTTGCAAGCTGCGATAGATTGAGCCGCTTTAAAGCCTTCTTCGAAGCTGGATTTTGCAAATTCAGCGTGCTCGCTTGTAAGTTGCTCTACATTTCCAGCAACTTTCTTAGATGCTTCAACGCAAGTTTCTAACGATTCTTTGTTAAGTTCAGCAAATTGCTCAAAACTGGCACTGATCTTTTCGAAACCTTCTTTAAAGGCTTCAGTATTCATACCAGGCATCGCTTCGAAACCAGTTTCAGGTTTAGCTTTTGTTTTTTTGGTAGCAGCCATAATAATCTCCGATTGCGCGTATTTAAAAATTTTACTCAGTCGTCACTTTTTAGCCTTGAAACTATCTCTTCATCCCCGAAGAGCCGATAGTCTCTATCATGCACTGCAACATAAACATTTTTCGCGAAAGGTCAAGTGATTTTTGTGCGTTGCACAATATTTTATTATTGTTTAAAATCAATATGTTAAAAAACCAACCCTAAAAATACAATTATTTTTTATCAAAAAAATACCGCAGTGCGATGCAAATTTCGGGAATTTGGAGCCTCTTTTTTGTAAATTTCCAGAATTATGGGCTTTGATAAGAACAAAACCCGATTTACTCAGTTTTATACCCTGCGTTTAAGCGTCGCTATGAGCTCTGGGCCCATGTTTCTCATTGAGGGAAGAAGGGCAGACAGATAAGCTCTTGAAAACCGAAAAAACAAAATCACGAGAATCCCATGTCAATTTACGACCGTTTAAAAGCCCTCAATATCGAGCTTCCCGATGCAGTTGCCCCCGTTGCCAATTATGTTCCCTATGTCATCACCGGAAATTTAATTGTTATTTCGGGGCAAATCTCACTTGGTCCAGATGGACTTATCAAGGGAACACTTGGCAAGGACATAACGCTGGAAGATGCGAGCATGGCCGCACGTCAATGCGGATTAAATATACTGGCGCAATGCGATGGAGCCTGCCGGGAAATTGGCAAAACGCTTGACGATGTGAAACGCATTGTTCGCCTTGGCGGGTTTGTCGCCTCAACACCGGATTTTTTCGATCAACCCAAAGTGATTAATGGCGCCTCTGATCTGATGGTAGAAGTTTTTGAAGATAAGGGTCGTCATGCGCGCGCCGCAGTTGGCGTGCCCTCCTTGCCTCTTGGGGCGGCAGTTGAAATCGATGCCATGATTGAAATTGGATAATCCATAAAAACCCATGCCCACCTCTAATGGCCACGATAATGATCAGAAAAAGTCTCGCGACGAACTGGCGAACAAGAACCCTGATGACACCACATCGCTTCAGTTGCGCACCCTTGGGTCAATAAGCGAAATTGATGGGCGTCGCTGGGATGAATTGGCAACAAGCCTCTCGCCTTACAACCCGCTGATAAGCTATTGCTTCTTACAAATATTGGAAGAGAGTGGGTCAGTAAGGCGCGAAACGGGATGGATGCCCCATCATTTGGTTCTTGAAAAAAACAATGAAATTATTGGTCTGGCTCCGGCATATCTGAAAGGTCATAGTCAGGGGGAATATGTTTTCGATCATCACTGGGCTGATGCCTATGAGCGCGCGGGCGGGAATTATTTTCCAAAACTTGTTATCGCAAGTCCATTCTCGCCGGTGCCGGGCCCGCGTCTTTTATGCGCCGACGCCACACTCTATAGTTTATTTGGTCGGGCTATTGCTCAGCTCACAGATAAACTTCAACTATCATCCGCCCATATTAATTTTATCCTCTCCGAGGAACAGGATGCCCTAACCGATGTCGGGTTTTTACCGCGGCTCGGTGAGCAATTTCATTGGCAAAATAAAAATTACCAAAACTTTGATGAATTCCTCGCAGAACTATCTTCTCGCAAACGCAAAACCATACGGGCAGAGCGACGCAAAGCGAACGCCGGCGGAATTCGGATCCAAAATTACCGAGGAAATGAAATAAGCCCCGACTATTGGGATAAGTTCTGGATATTTTACCAAGATACTGGAGCTCGCAAATGGGGAAGCCCTTATCTGACGAGAGAGTGCTTCACCCTCATGAGTGAACGAATGGGTGAAGATTTACTCATGACCCTCGCCTTTGAGCCGGATAATCCTGATCCAATTGCTGCGGCCCTTCACCTGATTGGAGGAGATACTCTCTATGGTCGATATTGGGGTTGCGCGCATCAGGCAAAATTTTTACATTTTGAGTGTTGCTATTACCAAGCTATCGATTTTGCCATAGAAAATGGATTAGCGCGCGTCCAAGCAGGAGCCCAAGGGCATCACAAATTGGCACGTGGATATGAACCTGTACCAACTTACTCCGCGCACTTTATACCGAACCCTTCGTTCAGAGATGCAATCGAAAACTATTTAGATCACGAGCGCAAACATACTGAACAAGAAATTGAAGCCTTGAAAAAATTTACGCCCTTCAAGAAAGCGCCTTGAAAATTGAGGAACCCCGAATGAGCCTTGAACTCCCCTATGATCCGCAAAATATTTTCGCCAAAATTATTGCCGGTGAAATCCCGTGTACCAAAGTTTTTGAGGATGACGCAATACTGTCCTTTATGGACCTTTTCCCTCAATCGCGCGGTCATGCTTTAGTGATTTCCAAAAATGCCAAGGCAACCAATCTATTCGATATAGATCAAAACGATTTACAAACACTCATCACAGGCGTGCAAAAACTTGGTAAAGCGATGAAGCAGGCCCTCAATCCGGACGGTATTCGTCTTGCCCAATTTAACGGCGAAGCAGCCGGACAAACTGTTTTTCATCTGCACTTTCATTTAATTCCCGTCTATGATGGCGCTGCGTTAGGCGCGCACGCTAACGGCGGGCAGGTAGACCCGGAAGAGCTCAAGGCTCTTGCCGCCCAAATTGCCAGCCAATTATAATCTACTAAACCCATACTCCCTTCTGCAATTCACCCTGAAATTATCAAATGCAAAACCTTATAACCCATGATGTAGTTCAGACCTTCGCCTACTTAACCGGTATTATCTGGCTGCGTTATTTTCTGATTGCTGGATTGTTTTATTACCTGTTGTGGATGCGCCCTGAAGAAAAAGTGCGTGCGTTACGCCTTGCGGAGCGCAAACCGCAATCTTCAATAATCTGGCATGAAATAAAAATGTCACTGGCTTCTTCCGTTATCTACGCTATTCCCGGCGCAATTGTACTGGAAAGTTTCAAAGCAGGAGGAACAGCAATCTATACCGGCAATGTGGGCCTTATCGGTGTGGTGTATATACCCATCAGTATCTCTGTTTATCTCTTTATACATGATACCTATTTTTACTGGTCACATAGGGCCATGCATCACCCAAAACTTTTTAAAGCGACCCACTTAACCCATCATCGCTCCCGTCAACCAACCCCTTGGGCCGCGTTTTCTTTTCATCCTTGGGAGGCTGCCATATCCGCCTGGTTATTGCCGCTATGTGCTTTTTTTATTCCCGTGCATGCAGGCGCGGTTTTTTTCTTGCTGATTTACATGACATTTTGCAGCGTCATTAATCATGCGGGCTGGGAAATTTATCCGCGTTCCCTTCTCGACGGAAAATTTGGTACAATTATTATTTCAGCCAGACATCATAATGTTCACCACAAGGATTATAATGCCAATTATGGATTATATTTCCGGTTTTGGGATCAATGGATGGGAACCGATAAAGGCCTTGACGAAGGTATCAAGGCCCGTTGATGTAAACCGTCAATACTGTTTTAGAGTGTAGGAGCGTTACGCTTACAAATTTCATCAAGAGGAATGGACGTTCCGTCAGCTTGTACAATGCGTACGTGATGACGGCGCAAGCCTCTGGCATGAGCTGCGCCACTAGAATGGGCAATCATGGCAACGTCTTTACGCATTTTCTCAACATAGTTAGCCGCATTGATATATTTGACCTTGGGATCAAGTCCCTCTTGCAAGCGCTTCTTATGGGTGGTTACCCCAGTCGGGCAATCATTCGTGTTACATTTCAATGCCTGAATACAGCCAATAGAAAACATAAATCCGCGGGCAGTCACAACAGTATCAGCGCCCGCACAATAAGCCCAAGCAACTTCCGCCGGCGTCACCAATTTCCCCGATGCCACGACCTTAATCCGGTCTTTCAGGCCCCGACGCTCTAATATATCGACAAGTGTGGGCAGAGCCTGTTTTAACGGCAAACCAACATTATCCATTAGCGACATGGGCGCAGCGCCCGTGCCTCCATCGCCGCCATCAACTGTGATAAAGTCGGGCGCACTTTCATGGCCCCGTTTTTCGATCTCGTCACACAATTTATAGATCCAGCCATAGGCCCCGATAACCGTTTTAAAGCCTGTCGGTAGTCCCGATACTTCTCTCACATGGGCAATAAAATCCAATAAATCATCAACACTATCCACTTCCGGATGGCGATTAGGGGAGATGGATGCTTCGCCTTTTGGAATACCGCGAATTTCCGCAATTTCTGCACTCACTTTCGCCGCAGGCAAAATCCCCCCCTTTCCCGGTTTTGCCCCTTGAGCCAGTTTGATTTCAATCATCTTGACCTGAGGCCGCGCAGCAAGTTTGGCGAGTTTTTCGTCGGATAATGTACCATCATCGTTTCGAACACCATATTTGGCGGTACCGATCTGGAAGACAATATCCGCATTCCCTTCCAGATGATAAGGAGATAAAGCACCCTCACCGGTATTCATCCAACAATTTGCTTCATTGGCTCCCCTTGATAGGGCTTGCACGGCAGGTTTTGACAGTGCGCCATAGGACATGCCAGAGATATTGATAATTGATGAAGCCTCATACGGGTTAGGCGTATGCGGACCAAAAATAACCGGCGGCGGATCGCTTGCCTCTTCATCCAGACGCGGGAATGCGCAATTAACAAAGATAGGCGTTCCAGTTAGGGCCAAATTTCGCGTTGATCCGAATGGTTGGTTATTATTATGTCCTTTGGCAGATTTATCGATCCATTCGCGCTCTGCCCGGTTAAACGGCATTTCTTCGCGATCCATGGCGAAGAAATATTGACGAAAAAACTCCCCTAGGCTGGAAAACAAATAGCGAAAACGACCAATAACGGGATAGTTATGTCTGACTGCATTACGGGTCTGCCCGCGATCCACAAAATATAAAATGATCACGAGTAAAAACGAGAAGCCAATTGCAAAAACAAACAATGTGGTTAAAAAATTTAATGCCGGTAACGTCACTCTGGTAATAAAGTCCACAGTCAAACCCTTTTGCTTTAAGATCAAAAATTCAATTGTGTTTTACAGCATTCCTTGTGCTGAGGCATCGCATTCGCCAATTTTTTGCGGATAGTATGACAATACATCCACAGATACAAGGCATGCCTAGTGCCCTTCAAACTCAATGAGGGTAACCAAATTTTTTCCAAGATCACGTAACTTATCTGCCCCGCCCAGATCAGGAAGATCAATCACAAATGAACAAAGCTCAATTTTTGCCCCTGCCCTTTCCAGTAAGCGTATGGCTGCAATTGCAGTTCCGCCAGTCGCAATAAGATCATCGACCAACAAAACGCGCTCTCCTTTTGTTACCGCATCAGTATGAATTTCCACCTGATCAGTTCCATATTCAAGCTCATAAGACTCGCTCAACGTCTCATATGGCAATTTGCCCTTTTTACGCACTGGAATAAATCCAACGCTGAGTTGGTGCGCAATAGCACCGCCAAGAAAAAAGCCCCTGGCCTCAATTCCAGCAACCTTATCGATTTTAGCACCCGCCAGAGGCTGTACCAGTTCATCGACAACCCGCCGAAAGCCGCGCGCATCATTAAGAAGCGTTGTGATATCCCGAAACATGATTCCGGGCTTGGGATAATCCGGAATTGTACGGATCAAATCTTTTAAATAAGACATAAGCACTCTGTTTTGTAAGCAAAAGGAGGAGAATGAAGGAATTATGATTTAAGCGAAATAACCAACAATTTCGCCAATCAGCAAGTAAATCCGCCCTAGAGGAGAACTCAAATATTCTCGCAATTCTTCATCGACCGATGTTGATTGCGCGGCTTCTTCAAGCAGGCGATCAAACTGTTTGAGAAATTCGCGTATGTCGCTCTCGAATTTCTTATCTCGGCCACTTTCAAGACGAATGCGTTTTTTTACATCTGTCTCATTCAACCGCAAAAGACGGTTAGCAAAAATATTCCGATCCCCGTCCTGAAAACGCTCCAACAATGTTGGCGGACATTCCCCATACAGGCGATGATCAAGATTAAGGGTAAATTGCTGAAGGCGATGTATCACTTCATAGGCGCGCGATTCCCGCTCCGAGATAGCCTCCCCGTTCGATGACCGTTTTGGAGTGACGAAAGCCGCTTCGGGCATTAGATCAATTGTGCCACCCGTTAAAGTCAGAGTGGATTTTTCTACATCGCTTCTTTTATTGGCATTCGTTTTGGGAGAGGAAATTTGCTTATCCAAATTTAGCGGTATTTCCAGCTCAGACTTTTCGCTGGCGCTTTTCGTGTGGTTAACTTCAGTTGCAGAACTAGTATCGCCCAAAGGCGTAACGCCATCTGCTGCTGCCAGGATTTCCTTCCAACTGGGGCCGTGCTTGCGATCAATAGTTTTCGCAGACTTGTTTGGCTGTGGGGTAGAATTCAGCGTTAATGCATCATCCAGATTTTTCGGTAAATTCGATAAGCTTTTAGAAGAATTTGCAGGCTTGTCTGCCGCTCCCGGTTGAGGATCCGATTGCCCATCGAAAGATAGTTTTTCCTGAACATGATCTTTTGTTACGCGCTCAGAATTTTTATGAGAACGGCTTTGCGCGAGATCCTTTGCCAAATCACTTAGTCGCTCTAAATCGTCGCGGGGCGTTTTTACGGCTTCTACAAATTTTGCCTTTTTCTCTCCACCCGGATTATCATTGGTAACACCGCTTCCCGATAAAGAGGCTGGCTTCAAAGGTTTTAAACTCTGATCATTTGGTTTGGAACGAAAATTATCTGATAAACGCTTATCATCATCAGCTGCTTTTTCATCCTTAGTTGATTTATCTCTAGCCTTATTGGTTACATGCGCGCCATTCGCGTTGGCTTTACCGTCTCTGGATCCTGATCGCCCACCAAGCAGGTTTGGATCAGCTTGAGTTGATGTTTCAAGTGCCGACATTTTGGTACTATCAGGATAGAACACCGTATCGACTGCATCCTCACTACTTTCCAGTAATTGCGCAGCATTTTTTTCAGCAAGCTTGGCGAGACTTTCCGTTTGCGTGGCAATCGCTGTCGATAGACGCTCGGCCCGCGCTTTTTGTTCCTCAATCAACTTCTCAAGGCGTTTATTTTCCTCTTCCAGAGCTTGGTGGGTTGCGGACAGCTCATTTTGTTTCTCCTGAACACTGCTAACTTTAGCTTTGGATGTCTCAAGAGCAGCAGTTGCATTTTTTTCAAGATCCACGCTGACCTCTTTGGCGATCTTTTCAATTTCTGCATTCGCTGAGGCACTTGCAGACTCCGCAGCTGCGCGGGCAATTTTTGTCGCTTCCGCGCGGGCCAGGCTAAGAGCTTCTTCACTTGCTTTTTCGTTGGTTTCAGCAATTGCCTTTTTAACAGCCTCGCTATTGGCATTCGCAGACATGTCCGTCAGAGCCTTGGCCGTAGCCTCCTGACTTTCGCGGGCAATTTTTGCGGCTGCCTCTGCTGCCTCTTTTGATTTTCCTGAAGCAGCCAAAGTTTTCTCGGTCGCCTCATTTAGAGCCTTGGTTTTTTCCCGTATTTCCTCATCACTGCCGCCAAGCGCTTCAACAAGCTGCCCAAAACTCTCTAGTGCAGTTTTCGTGGCTGTTTCCAATCCTGTTAGGCGCTCACCAAAGCGCTCTTCCACTTGGCTGGAAACTTCATTTGCTTCATCAATTGCAGCAATATTGGCTTGCGTGCGCTCGGCAATTGCATTTGCAAAACCATCCGCCTTTGTATTCAGATCTTCCGTGGCATCAATTAGCTTGGTACGCTCCGCGGCTACCCGCTCGATCGCGCCTGTCGCTTTTAACTCGATCGCCGTTCCAGCCGTTTCAATTGCATTTACATGTTTTCTTATCATCGCCTCGGCGTCAGCCAGTCGCATCAAAGAAGCATCCAGACCTGCGTTAAGTCCGTCCATCTGATCACGGACGACAGAACCAACGGTTTCAACTTGCTGCAAGGCCACACTGTTCGGGCTGGAATAAACACGTGCCGCGGCGGCCATTGCTTCAGCAGCCTGAGTGGTTGTCATGGCGCGGGAGAGAACATAGCCGCAAAATAAAATCAGGATCGGCACGACCAGGGCGAACATGACAATCCCGAAGGGGTACGCATTCAGGATCGACCACCCGGAGAAAGTACCATTATTTGCTCTGTAAGACAGGGCATCGCCTAAAGCCCAGCCAAAGACCAAGGCGAAAAACAAGAAACCTGCGGTTAGGCGTGCAAATTGCCAAGCGCGCCGGGACATTAACTGCCAATCGCGCTCCGCTCCGTCAAAGCCACCCTCTAAGGGATAACTTGCCAGATGCGTATCAACCAGCTCCGCATGTGTCAGTGGAGGCTCACCCGTTGCATGGGCTTTTACCGCATCTTGCCCACTTGCATTTGGACCAGTGGCCTGGTTCCCATTTTTTTGAGCCAATGTTCCCTTACCTCGTCTTTCAATTCTGCGCTTATTTGTTCTCTTAGTGTCTTCTATATCTTCCGGGGCTATTAACTCACGTTTTTGCGCACCGCGAGAAGAAGGATCAATCGTGTCTTTTTCTGTAGGCTTACTATACCCGGCATTTTGGGATTCACCATCAATATGATCAATGCTGCTATCTTGCTCCTTCTTAGTCGAGCCAAACCCAAAACTGGACGCCAAATTACTTAATCTAGACACAAAATTCCCTCTGATTGGCTTAGCCTACCCAGCGACTAAGACAAGCCTTGTGAGCAAGTTCGAAAAATTTACTTAGCCAATTTTAGCTGTCTTTACCTAGCACATTCCCGCTCTCACGCGCAAAGTTTAGCATCAAAAAGATTTGCCACGCCAAACCTTTAAAGCGGCCCTCTATAAGCACCCAATATGCGGGCCCTTCTTAGCGTAACTGTTTCAACACACAAAGCCGTTCCATGAAAAAAAATGACAAAATAGCGAAAAAACAATGGTTTGGATGGGCCATCCCCAATTTTGTCTTAAGAATGAATTAGGCCCAGACCAAAATATTCATTCAAAATGCACAACTACTCACGCCAATTGGGCACTTCGTTCGATGGGAAAGGATTTAGGTTGATTTCTGGTAGCAGAATTGGGTTTGTTATTTGCCAATGATGGAAGCGCCTTGCGGCGATATTCTGTCCGCGCACGATTTGCCCCCTTTTCTTGTAAGGTTGTACGCGGATAGGTGGCCTGTGCGTGCTTTAAAATTCCCACACAGAGTACGCCCAACCCAAGCGCTAGGAGTGCAAACATGCACATGGTTATCATGAAGAGATGGCCGGGAAGGCCATTATTTGCAAAAAGAAACACTAAACTCGCTAATAGCGGACCAAGCATCGCCAAAATTGCTCTTCCATGAGCCAATTGCATCAATGCACCCAAAAATAGGGCGAGCCCTGTGACACCAAAAACCTGAAATCCTATACCTGCGGTAAAAGCGCGTTCTCCAAATAAAATTAATCCAGCGGAAAAACTAACTGAAAATGCTAGCAGATTGGCAGTATGGCACGCCCGGAAATAGATAGGCCGGGCGGCAACGCAAGCATCGCCGGTTAGAAATGCGCGGTTGCGTTTAAACAATAAGATACCCGCCGAGCTAACCAATCCCCCCCATATCAGCGCTTGCACGGGCATGAGCGGCATGATCACAGTGACGAGATAAGCGGTCGCTGCCATGATGATCGCTATCAGTGGCGGGGCCAATTTTGCTAATCGGTCTATCAAATGTAGGGTGGCACCTCGCGAAGTCTTTTGAATGCTTAAAAAAGTCGCCACTCGCTGGGTGAGCCTTTGTACAATACCATCTTCTGGCTCGGCGACACCCCAAAAAGAAGGATGCATCTGCGCTGCCAACTCATTCTGCATTTCATGAACTGGACTGAACCCGCCTGATGCAGACCTCATCGGCGCGTTGGTGAGAGACGCCGAAATTGGCGTTACTATTGACGCCGAGATTGGAGTTGGATTTGGGGACGAATAACACACCTGGCCAACTTGCTGATTACTCTTATGGTTTTCATAAATCTTCCCATTTACAGGAAAATTACCTTCTTTTTCGTAATTATGAAGGGCCTGATAACCATTCGAAACAGCCATAATTTTTGCCTAAACCGCGTTGTAAATTGCCTAGGTACTAGTTCGGGCTGCATTGGTTAATGTTTTATTAATGTTAGTGAAAATCCAGTAAATGCTGTTGGCGAATGGCTTATACTAAGAACCCAATCACCAACCTCGCATGCATCAAAAGAGTCTCTGCCCCGAAAATGCCTGGCCAGTCTCTTAAAAAATGGGTTAAATACTCTAGGATGTCTGCTCTGAAAACAAACTTCTCGCACTCTCCAACATATCAATTACCTGCTGGGGAATACCTTGATCTCTCATGAAATCACTAACTGAATTCAGCATTAGATCGGGATCATTACAGGTCTCACCGAGCGTTTGCACATCGCGCAAAGCCTGACTGGTTTCCATTTTTTCGATCAACGATGTGACTGCCGTTAAGAGTTGCGCTGTACGCAATCCATTAAAATTACCACTTTGCAGCGCATTACCGGATTTACGGAGGGTTTTCATAACCGGGCGAGTTTCGCGTTCAAACTCAGCCATTGCTGCATTCGCCCGTTTGCCAATCCACTCGCCACTGCAAACTTCTTCCGGAAGAGGTTGGGTTGCACAGGCCGCCAATCCGAAAGTTATCGTAAAAGTAAAAATACCACTGACAAGAATATTTCGTATTTTGCTCATCGCCAAAATCCTAGCTCCTAAAAAATGCCCAAATTTACTTACGTAAAATTCGCCGCTAAGTACGGCCAAATTCTCTAATACTTGCCAGCCCGTCTATAGACCCTATCATTGTTGCCCGTGATAAGCAAAATCATTAAATTCCACACTTCAGACAATCACATCCCCAACACAAAACAACGCCCAAAAAAGCCATTAAAAACAGCCATCGACAAGTCACCATTGATGCCGGTAAACAATATGGGTTTCGTGCGGAAAACCTTGAAAGGCCAAACTTATGTATCTCCCCAGCAGCAATACCGCTTTGGCAAAAATAGTTGTGATACTGTGCGCATGTTTTCTTATCTCATGCAGCAACGATCAAGATACAAAACCCCAAGGCGATCCCTCGATTTCTGAAACTGAAGAAAACCAGCCAGAGCCGTTTGACCCTGCCCTACCAAGAACTGTTGCAACCACCGATGAACCTATCACGCTCCCTGCTCCGGCAAATGGAATTGCTTTTTGGTCTCACCCGGACATCCCTTTTCATGGACTGGTCATCGCCGCGACCCCCAAAGGGGTATTTTCCCACACATTAGAGGGCGACGAGCAATTGGAAGATCAGACCGGAAGCGCAGCATCTATAAATGCCAAAGGCGCGGCGCTGGCATATTTTCCCAAGGATGATAAGAGTTTAAACGCAAAAGCAACGGCAGTTTTTTCTACCTTTGATGAAAACAATCAAGCTTTTCGATTTTTCACCATCGATAACGCCTCGAGAGAATTTTCTGAAAACATCCTCTCTATTCCGTATAGTGATAATTTTACCCAGTTCTGTCTCTCAAGTAATTCCGCAAAAAACGCGATAGATATCTATATACTTGATCAATCCAAACTGACTATCCATACCCTTGCGAAATTACCCGATGGAGGTTTTGATTTGGGTGAAAAAGAGGTGAGACAAATCCCGGATTTACAAAGCTGCGCCGTTGCTCCGATCACCAAAAATGGATCAGTACAAAATGTTTATGGGATTACTAAAGCGGGAAATATTGTACGCCTTCCCTCAGGCGATGTGGTCGCCAACACTGAAATCATGAATGGGCATCTAGCAATTTTTTCCAGCAAAAAAGATCCGGAAAATCCCCTTTCAGGCTCTACGATAGTCAATCAATTTTTTGTCCTTGATGAAGAAAGTGCGAAAATTCATATTCTCGATAGTGATAGCGGCGCATTGCTTGGGATAATTTCTCTCGAAGATTATGATGAGGTAAAAGGGGTGACGGGGGCCAGCAGTATTGCGGCTGGTTCAGGTAATTTTGGTGGGCTCTATCGTGCAGGTGCCCTTGCCCTAGCCAGCAGCACCGATAATGATCAGCCAGCAATCCGGTTGACGCCCTTTCTCGCAATTGCGCGCACGCTTAATCTGGAAGTTGGCACGCCCGTTAGTTTGCGCAGCATTGCCGAGCAATCCAGCGAGGGAGTGAAAGCGATCAAACCGACATTGGATATCTCGATAGGCAATATTGGCAGCACACCTCAACCTAATTAATCGATCTAATATGCGCGATGCGCCGTTACAATTGCCATAAATAGAACGATTATAGCGCCAGCTTGATGCAACAAACCTAACCAAAGGGGCGTATGGAGCACCAGTGTGAAAATTCCAAGGATCGCCTGGGCGCTCACTGCAAACAATAATAATCCCGCATAGCGCTTGATGGGTGTGGCGCGCGCATTTAAAAAGAATAAGATTGCCGCTGCAAATATTATATAGGCCCAAAGGCGATGATTAAATTGTACTGCCGCAACGCTTTCGAAAAGATCAGCAAATTTGGGAGTCGCGGAAAAATAAGCCTCAGGAAAAAACTGCCCGTCCATGAGCGGCCAGCTATTAAACGTTGACCCGGCTCGCAACCCCGCAACAAAAGCCCCTAAAATAATCTGTATAAAGATAGCCCCGGCTAACAAAAATGCACCTGTAGATATCGATTTTTTGGATCGCAAAGCCATACCTTCATGCGTCCTGTCACCAACGCGCAGATCCAGTGCAATCCATGCCATCAAAGCAAACAATATTACCGCAAGGCTCAAATGCGCTGCAAGGCGGTATTGGCTGACATCAACCCGCTCGCTAAGACCGCTCTTGACCATATACCAGCCCATAAACCCTTGCAGCCCGCCAAGCAGTAACAAGCCAAACAGTTTCAGCGCCAGACCTCTCGATAATTGCCGGGTGACCAGAAAAAATACAAAGGGAACGAAAAAAGCAAAACCAATTAAACGGCCTAAAAATCGATGTCCCCACTCCCACCAATAGATAAATTTAAATTCATCAAGACTCATGCCAAAATTGATTTGTTCATATTCGGGAATACGCTGATATTTCTCAAATTCGCTGAGCCAGTGCGCTTCACTCAAAGGGGGGAGAGCGCCTGTAACAGGTTTCCATTCAGTAATCGAAAGGCCCGAATCCGTCAGCCGCGTCGCGCCCCCGACAATCACCATGAGCATCACCAGCGCGCACATAAAAAATAGCCACGCGGAGATACGAGCATTTGCGGGAGAAATTGAATTTACGCCTGTCATAGAAGAAGGATTTATAACCCTTCCCTAGCCCGCAACAGGCGGCCAACCGTCGCGGGGTAAGGCTGACAAGAGCCCCAAAAAATCAAAAAATCTCAATCAGCTCTTCTTTGTGTCATCCACAATATTCATACTCGCAACACCGCTATGGCCTAGCGGTGTACTCGCAAAGGGGCCTCCCACACAAAGATGCGCCGGATCTGAGGGATCTGCTGGCGGTGCATTTCGTAAAACTTCGTCAGCAAATTGTTCAGCATTATCCTTTGGCTGATAACCAAGATCATTCGCGCTGCTATTTCGTACCGGCACCCGGTCATTATTGGACACACCGTAAACAACCTTAAACCCGGTCTCGTGCGCATTGATGGATTTTTCTACCAGCTGGATTAAATCATCATAAGAAAGCCATGTCCCCAACGCACGCACATTATTAACCTGCGCACATGAAATTATACGCATACAAACCGCTTCCATCCCGCGTTTGTCCCAATACATAGAAGCAAGATCTTCTGCGAAACATTTTGTCAAACCATAATAAGTATCCGGACGGTGGGGTGCGTCCACATCAATTTTGTCCGAGCTCAAATGCATACCAACAGCATGAATAGAACTGGCATAGACGACCCGCCGGATTTTATTTTTATAGGCTGCCTCCCAAATATTATAGGCACCAATAATATTGGGCCCCAAAATTTGCTCAAAAGGCGCTTCATCACCGATAGCGCCAAAATGCACAACCATATCAGCCCCTTCAAGGACCGATTCAATTTCGGCATATGCTTCCAAATTGGCTTTTTCATAAACTTCGCCGGGATAAAGGTTTCCGATTTCCTCAACCCTATCTGTCGAAACTAATATTTTGCAAAGCCGTGTTAAAGGTTCTCGCAAATAAGAACCAAGCCGTCCGGCAGCGCCTGTTAAAACTATTTTTTCGAGCATGGTTTTTTCTTTATACCTATCAAATGAATATTAAATAACCGCAGTTTCGAGAAACGGTTTGTTATGCACAATACGGTCATAGTGGAAGGGGGATAAATCAAGACTACGATAGTTACCATAAGTAATCAATTCTGCCATAGCGCGCCCCATCGCAGGCGATTGTTGAAAGCCGTGGCCGGAAAACCCGGTTAGAAAAGAAAAATTTTGAATTTCGGGATGCGGCCCTAAAATGGCATTTTGATCGAAAACATTAAAATCATAATGCCCTACCCAGGAATTGATAACTTTAATAGCCTCAAATTGTGGAATTCGATTAGCGATAGCGGGCCAGATTTTTTGCTCCCACAAATCATGATCTTCTTCAAAATCATCATAATCAACCCTTTGATCATTTTCGGGAGACCCGCCAGCCATATAATATAGCCCGTCCGTTCTAAAATGAACCCCGGAAGGGTCGATCGTCAACGGCAAATCCCGGTCCAACGGGTTTTGCGCGGCGAAAATATAGGTGTACCGTTTTCGCGGCTCTATGGGGATATCGATATCCAGAATTTTGGCAATTTCAACGGACCTTGTTCCAGCGGCATTAATCAATGTACCGCACATTATTTCTTCTCCGGTCTTCAGGGTAATGGATTCTACTTTGTCTCCGGCTTTATTTTTTTGAATTGCCACGACCTCGTTATCCAAATACTCCACACCCGATTCCCGCGCCGTTCGCTTCCACCATTCGAACAATGTATTTCCATCAAAATAACCCTCATCAATCAGGTTATGACTGCCCACAAGAATATCATCGGTTTTATAAAACGGATAGTCGCGCGCGATCTCGGCCCCACTCATGATTTTTGTACCCGCGCCGCATGCTTCTTGTATCTTTTGATTTTGCCGTAAAAGTTCTGAAAATTCTTCAGTGTTGGAAAGATACATATAGCCAAAACTATTAAAGAAAACCTCTGGCACGCGATCATCATTGCCTATATAGCCGCGAAAATTTCGAATATAGTCCGCGGCAAATTGAGAAATTTTTACATTAAGCTCACGGGAAAACTGTTGACGAACGCAGCTATTCGTACGTGAAGTTGCGGCATATTCGTAACTATGGTCACGCTCGACAACCAGAACAGCCCCATCAAAATCCGAGTTTTGGCTTAAGAACCACGATAGAGAAGACCCCAACATAGCACCACCGATTATCACCACATCATAAGAGGATTTAACCGGTATATTTGTTATTGGGCTAAGTTTCATTATCATCACCAATCAGTTGCAAGATTTGATGACGATTTAAACCATAATCGGCCTGAGCCTGTGCAAGAGATATATATCCCTTGATCAAGTCATCCTTGATCAAGGCATGATCACGCTTTTCCGGATCGCCATAGCCTGCCCCGCCAGGAAAGGATAATAAAACCTTGCGCCCTTCCGGCACAAATTGCTTTCCTTTTCCTTTCATCTGCACACCATCATCGCGCTTAATGGTTGTTGGCGCACCTGCATGCCCGCCCCGTCTTCCCTGTGCGGGATGATCGACACGGTCAAACATCGCAGAAAAATCAAACTCATAACCTTCTCTGGCACCGACCTCCATATGCTGGCCCAAACCGCCACGATATTGACCCGCCCCGCCGCTATCACTGCGCAATTCCTTACGCCAAATCACAACCGGTCCGGTATGTTCGGTTGCTTCAACCGGCATTGTCATAACGCCGGAAGGAAATGCCGTCGCATTTAATCCGTCCAATGAAGGCCTTGCCCCCGCCCCTCCGGAATTGAAGGTCAAAACCTCAGCATGCTCACCCAAATGCGCATTGGCGCCAACCTCGCTATTAGGACGCAATGAAAGTTGAAAATTACATATGGTGCCCGCCCCTTCTGCGGGAGCAATTCCGGGAACAATTTTGTCAAGCGCGTTAAATACAGTATCGGGAACCATATGACCGATCACATGACGCAAAGCGACAGGCGCGGGATGTAGCGCATTAACAATACAATTATCTGGCGCAGTCGTTACAAAAGGGGCAAGTGAAGCGGCATTATTTGGAATTTCCGGCGCGATCGCACATTTTAGCGCATAACAGGCATATGCCTTGGTATAAACGAGCGGTACATTAATCCCATTGGCATCAATCCCTGATGATCCGGTAAAGTCACAGCGAATTTCATCTTCCAAAACATCAAGCGACACTTTAAGGCGAACAGGTTTATTAAACCCATCTATCATCATCTCGCCTTCGGCGCTTTTGCGTGGGAGTGCTGCAATTTTTTCTAATGTGGCGCGGCGAGAATTATCCAGAATAAAGGCTGAAATCATTTCCAGATCATTCAACTCAAATTCCGCCAACATATCCTGAAGGCGGCGATCACCTATCTCGTTACAGGTTGCAAGAGCATAAATATCTCCAACAACCTGCTTGGGTTCACGAACATTAGAGCGCAGCAAATTAATCAGCGTTGTATTAAACTGGCCCCGTTCAGCCAATTTCATTATGGGAATATAAAATCCTTCTTCATAGATAGACCCCGCATCGGCGCCAAAACCCCGACCACCAATATCAACTACGTGCGCAGTGCATCCAAAAAAGCCGACATGCTTTCCCTTATAAAAAGAGGGGCTAACGACTGTGATGTCGTGAAGATGCCCCGTTCCCTTCCAGGGATCATTGGTAATATAAACATCGCCCTCATACATATTTTCATGGCCAATTTCATCTATGAAATGGACAACCGCATCGGCCATTGCATTAACATGCCCGGGCGTTCCGGTAACCGCTTGGGTCAACATATTACCGGCCATATCATAAACGCCCGCTGACAGATCACCCGCTTCACGCACTGAGGTCGAAAAGGCAGTGCGTATTAAAGCCTGAGCCTGCTCTTCTACAACCGATATCAACCGGTTCCACATAATCTGACTGAAAATCGAAGATTTATTTTTCATCGCGCCGACCCTCTATTTTCCTTGGTGTCGCCCCCAATAATATCAAGACGTACATCCATACACCCATCTTTTTGTAGAATTGCCTGTGATTGGGAGGGAATAATGATTGTCGTTTCACGCTCTGGAAAGGCGGCAGGGCCGTTGACTTTTTCACCATTTTCCAATGATGTTTTATCCACCACCGCACTGTCAACAAACTCGGCGCTAGCAGAGTCAAACATTAATCTCTTTACGGAAGATTTATAAGTTTCAGTTGCCTCGACTTGTTGAACCGGAATGATTTTTTCAGTTACAGTACTGGTATTCACAGCCCAAACCGTAATTTCAATATCCACATCCTCTACAGTACGCTCAAATAAAGCACGATAGTGATGTTCAAATAGCTCTTTTAAAATATCGAAATCAGGCGCACTTGCATGTTCCTCAGGAACGACAACCGGAATTTCAGAACCCTGACCGGCATAGCGCATATAGACCCGCAAAATCGATACTAATTCTTCATCAACCCCGCAATCACGAACAAACTGGCTGGTTTCCTCGCGCAACTGGCTGAGCATTTTTTCGACTCCCGGTGCGTCATAATCGGATAATCGCATATACAAACTGCGCGTCGCCTCGAAGCTAAACGGCGCTTTCAAAAACCCTATGGCAGAACCCACACCCGCCCCTTCTGGAATTAACAAACGATCAATTCCCAGTTTTTCGCAAACCCGCGCCGCATGAAGGGGCGCTGCGCCGCCAAAAGCGATCATTGTATAATCATCAAGATTTTCGCCATTTTCTACAGCATGAACACGCGCCGCATTCGCCATATTTTCGTCGACCATCTCGCAAATACCAAATGCCCCTATCTCCGGGTTCATATCGAGCTTTTCACCGATATGCTTATGGACAGCATTTTTGGCTTTATCTTTATCGAGTATAATCGAGCCGCCAGCAAAATTATCCGCATCAAGACGTCCCAGTACCAAGTCTGCATCGGTCACCGCCGGACGCTCACCGCCGCGCGCATAACAGGCAGGTCCTGGCTGGGAGCCAGCCGATTGGGGTCCCACCCGGATTTGCGCCAGTTCATCCACATAAGCGAGAGAGCCTCCCCCTGCACCAATTTCAACCATATCAATAACAGGAATAGAAATCGGCATGCCGGAGCCTTTTTTGAACCGGTAACTTCGGGCAACTTCAAAAACCCGGCTGGTTTTAGGAGTTTGCTCCTTAATCAGACAAATTTTTGCGGTTGTCCCTCCCATATCGAAGGATAAAACCTTATCAAGATTATATTTTGCGGCAATATGGGCGGCAAAGACCGCGCCGCCGGCCGGACCGGATTCAACCAAACGCACGGGAAAATTTGCTGCATTTTCGAGCGAGATAATACCCCCGCCCGAATGCATCATAAATACCGGACAATCGATACCCACCTCCCCAAGGCGCTCTCGCAGGCGCCCCAAATAGGTTTTCATCATCGGTTTTATATAGGCATTGGCAACGACTGTATTAAACCGCTCATATTCGCGCATTTGCGAAGATACTTCACTCGACAGAGAAACCATCAAGCCGGGCAGATGGGAGTGCAAAATCCCGGCAATGCGTTTTTCATGGTCACTGTTTGCATAAGCATGCATCAGGCCAATTGCGATACTATCATAACCCTCCGATTTCAAAGTCGCCACGAGCGCCTGAACATCATCCTCATTCAATGGCAGTAGAACATCACCATTCGCGGCGATACGCTCCCTGACACAATAGCGGTGCTCACGCGATAAGAGCGGTTCTGGTAATTTCAGATTTAAATCATATTGCTCGAAGCGTGATTCAGTGCGCATCTCGATCACATCACGAAAGCCTTTTGTGGTGATGAGCGCGACTTTAGCGCCATTGCGTTCGATCAGGGCATTGGTCGCCAATGTCGTGCCGTGAACGATCTGCTCGATTTTTGAAGGGAGAATGCCAGCCTTTTCGCAAACTTCAGTAATAGCGATTAGGATCGCCTCTTCAGGGACATGGTGGGTGGTCAAAACCTTTGTGGAAAATTGCTGTTGGTCAATCCGCAGAACGACATCTGTGAAAGTGCCGCCAATATCAACACCGAGCCTGATTACAGGTTTAGCCATTCAAAATTGTCCAATTCTCTCTCTACGCGATAGGTTAGGCTATATTTCCACTAGAGTTGGGTCAAACATTTTTACCCGACGAGGAACGAAAAATATAAATTTTAGCTAAGCATCAAGGTTTTCCCGCACTTGAATAGGTGCGAAAACTTATGATTGCGATACGTTCGTTTTAGTTTATGGTTATCTGCTAATATAGATATTCGATGGGGGCTCTTTATTGTCATGACAAGCTCTGTAAAAAAATTCCATTTTATTTCCGGCATGCCCCGTTCGGGGTCCACTTTACTGTCTGCTATTTTGCGGCAAAACCCTCGCTTCCATGCAGGAATGTCGAGCCCGATCGCATCACTGTTTGAAGGAATTATCGCGCAAGTTTCGGCTGGCTCAGAACTATCAACAATGGTCACTCCGGAGCAAAGAGCGACGATCTTAAAAGGTTTATTTGATAGTTATTATGCGGATTTTTCTGCGCCATTAATTATCGATACCAACCGCGCTTGGACTGCGCAAATGCCAGCTTTAATGACGCTTTTCCCGGAATCAAAGTTAATTTGTACCGTTCGCGATGTTGCCTGGATTATGGATTCCATGGAGCGTCAATATAGAGAAAATGCTTTTGAAAATACGCGCCTCTATAACACCCCCGCAGAGCGCGCAACTGTCTATACCCGGCTTGAGGCTCTGGCAGGTGCGAATCGTCTGGTTGGATTTCCTTATCAGGCACTGCGTGAAGCCTGTTGGGGAGAATTTGCTGACCGTCTCGTCATGGTTGATTACGATATATTAACGGCGCGCCCTAAGGAAGTGATCAATCTTTTATATGGATTTATAGAAGAAGAACCCTTTGACCATGATTTCGAAAATGTGGTTTACGATGCGCCCGCCTTTGATACCCAATTGGGCCTTAAAGACTTACATACCGTAAAACCAAAAGTTGCGCCGCAAAAGCGGGCAACAATATTGCCGCCCGATTTATTTGAAAAATTCTCGGGAATGGCTTTCTGGCATGATTTAAAAAACAGCAAAGCGTTCAGGATTGTCGCAAACGCTGAGGAAAAACAAGGCCAATAAACTAAGACAAAACGGGCCCAAGACAAAACGGGCCCAGAGTTTTTATTTCCTAACTCTCAGCCTTATTCAACAGTTTCGCCTGAGCCGCAGCTAATCTTGCGATAGGAACCCGGTAGGGTGAACAAGAAACGTAATTCAGGCCGAGCGTCTCGACAAAAGTGATTGAGTCCGGATCACCGCCATGCTCACCGCAAATGCCTAATTTTATGTCCTTACGGGTTTTTCGGCCCTTTTCACAAGCGATTTCAACGAGCGCGCCAACGCCGTCTTTATCGATTGTAACAAATGGATCACGCTCAAAAATATTATGCTTAAGATAATCCGGTAGAAAAACCGCGCTATCATCACGTGATAGACCGAAAGTTGTTTGCGTTAGATCATTGGTCCCAAAAGAGAAAAACTCCGCATCATGTGCAATTTGATCTGCCGTCAGTGCGGCGCGAGGCAATTCAATCATTGTACCTATTAAATAGTCAAGCTTGGTATCTTTTACTCTAAGAACGTCTTTTGCAACCGTCTCCACGCGCTCCTTAAGAAGGCTTAGTTCTTCGCGCGTAGCAACCAGCGGGATCATTATTTCTGGTGTTACTGTTTTGCCGGTTTCCTTTGCTATCGTACAGGCAGCTTCCATGATCGCACGCGCTTGCATTTCATAAATTTCCGGATAGGAAACTCCGAGGCGACATCCGCGATGACCCAACATCGGGTTAAATTCCTGAAGCTTATGCGCCCTGTCCTTTAGCGCTTCTGCATCCATTCCAGAGGCATTCGCTATTTCTTCAATTTCACTATCTGAATGAGGCAGGAATTCATGCAGTGGCGGGTCTAAAAGGCGCACAGTCACCGGTAAACCCGTCATGACACGGAAAATACCTTCAAAATCGCTACGCTGCATCGGTAGTAATTTTGCAAGTGCCGTTTCACGGCCAGCTTTATCACCTGCCAAAATCATCTCGCGCACGGCAATAATACGTTCAGCGTCAAAGAACATATGCTCGGTACGACACAAGCCAACACCTTCTGCACCAAATTCACGGGCAAGTTTCACGTCCGCAGGCGTATCAGCATTAGTGCGCACCTGCATCCGCCTGACATCGTCGGCCCATTCCATAAGCTGGGCAAAATCCCCGGACAATTCAGGATCACGGGTTTCTACAGCGCCGAAGAAAATTTTACCCTCGCCCCCGTCAACCGTAATAATTTCTCCCTTTTTCACAATGCGATTGCCGACGCTAAACTCGCTACTATCGCTGGCAATTTTCAAATCTCCCGCCCCGCACACACATGGGCGTCCCATACCGCGGGCAACAACAGCGGCATGTGAGGTCATACCCCCGCGCGCTGTCACAATCGCAACAGCGGCATGCATACCGTGAATATCTTCCGGGCTGGTCTCGACGCGAACAAGTACAACTTTGCGCCCTTCCTGTGCAAGACGCTCGGCCTCATTAGAATTAAACACCACCTCGCCGCTTGCCGCTCCCGGTGAGGCCGGCAGGCCCGTTAACACCAAATCCCGCGGTGCATCAGGGTCAAGAGAAGGGTGCAAGAGTTGGTCAAGAGAATCTGGCTCAACACGCAACACCGCCTCATCTCTAGATAGTAATCCTTCATTACACAAATCAACTGCAATTTTCATTGCCGCTGGGGCTGTTCGTTTACCATTGCGCGTTTGCAACATCCATAATTTACCCTCTTGAATGGTAAATTCGATATCCTGCATATCGCGGTAATGTTTTTCCAGTTTCTCGAATACTGTTGTTAATTCCCCATAGGCTTTTGGCATCGCCTCTTCCATAGACGGAGCACTTTCTCCCATCCCTTCACGAGCGACTTTCGTTAGAGTTTGCGGCGTTCGAATACCCGCAACCACATCTTCGCCTTGAGCATTGATAAGGAACTCACCATAATATTCATTCGCCCCCGTCGACGGATTACGCGTAAACGCAACACCGGTGGCGGAAGTCTCGCCCATATTTCCAAAGACCATTGCTTGAACACTAACAGCTGTTCCCCAGCTCTCTGGAATATTATGTAACCGGCGATAAGTTTCAGCGCGGTCATTTCTCCACGATCCAAAAACTGCGCCAATCGCCCCCCATAATTGTTCCTGCGGCGATTGAGGGAACGCACTGCCATAAGCCTCCTCGACAGCTCCCTTATAAAGGCCAACAACTTTTTTCCAATCAGCAGCTAATAAATCCGTATCAAGAAAATATTCCTGTTCGTCTTTATATGTTTCAAGAATTTCTTCGAAAATATAATGATCAAGCCCAAGAACCACATTGCAATACATCTGGATGAAACGGCGATAGCTATCATAAGCAAAGCGTTCATCGCCCGATAATTTTGCAAGGCCCAAAACAGTTTCATCATTGAGCCCTAAATTCAGAACCGTATCCATCATACCGGGCATTGATGCACGTGCGCCCGAGCGCACCGAGACAAGAAGCGGATTGCTCGCATCACCGAATTTTTTATTGACGTGGCCACCGATACTTTCGAGCGCTTTTTCTACTTGCCCTTCAAGCTTGGCAGGGTAGCTACGGTCATTTTTATAATACTCAACACAGACCTCAGTCGTAATGGTAAACCCGGGCGGGACCGGCAGGCCAAGACTGGACATTTCTGCCAGATTTGCGCCCTTCCCTCCGAGTAAATTTTTCATTTTGGCGTCACCCTCGGCTTCGCCATTTCCAAAATTATACACCCATTGATGTTGTGACATGATCGTATGATTTTCCATGTATTATGTGTTGCCCCCGGTTAGAGGGCCCTTACCGAAAAAGGCGTTAGATATCGCAATATCGGCGCGGCAATTTAACAAGCGGTTTAAGGGAGATGTTGAAGTGCGCCAAGGCGAAAATACCAAGTCGCTGCAATTAGTCACATATTTTCTAAGTCTTATCCTAAACTAGCAGTAGATTCTGGGCAATTATTGCTCAAATGCCAGCTCCGCGCTGCCAAAACAGCTTATTTATTCATTGATCGGTCAAAAAACGGGGTTTTAACGGCCCTTGCCGCGCGGGATATTCCAAAGCATATAGGGGAGATGAGTGCCGATATGAAAACCAGCTTAAAACAAGCCTGTACCCTAATTCGTGATGGTAAATTAGTTGCCATGCCAACGGAAACGGTCTACGGGCTTGCGGCTGATGCGACCAATGATCATGCGGTCGCCCTCGTCTTCGAGACCAAGCAGCGCCCCCGTATAAATCCACTTATCTCCCATATCCTTGACCTGGAAATGGCCAAAAAAATCGCGCTGTTTAATCCTCTGGCGCTAAAATTGGCGCAATCCTTCTGGCCCGGCCCGCTCACCCTTGTATTGCCTCGTCTTGATGAATGCCCTGTTTCAAGCCTTGCCTGCGCTGGCTTACCGACCATAGCGCTGCGAGTCCCTGATCATCCTCTGGCTCAAGAGCTCATTAAATCAGTGGGCCGTCCTCTTTGCGCACCGAGCGCAAACCCATTTGGTGGTATCAGCCCGACAACAGCCGATCATGTGCGCAATGGGCTTGGTGACAAAATCGAAATGATCCTCGATGGCGGGGCATGCGGTGTGGGTCTTGAATCGAGCATTATAAAAATTGAAGACGATGAGGCAATTTTGCTGCGCCCGGGCGGTTTGCCCCGCCTCGATATTGAAAATGTCATTGGAAAGCCTCTTATAACCCCTGCGCAGCCACACAAAATTGAAGCGCCGGGCATGTTAGCGAGCCATTATGCTCCTAAAGCAAGGCTGCGCATCAATGTTACGATCCCTGAAAAGAATGAAGCCTTTCTGGGGTTTGGCCCCTATGGGGAATTTCCCAATAGTCTTAATCTTAGCCCGGCAGCCGATACACTTGAGGCGGCGGCGAATCTGTTTGCGATGTTACATCAATTGGATTCTTTGTGCGACCGGGAAAATCTCAGCGGTATTGCAGTCGCCCCAATTTCTGGCGATGGCCCTAAATCAGCTTTAAGCGAGGCCATTAATGACCGCTTGCAACGGGCTGCCGCGCCTCGTAATTTGACTGAAAACTAAGCCAAATTAGGAATTCACTTTTTCAAAAACCCTTCCTATGACCCAATCCACGGACCCTCTCAACGCTATCGCAAAAATCGTAGGTGAAAAAAATATAATCACAAACGATGACCAGACGCCCTTTCTAACGGAATGGCGCCAGCGATGGCCCGGTAAAGCGGCGATGATTGTCACACCCGAGAACACGGCGCAGCTCTCGCAAATCGTCAAACTATGTGCCGCTCATAAAATTCCCGTCACCCCCCAAGGAGGCAATACCGGACTTGTCGGTGGGCAAATTCCATCGGGCCGGGAACTATTGGTTTCTATGAAGAAGATGCGGACCATCCATGAAATATCCCCCTTGGATAATTGCATGATTGTTGATGCCGGACTTACCCTGTTGGAAGCGCAGGAAGCTGCAAAGAAACAAAACAGGCTATTCCCCTTGTCCATTGGTTCGGAGGGATCATGTCAGATTGGCGGTATTCTCTCAACCAATGCAGGCGGCGTGAATGTTTTGCGATATGGCAATAGCCGTGATCTGGTGCTCGGTCTTGAGGCTGTTCTTCCGAATGGCGAAATCTGGAACGGCATCAAGAAACTGCGCAAAGACAATACCGGATACGATTTAAAACAGCTTTTCATTGGCGGTGAAGGTACTTTGGGGATCATCACCAAGGCCGCGCTCAAACTCTATCCCGTACCGGTGCAGGTCCAGACCATTATGGCTGCCTGCCCGCACCCTCAAGCTGTGATCGAATTGCTCTCATTGATGCAATCGGGAAGTGGCGGGCAAATATCAAGCTTTGAATTTATGGAGCGCCTCTGCATTGATTTGGTGCTAAGACATGTGCCCAATTCCCGCGACCCCTTTTCAAATAGATCTCCTGTCTATGCCTTAATTGAGTTGAGCGCTGGTGATGGTGATGATTTGGAAAGCACGGCGCAGGCCTTGCTCGCTAGCGCAATGGAAAAAGGATTGATCACTGATGCGGTCATTGCCGCCAATGATACCCAGCGAAAAGAATTATGGCACCTGCGTCACGCAATTTCTGGGAGCCTTAACGGGGAAGGAATCGGCGTTCGCAATGATGTCTCGGTTCCGACAAGCGCAATTCCCCAATTTCTTGCGCAAGGCGAACAAGCCGTTAAAAAAATCAGCCCGGATGCTAGGATTGCCGCCTTTGGACATGTTGGGGATGGCAATGTCCATTATGATATTATTCCGGCGCAAGGCGCGCCCAAAAACGCTCTGGATGATAAGCGGGACGCTCTCGAAAACGCTGTCTATGATGTTATCGACCGCTTTGATGGCTCGATTTCCGCAGAGCACGGGATTGGCACCCATAAGCGCACCAGCATGGCATTGCGCAAATCACCCACTGAAATGTCAATGATGCGGGCAATAAAAAAAGCCCTTGACCCAGACAGTATTATGAATCCGGGCAAAATGTTGTAACCCTATAGCTCATCGCTATAACCCCTAACGGATAAAATCATGTTGTTCCTTCTCTCTCCTGCAAAAAATTTGAATTTCGATCCAGCGCCCGGCGCGGCGCGCGTAACAAAGCCCAAGCTGATTAAAGAAACGCTTGAGCTGAGCGAGACAACACGCAAATTATCCCGCGCAGATCTAAAGCGCCTTATGGGAATTTCCGATAAATTGGCAGAATTGAACTATGAACGTTTTCAGGCTTTTGAAGGAAAAACCAGCGGCCTTGGTACAAAATCAGCCGCACTCGCATTCAATGGTGAAGTTTATGGCGGCCTCGACGCTGTTAATCTTGATGCAGAAGATTTGAAATTTGCTCAAGAAAATTTATGCATTCTCTCCGGCCTCTATGGGGCGCTGCGCCCTCTTGATGCGATTGAGCCTTATCGCCTGGAGATGGGCACGAAATTAAAAAATCCACGCGGAACATCTCTCTATGATTTCTGGGGAGATAATGTCGCAAAATTCATCAATGCCGGACTAAAAAACCATGAAGACAAAACCGTCATTAATCTAGCTTCGAATGAGTATTTTTCAGTTGTCGATAAAAACACACTTAAATATCCGGTCATCACCCCTTCATTTAAAGAAGAAAAAGACGGAAAATCCCGCATGCTGATGTTTTACGCAAAACGCGCACGCGGTATGATGGCAAGATGGGCAATTCAAAACCGGATCACAAATGCCCAGGATTTGAAGAAGTTCTCCGTTGAAGGATACAAATTCAACAAGGCGGGGTCTGATGAAATGAACTGGCTGTTTTCACGGCCCCAACCCGCACCGAAAAAACCCGCGCCCAAGCGGAAGAAATAATCCCCTCGCGCTTAAAAAAGAAAAAACCACTCCCGGAATAATCCGGAAGCGGCTTAATATCTTTGGTATAAGTTTTTAAAACTTAACTGTGACCATTAGTTATTACGACGACGGTTCTGGTTATCACCGTTTTGACGACGATTCTGATTGCCCGCATTTTGACTACGGTTCTGATTATCAGCATTTTGACCACGGGTCTGGTTAGTAGTTTGACCGCGAGTTTGGGTACGAGTTTGAGTGTTAGCAGTTTGACCGCGGTTTTGGGTATTCGCTACTTGACCACGGGTCTGATTGGTTGTTACCGGACCACGGGTCTGTGTGGTAGCAACCCGAACACGGTTCTGATTACCAGAAAACTGACGACGGTTCTCGCGGCGATTTTGACGATCAAAACCATTACGGTTTGAACCTCTGCGTTTAATACCCTTACGGCTTATTCCTTTCCGGTTAAAACCACGACGATTGAAACCATATTTATCATAACCGTGTTTATCATAACCAAATTTGTTAAAGCCCAACTTGTTAAAACCTAAACGGTTAAATCCATTAACGTTGAACCCGAATTTATTATAGCCATGAACATCATAGCCATAACGGTTATAACCGTGGGCATTATAGCCATGCTTATCATAACCATGTTTGTTATAACCGTGCCTATTAAAGCCGAACTTATTATAACCATGTCTATCAAATCCATGACGGTTAAATCCCCGTCGATTAAACCCATTTCTGTCAAATCCGCGGGCATTATAAACCGATGCTTTAACCCGGTTACCATAGCCCCTATTACCAAAGCTAATTGAGATTACGCTCCCCCGATAAGGACCGGCACGAGAAAACTTGTCAGCCTGATGATATTCATAATAGTTCGCAGAGTGCGAGCGGTGATCATGAATGTCAGGACACGCACCAGGACGGGAATATGCATTAGCAGGCGCAACAGCCAGTGCGATCAATCCAGCAACGCTCGTAGCCGCAACGATAGCAGCGCGATTTAGAAGAGTGTTTGTACCTTTAGTCATATTAAGTCTCCTTGAATGAGCTTTTCCAGATAGAACGCCTTGAACCAACTTAATTCAGCTCAAATGCCATCGGGCTTGTGAGACTAATTTTGACAGCCAAAAAGGGCGAAATTCCTGCCCATATATGCTAAGAAATAGGAAATATAGGGGCAGATTGGCACAAACCGCCCCATTTCGACACAATTCACAGAGAAATTGGATGAATTCGACCTAATAAAGGCACGAAACGCCCGAATATGCTAAAACCTTAAAAATTACACTCGACTACATGCCCACCGCTTAGCTGATTCAAAAAAGCCCCGACTCAATGATCGGGGCTTTTTCTTGATCTAAAAAGAGTGCAAAGGTTTAAAGTGCTTCTTGAAGCTCCGGTAAAACTTTAAACAAGTCACCGACAAGGCCATAATCAGCTACCTGAAAAATGGGGGCTTCTTCATCCTTATTGATTGCAACAATGATTTTACTATCTTTCATACCAGCCAAGTGCTGGATCGCGCCGGAAATTCCCACCGCAATATAAAGCTCTGGGGCAACGACTTTACCGGTCTGACCAACTTGGTAATCATTGGGCACATAACCCGCGTCAACCGCAGCACGAGAAGCGCCCACCGCGGCGCCCATTTTATCGGCAATAGGGAAAATATATTGCTCAAAATTCTCGAATGATGCCAGCGCCCGGCCACCGGAAATTACAATCTTGGCAGCCGTTAACTCAGGACGATCAGACTTGGTCAGTTCTTCGTTAACAAAAGCCGAAAGATCAGACGCGTCTGCTGGACTGACCGCTTCGACACTTGCCGAACCATCATTGGCGGCAGCGGCAAAGGCTGTTGCCCGGACAGTAACCACCTTTTTGGCGTCGTTTGATTTGACTGTCTCCATCGCATTACCTGCGTAAATCGGTCTTACAAATGTATCGGCGGAGACGACTTCGACAATCTCCGAAACCTGCATCACATCAAGCAATGCAGCTACGCGTGGCAATACATTTTTACCGGTTGTATTGGCGGATTTTAAAATCGCATCATAATCGCCCGCCACCGAAACAACCAAATTCGAAAAATTTTCTGCCAATCGGTGTTCATATTGTGCATCATCTGCGTGACGCACTTTGCGAACGCCGCTGATTTTTGCAGCTGCAGCCGCAGCACCTCCGGTACCCGAACCGGCAACCAGAATATCAACATCGCTATTAATTTCTAACGCCGCCGTCACCGTTTTGTTGGTGGATTCATCAAGGGCGCTTCCATTTAAATCTGCAATAACTAGAACAGCCATTTCTACAGCACTCCCGCTTCATTTTTTAATTTATCAACCAGTTCAGCAACGGTTTCAACTTTGATACCCGCTTCGCGTTTTGGTGGCTCGGAAACTTTGACGCTCTGAAGGCGCGGCGTAATATCAACGCCCAGATCACCGACCTCTTTCACATCCAATGGTTTCTTTTTTGCCTTCATAATATTGGGAAGAGAAGCATAACGCGGTTCGTTAAGGCGTAAATCCGTTGTTACGACTGCTGGAAGGTTAATGGCAATTGTTTGTAAGCCACCGTCGATTTCACGGGTTACCTTAAGCTTATCACCGTCTTTTTCGACTTTTGAAGCAAATGTACCCTGAGCCCATCCAAGCAAGGCCGCTAACATTTGCCCGGTTTGGTTACTATCATCGTCAATTGCCTGCTTGCCGAGGATAGCCAGTTCCGGTTTCTCCTCATCAATGATGGCTTTTAAAAGCTTGGCAACTGCCAAGGGCTCAACCGTTTCATCGGTCTTGATCAAAATGCCACGATCTGCACCCATAGCAAGAGATTGACGGATCTGGTCTTGAGCCTTCTCCGGCCCGATTGAGACTGTAACGACTTCCGTTGCCGTGCCGGCTTCCTTCAATCGCACCGCTTCCTCAACGGCAATCTCATCAAATGGATTCATCGACATTTTAACATTGGCAAGATCAACGCCAGTTTGATCCGGTTTCACCCGGACTTTCACATTATAATCGATCACTCTTTTGACCGGTACCAGCACTTTCATTGCAAAGGCTCCTTAATTAAATAGAAATTGGAAACTAACCATAATTATCTGGTGAAATTTGGCAAAACCAAAACTTGCCGGACACTAGCGGCGCACCATTGGCATTTCAACGGCGTTCTGCATCTTTAAACATCAACAATTTATATGTTTACGATCACGTTAGCCGCCATTTCCAGAGAAAAACAGAAACGCCATCATAATCGCGATCGCAATCGCCTGGGCAGCAACCCGAAGACGCATCAGTTTATTGCCATTCTCCCGAGAAAATGCCCCCCCCTTGGCCATTGTAAAGATACCAGCGATCAAAATTAACGCTGTCGCGGCAAGAGCTAATGGGATTAGGAAGAATAAAATTCCGCTCATGGGTTTGTCTTTCTGGCTTGAATATCTTTGTATTAGCTTTTTTTATCAACGAATGCCAGCCAAGATCAGCCTGTAATTACTAAGTGAGCCATTACGGCACACCTCGCTCTATTCTGGCCCTACACAAACCAAATCAATCGAAATGAGACATGCAACCATAAACCTGCTCACAGGTTCGTGATAGCTTATAAACGGCGAATTTCCTAGGTTTTTCGCGTTTTTGGCAAAGTTGGCATCCCGGTTGCAACACTCCGTTTATATTTTTTTAACCAGTCCCTTTCTCACGAGCCCTTTAAAATATTAACGGAAATTATTTATCATGTTCTCATTTTTCAAATTTTCTTCCTCAACGGCTAATATGGTCAAAACCGGTCTTGTTGCAGGCCTCTTCGGGCTTACAGCAATGACAAACGCCAATGCGAGTGTCGTTTACACCTATAATGCCAGTTCTGCCGTTAAAGATTCTTATTCCAGATATTCTGGTGGTCACTCTCTATGGCTTCCCATTTTCTCGGAATTAACTGGTGAAGGCAGTGCCAAGAGGTTTGATTTCACTGACACAGCGACATTAACTGTAGAACATTATGGTACGGCCATTCTTACAGGGACGATCCAATCTCAACTTGATCCGGAACTCGCATTTGATGTGGTCTTTAACTTTGAAGCTGAGTCAGACAGTTTCGGCCCTAAAAGAGAACTATCAAGTGATGCCTATATCGAAAATGGCGGCACGATCGACACATCTCTTTTTGACTTTTTCTCTATAGAAAGTGCTTCTCTGACCGGGTTAGATTCATTGGATGGACTAAATCTCGATGTGACCCAGCGCGGCGATTATGACTTCCAGATTGGGGAAGGCGCAAGCGGCAAAAATCTAGACCTTGGTGCATCTGTTTGGTTTAATGCCATTGCAAGCAGCCTTTGTGACAATAGCTTCTGTGCTGCATTCACAACAGCTCAGATTGGAGACGTAAATATAGACCTTGAAGCGACTTCAAATCTCGAAGTTGCTCCTGTCCCCGTCCCTGGCGCAATAATCCTTTTTGCAACCGGATTAGCTGGATATGCAGGCTCTCGTCGCAAGAAAGCAAAGGCATAAGCCAAAATACGACTAACAACGAATAAACATCATGAAATGGCCCTATCAACAGATGGGGTCATTTTATTTTGCAGGTAGGGTTTTCATCTTAAATCCTGGCTCTGAGCAACCAGTCCGTATAGATATCCCTTAATATCAGCATCTGCCGGGGTCTCGATACCTATTCCTCCCTCTTCGGGTGGGGCGTCTGCCGGGGATTTCAACTCATTTAATGTAAAGTCCATCTTAACATTATAGGTACGCCGGGCTTGATTGCGGAGATATTTCTCCGCCTCATACCAACCGCGCTTGACCTTTCCATCTTTACACGTTTCCAGTTCTACCCCTTTTGCCCCCCACCGCAATTCCGGGCAATGATAGGGATCAAAGGAGAGATCAAATAACCGTTCAGATATATGGCCGAGATCTAGCCGTACACGACTATCGTCCGAACGGCGATAAATGAGCGTGCAATTTTCTTCTTCGCGCTCATAAACCTCCCATAGGTCCTGCTCAAGGGAGTTACCTTCATAATCAACACTGTCATCTCCAGTGCGCACCTGTTGTACATACTTTTCTATGGCCCGGCGCAACTCAATGAAAAGCAATTTAAGACGCGCATCGCGTGATGGCGTTGAATAGGATTCCCATGACCCATAGGTGCCATAAATATTAGGAGGGAGCTTTTTGGGGTGTGATTTTTTATGAATCCCGACCTCGACACCCCTTTGTACTGCGACACGGCGCGCGTAAAGGGTTCGACAAATTTCCTGTAGACCAGTTTTTAATTCGGTTACCGGGTTATAGCGAAACCCGGGCGCAGCTAATGAACGGCGTAGGAAATCATTAAAATTCAGGGTTCGCTCCTGATGGACAAAATCGCCATAACGCCAATCACCAAGGGGGTGCGGTCGATTGCCATAATATTGCTCCAGCGAAAAATCCGGGATTTCAAGGTTTGAAACGCCCTGTACACGCCCGCCAATATAAGTGCCCGTTTTATCCTTACGCGCATTCTCCAAGACGACCGGCCGCCACGCCTTAAGACCGGCCCCCAATGAAGGATCCGCGCGCAGGAAATTGCTACCATACTCGCTCCTTGTGACCGTATTGTCCGGATGAGCTGCAACAATTAAAATCCTGCCATCATCAGTGACATCATATACCAACCCCACATGACCATATATGTCATAGGCGATGGCGCCTGGCCGTACGGACTGCCTCGATAACTTTATGGAATAGAAATCATCATGATTTTTGCCAGCCCCGTGAGCCTTACCCCCCGAAGGGTCTGTCCGGAACATGGCAGTCGAAACCGCATTGCGCAGGCTCGCAATGTAAGAGGGACCGTGGATAGGCTTTACGCCCACTGCATCACGGCGGGCAGAAACCCGATTGCCTTTGGGTGAAAATCGAGGGTCGGTTGCCCTTTTCCCTTCGTCATCAAGGAGCGGAACCATGCGTGATTGATGGGAAAATGGCAATCCATTCTTCCATGCATAATAACCACGCAATGTATAAACCATGTCCGCGCAATCGCCGATATAAAATCTTTTATCAGTATGCCGATAGGGGTTGGCTTCATCTTCCAAACAATCAGCTAACGATCCACAAGCCGAGCGACCAATTGCCTGGACAAATGCCATATAGCCGACTTCGTCTTTTTGATCCCAATGATCTTTAACGACTCGCCATTCGGTACCCTTATTTACCGCTGGTGGAATAGCAGAAATTTGGGCATGCCCCGGGTCAGACAGCAAATATCCCGCTATTATCAACCCTAATGAAGACAGCCCCTTCTTACGCATCGTCGTTTATGATCCCCTTTTGAGATATGGGCTTAAAAGTAACTCTATTAAGGACCGCCTGTCAAAACTGTTAATGTCTTAACGTAACCTTAACCCAAACAGAACCATGGGAAATCAGGTGTTATTTAAAAGGGATTTACCAAAAACTCGCTGTAAATCGCGAATTATTCAATAAAAACAACCTACTGTCATGATTTTATAAATTTCAAGACTGGTAAAGCCACTTTTTCGTCACAATCTAAAAGAGAGAGCAAAAGAAGGAGGAGTATAGAAATGGAAGCATTTGGAATAGTCGGAATCGTCGCACTTATACTCGCGGTGGTCTTGGGGTTTTCAATCTTCAAGATTGTTCCCCAAGGGTTTGAATTCACCGTGGAGCGCTTTGGGCGCTATACAAAAACCCTAAAACCGGGCCTGCATATTCTCTTCCCGTTTATTGATCAAGTCGGGCACAAGATGAATATGATGGAACAGGTACTCGATATTGCCTCTCAAGAGGTGATAACGAAAGACAATGCTATGGTGCGTACGGATGCGGTTGCGTTTATTCAGGTAATGGATGCCCCCGCAGCGGCCTATGAGGTCGCAAATTTGAACCGCGCTATCGGCAATCTGGCCATGACCAATGTTCGTACAGTGATTGGTTCGCTAGACCTTGATGAGGTTTTATCAAAACGCGATGATATTAACGAACGCCTTTTGCGTGTTATTGATGCTGCGACCCAGCCTTGGGGCATAAAAGTAACCCGCGTGGAAATTAAAGATCTCTCCCCTCCGGGTGATATTACCGAGGCCATGGCGCGCCAGATGAAGGCAGAGCGATTGAAGCGTGCGGATATTCTTACCGCTGAAGGAGACCGTCAATCCGCCATCTTGCGGGCAGAGGGAGAAAAACAATCTGCTATTTTAGAAGCTGAAGGTCGCCGCGAAGCCGCCTTCCGGGATGCAGAAGCGCGCGAGAGAGAGGCCGAGGCCGAAGCCAAAGCGACCGCCATGGTAAGTGAGGCTATCGCTAAAGGGGACGTACAGGCTATCAATTATTTTGTGGCGCAAGATTATGTCAAAGCCTTTGAAAAGCTGGCAATATCCCCGCAACAAAAAACCGTTATTGTTCCAGCCGAGCTTACAGCCCTCGCCAGCACAATTGGCGGCGTTGCAGCCCTGACGGAAAAAGCCAAAGAAAGTTATACCAATAGCGGCTCTGTACCGCGCAGTTAAACCATATCGGGTCGCCATGTCCGGGTACCGCCCGGACATCGGCAGAAATAAAAGAGGAGAAGGAAAACCATGAGTCAACTGATCACCTTTTTGGAAACAATGCCCTTTTGGTACTGGTTTGTGCTGGCGGGTGCCTTGCTTCTGCTCGAAGTGACTACCGGCACAACTTATATGTTATGGCCAGCAGCTGCCGCTTTGCTTGTCGCCCTTCTCGCCATTTTTCCATTGGGCGGACTATGGCAGGCACAAATCCTCGTATTTGCAAGCCTCACCATTGTTTTAACGGTGTTGGTGGGCTCTAAAATAAAACCATGGCTCCATCAGGCACGTGAAGATCATCAGTTGCTCAATGAGCGCGGAGCCCGTAAGATTGGCCGTAGGGTTACTGTCGATCAGAACTTTCGAAACGGTGCGGGACAGGTTCGCCTTGATGACACACTGTGGCGCGCTGAAAGCGAAAATGGTGAAGATCATAGCGCCGGTGCTAAGCTGGAGGTTAGCCGTGTTGAAGGTACCAAATTGATCGTCCGTACAGGGTCCCAAACCGAGTCCTGAATTTAACTCAGCTCACCAAGGTCGGGAAATAGTAAGGAGAAGAACATGCGAAGCTTAGGAAGTAGTTTATTTACGTTAGTCATTGCAGGAATTATTATTGTCGCTGGTATGGCAATCTTACCGCAATGGAATGTGTGGCGCGCAGAAATGCAAGGGCGTGCAGCTCTGGCGCAAGCTGAAAATGAGCGCAAAGTACAAATTGAAGAAGCCAAGGCCCGCCTTGAATCGTCAAGATTTCATGCCGAGGCCGAAGTCGAGCGCGCCAAAGGCGTAGCCGAAGCAAATCGCATCGTTGCCGAAGGGCTGGGCGGTGCAGAGGGTTATTTGCGGTATTTGTGGATTCAAAAAATTGGCGAGAACGGTCAGGATGTAATCTATATTCCAACAGAAGCGGGCATCCCGATTCTTGAAGCGGGACGCACCGTCACTCCGTAACTCGCATCCCTTTAGAACATGATTGTTTTAAAAAACGAAAACTACGAGGCAGGCCTTGATACTAAAGGGGCCTGCCTCGTTTTTTTTAATAGAAGAATTGAGAATCAACACTCTCCGCCCATCTTGCGGCCCTCCCCTATTCCCATTGACGACCCTATTGATGCGGCATGCTTTCCTTGCGTCCCTTTTTTCGGGCGTATCAGTGATCCATTATTCTTTAACGATAAATCATGGCCGCTCAGCCCAAACCATCCCGCTGTCGCCCCTGATTGCCCAATCCACGGCGATGGCTGGTTAAAGGTTTGGGATATAGAAGAGCAAAGCCATTCCCGTGTGGTGATGTCATTATCTTGCCCGGGAAATATCTCCCATAAATTACCATATCCATGGCGCGCCACACAAACGGTCTCCCTCAATGATAATCAGCTTCACACGAGATTAAGTTTAGAAAATTTTCATCACAGCACTGCTCTGATGGGATTAGGCCTTCACCCTTTTTTCCAACGAACACCTTCAACGCGATTACTGATGAGGTGCAGGGATATTTACACACCCCCTTTTATGCCCGATCTTGAAGAAAGTAAGCTGGGGTTTAACAAAGGCGGAAAGCTACCCCTTTTTCCCGTCGATCACAGTTTTCAACGCTGGGAGGGCAAAGCCACGATCACCGATGAAACGGGTTTGGAGATCACAATCGTCAGTGATGCCCCTTTTGTGCATCTTTATATGCCAGAGAATGAAAACTATTTCTGCCTTGAGCCGGTCTCACATTTGCCCGGTGCATTTGAAAATGATGCCATTAGGGATGATCTGTTATTAAAAACTGGCACCACCAAAACACTGTCCATGACAATAACTGTTTGAATTAAAGCAGGGTATTAACATTATGCAGTCAATTTATCTGCATGTTTCTCACGGTAATGTTTTCCTTCTCGGGAGAAACAATCAATGATGTGATTGACAACCTCTTCACGACCAGATGATACGATGCTAGCACGCAATGACTTACGTGATATATCTCCGCGAAAGGCGTTCATTGCTTGTTCAATGCTGACTTCTAGTGACGCACTTGCCGGCGCATCTTGTCCTCGCCGCGCAATAAGGTCATGCCCCATATAATATAACGTATACTGACCTCCATCAACCGTAAGATGGGCCACATAATCATGCTCGTAGGGCTCAACAAAGGGCGCAAACAACTCCACCGCGAGAGCAACGCTATCAGAATTAAGATTATTGGAGGATATTAAATCACTCACCTCATTCGACTCACTCGCCTCCGGTTGTGAGAGGTAATATTTTATCGACCACATCATCAAAGAACGAATAGTTGGCCTTAACATTTCACCCATTTGCGTCAAACGGTATTGATGTCGATTGGGCCCGGTTCCATCAATTTCGATCAGTTGCTGGGTTTCAAGTTCTTTGAGACGTTTGCTTAGCAGGTTCGTACCAATGCCGGGCAAACCGGTGTGTAGATCCGCAAAGCGCCTTGGCCCCAAAAGCAATTCCCTGGCAATAAGCAAGGTCCAGCGCTCACCCAAAATATCGAGCGCATACGCCAATATACAGTCCTGATTATAGGATCGAGCCATTCTTACCTTTTCGGGACGGGAATTTATCCGCCTTGTTTCCTCATTTTTTCTATTGATATCAGGGTTTTGCGACATTGAATATCCATTTAACTGCATTTTTGTGGTGCTGAAAGACGGCTATGGCTTGGCTAACCATAAGCGATAGCGCTTTGAGAAACCGGCAAGCTTTTACCTATCTAATTTCCGATCTCGATATAAAAAAAGTATTTACACAATAATTTAATTGTTGACACTTTACTTTAATATAGTAAACCATACAGTGTAAATAGAGAAGTTTCAAGGGTATAAATAGGCATCGTCAGATAGGTCCAGATTGTTGAAGACCGAAAATGGAAGCCCCGCCTGCTGAAAGCCCATGAAAAACAGTAAGTAACCCGGTTAAATCATTGAAAAAAAATAAACTTAAAGGATTGATACTCATGCTTAAACGTAAAACCAGTACCCTCGTCCTCGGCGCAGCTTTCGCAGCAACAGCCATCGCACTGCCCGCTCACGCAAAAAGCACCAGTGAAATGATTTCAATGTGTGTTGCCGAAATAGAGAGCCAAAACCTTGCGACCGCTGAAAATTACGCAGTGAAGATGAAACGTATTAGCGGTGCGTCTGTAAAAAAATTGACCATTGACTACAAAGCGAATGGATCTGACGAAGACAAAAGCTTCACCTGCAAGGTGCGCCGAAACAAAGTAATGGAAATCACCCCTATTTAAACACCCTCCGGAGTGTCCTTAACTTAGGCGGGCAATAATGCCCGCCTTTTTTATGCTTTTCTAATATTACGGGGAGCCTTTGCCATCTGAACCGAGCATTTCATTGAGAGTATCAACGCGCTGGGTCACGGCTTCTATTATTTTGATTGTGCCTTCATCGTTCTGGGCACCATTAGTGGGCACCGAAATCATGGCGTCAGCATTTTCGCGCATCTCGAAGAGCTCATCACAGGTCATTAACAGCGTCAGTAACATCAGCCGCGTATCCCCGATTTGTCCAACTTCTTCCGCAATCATTTGCAATCGCTCATCGGCCCATGACGCTAATTGATGTAAGCGTGCTTCTTGCCCTTCATCGCAAGTCACTTTGAAGATGCGGTTATTCATGACAATATCGACGTTAGGCATACTAATTATCCATAGCTTGAAAGTAATAGGCACTGTCGAGTGCCGATCTCGAAATATGCAAATTTCATAGGTCTACAGGTAAAGCCAATTCTTTTGGGGCCGCAAGCAATAAAATCGCATTCGCATTTATTCCTTTATATATTAACCAGGCCCTAAAAGAGATTTCGCCTCACTAATGATCTCCCCGACTTGCGATGACGCCTCACCAATAGACTTACGCAACCCCTCTATTTGCTCCCATGTCTTGTCTTGAACATCGCCTGACGATATCCTGGCAGCGACTTTGTCAGTACCGTCATTAGCCAAGCGCTTTTCGATTTTGGATTCCAAGCTTTCCAGAGCAGCGGCAAGGGTTTTTACCGATTGATCTAGCTCACTCACTTTCGCCTCCTAGGTTAAAAAGGGTTCATGTCCAAGATGAAGTTTTATGATAGAGTGTTTGAAAATTCTCGCAAATAGTTTGTTGAATGCAGATTTACCGCGGGAAAGGGATTTCCTTTGGTATTTTTGAGTCGAGGCATTTTGGCTTCAAAATAGCAAATTTAGTCGGCCTGGATTTTTCAGAGTATGGACCAGAGGCCTTCTCTCACGGGATTCGCGCTAAAAACTAACTATTGCGTCCTTAGTGGGTCTTGACCCGAGGGCATGTGCGAGGCAAGACAAGGCAAGATGTGAGACTCACCTTCACTACTGTCTCCAATTCTATTCCTCAAAAAGAGCACGCCATGAGCACTAACAACGATCTGACAGTCTTGGACATGGCAAATGCCATTCGCGCCCTGTCAATGGATGCCGTCGAAAAAGCAAAATCAGGTCACCCGGGCATGCCAATGGGTATGGCTGATGTCGCGACTGTGCTGTTTACGAAATTTATGAAGTTTGATGCAAAAGCACCGGAATGGCCCGATCGCGACAGATTTGTTCTCTCGGCTGGCCATGGCTCAATGTTGCTCTACTCCCTCCACTACCTGCTTGGCATTCCGGACATGGAGTTACAAGATTTAAAAGACTTTCGGCAATTTGGCGCAAAAACAGCCGGTCACCCGGAATATGGTCACGCGCGAGGCATTGAAACAACGACCGGTCCACTCGGACAAGGGCTTGCGAATGCAGTTGGCATGGCCATGGCGGAAGCGCATTTAAATGCCCGTTTTGGCAGCGACCTTGTTGATCACAAAACCTATGTTATTGCCGGTGACGGGTGTTTGATGGAAGGTATTTCACAAGAAGCAATCTCCATGGCGGGGCACCTAAAGCTCGGTAAACTGATTGTTCTATGGGATGATAATGGCATATCAATAGACGGGCCGGTGGCACTTTCCGACTCAACCGATCAATTGCAGCGCTTTGAAGCCTCAGGTTGGAATACCAGCCGTATTGACGGTCATGACCCGGAGCAAATAGAAAAAGCACTGCAAGAAGCTGAAAATAGCGAGCGTCCAACGCTTATCGCCTGTCGTACTATTATCGGTAAAGGCGCCCCAACAAAAGCCGGAAAATCTTCCTCCCACGGTGCCCCTTTGGGACAGGAAGAAATTGATGGTACCCGCAAATCTCTGGATTGGCCCCATGCCCCGTTTGAAATACCAGATCCGGTTTTATCAGCATGGAGAAATGCTGGTACGCGCGGGCTAGAGGCACATCAGGCATGGATTGCCCGCAAAGATGGCTCTTCGCACACTGCTGATTTTAATATTGCGATGGAAGGTGATTTCACAAAACCTCTAAGCGAAGCCCTTAAAGCCTATAAAAAAGAAATAGCCAAGGATCATCCAAAAGTTGCGACCCGCAAAGCATCAGAGATGGTCCTTGAAGTTGTCAACAATACCATTCCCCATACCCTTGGTGGGTCAGCTGATTTAACTGGCTCGAATAATACCAAAACCAAGGCTCTTACCCCCTACTCCGCCGAGGATTATTCAGGCCGTTATATTTATTACGGTATTCGCGAGCATGCGATGGCGGCGGCAATGAACGGGATGGCACTTCATGGCGGCGTTATCCCCTATGGCGGCACTTTTATGGTGTTCACTGACTACTGCCGCCCTGCAATACGCTTATCTGCTCTTATGGGTATTAGAGTCGTCTATGTCATGACACACGACTCAATTGGCCTTGGTGAAGATGGCCCCACCCATCAACCGGTTGAACATCTGGCCGCCCTTCGGGCTATCCCAAATCTCAATGTTTTCAGACCCTGTGATGTGATCGAGACCGCTGAATGTTGGGAATTATCCCTCAACGCGCCCAAAACCCCGTCAATTCTTGCACTCACCCGTCAGGGCCTTACACCAGCACGTCAAAACCATACTGATGAAAATCTATGTGCCAAAGGCGCTTATGTAATTTCAGATATGGCGGACTATAAAGCATCGATTTTTGCAAGCGGTTCAGAGGTTGAAATTGCGATAAATGCGCAAAAGATACTCAAGGATAAATCCATTCCCGTTCGCGTAATTTCCGTTCCGTGTATGGAACTTTTTGCAAAACAGGATGAAACCTACCGCTCATCAATCATTGATGATAAGCCAAAAGTTGCCATTGAAGCAGGCATACGTCAGGGCTGGGCCTCGATCATCGGCCATAATGGCAGCTTTGTGGGCATGGATGGCTTTGGCGCATCTGCCCCTGCACCGGAACTTTACAAACATTTTGATATTACCGCGGATGCAGCGGTGCGCGAAGTAATGAAAAATATTTAGCTAGGAGAATAAAAATGACACTCAAGGTCGCAATTAATGGATTTGGGCGCATCGGACGCCTGACGCTACGCTCAATGATAGAAAATAATCGTAAGGGCATTGAAGTCGTTGCCATAAATGATCTGGGCCCGGTAGAAACAAACGCCCACCTTGTGCAATATGACTCAATTCACGGAAAATTCCCTAAAAATGTCAAAAGCACTGCCGATACAATTGATGTCGGTACTGGCCCGATTAAAGTTTATGCTGAACGCAACCCAGCAGACTTGCCATGGGGGAAATTGGGTGTTGATATCGTCTTTGAATGCACTGGTATTTTTGCCTCCAAGGAAAAAGCATCAGCCCATCTTGATGCAGGCGCTAAACGCGTGCTGGTCTCTGCTCCTGCGTCCAATGCAGACAAAACCATCGTATACGGTGTAAATCACGAGCTTCTTAGTGCCAGCGATACAGTGGTTTCTAACGCGTCCTGCACCACCAATTGTCTCGCTCCCATTGCCAAGGTTCTGAACGACACTGTTGGCATTGAACGCGGTTATATGACAACCATTCACTCCTATACTGGCGATCAGCCTACTCTCGATACAATGCACAAAGATCTCTACCGTGCCAGAGCTGCCGCCATGTCGATGATCCCGACTTCAACCGGGGCTGCCAAAGCGGTCGGGTTGGTCATGCCAGAACTTGCGGGTAAACTTGACGGGTCTTCTATTCGTGTGCCGACCCCTAATGTTTCTGTGGTTGATCTTGTTTTCACACCGGGGCGCGATACCACGACTGAAGAAGTCAACAATGCCATGATTAAAGCTGCCTCATCGGGCCCGCTAAAGGGCGTGTTGGCTGTCACCGACAAGCCGCTTGTATCCAGTGATTTCAATCATGATCCTCATTCATCAACTTTTGCCTCCGCGCAAACCCAAATTCTGGAAGGTAAGTTGGTTCGGGTTCTTTCATGGTACGACAATGAGTGGGGCTTCTCCACACGTATGACTGACACAGCAATGGAAATGGCAAAATATTTGTAGGCGTAATGATTGATATATTTCATCGCTCATGGATGGCATGAATCGTTTTTATGATTGGATAGATTATCCTTCAGCCATTTGCGTATTGGAAAAAAATTTAGCCATAAATTACTTAGCATCCGAGGTTACCCTTGCAGAACGTTAAAACCCTCAGTCAAATTAACGCTAACGGCAAACGTGTTTTCGTCCGTGTAGACTTTAATGTGCCCATTGACGAAAACGGCCAAATCACAGATGCGACCCGCATTGAAAGAGCAAAACCGACAATTGATAGTTTGCGTGAAATGGGCACAAAGGTGATTTTACTCTCCCATTTTGGAAGGCCCAAAGGGGAAGTTGTTCCGTCCATGTCTTTGCAAGGTGTGGCGAAAGCGGCTGGGCGCGTCCTCGATACGCCGGTTCATTTTGCCCCGGACTGCATTGGTGATATCGCCGGTGAGGCAGTCGGTAAACTCGCAAATGGCGACGTACTGCTTCTTGAAAACACCCGTTTTCATGCGGGCGAAGAGAAAAATGATCCTGATTTTGCCAAGGCCCTCGCAGCAAATGGCGACATTTATGTCAATGATGCTTTTTCGGCGGCGCACCGCGCCCACGCTTCAACAGAAGGGATTGCCCACCTCCTCCCCAGCGCAGCGGGAAAGGCGATGGAGAAAGAACTCGATTTTCTGGGCGCAGCTCTGAATAATCCAACCCGTCCCTTAATGGCGGTTGTCGGCGGAGCAAAAGTATCAACCAAAATTCCCCTGCTTCTCAATCTGATTGGTAAAGCTGATATGTTGGTGGTTGGCGGCGGAATGGCCAACACATTTTTATTCGCAAAAGGCGTTTCCGTTGGCAAATCTTTATGCGAACCATCACTGATCGACACAGCTAAAGAAATTTTATCTCAAGCAGAGGCGCAAAATTGCGAAATTATCCTGCCAACGGATGGTGTCGTAGCAAAAGAATTCAAAAAAGGTGCACAAAACCGAACCGTTGCAATTGACAAGATTGGAACAGATGAAATGGTCCTTGATCTGGGGCCAGATAGCGTCAATCTAATTGCCGAGAAAATGGAAAAAGCAAAAACTCTTGTCTGGAATGGCCCACTGGGTGCTTTTGAAATTCCTCCATTTGACACAGCAACAGTTGAGGCAGCGCGCTTTGCAGCAAAACGGGTCAAGTATGACGGGCTAGTTGCCGTGGCGGGCGGCGGTGATACGGTCGCCGCATTAAATCATGCCCAATCCGGAGATGATTTCACCTATGTTTCAACCGCAGGTGGTGCATTTCTGGAATGGCTGGAAGGAAAAGATTTGCCGGGCGTAAAGGCGCTTTCTTTGTCCTAACAATCAATAAAACAATCAGCAAAAAAGGTTCAATCATAATATTGTTTATGATAGGAAAAACAAACTTTTGGCGCAGGGGCGATACTGACAAAAATAAAGATCGCGGAGGATCAGATGAATTTAGATGAGTTAAACAAGATTGCAGTAGCCATGGTAGCGCCGGGAAAAGGCATACTCGCTGCTGACGAATCTACCGGCACTATAAAGAAGCGTTTTGACGATATTAATGTTGAATCCACCGCTGACAATCGCCGTGATTATCGCGAAATGCTTTTCCGTTCAAAAGAGGCCATGCAAAACCACATCTCTGGCGTTATTTTGTTTGATGAAACCATACGGCAAAAAGCGGCGGACGGGACCCCTCTGACAAAAATCATACAGGATGCTGGATCGATACCGGGTATCAAAGTTGATGCAGGGGCTAAAGATCTTCATGGCTTTCCCGGAGAGAAAGTCACCGAAGGGCTCGACGGTTTGCGCGATCGCATGGTGGAATATCATAAGCTAGGTGCACGCTTTGCCAAATGGCGCGCGGTTATTGATATCGGCGCGCAGACTGGGTCGACATCCGCTTATCAAATCCCGACACGCTATTGCCTAAAGGCCAATGCTGATGCACTGGCGCGATATGCGAGCTTGTGTCAGGAAGCGGGCATCGTGCCTATTGTGGAGCCAGAAGTCTTGATGGATGGTGACCATGATATTGATCGGTGTATGGAAGTAACCAATGCCTCTCTCTCCTCTTTATTTAGCGCACTATACAAAGCGCGCGTACCTCTAGAAGGTGTTATCCTAAAACCAAATATGGTAATCGCTGGCAAAAAATCCTCTAAACAAGCAAGTACCGAGGAAATTGCAGAAAAAACAATAAATTGTTTCCGTGCAAATGTTCCTGCAGCAGTGCCTGGTATCGTCTTCCTTTCCGGTGGGCAATCCGAAGTCCAGGCAACGGAAAACCTAAACACAATGAATGCAGCGTATAAAGATCAAATGCCTTGGGGACTATCTTTTTCCTATGGCCGGGCTTTGCAAGCTGGTGCGTTAAAAGCATGGAGCGGCAAAAAAGATAATATTTCCGCTGGCGCGGCAGCCTTTGCCCATCGCGCCCGTATGAACGGCCTTGCCCAAAAAGGTGAATGGTCCAAATCCCTTGAAGGGTAAAACCATACGGTTTTACTATCGAACATTGCATTAATCTGCTATATTCAAGCGTGTCGCCCTTAGGTGACACGCTTTTTATTTGGCTCTAGAGTGCATCCGCGATCCTTTGTATCTCCCTAACTCTCTAGTCCTTTGTTTGACCATGTATCTCTTCGAAAAACCATTTTCGCATTTTTCGAAACACTCTAGAGGCAAAAAATGTCACGCATTCTCTTTGTCTGTCTTGGTAATATATGTCGCTCCCCCGCAGCGGAAGGTGTGCTCCGCACGAGAGCGCGCGAACGTAATCTAAATCTCTATATAGATTCTGCCGGTACCGGAGAGTGGCACGCAGGCGATCTCCCCGATAGCCGTATGATCGCTGCAATGGCACGGCGTAAAATGGATATTACCTATCAACGAGCCCGGCAAGTCGAACTCGCAGATTTTTATACCTTCGATTATATTATGGCTATGGATCTACGAAATTATAATGATTTACTCGCCTTGGCTCCGCCCAACCGCGAATGCGAAATTAGACTATTTCTTGATTTTGCTGATGGTGATATTCGCGAAACCCCCGATCCCTACTATGATGGACCAGATGGATTTGAACATGTGATTGATCTTATCGAAAAAGGAGCAAAAGGGTTTTTAGATTTTCTCGAGGACGAGGAATAAATTCATAACTCATCTTTGCGCTTCTGGTTTATGAAATTCCTGCCCTCTCTCACCCAGCTTGCTACTTGTTCCAACATTGTTACACTATGCCATAGAAACTCACTCAGAAGGGAACCAGTCTGATGAAAGCAACAATTTTTTCAACCTTCGCGATCCTACTCGCTCTTGTGCATACCTCTCATAGTTACGCACAAAACGACAATAACAAAAATATTTTCAGTACAAAAAAGGCCCTCGTCGGCGGTACACTCGTCGATGGCCTTGGCGGCGCACCAATCAAAAACAGTGTGGTGCTCATTGAAGATAACAAAATTATTGAAATAGGAACGGTGGAGGGATTACCAGTCCCGGAAGACTATGAAGTGATTTCAACCGAGGCGATGACTGTTATGCCCGGCTTATGGGAAATGCATGCCCACCTAATGCTCACCGGCCACAGTAATTACCCCCATTGGCAAGAAAATTATAGAAACCGATTTTCCACCGAGATAATGCCAGCGTCTGCTGTACAACTATTGCTGGCCGGTATAACCACTGCGAGAGATTTAGGTGCTCCCCTGGAAGACTCAATTTCTGTTAAAACGAGGATTGCAAACGGTGAAATTCCGGGTCCGAGATTATTTGTATCGGGACCATTTATACAGCATAAATCATATCCCGGTACGGAAGAATATCGATGGGGAGTTGATAGCCCAAACGATGGCCGCGCAAAAGTCCGTCGCTTGGCACAGGCAGGTGTTGATGTCATCAAGTTGATTGATCAGGACGAAATGAGTCGCTCGGAAGTTATTGCTGTTATCGACGAAGCGCACAAACAAGGGCTCAAAGTGGTTGGCCATTCCCATAAACCAGATGAAATCCGCATTGGGCTTGAAACAGGTGTCGATAATTTTGAACATACCGGTTTAACAACAGCGCCAGAATATCCTGAAGATATAATGGTCGCATTAAAAGAGCGAACCGCAAAAGGGCGTATTGCGGGCGGCCCTCTTTATTGGACACCGACTGTAGAAGGGTTGTGGAACTACGAGGAAACCCGCGATAACCCGGAAGAAAGTGATAGCGATTGCTGGCACCGTGGGCTGAAAAGCGACACAATTGCAGATATCAAGGCTTCCATTAAACACCCCAATCGTCTGGATTATTTTCAGCTCACACCAAAACGCAAACCAACCCTGAAACGCAAATTCTCCCAATTACGAGAAGCCGGTGTGGTTTTGTTAGTTGGTACAGATAGCGGCATTCCATTGAAATTTCATTGTCAGTCAACCTGGAACGAAATCGATGTCTGGACACGGGTGATGGGTGTGCCAGTTATGGAAACAATTCAAGCGGCCACTTACTGGCCATCAAAAATGATGGGTGTTGAAAATGAATGGGGAACCATTCAACCGGGGCGTTTAGCCGACATTATAGCCATAGAAGGCGATGCCCTTAAATATCCTGCATTATTCCAAAGGGTGGATTTAGTCATTAAGGACGGCATAGTCTATAAAATTGACGGGCGTCCGGTTGAGGAAAATTTAGCCGCAAAAACCGAATAATAAACCCGGCAGAACAAAAGGGTGAGTGGTTTTAAAAATCAGCTTTGACAAACCGTTCCCCTTTTCTACAGCCAGTCAGCGACTTTATCGCGGTCCAGCATCTCTTTATAATCAGGGCGCTGACGGATTAGTGCGTAATTTTCTCCGTTCACCAGCACTTCAGGGATTAAAGGGCGCGTATTATATTCTGATGCCTGTACCGCGCCATAAGCCCCGGCTGACATAAAGGCCACCAAGTCGCCCGCTTGCATCACCGGTAATTGACGCTCCCGGGTGAAGCGATCCCCTGTTTCACAAATCGGCCCAACCACATCATAAGGCTCGCAAAAATCGCTAGTGGGTTTAGTGACGGGAATAATATTGTGCCAGGAATCATAAAGCGCCGGACGGATTAAATCATTCATCCCGGCATCTAGAATCAGGAATTTGCGATCTGCACCTTGCTTCACATAGACCACTTGCGAGACCAGAATACCGGCATTGCCGACAATCATACGCCCCGGTTCAAAAATCAGTTTCACATCCAACGGATCAGATATGCGGCGGATCATTTTGGCATATTCATCAGGATGGGGCGGCTCTTCGTCGGAATCCCCGTAAGGAATACCAAGCCCACCGCCTAAATCAACGCGTTCAATAGTGCACCCGTCACTGCGCAAGGCTTTTACGAGGTCGGCTACTTTTTTAAAGGCGACTTCAAATGGGGCCAGTTCAGAAATTTGCGAGCCGATATGCACATCAACCCCGCGCACATCAATACCTTCCATTTTGTTCGCCTTGGCATAGAGCGTACGCGCCTGATCCCAAGCAATGCCAAATTTTACTTCCGCAACACCGGTCGATATTTTTTCATGGCCGCCCGCACTGACATCCGGATTGACGCGAAATGCAATCGGTGCCCGTTTATTTTTCGAAGTTGCGATTTGCGCCAGTAAATCCAACTCGGGCTCGGATTCAACGTTAAATTGGAAAATGCCTTCATCCAAAGCAAGTGCAAGCTCTTCTGCGGTTTTACCGACACCAGAAAAAACTATTTTTTCCCTAGCAATGCCTGCGGCGCGCGCACGGCGCAATTCCCCGCCAGAGACAACATCAGCCCCCGCTCCCTCGCTTGCGAGAATTTTTAAAACGGACAGATTGGAATTGGCCTTTACGGAAAAAGCGGTCAGCATATCCGATTGACCGAATGCGTTTTGAAACACATTAATATGGCGACGCAAAGTAGCCTCGGAATAACAATAAAACGGGGTACCCACCGCTTTTGCCAATTCGGTCAGTTTAATTTTTTCCGCATGGAGCGTGTCGTCTATATAGTCAAAATGATGCAAGAGAGCCTCGACAGGAAATAGAATTCTAGCCCGCGATTAAAACGCAAAGCATGTAATTTTTTGATTATAAATTGAGCTATTTCAATGACGAGAAATGGATGCATCAATTTCAATATTTGCCGTAACACCGGCTTTCGTATCTGGCGGACGAACGGGCACCTTTTTACCGCAAGCGCCAATGATCGATATTACAAATAATGCCAAAAGAATTTTATTCATTTAATTATTCCTTTTCCAATTGGGCTATCCATTTAGCCGCTTCGTGAGCAACATTTTCTGGTGCCGTTCCGCCAAATGATGTCCGTGTTGCAACCGAAGCCTCCACGCTCAATACCGAAAAAATATCTTCGGTTATTTTCGCTTCTATGCTCTGCAGTTCCTGAAGTGTTAATTTGTCCAGAGTTGTTTTTTTCTTATCCGCAAGCGCAACAAGCGATCCGGTAACGTGATGGGCATCGCGAAATGGCATATTCAATACACGCACCAGCCAGTCAGCAATATCGGTTGCTGTTGAATGTCCTCCGCCCGCTGCCGCGAGCATTTGTTCTTTATTGACTTTAAAATCGGCCATCATCCCGCTCATCGCGGCAAGACATAAATGTAAATCGTCGATCGCGCGGAATGTTGTGACCTTATCTTCCTGCATGTCCTTGGCATAAGCAAGAGGCAGTCCTTTCATCATAATGAGCAATGTCTGAAAGGAACCAGCCATCGTACCCACTTTTCCCCGAATAAGCTCGGCTGCATCGGGATTACGCTTTTGCGGCATTATCGAAGACCCTGTAGAAAACGCATCTGATAAGACGATAAAACTAAACGGGGCACTCGCCCAGATAACAATTTCTTCCGCCAGACGGGAAAGATGCATGGCCAGTATTGAGGCCGCCGATAAAACTTCCAGAGCAAAATCACGAGAGGAGACCGAATCCATCGAATTACCTGTAGGCTGATCAAACCCAAGAGCACTCGCTGTTGCTTGTCTGTCCAAGGGAAAACTGGTCCCTGCAAGGGCCGCAGCGCCAAGGGGACACTCATTCATCCGGGAACGCGCATCAGCAAAACGCGCACGGTCACGGGCTAGCATTTCAACATAAGCGAGACAATGATGACCAAAAGTAACAGGTTGCGCCGTTTGCAAATGGGTAAATCCCGGCATTATCGTATCAAAATGTTCCGCAGCCCGCTTCGCAAGATTGAGCATTAGCTCGCCGATAGCCTGATCTATTTCATCGCATGCATTGCGCACCCACAAGCGAAAATCCGTCGCCACCTGATCATTGCGCGAGCGCGCGGTATGAAGGCGCGAAGCCGGCTCACCAATCAACTCTTTCAGGCGCGCCTCGATATTCATATGAATATCCTCAAGCGCAGAGCTAAACTGGAATTCACCCGCTTCGATCTCGGACGCGATTTTATCTAGGCCAGAAAGAATTGCCGCAAGATCACCATCACTGATAATCGCCTTGGAGGCCAACATCGTCGCATGAGCCCGTGAACCCGCAATATCCTCCCGCCATAGCCGCCGATCGACATCAATAGAGGCATTAATCTCCTCCATGATTTTTGCAGGCCCGTCAGCAAAGCGCCCGCCCCACATACTGTTCTGGGCCGGTGAGGATTTTTTTGTATCAGGGTGTTTCGCCGCGTTGCGCATTTGCGTACGATCTGTTTTTTCAGTCATTCGTCACCATATGGATTAGGGATCAAACAAATCCCGCGTTCGGCTTTGTTATGCGCTATCGTGGCTTGCGTGCAAATAAAAAGAGGCAAAATTTATGAAATCACCTCGCTTCTGGCTTATTCTTTGGGGATCAATCGGCGTGGTCTGGTCAGCCTATGTGCTCATCTCCGCCAGTTTAAAGCCAAATCAGACCCCGACCCAGAAATATTTAACGGGGGAAATGGCAGGTTTCACCCTCACCTTCCCCCCCCGGAAGGCGGGAAATATTCCCTTCTCCTTTGAGGGTGATGATGTCACACTGCAGAATTTTCGCGGTAAAATCGTGCTGGTAAATTTCTGGGCGACATGGTGTGCCCCGTGCCTGAAGGAGCTTCCCTCCCTAAATGCTCTGCAAAAACGCTATGATCGCGATAAACTCGAGATCGTCGCCATTGCAGCTGATCCGCGCGGACCAGAAGTCGCCGGGGAGTTTCTGGAGAAACTTAACATTGATGCGCTTCCCCTCTACGCGGACCCCAGACTGCTTTTTACGAGCTCTATTGGCGGCGCAAATATCCTTCCTGTCAGTATTATCTATGACAAAAAGGGCACCGAAATCGGACGTTTTATAGGGGAAGCTGACTGGAACAGTCCGGAATCAAACGCCCTCATTCAGGCTCTGATTCGCGGTGAAACCATTAAAAAATAAGCAAATTACGACCAGAGGAAGGGCAAATTCCAAAAAAACCGCGTAAACTCTCATTTTAACTGCGGCCTGACGAAAATAATGAGCGATTAGTTGCGTCTTGCCACACTATTAGTTAACCAAATGGGGCTCAATTAAAAACCAACATTTCACTAACGATCATATTATATTAAAAATGCTGTATCACTGAGCCAAAAGGGAAAATCTTTCATGTCAACCAAGCTCTCATTTAAAACAATATTATTCGCCGGCGTGGCAGCTATTGCTCTATCCGGGTGCGGCAGCAATGACTCAAGTAACACTTCCTCCGGCTCAGCCGCCTCTTCAGTCAGTAAAGTCGCCAGTCTCAATGCCTCAGGCGGCTCTCCATTTGACAAGGCCTTCTCTCTAAAAGGGGCAAGCGCTCTCGATGTTGATGCGCTTTTTGCATCCCTCGGATACACAGGAGAGAAATTTTATAGCTCATCAAGCTTTGATGAAAAAAGCGGTGCGACAACCATAAACAATATTAGCATTACTGGTGATGAGGGATCTGTCGTTACCATCGCCAAGGCAGAGCTTTACGGGGTGAGCACGCAAGCCATAGAGTCCGTTAAATCAAACACAGGCTCCTTTGACGCACCATTCCTGAGCGTTTTTGAAAAAATCCGGCTCCACGACATATCCATCACCCCGCCCAGCGATGCTGGTGGTGAGTTTGATAAACTTGCTATTACATTTAGCGGCATTGAAGCTGATAAATTACAAATTCGCGAAGGCGGACTTAATCTGGAAGCGGACGAAGATACCTATCCTGCCCAAGCCATGAATATGCTGGATTTAGGCGGACTATATTTCAAGGATATAAATTTTGATTTGGCCTCAGAGGAAAATTTCTCTCTTAAATTAACATCGCCAGATTATCGCATTGTCGGTTTTGGTGGCGGTAAACTCAATGGCCTGATTGCGAACGATTTGGAATATGAATTTGTACAGTCACGCGGTGCGCTTGAAAATAGTCTTGAAGCTCTTGGTCCAGAAGCGGGTGATTTATTAAATGGACCACTTGGTTCGCTCCTTGGTTTTAATGGTCAGCGGATAAAAGTGGGGTCGATGAAATGGCTTAATATTGATGGCTCTGGTCTTATCCCATTTGGCTTGAATGGTGAAATGCCGCCCATGAGTGAAAAAAATATTCTCAGTCTAGGCAGCGGCGAATATACAGATTTTGAACAATATGTTGGTGATAAAAAACTCTTTAGTGCAAAATCAGCGAGCTTCGTTGCGGATAAATTCACATGGCTGATCCCTAATAACGTTACCGCCAATGTAAAAGACGCAAATTACGATTTAACAGCCTATCTTCCCGATGGAGAAGATGAGTTACTTGGTATCATGACGAAATACGGTCTCAATGATGTCGATGGCGAAGGCGAAATGCTTTGGAACTACGATGACAAAAATGGCTCTGCAAAATTAAATTACGCCTTCAATACTGATAAGCTTCTTGATTTGGATTTGGTCCTAAATTCCGACAATCTAAAATATGATGAAATCGCGACCCTGATCGCCAATGAAGATCAGGAAGGTATTTTGGGTCTTGGAAATCTCAATAATTTCAAGTTAGTTCTCAAAGATAAAAACGCTCTCAACATGGCGTTTGATATTGCTGCCCTACAGATGGGTGCCGGTTCCGGTGATGATATACGCAGCTCCGCTCCCGCTCTTTTACGCCTTGGCGGCGGCCAATTCGCACAGCTTAACCCCAAATATAATGATTATATTGATGCGCTCACATCGTTTATAGGAAGTGGTGGGACATTAGAGATTACAGCTGATCCAGAAGGCGGCATTCCCTTTGCACAACTCGGCTTTATCGCGAGTCAATCACCCGAAACATTGCCCGACTTACTCGGCCTAGAAGTAACGCGTAAGAAATAATCTGGATATTGATGTATCAATTTACTTGAGACATCATTTTGAAAATAAAAAGGCCGCTCATTTGAGCGGCCTTTTTTTAATCTTTTCAAAATCAAAAAGACTATTAATCTTTAAGAATAAAGGTCACTTTCAAAACAACCCGATATTCTTTTATTTTACCATTGTTAAGAACGAGAGACTGGTCTTTTACCCAAGCACCCTCTACATTTTTCAATGTCTTATTAGCGCGCTCAATACCCTCTTCAACAGCATGTTGAAAACCTTTTGATGAGCTGGAAATTATTTCGGTAACGCGTGCAACGGACATATGTGTCTCCTCTGTTTAATGCGCTGGGAGGAATACACCAGTGAGTGGAATTTATCAACTAAAACAGTATTAAAAGAGAAACCATTAAAGTATTGCAACTAGCGGGTTGGTGCTGGGACATCTCCTGAGTAATCATAAAAACCGCGGCCTGTCTTACGTCCAAGCCATCCAGCTTCAACATATTTAACCAATAATGGGCAAGGACGATATTTGCTATCGGCAAGGCCTTCATAGAGCACCTGCATAATAGCCAGACATGTATCGAGGCCGATAAAATCAGCAAGCTCTAACGGTCCCATTGGATGGTTCGTGCCGAGCTTCATCCCCTTATCAATCGCCTCAACAGTACCAACCCCTTCATAGAGGGTATAAATTGCTTCATTGAGCATGGGCATCAAAATGCGATTAACAATAAAGGCCGGAAAATCTTCGGAAACGGCCATGGTTTTACCAAGACGTTCCACCATGGTCTTGGCAGCTTCAAAAGTATCGCGATCAGTCGCAATCCCGCGAATCACCTCGACAAGTTGCATGAGCGGGACCGGATTCATAAAATGTAATCCGATAAATTGTTCTGGGCGATCCGTATTAGCCGCAAGCCCGGTTATCGAGATTGATGATGTATTGGTTGCCATGATCGCGTCTTTACGCATCACAGAAGAGAGGGATTTGAAAATCTCGTTCTTGATTTCCTGGTTTTCTGTGGCAGCCTCAATCACCATGTCACAATCACCCAGATCCTCCAGAACCGTAGAAACTTTGATACGCCCTAACGCAGCTTCCATCTGCGCGGTGTCTAAGGCCGATTTGGAGACTTGGCGGGCAAGGTTTTTTTCAATTATTCCAGTCGCCGCTGTTAATTGCTCCTGATTAATATCGTGCAAAATAACGTCATAGCCAGCCAGCACCAGAACATGGGTAATCCCATTGCCCATCTGCCCCGCCCCGATCACTCCTACTTTGGAAACCTCTACCATGTGCGCATCCTTCAGAATTAATTTTGTGTGCGATCGGCGAATCCAAAATCCCGCACTTCGCTTGATATTTTTACATGGTAGCGATTTTGCTGCAGTGCGGCAAGAGCTTCAATTTATGTGCTCTAAACGATAACTGCATAAAGTCTCAGTTTTTTGGGTAAATAACGCCTAATCTGCCCTCAGAAGCAAAACGGCGCGGAGAGGCATCCCATAAATATGTCTAAATCTACCGTCTTTGACTTACAGGAATGACTACTTGCCTGATGTGCGCTTAATCCTTTTTAAGCCTTCCCTGTCATAACCTCATATTCTGAGTATTAGTCTCTTGTTTTACTTATAAGCAAAGCTATTGTCCCCACTAGAAAACGACACACTCACCATATTGGGATAGAAATTATGCTACCGACACCACGCGCCGACTTGAGTGCAAACACACTCGATTATGAAGTTACGCCCCTTGTAAAGCCAACCGGATTTCGCGAATATGATGCCAGATGGATTTTTGAAAAAGAGATCAACCTTCTTGGTATTCAGGCGCTTGGATTGGGGTTGGGGACATTAATTCATGAATTAGGCCGTGAACCTAAGATTGTCGTTGGTCATGATTTTCGTAGCTATTCCAGCTCCATCAAACAGGCGCTGATTGTTGGTCTGATGAGCGCCGGTATTGAGGTCCATGATATTGGTTTGGCGCTCTCGCCAGTGGCTTATTTCGCACAGTTTGATCTCGATATCCCTTGTGTTGCCATGGTGACGGCTAGCCACAATGAAAATGGCTGGACCGGCGTAAAGATGGGCGCAAACAAACCGCTCACATTTGGCCCAGACGAAATGGGGCGTTTGCGCAATATCGTATTAAAGGGCGAATTTAAATCTCGCGGCAATGGCGGCTATGTTTATGTCGAAGGAATGCGCGAGAAATATATTGAAGATGTCATTAAAGGCGTCAGCTTTTCGCGCAAAATGAAAGTGATAGCAGCCTGCGGTAATGGGACAGCGGGAGCCTATGCGCCCGAAGCCCTGTCCCGAATTCCCGGCCTTGAAGTTATTCCTATGGACGCCGACCTTGATCACACGTTCCCGCGCTATAACCCTAATCCGGAAGATATGGATATGCTTCATGCCATGCGCGATGCGGTCAATGAGTCCGGCGCGGATATGGCTCTTGGCTTTGACGGCGACGGCGATAGATGCGGCGTAGTCGATGATACAGGTGAAGAGATTTTTGCTGATAAAATTGGTGTGCTGATCGCTCGCGATCTTTCGGCTATCCATGAAAATGCACAATTTGTTGTCGATGTAAAATCAACGGGTCTATTTATGACCGATCCGGTTTTAATCGAAAATGGTAGCCAGACCTTATATTGGAAAACAGGCCATTCTTATATCAAGTCGAAAAGCCACGAGATTGGCGCTTTGGCGGGTTTTGAAAAATCTGGCCATTTCTTTTTTAATAAACCGATCGGTCGGGGATATGATGACGGACTGGTCGCGGCTATTGCCCTTTTACAAATGCTGGATCGCAGCCCGGATAAAAAACTCTCCGATTTGCGTCTATCATTACCGCGCACATGGCAATCACCGACCATGTCGCCCCATTGTGCCGACGAAACGAAATATGGTGTTGTCGAGAAAATTGTCGCTGCGCTGGTCGAGCGCGCCGAAAACGGAGGCACAATAATTGGCCAACCCATTCGCGATGTTGTCACCGTCAATGGTGTGCGTATTACCGCAGAAGACGGGACATGGGGCCTGATCAGAGCTTCCTCGAATAAACCCGAACTTGTTGTTGTAATCGAAAGCCCGACATCAGAAGATAATATGCGTGCTATGTTTGGTGAAATGGAAGCAATGTTAAATCAACATCCTGAAATTGGTGAATTCAACCAGAAACTTTAATTTGATCACTTCAGCCTTAACTATTTTTCGGAACAACTATCTATGAGTTTTACCGGTCTACCCAAAGATTTTTTCGATTTTTTTGTAGAGTTAAAAGAGAATAATAACCGTGCATGGTTTGAGGATAACAAACCGCGCTACCAAGAGAGCGTACAAGAGCCCCTTCTTTGTTTTGTAGAAGATATGGCCCCGAGGTTAAAAAAAATCTCGAAACATTTTGTTGCTGATCCCCGTAAAAACCGGGGGTCTGTTTTTAGAATCTATCGGGATGTTCGTTTTTCCAAAGATAAAACGCCTTATAAAACCCATGGCGCCATACAGTTTCGCCATGCGCGCGGTAAGGACGCACACGCCCCAGGGTTTTATGTCCATCTAGCACCTGATGAAATTCGATATGGCGGCGGCGTATGGACACCTGCAGCGCCTGCGCTTTTAAAAATACGCGAAGCTATTCGGGACACACCCAAAGCCTGGACTAAAATCGTTGAACACCCTGATTTCAAAAATCACTTTGACCATCTGCGAGGAGATAGTTTGACCCGTCCACCAAAAGGGTTTTCCCACGATGATCCATGCCTTGAATATCTCAAACACAAAAGTTTCTTCGCAATGGCGAAGGGTAAAAAATCGGCGACAAGGAAAACGCAATTTCTTGACGATGTCGAACAGGCGATGATCAAGGCAAAACCAATGATGAAATTTTTAACCAACGCTGTGGGCGCCCCATTCTAGATCCAACATCAAGAGAGACCATAATGACAAAAGATACTCTATTTCTTCTCCCGCCCGGATTCCTTGATAATGAGCGGCGGGAATATTGCCCGGAATGCGCAGAGCTATGGGGACTTCTTTCCTATTTTCCCGCAATCAAGGAAAGTGCTGATATTGAGTATATGCCGATCCATCGCCCACGCGCGGCAATGGTTGAACTGCTTGGCGAGAAGAACCAAAACTGTCCAACGCTCGTTCTCGCTGAAGGGTCACCAGACTACGAAGGCGTGAATATTTATGCAAAAAACGGCGTACGGTTTATTAATAATGCCCGCGATATTGGAAAATATTATAACCAACGCTTTGGTACCCCGGTTCCACGCGGTAGTTGAAAAAGCGCGAGCGCTTGAGAGTGAATACAGTTCTTGAATTTTTTTCATGAACAAAAAAAGCCTGCCGAAAATCAGCAGGCTTTAAAAGTGTATCTATATTTATTCTTGCTTAAACAGCAGAAGAAACATCAATTTTCACACCGGGGCCCATTGTCGAGCACACGGCGATTTTTTTGATGAATGTACCTTTTGCTCCTGCGGGCTTGGACTTTTGCACCGCATCGATGAATGCTTTTGCATTTTCCGCAAGGGCATTTTCAGCAAAGCTTGCTTTACCAATACCTGCATGAAGAATACCGGCCTTCTCAACACGGAACTGAACCGCGCCGCCTTTAGCATCTTCCACAGCCTTGGCAATGTCCGGAGTAACCGTACCAACTTTCGGATTCGGCATAAGACCGCGTGGTCCCAAAACCTTACCCAATCGGCCAACGACAGCCATCATATCCGGTGTTGCAATAACCCGGTCAAAATCAGCAAAGCCGCCTTGAATTTTTTCCATCAAATCGTCAGCACCAACAATATCAGCACCCGCTTTTTTGGCTTCTTCAGCTTTTGCATCCTTGGCAAAAACCGCAACCCGGACAGTACGACCACTGCCGTGCGGTAAATTTACGACTCCACGAACCATCTGATCAGCGTGACGCGGATCAACACCAAGATTCATTGCAATCTCAATTGTTTCATCAAACTTCGCGGTCGCATTCGCTTTGACCAATTTCACCGCTTCATCAACGTTATATTTTTTAGAGAATTCCACACCTTCACGCGCTGCGCGAATTCTTTTTCCTTGTTTTGCCATGATCTTTACCCTGTTACCTCAAGGCCCATGGCCCGTGCTGAACCCATGATAATCTTTGTTGCGGCGTCGAGGTCGTTCGCATTGAGATCTACCATTTTTGCTTCTGCAATTTCCCGGCACTGCGCCGTCGAAACCGAACCCGCAACTTCGCGGCCCGGCTCTGAGCCACCTTTCGCAAGCTTCGCCGCTTTTTTCAGATAATAAGAAGCAGGAGGCGTCTTGGTTTTAAAAGTGAACGATTTATCGGTGTAAATGGTAATGATGGTCGGGATTGGCATCCCTTTTTCCATCTCTTGCGAGGCAGCATTAAATGCCTTGCAAAATTCCATGATATTGAGACCACGTTGACCGAGAGCCGGTCCGATTGGCGGTGACGGCGTTGCCGATCCCGCTGGCACCTGTAATTTCAGGTAGCCTGATATTTTCTTCGCCATGTTGTTTCCTTCCGGTTTGGCATTCGTGAGCAGGTAAAACCGAATTTAATCGATCCTACCCCGCGAAGGGACGTGGTCTGAAATGCCCTGGACTTAGAAATGCCGGTATTTAGGCATAAAAGCAGTTTTCTTCCACGAAGGGGGTTGTTAGACCGGAAAGCAGATATGTGCAAGGAAAAAGGATAAAATCTGGAGAGCTCCCTAAACGCGCCAAAATACGCCTCAAAACGCAGATTATCGCGTACTAACACCAAATTTTTATGTGCAAATTAAGAGCGGGAAACTAAGAAATGCAGTGGGCAGTTCGGGGACAGAACCGGCCCACTGCTATTCTACTATTACTCACTTTACGAGTATACGCGTCCACCTAGAACACAAAGCAAAAAGAAAATTTGGGAAATACGCACCCAATGCAACCAAGTTAAGCATGGTTATAAATTTTGCACTGGCGAACACCCAGTACGTGTAATGTTATATTATTCTTCGCCAAGGTCAAGGTCATTCAGGGTAATTTATTAATATTTAGTAACCTTTTTTAACAATTATGAGTCTTGAGAACTACATAAAAACGGACCTGGATTTGAGCAAAAAAGAACTTTCGCAAACCGAAACTCTATCTTATGGGATTTTCCTACCTCTACCTTGAAAAAAATTGGCAAATTACCCAACGCACTCGTTTTTATTTTAAAATTAAGCAGCTCTTGATTTGTATTTATGAGCAAAACATGCACTGATAATGATGCTGGTTGAGGGGCTGGGCATATATGGGCAATTCGTTGATAGCCCATATTTTGGTATCCCGAGAGTTGAAAGTAGAAGTATGTCGCGAGAGTTAAAACTGAATAATCAATCTAAAACTGACACCGCACCAGCCACACAAGTAAAACATGAAACGCTCTCAAACCAATTAAAATCGTTAGTTGACGAACGACTGGAGCATTTCTTTCAGGATTGTTCAGCCAGTTCCCGCCTAGGCTTTGCTGCCCGGCACGGGCTTTTATCACCAGGTAAGAGGTTGCGCCCCATCATTACAATTCTTGCAGGTGGACAATCGGACGACGCCTCCTACAGCCCTGCCCTTTTGGATGCAGCCTGCGCTGTCGAGATGGTCCATGCTGCTTCTTTAATTATGGATGATCTCCCCTCAATGGATAATGCCAAGTTGCGACGAGGGGCACCGACGACACATATTGTTTTTGGCGAAGCGGCCGCAACGCTTGCGGCGATTGCACTACTCAATGAAGCGTACAAAACCATTACAAAGGCAAAAGGTGTGCCTGCGGATGCCCGTTTAAGAGCAATGGAATACCTAACAAACGCAGTTGGTATTGAGGGCCTTGCCGGAGGACAAGACCAAGATATAGCCTGTCAGGGTGACATGGGTAAAATTGATAATAGTGACTCAATTCAACACTCCAACAACCTTAAAGACATGGAAAAACGCCATCTGGAAAAAACTGGCGCTCTGTTTGCTGCTGCCGCGGCAATTGGCGGAGAATTTGCCGGTTTGGAGAGTTCAAAAATTGACCATCTTTTTGACTATGGATGCTATTTGGGTTTAGCCTATCAGGCCTACGACGATGTGATAGATGTCTCGACTTGTACATCCCTATCAGGTAAAGATACCGAACAAGATCAAGACAAGTCTACTGTGGTCAGTATTCTTGGTACAGACGGTGCAAGAATATTGGCAGAACGCCATTTAGAGCGAGCAATTTCTGCGGCTAAGTTAGCCAGCGTTAGCGAAGATGAACCACTTGCAGATTTAGCCCGTCAAATTGGTATGAGCTTCAATCGCTTGACCCGATAAAACTGAAACGAAATATAAGTGCAAGACACCTCTAAAAAAGCATCGCCTAATATTTCTGATTCAAAATTATCCTCCCCTGCCCTCACTATTGAAAACCTTTGCGTCGCCTATGGCAACGCCTTAGCCCTTTCAGACATAAATATTACCGTAAATAGGGGAACTTTAACCTGTGTTATCGGCCCAAATGGCGCCGGTAAATCAACATTGGTAAAAGCGATTTGCGGGCGTTTACCGGTTCAGCAGGGGCGAATATCAATTAATGATGTTTCTCATGACCGCCCTCGGGCACGCCTGGATTTGGGCGTTACACCGCAACGCCCTGCCTTATATGATCAATTGAGCGCAGAAGAAAACCTGATCTGTTTTGCAAGACAGATGGGGTTAGGCCGCGAACAAGCCAAACAGCGTACCAATCACGTACTTGGATTAATTGGCATGGTAAAAGACCGGGATTGCCGCGCTGTTAGAATGTCTGGAGGGATGCGCCAAAGAGTGAATATTGGCGCAGCAATTCTTCATGAACCCAGCCTCCTCATTCTCGATGAACCATCCGCAAGCCTTGATCCTTCAGGCATTCGACAAATCAATGAATTGATAAAACGGCTTAGAGATGAAGACTATTCCATGATGCTTATCAGTCATGATATGGTGCAGGCGCGTTCACTGGCTGATCAACTCATCATCCTTCAGTTTGGTAAGATCAGACTAAAAGGAAATCCCGCAAGATTAATTGATGAGTATTATGGTAAAAGCGTAAACCTGAAGGTCCAGTGTAGTGATAGCAATGCCATGATGAAAAATAATTTTCATGATGATGCCGACCACCCCGGTCAATGGATGAAAGCTCTTGAAAACCGCGAAGAGGCAATAGCTCTTATTACCAAGCTCATGCGCAATCAGATCGTAATAGAGAACTCCACCATTAGCGCACCCAGCCTCAATGATCTCCTTGATGACGTGACCAAAGAAAGGGGACGTCATGTCTGATCCCAATTCAAAGCGCGCCGTTTCGTTTTCGTCTGCATTCACTATGCGCGGCGCAGTATTTCATGCAATGGCCATAAGTCTTTGGCGCGATAGAGCAACATTCGCACTAACCTTTATCCTGCCACCGATTATTTTCACGATTTTTGCAGCCGTGTTTTCAGCCGCCGCAAGTGGTGATTTATCTATTCGCATTGGCGTCACTGCGCCGCAAGATAGCATTTCACGCGATCTCGTTGCTGGTCTTGAAAAGTCTCCTTTAATTTCCAGTCTTGAAGAATTTCAAACAATCACTGCACTAAAAGAAAATATTTCCAACGGCCAAATTGATGCGGGAATTGAAATTCAGCGCCCCTCTCTAACCGAAGTACCGCTCTTTAATATTCACTATGATCCGGTGAAAGAAGGAGCAGCAACGATTGCGGATGCAGCTCTATCAAGTCTTGCCAATCTTGGGTCTGACGATGAAGAAGAGGATATTTCCGCCGCGGTCGAGCCTGCAAAACGCATTTCTATAGTACCCGGCACACAAGCTATTCCTATGGCCAGCTATTATGTCGCCGGGGTGGGTTTGCTGTTTTTATTTCTATCGGGTTTTCAGTCTGCATTGACCATGATTGAAGAACGCGATGCGGGGGTATTAGAGCGCATTGGCGCGGGACCCCTTGGTCTGCGCCCAATGATAGATGGTAAATTTGCCTTTTTGGTATGTCAGGGCTTTGTGCAATTGCTCATAATCCTGATAGTAGCAAAACTATTATTCGCGATCCCGATAACCGCGCCGCTTTTACTGATCCCGTCATTTTTATTTGCAAGTATCTGCGCCGCCGGACTGTGTATTCTGATCGTCGGTGCATGTCGCTCGCGCAGTCAGGCCCACGCAATTGGTGCGGTCTTGGCGCTAATATTAGGGGCAATTGGCGGTTCTATGGCCCCGCGATTTTTAATGGCCGAACAAATTAGCAAGATTGGCGCTTTAACCCCCAATGCATGGGGAATCGAAGCCATTGGTGTCAGTCTTTGGCGCAGCGGTGATATTTCTCTGGCCTATGCACCTTGGTTAGCCTTGGGTGTAACCGGGGTCGTATCCCTCATTCTTTCTTATTTGGTCACACAAAAAACACTTGGTTCTGGATAGGGAAGAACAGAGCTAGAGGGAGGTTAGATTTCTGACTTCCTCTACAGCGTCAAAAGCCTGCAGGCGCGCAAATACCGGGCCAGAAAGATTTGCTGGCGCTTGTTGACGGCCAATGATCCATTCATAAAGCTCTTTATCGGGAAAGCCGATCAGCTCTTCAAACTCATCAAGTTCAGCAACGGTCAATGATTGAATATGAGCGGTCGCAAAGCCACCAATAATAATATCGGCCTCTTTAAACCCGCGATGCATAGCACGGTATAATAGTCGTTTGCGGCGAGCCTCGATTGTTTCGGTCATAGCTTCAGCCTATCTCATGGTCGTCAAAAAATCGACAAGAATTTAAACCAATTCCATATAAGTGTTGGGGCTTGCTTTAGATCCCAAGCTTGGATTTCAAAATTTCATTCACCACTTTCGGATTGGCCTTGCCGCCAGTGGATTTCATGACTTGCCCAACGAACCAGCCAAAGGTTTTTGGCTTTTCTTTAACTTGTGCAACCTGATCCGGGTTATCTGTGATGATTTTATCAATCGCGACTTCGATAGCACCGGTATCCGTCACTTGTTTCAAACCGCGTTCTTCCACAATCTTACCCGGCGCTTGGCTTGTTTCAAACATGATCTCAAAAACATCTTTGGCAATACGCCCAGAAATTGTGTCATCTGCAATAAGATCAATCAGTTCTCCCAGATGCGCAGCAGAAACCGGCGATTGCGCTATATCTTGTCCCGCTTTGTTTAAAGCACCGAAGAGCTCTGTTGTTACCCAGTTTGAGGCAAGCTTGCCATCACGGCCCTTTGCAACAGTTTCGAAGAAATCTGCCTTATCGCGATCCATCGCCAAAACGCTTGCATCATAATTGGAAAGACCATACTCGCTAGAAAAGCGCTTTTTCTTAACGTCCGGTAATTCAGGCAAACCAGCTTTGATCTCATCAACAAAAGATTGCTCAAGCTCTAATGGCAATAAATCCGGGTCCGGAAAATAGCGATAGTCATGAGCATCCTCTTTTGAACGCATCGTGCGAGTTTCGCCTGTTTTCACATCAAAGAGCAGGGTTTCCTGATCAATCTCACCGCCAGCTTCCAAAACCTGAATTTGCCGGCGCGCTTCATAATTCACAACCTGACGCACAAACCGAAGGGAATTGACATTTTTTGTCTCGGTACGCGTACCAAGTTCACCGCCCGGACGACGCACAGATACATTAACGTCCGCGCGCATTGATCCTTCTTCCATATTACCATCACATGTTCCCAGATAGCGAACAATCGTGCGTAATTTGGAGAAATAGGCAGCCGCTTCATCAGCAGAGCGCATTTCCGGTTTGGAGACAATCTCCATCAAAGCAACGCCAGAACGATTTAAATCCACATGAGAATGATTGGGACTTAAATCGTGCACGGATTTACCCGCATCCTGTTCAAGGTGCAGACGTTCGATCCCGACCTCTATCGTTTCTTCAGGGCTAACCTCAACCTCTATTTCGCCCTCACCAACAATCGGGTCGAGAAATTGGGAAATTTGATAGCCTTGGGGTAAGTCCGGGTAAAAATAATTCTTGCGATCAAAACGCGACCAGAGATTAATTTTGGCATTAAGCCCAAGGCCAGTACGCACCGCCTGCTCAACGCAATATTTATTGATTACCGGCAACATGCCCGGCATAGCAGCATCGACAAGAGAAACATTTTCATTTGGTCCCGCGCCATAAGTAGCCGGTGCGCCAGAGAATAATTTCGAAGCAGATGTAACCTGCGCATGGACTTCCAAACCGATAATCACTTCCCAGTCACCGGTTTCCCCTTGCAACAAGTGACGGGGTTCAATCTCGCGTAGTTCCATGATTGTGTGTATTCCTCAGTAGTCGGTTGTTATTCATAACCACAAGGTGGCATTAGGTCGTTGATCCGTCGCCCTTTTCAACCTGTGCATATTCAAGCTCCACAGGCGTTGCGCGACCAAAAATTGACACAGCAACTTTCAAGCGCGCTGTCTCTTCATCAACCCCTTCCACAACACCAGAAAAGGAAGCAAAAGGTCCATCGATCACTTTTACGTTCTCGCCAATTTCGTACAGAATTGTTGGTTTTGGATTCTCAACGCCTTCCTGAATAACACCGCGAATTCGATCAACTTCCTTTTGACTGACCGGCATTGGCTTTGTTTGACTTCCAAGAAAGCCCGTCACTTTTGGCGTACCTTTGACAAGATGAAATGTCTGGTCATTCATAATCATTTTTACAAGCACATAGCCCGGAAAGAAACGCCGCTCCGTATTGACCTTCCGTCCTCGCCTCACCTCAACCACCTCTTCGGTTGGCACAAAGACTTCTTCGAAATCGTCATCAAGACCTTTTTCGATGGCGGCCTGACGGATTGCCTCGGCTACTTTATTTTCAAAATTAGAATAAGCGTGAACTATATACCATTGGTGGGACATAAATTTGGTCCTTAACATTCGTTGAGCCAAGCAAGGCCATTAAAAAAACAAGCGCAAATTACGCAGCACAACTGATTGGCAGAATATTACAAATGCCAAATCTTAGCACTTGGTCAACCAGGAAGAAGAAGAGCACCATGACTAAAACCATGACCATAACCATAATGGTTGAGATCATGGTTTCGTTAGCACCAGTCCAGGTGATTTTTTCACCTTCAGAGCGCACTTGCTGGAAAAATTCCAGCGGATTGGTACCCTTTTTCTTTTTGGTCTCTTCAACCCGCCCCTCAATAATCGGAGCTTCATTACCATTATTACCCATTGAAGCTGTATCAGCAGCCTGCTTGGTATTGGCCGTTTTTTTCGTGTTGCGCCCCTTGCGAGGTCTGGATTTATTGCGTGCCATTTGGTCACTTTCGCATTATGTCGTTCATTGTTTCATACATAGGAAGTCAGCAGAAATAATCTTCATTCATGCCGTTTCAGATGCAGCTCCTCGGACATCCTAAGAAAAGGGATGGAAATATGATCTTAATGTCCGGGGAATATACCTCTTAAGTAACCCTTTTTTCTGCGACGTCAAGATGTTCATTTTGGCTGAAATTTACCCCAAACCTGATGACCGGTTTTTAGGTTTTATGCCAAAAACGCAGCTTATAGGCCTTGAATTACTCCATTAACCCATTTTGGAATGATCTCGCTTGCCGGTCCATAATCGGTCTCGTCAAACTGATGGGCATTTTCAGACGGTTCGAGATTGAGCTCTACCGTTCGGATGCCCAAGGCTCTAGCTTGATGGACCAGGCCAGCTGCTGGATAAACCGAACCCGATGTTCCTATGGAGACAAACATATCCGCCTCTTCAACAGCCATTTCAATCTCGTCCATGAAACGCGGCATTTCCCCAAACCAGACGATATAGGGACGCATCCCTGCACTCTTTAAGCAGGTCGGACATTGGGTTTTAGGCGAGAGGTCCTCGTGCCAGAGATGTACCCCATCGCAAAACTGACACACTACTTTCAACAATTCTCCATGCATCTGGAGGATATTTTGCGAGCCAGCCCGGGCATGAAGATCATCAACATTTTGCGTCACCAGTGTTAATTGGCCGCCCCTTTCCGATAGAGCCTCTTCAAGTTCCGCCAAGGCATGATGGGCCGCATTAGGGAGGACTTTTTGTGCTTCCCGGCGACGGTAATTATAAAAATCATGAACCAGGTCAGGATTGGCCTCAAACCCCTCAGGGGTTGCGACCTCGCGATAATCATATTTAGCCCACACCCCGCCAGTGTCCCGAAAAGTTGCCAGTCCGGACTCAGCAGATATCCCTGCCCCCGTTAAAATCACGATATTCTCGATAGCCATTAGAGCCGCCAATCTCTTTGATTGACAATAACCTGCCTCAAGAACCGATATTTGTGAATAGTCCCGATGGGGTTTTCCCTTGTCAATAAGACTGACTATGGCATGCTATCAGTCGAACGGGCACACTCTCATCTTGTGCACTTGATGACTTTCGACAAATCGTAAGTCTATTGGGGATAAAAGGACTATTGATATGCGAACACGGTATGTTCTCTCCATAGATGGTGGCGGTGTGCGCGGCATTGTTGCTGCCGCCATGATTGATGCCCTTGAGGGTGAACTACGCAAAGCAGGCCTTAAAGGGTCTCTTAGCGATTGTTTTGATGTGATTGTGGGCACGTCCACCGGTTCCATAATAGCAGCCGGATTGGCCATGAGTAACAAAGCAGGCACCGGCCCATTGCGCACACCCGGTGAGCTACGCGATCTTTACCGGAAAGAAGCGATCAATATTTTTCCGCCTCGGGTTGCGCCATTTATTCCGCTTATCCGGTCACTACGTCAATTTTTTGGCCCCTTATATTCGCCAAAGCCGATGAAGCGCATCCTTGACGAATTTTTTGGTGATGCAGACTTCATTTCTCCCAAACGCAATTTAATGATCAATGCTTATTCGCTTGAGCCGCGTGATGCCGCATTTTTTCGTGGTGGCCCCCTCACCCCGCCCGGGGATCCACTATGCTCGGGGTCCGTGCGCATTGCCGATGCAATACTCGGCTCGGCAGCCGCACCAACATTTTTTCCGCCCCATCAAATTACAAACCCCCGCACCGGGCATAAACAAACTGTCATTGATGGCGGGATTTTTGTAAATGATCCAGCGGTTTCAGGCTTTTCTGAAGCCTTGCGCCTCTACCCGGAAGACGATATTCGCGTTATATCTTTTGGAACCGGCCGCATCGTCCAACCCATACCATTTCGCAATTCTCGCAATTGGGGGTTTCTGGAATGGATTAACCCGGTTGGCCCGTTTCGAACCCCACTATTGTCTGCCATTCAGGATGGCCAAGCCAGAGCCGTAAATTTCCAAATGAAAAAATTGATCGGCGGGCGTTATCAAAGGTTCGATTATGACCTCACCCGAGGTTACGGAACCCCGTCATTAGACGATTCACGTACATCCAATATGAAAGAGCTTGAGCGGGGCGCTCTTAAAATGGTTGAAGAAATGCGTCCGCGCCTGCGCGAAGTTGCAACCCAGTTAATTGCAGATCAAGAGCGCAATGCACGCGAAAAGCAAAAGACACCAGTGCCCATATAAAACCTCTAGCTCCCCTAGAAATACTGGTTTTTTTAGTATGTCCCTAGTTTTGGGGACATGACATATAAGCGAAACTAATCCATTTTTTCAATGCGCGGGAGTTTTTTGCTGCAGTTGCCCTGACTATACAGCAATCCCTTCCTTTGGGTCTTCCGTGTAGCATAGTCAATTCATATGCCCTTTGAATTGACGGCGGGGAGAGAGTTCGGGGGAACTCCTCTTACATCAGCCGCGGTACACATCCCTGGTGTATCGCGGCTTTTTTCTTTTACGCCCTCTTTTTGCATCCTAAAAATATCACAAAAATATGCCTTAACCCATTGATATAATAGGAGTTTGAAACCCCTCTTACCTAGCTTACATGTTGCTGGAGCCCCCCTTAGCAAAGGGATCGCGCACTTGGTTTTCAAGTATCGTAATCACCTATGATGCAAGGTTCAGAGAGGCTGTATTTTATAAAGTTACCAAGTGAATGAAATTCTGGTTTTACGAATCAGAGCGTAGAGTGTCCGCCGATTGCACTAATCAATATTGACCCAGTTACCGGTTTTTACCGATTCTCCAATGGCCTCCAGAATAGCGACATTCTCAACCAGTTGTTCATTTGTAAACCGATATTCACCCCGGCCAGCCACCGCATCGGCCCATTCTTCCAAATTGGCCGTAACTGCATCGCGCGGAGGTAGTGTCTCGGAGGTCTGTTTGCCATCAGCACCACAAGAAACAAGATGAACTTCGCCCCCATGTTGTGGATGCGCAGTATCGCGCGCTTCGATCCAGACTTGGTCACCAAATACTGAAAACCGCCCATAATAAGGTGTAGCGGAAATAGCGGTTACAAATGCTGTGGCTCCGCTTTTGAACTTGAATTGTACTGCCGCTAAATCCCCTGTGGGTAGATCCAGAACGCGTTTTGCCGTTTGCGCACAAAGCTTCTCGACGGAGCCAAACATCCACAAAAACAAATCCGTCAAATGAATGCCCATACCTGTCATCCCCGCCGCAGGTGCCTCTTCCTGAGAACCCCGCCAATTATCCGCATCTGTATTGGCCAGCAAATTATGAGAAAAATTAGCTTCCGTATGCATATGGACACCAAAACCGTCAGCTTTTACGCGCTTGGCAATTTCTTCCATGGACGCTTCGAAACGACGTTCATGGCCAATTCCAATAATGATACCACGCGCCTTAGCAGCCTTAACAATTTTTTGAACACTCGCCTTATTCAACGCCAAAGGTTTTTCGCAAAACAATTGCTTGCCAGCGGCGATCGCTTCCAGACATTGATCTTCATGCTGAGAATGGGGCGTGCATAAAATTACAGCCTCAACTGTATCATCTGCAAGCACCTCTTCATAACTTGACAGTAATTTTACATTGGCACTATCAGCAAATTCCTGATGTTTTTCACGGCTGCGTGCGGCCACGGTTGTCACTTCAATCTTGTCACTATTTTTGAGGCTCGTCACTATATGGCGACCCCACCAACCTAATCCGATCACGGCAGCTTTCATTATCTAATTCCTCACATTTTATAAAATACAGGCTGTCTAACTTTAAAATTTAAAATGACTTAGATGGTAGCCAAGTTGCAATTTGAGGAAATAACAATATCAAAATCGCAACCAACAAAATCAAACCCCAATATGGTGTTGCGCCTTTAAACGCTTCTCCAAGTGTGACTGATTTGTCGGGCACAGTTCCCTTAACGGTATATACTAATAACCCGACGGGCGGCGTTAAGAGACCAGCTTCGATGATCAAAATTCCATAAATCGCAAAAGCAACTTCCGGTATGCCAGCTGCAATAGCCAAAGGCACAAAAATTGGCACTGTCAGTAAGATAATCGAAATGGAGTCAATTATCATTCCCATGAGCAGCCAGATAATAGTCATTACAATGATAATGGCAAAGGGTGACAAGCCTGATGAATTGAAAAAGTCGGTAATCATGCCCGTTCCACCGCTAACGGCTAAAAGGCGTGCATACATTGAACCGGAAATTAACAAGAACATTATCGGTGCTGCGGTACGACCAGCATCGATTACCGCATTCAAGAATTGGCGCATCGACATCCCCTTCAAAAACCCGATAAGGATACCGCCTGCAGCGCCAAACCCTGCCGCTTCAGTAGGGGTGAATAAACCCCGCCATATTCCCCCCAATACAAGTAAAATAAGGGCGATAACGCCGAGCCCACCAAGCAACCAGGACCCCGAAGATGTTTTACCATCTTGGTCATCACTTACGTTAATTTCAGCTTTAGGAGCGTTTGGTGCCAGAGTTGGTTTTAAAAGAACTGCAATCACATTATACAATATAAAAACAGTTGCGAGTAATATTCCTGGCCCGATGCCGGCAATAAACAATGTCCCAACCGAGCCTTCGGTCAGAATCGCCCAGATAATAAGTAAGACACTTGGCGGTATTAGCATGCCCAGACACGCACTACCCGCAACAACGCCCAATGCATATGATTTGTCGTAGCCGAGCTTGCGCATTTCCGGATAAGCAATCCGGCTAAAGGTCGCCGCCGAGGCAATTGAAACCCCTGACACAGCCGCAAAGGCGGCATTACCAACGACAGTGGCAGCAGCTAGTCTGCCGGGTAGTTTCTTCAATCCTGCATCGCATAGACGATAAAGATCAGATGCAGCGCCCGCTCTGCTTAAAACTTCACCCATTAAAACAAAAAGCGGTATCACCGCCAGTGCATCAGATCTGATCGCTTCATAGGCAGTGGACCCCAAAATCGACAGGGCAATTTCAATATCGCCATAGGCTAACCAAACGCCGATCACACTTGCCACGCCAAGAGAGATGCCAATATGCACCCCAAGCACAACGAGGAAAACCAACAGGATAAAGGTGTATATAATTACTTCGGGTCCCATATTAATGCGCCCCCTTCATCTCTACCGTGTCATCCTCGGTTATGCGCCCGGCCCAATCCAAAACCATAAGATAGATATAGATAAATGCGGCGAAAATTGAGGTTAGCACCACAAGCAGCCGAACTGGATAAGTCGGCACCCGTAACGCCCCCTCCCCTTCATATTCATTGATAGCTAATGCTTCCAAGAATGGGCCCCAGCTTGAGTAAGCAACACCGGCGAAAAATAGAAACCCCAATATATTTGTTAGTGAACGTAACACTTTTTGGTATTTAGGCCCGACCGCACCATACAATAAAGTAGTGCGCAACATACCGCCGGAATAAATTGCCAGTGGTAACTGTAAAAAAGTAATAGAAACAACAGAATTTTTAATAATTTCAACAGCACCGAGTAAGGGCGAGTTAAAAAATTGACGTCCCAAAACATCAACCAGGATTATGCCCGCAATCACCAGTACCCAAAATGCTGATATAACATGTATCACTTCTGCAATGCGTTTAACCGGAGATTTCATGCGTTGCCCAATCTATTCAAATGCGCTTTAACGCAATCCATTTTATTACTCATTTGCATTTTACTCACTCCCTTGGAATTGGTTACTCGTATATTGCGAGGAAGCTATCAGTTTTTTTAGCAATAGGATTAATTGATTTTTTTCATTCTGGTTCAATCCCGTTACTGATTTATCTGCCTCATTAAATCTGGCTTCAGCAGCCTTCTCTGAAATATCAATACCTGCCTTTGTTAGCGTTGCCGCGCGTATTCTCCTATCAGATTCATCCGGGACCCGGCGAACAAATCCAGCCCTTTCCAGCCGGTCAATCGCTGCTGTCATAGCACCTGAAGTAATGAGAACTGTTTCACATAATTGCGTCGGTGTTAACTGAAAAGGGGCGCCAGAACGGCGAAGGGCACCGATTACATCAAAGTCGGTATATTTTAGATCATATTCCTTGAGCACTTTATTCGCATTTCGTTCATACTCATTGCCCAAATACTGGATACGACCGACAACACCGAGCGAATCAACTCTAAGATTGGGCAATTCCCGTCGCCACTCAACGGCGAGTTTATCGAGAATATCGTCTTTAGATAAACACTCGGATTTATGTTGCATGTTCGACCCCGCTATGTTTTCCGCAAAATCATCCCACGGAAAAAACCACCCTTCTTCCATCAATTCCAGCTTGATATGGGAATCCAGAGATCATCGATTTTTGATATCCAGTGCAACATCAACAATCATATCTTCCTGACCGCCAACCATGCGCCGCTCACCAAGTTCAACAAGAATTGATCGCACATCAACGCCATATTCCTCTGCCGCTTTTTCTGAGTGACGCAAGAAGCTAGAATAAACGCCAGCATATCCAAGCGATAGGGTTTCCCGATCAACCCGGACAGGCCTGTCTTGTAGCGGTCTTACAAGTTCTTCTGCCGCATCCATCAGTTTGTAAAGATCACATCCATGCTTCCACCCTCTGCGATCAGCAGCAGCGACAAAGACTTCAAGAGGCGCATTCCCCGCGCCTGCGCCCATTCCCGCAAGCGATACATCCACCCGGCGCGCCCCTTTTTGAACCGCAACCATGGAATTTGCGACACCTAATGAAAGATTGTGATGGGCATGAACGCCTCTATCCGTTTCCGGGTCCAGAATTTGGTTATAAGCCTCCATCCTGTCTGCATAACCATCCATATCTAGCGCGCCGCCCGAATCAGTGACGTAAACGCACTGGGCGCCGTATGATTCCATGAGCTTTGCTTGTTCAGCTAAAGCTTTTGGTTCAATCATATGGCTCATCATCAAAAACCCGACAGTATCCATACCTAATTCACGGGCCATCTCGATATGCTGCCTTGAGATATCGGCTTCAGTACAGTGGGTTGCAATTCGCACTGAACGCACGCCCAAACTATAAGCCTGCTTTAGTTCTTCAATAGTACCGATACCAGGTATCAAAAGTGTTGTAACAACTGCACGGTCCACGGCGTCTGCCACCGCTTCAATCCAGTCCCAATCTGTACACGCACCAAATCCATAATTAAAACTCGATCCGTTCAAACCATCCCCATGCGCAACTTCAATTGCATCAATCCCCGCCTCATCCAGGGCCCTTGCAATCGCGCGCGCATGATCAACACTATATTGATGGCGGATCGCATGCATACCATCGCGCAAAGTAACATCTTGAATATATAAATCCTCTTTAACCGGATCTTTTAAAATTCCTGTCATGCTGCCACTCCATTCACTCTAGCCGCCATACGTTCAGCAGTTTTCATTCCCGCCGAGGTCATAATATCGAGATTACCGGCATAGGCCGGGAGATAATGCGCGGCTCCTTCAACTTCCAGAAAAACAGTAGTTTTTACTCCTTCAAACTTACCAACGCCTGGAATTGAAACCGGATTATTCCCACCGAACCGTTCAAATTGAACTTTCTGTTTTAGACGATAGCCGGGTACATATTTTTGTACTTCTGCAACCATATCCTCAACGGATTTCTCAATCTCTTTTTCTTCAGCCCCTTGAGACAAAACATATACCGTATCACGCATAATCAGTGGAGGCTCGGCCGGGTTTAAAATAATGATGGCCTTGCCATTTTCAGCCCCGCCAACACTTTCAATGCCGTGCGCTGTAGTTTCGGTGAATTCGTCTATATTGGCTCGGGTACCCGGGCCAGCTGATTTTGAAGAAATCGAGGCTACAATTTCTGCATAAGGTGTGCGCTTTGATACGCGCGATACCGCATACACCATAGGGATCGTCGCCTGACCGCCGCAGGTTACCATGTTAACATTCTGTTTATCGAGATGTTCTTCAGCATTCACAACGGGAATACAAAAGGGGCCAACCGCGGCTGGGGTTAAGTCGACCATACGCTTTCCGGCCTTCTTACAGACTTCATTATGATGGATATGCGCTTTTGCTGATGTCGCATCAAAGACGATTCCTATGTCGTCCCATTCAGGCAATTTTTGCAAACCTTCAATACCCTCATGGGTCGTTGCAACTCCCATCTTTTTTGCACGCTTCAAACCATCAGAGTCAGGATCAATACCAACCATTGCTCCCATTTCCAACACATCAGAAGTTCGCATCACCTTTATCATAAGGTCTGACCCTATATTTCCCGAACCGATAATTGCAACTTTCATCTGTAACCATCCTTAATTTACGTGCAAACGTTTGCATTTTGCTCATTAAACATTTGCAGGAAGCAAACATTTAAAATTATAAAAATTATTGATGTACGAATTAACGTACAAACGCGCCGCATATAACAATAAAGAATAACTGTCATCACACAGCAATTCAAAAAAGACCCAAAGCCCTAACCAATAACTCTGGATATGAGAACCTTACGAAAATGCTTGGACTTTGTATTTGAGATCGAAGCACCTTCAAAAACCCAACAAGCCTTAATACAAAACTACTTACCATAATATATCTCAATATCAAGATATTATGGGAAAACTTACTCCACAAACATGGAATGCACCTAAAAAATGCACAAGCCTATTAGTTGTTGCCTGACACGCCAGACAAACAAATTAATATATCTTCCAACACTTGCGAAGATATCAATACCATGACATCATACAAATGCAAACGTTTGCGCATAATAAATTTAAATATAATCACGCAGCGTTTTAGAACCATTATTAATCGAAGTGGCCAAGACAAAAGCCGTAACATTACTGTGGAGGACTTATGATTTATAAGATAAAAATAAAAATACCAATATTTATTATGAGCATGGTAACTTTTATTGCCATGAGCATACAACCTAGCCTGGCGCAAGGAGACGTTGGAGAAGGACCTGAATTTAATAACCCACGCGGGACCGGACAAACTGCTAATGGTGACTTGGTGGTTGCTGACTTTGGCACAGGCAACATCATTCGCGTTGATATAATTACTGGCGATCGTACCCTATTATCAGAAGCGAGTAATGCGGCGCAGGGCCCTCTTCTGGTTCAGCCCGCTGGTACTATTGTGTTGCCGGGTGATAGAATTTTTGTCACTGACTTGTCTTTGGGCGCTGTCTTTGAGATTGACCCAAATACCGGCCAGCGGACACTCGTCGCAGGTGGGGATGGTTCAATCCTGGCTCCGTTTGGATTAACAGTCGGAGAAATCTATGGACGCGACTTCCTTATCGTCGCAGATACAGGCAGTGAGGACGGTACCGAGGTCGGACCAGTCCTTGTCGATCCTAATTCTGGTGCAACATTTAGAATTCGCGTTCCAGCAAACAACACACTCGAATTTAATGATTCGCGCTCTGTTGCTTTCTCACCGCCATTTGATTGTTCCCAATTTAGGTTCTTTAAATTGCGCTTCCTTTGCCGAATTAGACAAGTCTTTTTTGGTGTAGGCGCTGGCGAAATCCTGGTTGGAAATTTCAATTCAGGGTCAGTCATATCTGTTAATCCCTTTAACGGAAACCGCGAGCTAGTTTCTCAAAACATCACAGACGAAGACTCTGGCGTAGGTACAGGAGCAAACTTCGTCGGTATCACTGATGTAGAGCTTTCACCAGATGGCGAAAGCCTGATTGTTGTTGACTTGGGAACAGACAGCATTGTTAACGTTGACCTTGATACTGGTGACCGGACGGTGATCTCTGCTCCTCCTCCTGATCCTGCTGACGGCGCAGAACCGACAGGTGCAGGCGATGGCAGCGACTTTGCAAGCCCCCATGGAATCGAAATTGTCGATGGCACAATATTTGTCATGGATTTTGGTATTCCCGGCGTACTTGCGCTTGACGCTAGCGGAAACACCTCGCCATTTTCCACCACGCCAGTGGATGGATTTGTCGGGATACGCGCGTTCGACTTCACCAATGACGGTAACACCATCGTAGCCGCAGACTTTGCAGCTTCGCGGTTATTCCTCGTTGATCCAGTTACTGGCGAGCGAACCATCCTGACTGGTTTAGATGCCATAACCGGTATCACCACAGGTGCTGGCATTGCACTTAACGGTCCGGTTGCCCCAATACAATTGCCTGATGGTAGATTTGCATCTGGCCAATTCCAGGGCGACTTTGGTATTTATGCGGTTGATCCGGTTACAGGTGACAGAAGCCTGCTCTCTGGTTCATCCGTGGATGGATCAACCCCTGTTGGTACTGGCCCGGAACTGGCCGTACGCGCGATCACTATGAGCCCCGATCCAAACATCATTTATGCGACATCATTTAATCTCGATGCCGTAATTGCTGTTGAGATTGATACCGGCAATCGCACAATTATCTCGGCTGATGGAGTCGCGGGTGACGGACCCGCGTTTACTCAGCCATTAGGTATTGATATTGCAGATGACGGTACAATATTCGTATCTGACCTCGGAACTGATGGCGGAGCCGCATTCATGGTTGATCCAGTGACTGGTGATCGCACACTGATTACTGGTGAAACAAGTTTGGGTTCGGGTGTTGCTATCAATCCATTTGGTATTGGTGTCTTTGAGGATCTCGCAGGCATTCCAGGACGCAGGGTCCTACTCGCCGATGGTAATGGACTTATTGAAGTCGATCTTGCTACTGGCGATCGGACATTGATAAGTGAGGGTGGTCCCCTCTTTTCAGTGATGCAACGTGATGACAGCAGCTTGTTTGTCTCCAACTTTGGTGAAGTACAAGGACTTGAAATAGTCTTTTTACCATCGGGCGACAGAGAAGTTTTATCAAATGCATTCTTCCCCATCCCCTAAACCTTCCAACCCGTTAATGGGATGACAAATTAAACGCATGGAGACTTTTCTCTCCATGCGTTTTTTTATAAACTATCTGAAAATGACTTAAATCCGGAGATCCCACATGAAACCTTTTAGATCATTACTCATCCTAATACTCTGTTATATGGTAAGCAGCGGACAAAGTGCTTTTGCATCAGAAGCCCCATCCAATAAAAACGGGGATAGTTTTCTGCTAACAATTTTTTTGAAGCATGATCAATCAAAGACATTGGCGGAGATTCAAGAGGAATTAAAATCAACCGGCTTCTGGGAAAAATTCCCCCCCGAAGGTATTGAGGTTGTATCGTGGTATGTGATGATGGGAATTGGCCAAGTCGTCACAATCAGTGTACCGCCCGAAAGATTGCGCGAGGTTAACCGCGTCATCGAACAAACCGCTTGGGGCGCCTTTCGAACCGAATTCTACCCCTCTTACGATTTATCAGGTGTGGCTAAAGATTTACGCCAAAAAGCAATCGACTCAAAAAAGAAATAATTTTTAAACAACATTGCTTGATATGAATGCTTTTTAAAAATCCGGGTACACTTCAGACCATCGATCTCCGATCTTTTGAAACTGGTTCTTAAGTGTTTCCAGAAACAATGAAGCCCCATGTGAAGTCACTGCTGTTTGCGGTTCAACGACCATATAATCAACTGCAATATTCGGAGACTCAATTGGGTGAAGCTTACGGCGCCGGGAAGATAAATCTCGCCCACACATGACTGCAGGAAGAATTGTCATCCAGTCACTATTAGCAACGAGTTCCAGCGCGGCGGCCATCGAATCCATCTCTAAAAGTGCTGGCATGGCACTCTCTTTTTCGAACAATATCCGGTCTAACCGGTCACGCCGCGCATTTCCCCGGGTTGGTAAAACCAGCTTTTGTGATTGCAATTGCGCAGCCTGTACGGGCTCTAAGTGTGGTAGTTCAGACCCTGCATTGGAAACCAGAACTTCGCGATCCGTTGCAAAATGGCGATATCGTCCACCTTTACGCTGGGTATCAATAGGAATGATTGCAAAATCAACTTCCCCGCGTAAAACCGCATCCATCAATAACGGGCTGAACCCTTCCAGAATTGAAACTTCAATATCGGAATAGAGGTCATTAAACTCCACCAAAGTCGAAGCAATAATGCTTTGAGTAAACGCAGGCAAAATCCCTGCACGGATTTTACCCTGAACAGTACCGCGCGACGCTTGCGCTTCCATTTCCGCCATTTTGACATTACGCAGAATATTTATCGCTCGCCTATAAAAGCGTTTACCAGCAACCGTCGCCTTTATGCCTTTCTGGCTACGATCAAATAGCGATACCTGCAACTGGGTTTCCAGTTTTTGAATTTGCATAGACAGGCCCGACTGCGTCGCATTCTCTCGTATCGCGGCACGGCTAAAAGAGCCCTCTTCATAGACAGCAACGAAACTTGAAAGCTGTTGAGTTTTTAGCATTCTCAATAAATCAAATAAATTGATGCGTTCTATGAAAAGATATCATTTTATTTGAAGCATAGAAAGGTCTATAATCAAAACAACTTCGACAAACTATCAGATATATACAGGAGACTTACATGCCCCGGATCGATTTACTTGATGACAAAGACCTTTCCCCGGAAGGTTTGGAAATGCTTGCCCATGCACAAAGCGCAGGTTCACCGGACCCGCGTGTTTTGCGGATTTTATTTCGCAGTAAAATTGGCCTGGCCTGGTATCGCTATTGGTTAGCTTTTTCCAACGAAGGTGAGCTTCCGGCAGATTTAAAAGAACTTTGCCGTGTAAAAATAGCATTCGAGCATACATGTGGATATTGCAGCACTGTAAGATCGCAAGCAGCAATAGACGCTGGCTTGTCGGAGGAGAAAATTCAGGAAGTTTGGGACTATGAAAATAGCTCAATATTATCAGTGCGCGAAAAACTAGCCCTTCGTTTTGCGGATCATTTAAAACACGATATCTCAAAAGCGGATAATGATGAATTTTATGTGGACTTAAAAAAAGAATTTACCGAGTCGGAAATCATTGAGCTTGGCATGTGGTGTGCTGAGAATGTCGGTGCTGGCAGCTTCGTGCGGACATTGGATATTATTTCCTGGGATCAGGCTTGTGAACTCAATCCGTTAACGGGTAAAAACGCGGGCAAAGTTATCGCAGCTGAATAAGATTTTCAGATCACGCTGGATTGCCAAATAATTATAATAATTTGGCAATCCGGAAGTTAGTTATTTTTTCCAGACACAAGATTGACGAGATTTTCATGAGGCTCTGAACCAGCCCCATGCGATCCAACATGACGCTCTACATCCAGGCCGTGAAAACTGATTGCACTTGCAAACTCGCTAGCCCAAACCGGTTGTTGTGTTGGACGGCCAGGCGAATAAAGGTCCGTATTAATCACAGTCTTGGAATCGGGAACATAAATCCCGATCATATCATTTGCATGGCTATTGGGTATATCAAACAATTCGATGGTTTTACCAATACCAGAAATTGATAAGCGTTTATCAACCGGTTGCATTGATGGCGGATTCTTGGTGGTCTTAATCAAGATATTATAAAAATACTCAAAATTTCCAATCCCGGTCACAATTGTCGTACCAAGATCCGCAAATGTCTGCAATCCACCGACATGATCAATATGATGATGGGTCAAAATAACATATTTAATTGGCTTTCTACGCCATTTTTTTCTGATCGCAGCAAGCACCGCTTTAGAGCGACGCGGATACCATGCGGCATCAACTAGGGCTAATCCTTTTCGCCCCTCAATTACAATTGTATGATGACTACTACCGACAATTTGATATATCCCATCGCCAATGGAATTAATCTGAACGTTTGCCGATTCATCGCCATCGCTTGGCCCCCCTATAAGGGCACGGCGCAAAAAGAAATGCGACATCGACCAACCACGATTTCTTTCAGCGAGTATCGTATTTTTGTCTATATTTTTTTCATCATTTTCTTGCTCGTCGTTAGTTAGTCGATTGCTAAGAGTTGACTGATTTTCATCGCTATCCAGTACGATTGATTGACGTACCTCGCGACGTATTAATTTATCACCAATCGTCTGTTCCAAGCGGAATGGAAATGGCGTATCGCCAATCATACGCCAATCAGCAAAAGTCACGGCGTTAATCAAGCTTCCTTCAAGAGGGTCAGCTTCAACAGTTATTAATTTGCTCGGCAGGTTTGTTTCTTTATCCAAGGTCACGGTCCACTGCGTTTCAAAAGCCGTGAAGGTAAAGGGCGTGCCATCTGCGCCGGCCTTAAAACCTTCGGCGCCAAGCCCGGCATGACTCATCAATATTAGTGGATTGCTGAGCCAAAGGTCTTTGATAACGGCCCCTGCCCTTGCGGCGCTTATGCTGCCGCCCAAGTTTGGTCGAAACCCATCACGCCCTTCGCGCACACCGCCATTCGAATGGTAATCGGCTTTGAATTTTAATTTATTAGGAAATGGATAAATCGTGTTTAGTTGCCAATTTTCTTTTACTAAATCTTTTTTTGGCGTCCACTGAAGCGTTAAATCATAGTTTGAGACATGACGAGGCGGAGCATTGGGGGCAATGGTCTGTTGAGGTTCAAAACGTTGTCCTACGCTATTCATCGTAACAGTTTCAAATTTTGTAGCTTGTTCGAGATAAGCAGCAAGGTCAGCTGCATGAGCTGGTAATGATAGAGATACCCCTAAAAATAGTACCGGGAAAATAGGCACGGAAAATAAGCTTTGTATGAAATTACGATCTGTTCGCATCAGTCTTCTCTCTGTGTCTTTTATCATCAACAAAAGTACAATAAGCGGCTGAGACCCTTGCCTCAACCGCTTATTTTTTGTCTCTCCCCTCGTGCGCCTTAGAAGCGTTTCGTTACCTCAAACTCAAATCTACGGCGTTGGCCAGGGAAACAGAAACCACCCGGATTGAATAATTCGCCGCAGAAATTTTCATCGGTCAAATTATCAACGCGACCAATTGCAGTCCATCCTCCCTCAAACTCAAGTCCTGCGACCAAGCCAACTCGGCTAAGTGGATCACGTTCTGCAAAGTTTTCTGTTAGGAAAAACAATGTACCAATTCTCTGGTAATTGGCTCTAAAGAATGCATCAACTTCTGCACCATTAAAGTCGTACGTTTTGTTAAGCTCCAGGCCGATATTCAACGTTGTATCCGGCGTCAAAGGCGCTTCATTACCAACAATGGCAGCACCACGATTTGAATCAGCAAGAATTTCTGAGTCATTGTATGCAAAGCCAACATTAAACTTCAACCAATCAGTTGCGTTATAAACGCCATCAAATTCGATCCCGAATATCTCAACCTCATCAATCGGAATAACAACCTGCTGGCCAAGAACCGGCGTTAGAATGAAAGTAAACGTTTGATAGTTGTCGATATCAGTATAGAAGGCCGAGACATTTGCTGTGACACGTTTATCCCAGAAACTGCTCTTGAAGCCGACTTCACCGCCCCGTGTGTCCTGTTGATCAAAGACGGGGGCTATACCGTTCGGTGCTCCAAAGGGATTTCCATTGGCAATACTATCATTTATAAATTCAGAAAAGCCTCCGGGATTAAATCCGCCACTTCTAAAGCCTTCTGAATAAGTAGCATAGGCAGTGAAATTCGAATTCGGCGTCCACCGTATCGTTGCTAGTGGCTGGAAGGAATCAAAAGTCGCATCCAGTTCAAACCCTTCACCGAAACCTGCAGCCAATCCTGGTGCATTTAAAACCACAGCCGGGATGAGAGATTGAGGAACTTCGAGCGTATTTGTTCTTTCATCGCGATCATAGCGAGCGGAGAAGGAAAGCTCGATCGTGGGGGTAAGATCATAGTTCAACTGTCCGAAGAAAGCGTATGCTGTGTTATCCTGCGAGTCAGCCTGAAAGAAGAAAACACAGTTTCCCTGATTATCAAATGTATTCAGATCAACGAAAGGTGAAGGATTACAAATATCGGCAACAAATGGATTGTCAAAAACAGCTTCATTCAGCGAGTCAATTCCATCAGCATCTCGCTGCACGGTCGTGCTTAAAAATTGATCCGTTATAGCCAGATAACCACCAGCAATCCAACGCAACCGTTGGTCATCAGGTGATGTGAAACGAATTTCCTGACTAAATGCACGTGATGTTCTAAACTGAGAATTTAATTGGGTATTTACGCTTGTACGGGGTGGTTGTCCGCCGCGGGTGAAGTTCTCTTGCTCATCATACGATGACACACTGGTTACGGTAAAATGTTCTGTCTCATAATCCAGCTTAAAGGCAACATTATAAAGCCGTCTTAGGTCGATACCGTTTAGATTGTCTTGCACTTCAAAAGCGAAAATATTATCTGGATCACCAATATTGGCCAATTGACCCGGCACAATAAAATCTGTCGCATTCAGATTAAGACCAGGATTTACAAATGTAAAACCAGCATTGCCATTGGGCGTTGGTGGAGAAAATCCGCCGCCCGGTCCGCCCAAGATTACCTGTCCAAAACTAACGCCTGAACCGGGTGCCGATTCAATAAAAATGGGAGCAAGATCGATAAATCCAATCGCCGTGCTTTGGTCATCCGAAATCGAACCACGTATGTCCGCAGAGAAATTGTCGGTCGGTTCCCACAATAGCCGAACCCGTCCCGAATAATTTGTAAACGCATCCGCACCGTCGCCGGTAGTCACGTTATCACGAACGCCTTCTGAGGAACGATAAGAGAAGGCACCCCGCGCAAACAACTCGTCTTCTATTAATGGACCACTAAGAACGCCCTGTGCTTTGACAGTGTCCCCATTGCCGTATGCAAGACGAACCAAACCTTCAAATTCATTCGAAGGTTTTTTCGTTGTAATATTAATCGCCCCGCCAATCGCGTTACGTCCATAAAGCGCCCCTTGCGGACCTTTATAAACCTCAATTTGCTGGACATCGAAAAGTTCCTGCGACAGAGCAATCGGAGAGGTTGAAAGAACCCCGTCAACGACGACGGCGACGGATTGATCGATGTTACGCGACTGTGAAATACCGCGAATATTCGGGAATGAGAAAGTTGAATTTTGTGTTTCAACAAGGAAGAAGTTTGGTACTAAATCGGCGTAATCGCTAATTGCCGAAACCCCCTGTCGCTCCAGATCTTTCTCGGTAAAAGCGGAGACCGTTACTGGCGCATCTTGTAGGGACTCTTCGCGGCGACGCGCAGTAACGAGAATTTCATCCTCAGAAGCCACACTACCCGCCGAAGCGCTCGGCGCTTGATCTTGCGCAGTTGCGTGTACTTGCACGTGCATGAATGCCATAAGTGAGCATCCAGCCAATAAGAACTTACTTAATCTTGATTTAGTCACTTTTATCTCCCTTACGCCATTTTCGGCAACTTTGTTTTGTGTTTTTTTAATTCGACATAGATTTCTGTCTTAAATAGATTTCTGTCTT
>CAYMPJ010000009.1:106329-126187 GCA_964392325.1 uncultured Caulobacterales bacterium
ATAGATTTCTGTCTTAAATAGATTTCTGTCTTGATTGGCCTGTAACTAATCGAGGTGTAATCAAGTCTGAGGCACTCAGAATACTCGGAAGCCGAATATCGTACTGACTGGTTCATGAATTTAACGAAACTACTGATTCATGACGCTATTCTGACATACTAGGTATTTTCGTTTGACATTGCAAACGTTTGCGCATTATTTAAAAAAATAACTTGGTTTATTTTTTTATAGATGCATTTTTGCACTACTCGTAAAGTATGGTGTTTTGAAGAGAGTAAGCCAGATAAACGTAGCACTTAGCATTTGCAGCATTGAACAAATAAATAAATAGTACACTATCAATCAATATCAGCCGCATATATAGGTTTCCAAATCCCAATTTAGAAAACCTATATGATGTATGGTAAAATTGATTGAACGTGGCAAGATCATATAAAACCTTAGGAGGTCGTAATGAAAAGCAAATTGATAATAGGCATCCCCCTATTCATTATCGGTGTAGTGATAATATATAATTACTTCGACTCACCTCCCGTTGGGTTTAAAAATATTCGCGGTCATTATACGGTTAGCGGGGGTCCAATCGAGGGATGTGTCCTACTTTTACAACCCGGCGCTGGCATTAATGTTTTCGGTTATGTTGGCGGAGAAGAATCGGAAGAGACTGACCTGGAAGGTAAAGTTGCAGGTAATGACTTCAAAATGACTTATAGTTCGGGTGGCCAAAACATTGAAGCCACACTTGATGTATCAAAACCCACACTTGTTGGAAAAGCACCATACAGCAACTGGAAATGGGTGAAGACAGAGAAATGCTAACAAAAACCGCTATTTTGCGGCTGCTAAATACGCAACAGAATATTTAGCAGAAAATCGCTCGACCTTATTGCAGCACGAAAAAAATGCCCCATAGTAGTAACTACTTATGGGGCATTTTTTATTGATAGGTTTTTTAAAAAACAAAGCGGGAAAATCTATCGCTCTAGCTTCCTTCCTGATACCGGAAACGTCTGCCAAAATACTCAAGCGCAAAACCGGTCGGTATAGAATATGCAATTGTATGCAAAAGAACGGACCACCAAGTGTAGGTACTAAAGCCAAGGAAGAATGGTCGCCCCGCTAATGGTGCAAAAAATCCTTGAGCAATTGTCCATAAGATCAATCCCCAAACTGTACTAAGAATAAGGACATTACGCGCCTTCAATGCATCAGCAAAATATACATATCCCAAAACAAAAATGTAGGCACCAGCAAAAAAATGAATGATGAAGGCAACCGTTAGGGGTAGTGATATTCCTAATTGCGCCGTTGCCAGATTTTGAACCAAAATTGAAGGCTCCATTGGTCGCCCGAGGAAAATCGGCACAATCAACCAAGCAAATATTTCCACCGCAATCTCACCAACGACACCAGCGGCAAACATCAATAAGATTGTATCCTTGGAAAAAATTGCTCTGGTACATTTTGATGCATATGTCGGAAACACCTCATCATTCGTCATATTTAGCCTCCAATATTCAAATTAATTATTCATTGGTGAAATTTTTACACATCAACTGAAACCCAATCACCATCAAGCATTAACCTGTGATTGATCGTATTAACCTGGCCCATAGTCTGCTCAAGAAAACAGCCTTTGCAACCGGCTTCCAAGAGGCGCAATTTATCTTCCGGGGAAGCATCGCTTTGGATATCAACATCCAAATCAAACCCTAAGGGAGCGCCCACATATGGCTCCCGGCCAACTTGCTCAGCGCGCCAGCGTAAACTGGCTTTGATTACGACTTTATCACACGGTATTCTCAAACGTTTGGCAAATGCCCTAATCTGCGTCATCAAACAACTTGTTAAAGCCGCCGTAAAGAGCGCCAATGGCGGTGGCGCAGTATTATCACCCCCGTGAATTTTTCCTTCATCAGTGGCTAAACTGAATGTTTCTTTGGTTGTAACGAATTCAACATCAATATCGCTGCGTAATTTTCCACTAGATCGTGCCGTACCTTCAAATATTACATCAAATGTTTTGATTTCTTTTGAGTCACTCATTTTTGATAGTATTCCTTTATAATTTTTTAAATACGCATACAGATGGCCGACATTCCTATATCACCAAACCCAACTACCCGAACTACGCTATTGATAATCACTCTTTACATGGCAATTAAACGTGATCAGGTACACCAGATCGGGTTTGAAGACAAAATAACAGCAGACACGTTATTGCGCAAACGTTTGCACAAATATTAAGCTTCTTGGCCACCATAAATCAAGAAAAATCTAATCATTTGATGACAAAACATAGCGTAAGCCTGTTCTGGTTATAAATACTCTTTTATTTCCTAAATTGCCCAATATCGTTCCAGGTTAAATATACGAAGGTAGTGAGTTAGGAATTTAATACTTCAAGAACTCGTTCAGGCAAGAAAGGGAGATGGCGAGGTCTTGCTCTGGTAGCGGCGAAAACTGCATTTGCAATCGCTGGCGCGACCATCGGCACCCCTAATTCTCCAGCGCCTGTAGGAGGATTATCAGTTGGCAAGATATGCGTTTCGATTTCTGGCATCTCATTCATCCGTAAAACCGGATAGTCATAAAAGTTATTTTGTTCAGTTTCCCCCTCAACGATGGTAATTTGCTCTTTCAAGGCGAGACTAAGAGCATAGACAATACTACCGCGCAATTGCGCCTCTACATTGCGCGGTGAGACTGCCAGTCCGATATCTGCTACAATCCAGACTTTATGAAGATCAATCTCGCCCGTTGCACGATCAACCGATAACTCAACAGCCCCTGCGGCCAGAGATTTTTTATATCCAGCGAGCGCAAGACCAATCCCCCGCCCTTCACTCTCACCAAGAGAAAGTCGGCGGCGCCAATCGCAAACCTCGCCGAGTTTGATTAGTACATCACGCGCACGAGGTGCGTCAGCGCAGAGGGAAAGCCGTAAATCCAGCGGATCCTGGCCTGCAAAATTTGCAACCTCATCGACAAAGCTCTCGGCTGCAAAAGCGGTATAGCTTGCAGAGACACCCCGCAACGCACAAACACGCGCATGGCGATCCATGATCAGGTGCTCGGCCCGTTTATTAGGAATCGCATAATGCTGGCTCTCCGTACCGTTCATTGCAATGATGTCTTTGCCTTCAGCCGACTTCCAGCGGATTGGATTCATGAAGGATAACGGCGACTCGCTTGCAACACGCTGGTTCCAACCAAGCAATGACCCATCTTCTCCAAAGGCTGCTCGCATGACTTGCGCAGCTTGTGGACGATAAAGCCCGGTTTTTAAGTCATCTTCCCGGCTCCAAACCACTTTGACTGGCTTTTTTATGGCCTTGGAAATGAGTAATGCATCTTCCGCCCACTTTTGTTCATGGAGCGGAACACGAAACCCAAAGGAACCACCCATCAACATCGGGTGCAATGTGACTTTTTCAGGTGGAATATCGAGTAAAGCAGCAACGCCTAATATTGTCATGCTTTGTGTTTGCGTACCTACCCAAAGCTCTGCCTCGCCATTCTCTTTCACATGGGCAACGGACGCCGCCGGTTCCATCGCCCCGTGATAGGCATAGTCACTCAGATACTCAGATTGCAAAGTGTTGGCAGCTCCCTCAAAGGCTTTATCAACATCACCAATTTCCTGCCAAATAACGCCGTTCTGCGATAAATCATTCGCAGTCTTTGCGTAGGTCTCTAAATCATCTTCACTATTGAAAGCACTGCCTGGAATTTTTTCCGACCACGTCACGTCAATCAAACGCCGCGCCTCTACCGCAGCCCAATAACTCGTTGCAACCAGTGCAACGGCATTTGGTAATTTAACAAGATCAATAAAACCCTTTATCTGCCGCGCTTTTGTATCGGAGACAGATAATGGTGTTTGCTCTTGGGTAGGCGCACGCAACACAGATGCGTAAACCATATCGGGAACGCTAACATCAATGCCATATTCTGCTGCCCCGCGCACCTTAGAGGGGACATCAGAACGCGGAACACTCTTTCCGATATATCGATAAGCATTCGCGGGTTTTAACTGGGATTTATCAATGCTGGGCAAAGTTTGCGGCATTTGGGCAAAGCCTGCAATTTCACCGTAAGCTATACTACGTCCAGAATTTTTATGAACCACAAGACTTGGTTCAGTTTCAAGTTCACCAACTGGAACGCCCCAATGCTCGGCAGCCGCATTCAATAAGATCAATCTTGCTTGCGCGCCGGCAATGCGCAATGGATCGAAATATCCCTCCACCGCAGTGCTTCCCGCCGTGTAAAGAAAATTACCAAAAATCGGATTACCATAAGCCTGATCGTGAACAGCGACAGTTTCAACCTCGACTTTATCCCACGCTGCATCCATTTCTTCAGCCAAGATCAAGGGCACATGAGTCATAGACCCCTGCCCCATCTCGGTGGCGGCAAACATAATTTTGATGCGATCATCCGGGTATAATGTCACCCAGATATTTGGTGAGACAGATGATTGTGTTGCTAAAGTGCTCGCCCCTTCGGGGGGGCGATCCCCTTCACAAGCGCTCAACAGACCGGTCGCTCCCACCGTAAAGACAAGACCACCAGTTTTAAGAAGCGTGCGCCGGGATAGCGTATTGAAATCATTCTGGGACATGGGTTTTATCCTTGCCCGGATGCGCGCTCAATTGCGCGAATAATATAATGATAAGTTCCGCATCGACACAGATTCGAGCTCATGTGATCGACGATCTCCCCGCGAGTCGGTTTAGGATTTTGTTCAAGAAGTTCAGCCGCGCGCATTATTTGTCCAGACTGACAATATCCGCATTGTGGTGTTTGCTCTTCAACCCAAGCCCGCTGCAACGGATGATCACCATCGGGTGATAAACCTTCGATTGTTGTAACCTCCTGATCGGCTACGGCATCCAGAGAGGTAATGCAGGAATAGGTCGACTGACCGTTTATGTGCACCATGCAGGCACCGCAACTACCCACACCGCAACCAAATTTCACGCCCTTTTTGTTAAACTCATCGCGCATCACCCAGAGCAAAGGCGTTTCTGGAGGAGAAGATGCCTCTACGGCTTCACCATTCAAACGAAATTTTGTCATTCATTTGTCCTCTGATTATTTTCAAAGATTGAGAATAAAATTAGCCGAAGTCCCAAATCCTTTTTCTGCCCCCCCCAAGGGGCAATGCCAGACCAGATTATTTATTGCCTGCCCCTTCAAACGGAACAAATTGCGTTCCGCCATAGGTTTGCTCTGTTGGCATAATTTCCATCTGGCTAATATTTACGCGCCATGGCGCGCTCACACAATAAACGATAGCATCAGCGATATCAGCAGCCGTCAGTTCTTCTGACTTTGTATCCGTTACCTTATCCAACATATCTTTATCATCAATCGCGACATTATAAAACTCGCTTATGACACGGCCCGGATTAATCTCGGTTACTCGCACACCAGTCCCCTGAAGTTCCTGACGCAAATCACGGCACACCTTGTGAATGGCTCCTTTCGTTGCCCCGTACAAGGCTGCCGGAGCGGGATAGAGCGCTAATACCGAGCTCATATTGACGATATGCCCGCGCCCGCGCTCAATCATTCCGGGTACAACCGAACAAAGCATATGCAATGCCGATGTTACATTTGTGTCAATCGTCATTTCTATATCTTCAATATCTGCCTTCCAAATCGCCCCGAGAGAACGACCAAGGCCTGCATTATTGACCAATATATCAACGGGTACATCTGCGCCGATACGCTTTACTGCGTCCCGGTCGCGCACATCGAGCGCATGGGGAATACAACCGGTTTCATCACGCAACGCCTCAAGACGCTCTAGCCTACGCGCAGCAGCGTGAACAACAACACCTTTTTCGCGAAGCGCGCGCACAGTTGCCTCTCCAATGCCACTAGAAGCGCCAGTAACAAGTGCTGTTGTGTTTTCGCCAATCGACATATGCTTACCTCAAAATTTATGACGCTTTTTTAAGCGTAATGTTTATGTTTAGACATTTTTCCAATGCCCGGGTTGAATGAATTTGTTGGATCAAGGGATTGATAAAAATCGCGCAAATCCTGCTCTGCTTCATAATATTGACCGACATTATGTTCAGCGGGGTATTTTGCGCCGCGTTGTTCTAGTCGCTCGGTAAGCTGCGCTTTCAGCTTCACCATATCCACGCCTTTTTTTACGACAAAGTCATGATGGAAAACGTGACAGAAAAAATGGCTCAAAATAAACGGACCCGCCAGTTGATCATGCAATTCAGGCGGTAAGGGAACATGCCAATCATCATCGTCACGGCGCAACGCAATATCGAATGGCATTAACCCTTCTACCTTGTCTGAATGAACAATACTAAATCGAGCCGACGCCCCCCCCGCAACGAAACGGTGTAACAACGCAGCAGACCCTTCTTTTTTTGAACATAAAAAAAAGTCAGCGGATTTTTTCTCAGCAAATATTTCCTTCAAAAGATCATGAAGAGGTTCAATGGCACCGTCATTGGCTTTGATCATTAGCTGGTGCTCAAAACGTTTACGATATTGACGGATACGTTTTGGCAAGTGATTTGGCCAGAATTTTGCCGCAACTTGCAAAAAACGATCAATGAAATTCTTCGGTAAAAATGGAATGGCCTTCAGATAACCATCCATCGAGCTTTTAAACGAAAATAATTTTGGCAGGAAAGATGCGCCGAAAATTTTGATAAATAAATAAGTATCTTTGCAATATTTTTCAGCAGCATCAAAATAGCTACTGTGCATATATTCGCCAAGCTCTGGCAATTCTTTGAGTTCGGTCAAGACCCGTTTACGCAACTGCGTAAACTGCGTTGGATCATTGGTGCCGATATAAAAAACTTGCTCTCGTTTTGGCGCCTCAAAAGTATCGAGACGAACAGCAAATACAGCTATCTTACCAGCGCACCCACTTGCCTCATGAAGACGCCGCTTGTCAGCATTATAACGCGCAGGCGTATCGGCATTTATATCGCGAACACGCGCTTCATATTCTGTATCTGATGCAAGTTTATTACTGGGGCCCGGGGTTAGCTCGAAATTTCTTTTTTCTAGATTATCAATTATCTCTTCGGCGTTATCCCCCAGATCAATATCGAGATGGTTCACCAGCTCCAGTTCCCCATTTTGATTAAGCTGCGCGAAAAGTGATAGTTCTGTGTAAGCCGGACCACGGTTGACCAACGATCCACCGGAATTATTACAAACACCGCCAACAATTGATGCACCTATGCAAGACGAACCAATAACCGAATGAGGTGAGCGGTCAATACCATCAAGAGCCTCTTCCAATCTGTAGAGCGTAGAACCAGCAAACCCGAGAACCTGTTTGCCTTGATTGAGCAAAATTATATCGTCAATTTTGAGGGTGCTTATAACCACAACATCCCGCTCATAATCATCACCATACGGCGTAGACCCACCATTAAGCCCGGTGTTCGCGGCTTGCATAATTATGATTTTATCGTATTCGACACATATTTTCAGCACACGCCACAATTCGCCAAGAGAGCCCGGTATAATCGCGGCAAACGCCTTGCCTGATCCAATTCTTATACCTGTTTGGTAATGCTTGAGCTTGCGCTCTGTTCTTAAGACGTTTTTTTGTCCTACGACTTCGGCAAGTGAATTGAAAAAAATTTTGTCGGTTTTGGTGGTCATACTAGTATCGAATGTTACCGCCCTAAAATAGGTTTATAATATTTTCATTTGCAACTATGCATACGCCTATCAATCGTAAACATAAAATTGTACAATCAAGTTCACACAGGTAAATATACACCATGTTTTAGAACACAGTTACCCCTATCGTGCCCAGATTCTTTATGTCAGTATTAGTTGCAAACGTTTGCACAATCAAGTAATTAAACAGATGTAGAATGGCTTGGTCGATAGCGATTAATCGGAACCATACTCAATTCGAAAGGCCCTGCTTACATGTCGGCGATGATGAAATTATTGGTAACCCTAACGACAGTGATAACGCTTCTTAATGGATGCGGCGTAAGAGATGCGAATACTTTTACCCTACGCATCGGGTCAGGGCACCCAGCCGGACCAGCCGTTTATCCCACTCAGCTTCGGGATTATTTTGTCCCAGAAGTCAAAAAACGCGTTGCCGAGCAGACACAATACAAGGTCCGTTTTGTCGAGGGTTATGGCGGCTCAATCGCTTCAGCAGCCGAAACACTAGAAGCCGTTCAGAGCGGCATTCTCGATATTGGTGGTTATTGCGTTTGCTTTGAGCCCTCAAAACTGTTCCTGCATAATTTTATGTATTTCACACCTTTCGGGCCACAAGAGTCGGGAAAATCTGTTGCCTTGGCCCGTAAAGTCTATGAGGCGCATCCGTGGCTGGAAGAACAATTAAACCACGACTATAAACAGCGCTTGCTCGCCCTTAATGGTTGGGACAATTACCACCTAGGCACTGTTCAACCCTGGAAAACAATTGAAGATCTGGACGGCGTAAAAATTGGCGGCGCAGGACCAAATCTCCCATGGTTACAATATGCTGGCGTAATCCCTGTGCAATCATCCCTACCCGAGGGCTACCTTGCGCTGGAAACCGGGGTTTACGATGGTTGGTTGATGTTTCCATCGGCATATTACAGCTTTAAATTTCATGAGCCTGCGCCCCATTATACATTGATTGGCTTTGGAGCCATGGGCGGCGCGGTTATTATTACCATGAACAATAAGCGCTTTAATAAACTTCCCCCTGAAGTTCAGAAAATTATCCAAGAAGTCTCCCGCGATTACGAAATACGCGCAGCCAAAGCTCTGGATAACCGTCAAATTCGGGGATTGGAAGACTTGCGAAATTCCGGCGCTTCCGTCGCGGAGTTACCAGAAGAGACCCGTTCAATATGGGCCAAATCTCTCTCCGGATTTCCAAATGATATGGCGCAAGAAGCTAATGGCCGCGGGATGCCCGGTTCCGCAATCATGAAAACCTATCGCGACGAAATAACAAAAACCGGTCATCCCTGGCCTGTTGAATATACCATCGAGGACTAGGCAAAATTAATTGTACTATTTGGAAATACGGTAGTTCCACAAATTTTTCTTACCTGCAAAAATTCACCCTGCACAATGCTTTTGCAGATTTTCGGTCAGGCTCTTAATTTAGGCTTTAGAGCCGGCAGCGCATGAACTTTTCTGAAACGGACGTCTGATCTATAACCCGCAAAATGCTTTTGCAGTTTTTCGATTAGGCTCTAGGGGCACACCCATTCTCGTATTTTCCGTGAGAACTATTCTACCCTTATTGCGTCAATGCGCATACCATTGGCCAAAGCGCGTTCGGGTTCCAAGCGCTCCTCCATCTCACGGGCCGTTGGCTCCATACGCACAAAACGATCCAGAGAGGCGCGTTTGTATGCGTAGATGGGGACATGACGGTAAAGTTGGTCGACGGGCAGTGATAAATCCGAGAGATTTCGCGCAAAATTATTGGCTCGGCCAACCCGGCTATTGGTTAGAATATGAACACGGTTTTGCTCAAACCAGTCGACTTCGACCTTAACAACGTCTTGTGAATTCGCATCCTCTTTTGTTAGGGGCATCACAAGTGTTGCTATATCCACATCTAGGTTTGCTAATGGGTACATCAATGATTTGATAAGATCCGCCGCAATGGGGGGAAGCTTTGCATAAACATTGATGATGATATCATGATTATAAAACCGATCGAAACGATTGACGCTCGCCGCAACGCGTTCTGCGCCGGACTCTGTATGATAATTTGATATTCGGTGTTCCGGCTCTTCGCGATTAACATAAATATAGGCACCAGCTTTTTTAGCCGATACCGCCGATGCTTCATTACCATCTTCTGCATCGATAATCACACAGCCCAAGCCGGTATCTTGAGCTCGCTGCCAATTTTCCAAAAGCGCGTTTTCGTCGGCCTCACCATCACGCGGCGTACCAACTACAATCAACGGATTACGTTCCATTCATTTTAATCCTCTACGGAGGCAATCATGATAATTGCCGTCCGTAGTTATTATACGTGCGAGATTTAAAACAGATCAAACTGAATCTGGATAACCGCGCAAACTCGGGTGATGGAAATCGCCGCTACGATAGTTACCCACGGCCTCTTCCATATGCTCCATTTTCGTGAAGATCACAGGGCCATCTTTGGTAACAAGAACATTCTCTTCCAATCTACACGTTTGCGGCAATCCAGGATGACCAGCAAATGTTTCGATAGCAAAATACATATTCTCTTTGATCTCAGCAGGATATTTCAACGAATAAGCCCTACTCATCCACATACCCTCATAGAGGGTGATACCGATAGAGTGTGCAAATTGCTGCAGTGTAACCGTCCCATATGTATCATCATCATACTCAGGGAACTTGGAAACAACATCTGCTGAAGTCATACCCGGACGTAGATTCTCAAGCCCAGCATAGAGTGAGTCATATGTTTCACGATATAGATCGATTTCCTGCTGGGTCATCTTAGCTGCGCACTTCATCGTACGCACAAAGTCAATGTAATAACCACCTGGCCCAACTGCGTTAATATCGACAATCAATAGATCACCTTGCTGGATTAACTTATCCGTCGCCCATCGTCGATAAGGACTGGTGTTACCACCAGAGGCGACAATGATATCGTAGATAATCTCGCACCCCCTATCGAGCATAAATTTATGAACGTGGGCTTCTATTTGTCTTTCGGTAATGCCGGGACGCAGCCACTCGTGTTTGATATGCCACATAGCAGCATCACCAATACTGGCCGACATTTTCAGTAATTCTATCTCATCAGGGGTTTTGATAACACGCGCTCTGGACATTGCAGGCCATCCGTTGACAACCTTGATACCCGCTTTTTCAAAAGCGTGTAGCGCTGGCATGTCCATATTATCAATGCCGATTTTTTCTTTTTCGACGCCATGCTGCTTGAGAACATCCAAAACGGTCGCGACCATTTTATCAGCCATTTCACCAACAGCTCCCTCAGCCCACTGCCAAGTCATAGCAGGGCCAATCCGCTCTTTCATCCATGGAAGATCGAGCATCGCATTGCGCATGTCGGAGCCGGCTGTTTCGAACAGATAAGGCTCGCCATTACGTGGCAATACAGCATATCTGATATTGATATTGTACTTCCAGTTACCTTGGTAAGATCCTGTAAGATACCGGATATTAGCACCGGCATAAACAACGAGAGCCCCTAGGTCATCAGCTTCCATCTCAGCCCGGGCACGCGCAAGACGCTCCCCACGAAGACGTTCATGATCCACTCGCATCTGCCAGTCAGCACCTGTCGTGCTATAAAGTCGACGGGGATTATTGTGGTGTTGCTCTTGGATGAAACTTGTATCGAGTTCGTAGCCTTTGTATTCCATGGGATCCTTCCAGTTTCTAGCGCTTTTTGTTTATGGGTGCGCAAACGTTTGCATTAACATAATTCGATATCTGCTTCAAATCAAGCCACCAAACACAATTAACATGAAAAATTCCCTCCGCCCTATAAATTCGAGGAGAATTCAACAAAAATCATGGATACCATTATAGATCAGTAATGTCTTATCTAATTTTTTCACAATTTTCCACAATACACCATAGCGCGGGTTTTTGAACGCCCAAGACATTCAGTTTTCTAAATAGAATAGTCAATTGTCCTAGCTTCTAGGAAAGCCGCGCCGTCGAATCACGGACAATGAGCTCCGGCTCCAAAATGGTAGATACAGGCGAAACCTCCCCCTCACCATCTATAATTCCAAGCAAAACCTTTGCTGCACTGCTCCCCATTTTATACAAATCAATACGTACAGTTGATAATCTTGGCTGAACTAAATTCACCAATGGCATATCATTATACCCGACAATGGAAATATCATCGGGGCACTTCAGGCCTCTTTTTTTCATGGCTTGATAACATCCCAGCGCAAAAGCATCATTCCCGGCAAAAATGGCTGAAAAATCTTCGCCTTGGGACATTAGTTTTTCAAATCCCTTCGCACCAGCCTCGGTGTCAAAAGTATCGCAGGTAACAATAAGCTTTTTATTCACTTCGATATTGCGGCGCTTTAATGCTGCCAAATAGCCTTTGCGCCGATTAAAACCATTGGAGATAAATTGCGGCCCCGCTAAATGGGCGATTTTGCGATGACCAAGATCAATAAGATGATCAACCGCAAGCTGGGCCCCTCGATGATCATCATTTGTAACGTATAAAACCCGCTTATCGTCGGTGGTACGATTAATTAAAACAACTGGCAGCCCCTGCTCCATTGCTTCTTCGACAATTTTGTCCGCACGGTGTGCAGACGCCAAAACCAGCCCCTCAACCTGTCGCGACTGCATTTGCGCAACAATCGTTCGTTCCTCCTCGACACTTTCATTGGAGTCGGAAAGAATGGATGTATAGCCGGATTCCCGGAAGGCATGCTCCATACCCCGAATAATTGGCGGAAATACTGGATTCGTCAGATCGGGAATAATCACCCCGATTGTATTAGATTTTTTCGTTCGCAACCCATAGCCAAACAGGTTTGCCCGATATCCCATTTCGTCGGCAATTTCTCTAACGCGAACAGCCACATCATCAGATATCATTTTTCGGTTTGATGGATTTAAAACCCGGGAAACGGTCGATAAATGCACATCAGCGCTCAACGCAACATCCTTCAATGTTACCGATTTACCGGCCTTATTTGGACCGCTCTTGCCAATCTTATTCGGGCTAGTTTTGATCGGACCGGTCTTGCTGGAGCTTTTTTTCTTCTTCTTATCTACCATAATGCTCAGTCTACATTGTATGCTTATAAAAAGAAAACAATAACGAAAAAGGGTTTCAAATTGTCAGTTATCCTTAATCGCCTGTCTATTACAAAGAGTATCTTGGCTCAACACCTCTAGCCTAGCACAAGGATTACCTAAAATCACCCAAGAATTCTGTGGAATAAAACCATCAAACAGAATTTTCTTGACGATACCAATCTTCATAGTGGGGCCAATTTTTACATAAAGTCTAATCAAAACACATGATGTTGATAGGCGACTCTAGCTACACTCAAATTCGTTTGCCTCCCATAAAAAACATCGTTAGATTTCCTTATAAATAATTTAAGGTAACCATTATGGCGCTGCTATTTCGTATTTTCATAATCGTTTCAAAGTTACTCGTGGTAACATCATTAATCACACCCGTAGCACTGGCTGACGCACTCGATAAAAAACTCGACCACGCGATAGAAATTTCAGCAGCAAAATTAGAACAGCACGCACAGCGAATAGGGCCTGAACGATTTACATGTTATACGGATACTGATGGTCAATGGATAGGTCGCGGGCTGAATGGTTGGTGCTGCGGATTTTCAGCCGGATTAATGTGGATGATGTACGATCTTACCGGCGATCAAAAATGGGCTGATTATGGTAGAGACTGGAATGACTCCATACGCCCAAGGGCGAGCGCCTCTGATAATGATACCGGATTTCAAATTTTCAACTCGTTTGGATATGCGCTGCGTCATGGCGAAAACGTTTTAACGCAAGAAGAAAAACGGGATTACGAAAATGTATTACGCTGGGCAAGCAACACTTTCACAACCCAGCGCTACAACGCCCATGTAGGCGGTTTTCGCACATGGCCGCCAACATTGCATAAACCCTATGAAGGTGAGTTTGAAATAAACAGTGATATGATTATGAACATGGAACTGCCAATATGGGTTGTGAAAAATACCGGCGATATGGATCTGCTGGATAAAATAGCGCGACATGAGGAAACAACATGGAAGCACACCATCTTTAAAGACGGTGATGCACAATGGGAGAACGCCAAGAGCAAGGAATATGCTGACCGCAAACCGGGAAGCCACTGGCACGTTGTTGGCTTTAATCCTGAAACGGGTACAGTTATCGACAAACGCACCGAGCAAGGTGACAAAACAGAGAGCACATGGTCACGCGGACAATCCTGGCTGATTTATGGCTATACCATGCTTTATCGATATACCGGGTATCAGCGTTATCTGGATCGGGCAGAATTTGTTTTTGACTACTACATGAATGCTTTGAATGCACAATCCAAAGATTCTATTCCGTATTCGGATTTTGACGCGCTGGTTGATGAACGCAACCCACTCGACACATCAGCCGCAGCCGTGGTCGCATCTGCCTCGCTGGAGCTCTATCAGATCACGGACGAGAAAAAATATTTGAAAACTGCTAAAACCATATTGCACGATCTAACATCAAATACATATCTTTCCGCCAGTCCGGACTATGAAGCGATTTTAACCCGTGGCTCCCACTCCTATGATCGAGGGGAAGAGGTCGGCACCATTTTCGGTGATTTCTATCTCATAGAAGCCATCTCAAGATACCGTCAGCTTAAAAAATGAATTTCATGAGCAAATATCGCTCCGCGCTGATATTATATACGATTGTATCAGTCACATTCGTATTGGCCCTTATCTGCCGCGCAGAAGATACAACAACGACATTGCGCTGGGCGCATGTCTATGAAATCAGCACACCCTATCACCAACAAACCCTGATTGCGGCAAGGGAATTTGAAAAACGCACAAATGGTCGCTACCGCGTGCGGGTCTATCCTGCCTCCTCCCTCGGGAATGAAAGCGCAATCAACGAAGCCTTAGCCCTTGGTGCAATTGATCTCATCTATACTGGTGCCTCTTTCGTCGCAAACGAATATCCGCCTATTGCATTATCCGACTTCCCCTACACAATCGACAATTTCCAGCATTGGCAAGCCTATCGTGACTCACCCCTCTTTGCAGAAATCGCTGCCGGGTTTGGGAAAAAAACCGGTACAAAAGTTGTCGGGCTGACATATTACGGCTTTCGCCATGTAACCTCGAATAAGCCAATTTTACATCCAGATGATATGCGCGGATTAAAAATTCGAGTTCCCAATGCGCCCATGTTCCTGATATTGCCAAATGCAACGGGCGCCAACGCCGCCCCTATGCCCTTTGCTGAAGTCTATTTGGGATTGCAACAGGGCGTTGTTGACGCACAGGAAAATCCTTTGACAACTATTCAGTTCAAACGATTTTATGAGGTCCAATCACACATAAATTTAACGGGCCATATCGTGCCATCTCTGCTTACTTTGGTTGCGCTTCCAACTCTCGATAAACTGGGCACAGAAGAAGCCGCGCTTTTACAAGAGGTTGCAAGAACTGCCGCCTGGAAGGCATCTGAAGAAATCGCCGCTGACGAAGAAAAACTCGTCGCTTGGTTTGAGAATAAGGGTTTAACTGTTAGCACGGTTGACCGCCCGGCATTTCGTCAATCTGTTGATACTTATTTTGAAACCCGGGACTATCCATTCGATGCTTCATATCTCGCGCGCCTAGGGGAAATAAAAATACCATGAACGATAACTCCAGAACCTCTATCCACTGGATTGATCTGCCGGGACTGATTTTATTTATAGCCCTTGCAGCAATCGTTCTCCTGCAATTTCTATCGCGGTATATCCTCAATGACAGTATTGCCTGGACCGAGGAAATTGCTCGCTACTTGCTGATGGGCGTTGCCTATGCGGGCTCTATTACGGCCTTGCATCGAGGGGGGCATATTTTTCTAGAAGTCATTTACCGCCGGATATCTTTGAACAATGTCAAACCATTGGCAATCATGGTTGATCTTGTGAGTGTAGCATTTCACGGCGCTCTATCTGTTCTCTCCATCGCGCTCGCGCTACAAGCGGATCGACGTATGATTTCGATCGATCTCCCAAAAAGTCTCATATACTGGTTTATCGCTGCCTGCTTGGTGGTTGCCACATTCATATCCCTGCGGGCGCTTTTTCAACGCGCAAGTTTAAGCAATCAGGATATTTTAGACCAAATCGAAAAATCCACACAAGATGAGGAAGCCGCATGATATTGCTGCTTGTACTGGTTTTATTGTTTGCCCTGATTATTTCCGGTGCACCAATTTATATCGCTCTTGGTTTGTCATCATTAGTTTACTTTCTGAGCGAGGGCATTGCCGGTGTTGCTGCGGCGCACACCATGATCAATGGACTGAACAGCTTTACACTAATTGCTATTCCTTTTTTCATTTTTGCGGGACATCTGATGAACGCCGCCGGATTTACCAAACTTATCTTTGATTTTGCCCGGGCTCTCATTGGATGGGCACCGGGCGGTTTAGGCCACGTGAATATTGGCGCGAGTGTTATTTTCGCCGGAATGTCGGGAGCGGCTGTTGCCGATGCCGGGGGCTTGGGCGCGGTTGAGATCGAGGCCATGCGCGATGCAGGCTATGAACGGGGCTTTTCAGTCGGCGTGACAGCTGCCTCATCGACAATTGGCCCGATTATACCGCCATCATTGCCGCTGATTGTGTACGGCGTTGTCGCCGAAGTTTCGATTGGCAAATTATTTGCCGCGGGGTTGATACCCGGCCTGTTAATGGCCGTATCGCTGATGATAATGGTTCATTTTACTGCCGTCCGCCGGAAATTCCCTCGCGAGGCGGCTTTTTCAATACACACCACGCTAAGCACTCTCAAGTCGGCACTATTACCCTTACTCACCCCCGTTCTGATTGTCGGCGGTATATTGTTTGGTGTTTTCACCCCGACCGAGGCCGCTATCGCTGCGGTTGCCTTTACAATTTTCGTAGGTTGCTTCTTGTTACAATCGCTAAATTTCAGAGACATTTTAGATGCTATTATGGCAACAATTGAGACAACATCTGCTGTCTTGATGATCGTTGCCTCAGCGGCCTTGTTTGCGTGGGTCCTAACAGCCAATCAAGTCGCGGATGTGGTGGCATCCGGTTTACTAACTTTGACTGACAATAAAACCATGGTCTTACTCATGATCATGATGATGGTCTTTGTAATCGGCTTTTTTATGGAAACGATTGCTGCAATCACAATCCTCGCGCCGCTAGTATTGCCGGTTGCATTATCGGTAGGGATTGACCCGGTTCATCTGGGTATTGTCTTAGTGCTTAATCTGATGATTGGCTTGCTAACCCCTCCAGTGGGCATGGTTCTTTATGTGCTGGCAAAAGTTTCAAAGACACCCTTCGAAGAGTGTGTACGCGCAACCCTACCCTTTCTTGCGCCGTTAATCGGAGTTTTATTACTGCTTGTTTTTATTCCGGATATCGCATTGTTTTTACCCAATCTCATCTTTGACAAATAATATAGTCGTATACTGAATTTTATAAATATTAGAATTTGATAAAAATATTATACCGTACTCAGAGCTATAAATTCGTTTGTGAAACTAGCAAAAACCAAAGAAAACTACAGGCGCACACCAAAAATAATTATCAACATCCGTGTGCCCCAAAATGCATCTGATACGCGCATTTTAAGTTAACAAAGGATAAATATCTTCAATATTTTGATGTATTTACCAGATAATTAATACAATCAAAACCATTGAAGTTTTACATTAGCTTCACCGTAATATCCCTTCATTGCTATGGTGAATCAAATGTATACAAATCCTAAAATTAATCACGATACTGTATTTACAAAATCATCTCAAAGACGTATCTTGCATGCTCTACGACTGAGTTGCAAAACTTTAGGGCTAAAGAAGAAACATAGCATTGGCTCGCTCGTATTCGGGACCGCAATTGCCATCGCTTCTTTGGGGTTTGGATCAACTGCTATTGCACAAGTTGCTGGCGGCAATCCACCGGGGCCTAATTCGGTATCGGTTGGACCTAACGCGTCTGCACCAGGCGCCCAGGCGACTGCCGTTGGCGTGAGTTCTCAGGCTAATGGCGACAATAGCTCGGCGTTGGGTAATAATGCACAGGCTACAGGTGGGAATTCAACAGCTCTTGGCCTTAGCGCTGTGGCTTCCGGCGATAATTCGAATGCTACCGGTCTCAATGCTGTGGCTTCCGGCGATAATGCAAATGCCAGTGGCTTGGGTGCGGTTGCTTCAGGCCTCAACTCGACGAGTGTTGGCGTGAATTCAGAAGCTTCAGGGAATAGTTCATCTGCCTTCGGGAGTAATACTGAGGCGAGCGGTTTGGCTTCGACTGCCTTGGGTGCGAATGCAACGGCGTCGGCTGATAATGCGGTCAGTATTGGTGTCAATTCAGAGGCGACGGCATTAAATGCAACTGGTATTGGTGTGAGTGCGGGCGCTACCGGCATTCGTTCGACGAGTGTTGGAGTAAACTCTGATGCAACCGCTCAGGACGCTTCTGCATTTGGTAACAATGCTCAGGCCAATGGTTTGAGGTCGGTTGCCCTTGGCGTTAATACAGTTGCGACCAATACAAATGCCGCTGCATTAGGAAACAATGCTCAGGCTATTGGCATTAACACAACAGCTATTGGTGTGAACACAGATGCAACAGCAACCGGTGCATCTGCTTTTGGTAGCGCTGCACAAGCAACAGGCACGAATTCGTTCGCAGCTGGTACGAATGCAGGCGCTTCTGGAATTAGCTCAACGAGCGTTGGGGTTAATTCAGATGCGACAGCCACACAGGCTTCTGCTTTTGGTAACAATGCGCAGGCCACTGGTTTGAGATCTGTTGCCCTTGGCGTGAATACAGATGCGACCAATACAAATGCCGCTGCGTTAGGTAACAATGCCCAGGCTACTGGTATAAACACAACAGCTATTGGTGTGAACACAGATGCAACCGCAACTGGTGCATCTGCTTTTGGCAGCGGGGCACAAGCCACGGGCACGAATTCGTTCGCAGCTGGTACGAATGCTGGTGCTTCCGGGACTAACTCAATTAGTATTGGTATTAATTCAGATGCAACGGCAACAAATGCATCTGCTTTTGGTAATAATGCACAGGCTACTGGTTCGAGATCTGTTGCTTTGGGCGTTAATACAGATGCTACTAATACAAATGCAGCCGCGTTAGGAAACAATGCCCAAGCTATCGGTGTAAACACAACAGCTATTGGTGTGAACACAGATGCGACAGCAACCGGTGCATCTGCTTTTGGTAGCTCTGCACAAGCAACGGGCTCTAATTCGTTTGCTGCCGGTACGAATGCTGGCGCTTCGGGGACTAACTCAATTAGCATTGGTTTTAATTCAGATGCGACGGCCCAACAAGGTTCCGCGATTGGCCACAATGCGCAAGCCACTGGTTTGAGATCTACATCTCTTGGCGTTAATACGGACGCGACAGCCACAAATGCAACTGCTCTGGGATCAGGCGCGCAAGCAACTGGCATAAATTCCTCGGCTCTTGGAATAGGAACAATAGCTTCAGGCCTTCGGTCAACCGCAATTGGTACGGGCTCGGATGCAACAAATACCAATACATCAGCACTGGGTAATAACGCATTGGCATCCGGGACTAGCTCTACAGCCATTGGTTCAAACACTGATGCTGTCGGAAATAATTCAGCAGCTTTGGGGTCCGGCGCGCAAGCTATCGGAACGAGCTCAGTCGCAATCGGTTTGAATTCAGGCGCAGCCGCCGTCGGCGGCGTAGCGATCGGTGTTAACTCCGACGCGCTTGCAAATGGTGGCGTGGCACTGGGCAATAATGCCCAAGCCGTTAATGTCAATGACGTTGCTCTTGGCACGACATCTGCCTCAGCGACACGCAATTCCGGTACGTTTACTCTAAGCGGAGCTGCAGCGGCGGGGTCAACTGGCACTGCGGTTGTTTCTGTAGGCAATGCAGGAACCGGATTGACCCGCCAAATCCAGAATGTCGGTGCGGGCGTAATTTCTGCAACCTCAACTGACGCGGTTAATGGTTCGCAACTCTTTGACACCAACACGCAAGTAACGGCAAATCAGACAGCAATTGCGACCAACACTGCTGATATCGCAACCAACACTGCTGGCATTGCCACAAACACTGCCGATATCGCAACAAACACCGC
>CAYMPJ010000010.1:0-119043 GCA_964392325.1 uncultured Caulobacterales bacterium
CATTGCCTTACTCGATTAAAGTCATGCCCTATATTTCTAGCCGCTAATATTATATTTCTGAGACGCAATGGCATGAATTTTTAAAACGAGAATGTCCGATTAGCCTCGGCGATTCATACTAGGTTTTTTAATTCTGGCTCCGGGGGAGAGCAATTGTTGCCAGCATATCAGTTATGAGTTCTGGCAAGCCATGAAAACTATCAAAACTTGCTAACCGGTTTTCCTGATTAAAATCCTCCAGCAGATCAACGGGGCCATAGCCAAAATCTGCGACAAGGCAAGGCATTTTACAGGCCGTAGCAGCCCGAATATCGGTATCACTATCGCCAACAAAAACCGCTCGCACCCCGCCCTCTTTGATCGCAGCCTCGCTAATGCCCATTTGCTCAAGACAGAGAAAAACCGGGGCCGGGTCCGGCTTGGCTACCCCCGCGCTATCGCCGCCAACAATTGCATCAAAAGAATCAGCAAGGGATAACGCCTCTAACAGGTGACGCGCCAAGGCCTCTTTTTTATTGGTGCAAACCCCAACCAGAAACCCATTTTCGCGCAAGAAAGATATTGCCTCAACCATACCCTCAAAAGGGCGGGAATAGTCCGCAATATTGGCTCTGTAATAGTCAACAAACTCGTCGACCATCTGGATCAAAATTTCCTCTGCAGGCACGGTTTTAGCACTCAATTCGAACCCGGCCTTGATCATCGCTTTCGCCCCAAACCCCACCAAATGGCGCACTTGCCTATGGGGAATTGGCGTATGGCCCCGGCTGGTCAAAACATGGTTCATTGCCGCTGCCAGATCCCCCGCAGTATCGATTAAAGTGCCATCAAGATCAAAGATCACCGCGCGCATCATCTGATTAGGGCAAACTTCATCGCAATTGGGGGTAATTTCATCGTTCTGGCTAGTGGACATATGGGGCAAGCTTTGAAAGAAAGGTCTAAATCAATGCACTCAGAAAATGGCCAAAGACCATGACAACACAATCAGCAAGTAAATCAAATGGATTGAAAAATCCAGTCGCAGTGATCATCCTTGGTGCTGGTCACGGGACACGCATGAAATCATCAACCCCAAAAGTGCTCCACCAGATCGCCGGACGCTCTATGCTGGGCCATGTGATGGATTATTGCGATCAAATCGGTACTGCGCAAACGAGCGTGGTGATTGGCGATCATTCTCCCCAAGTCGGCAAAGCAGCAACGAGCATAAATCCCGATACCAGCATTTTTGTCCAGTCCCCGCCCCAAGGCACTGGCGATGCCGTGAAACAGGCCCTACCCGCATTGGAAAACTTCAAGGGCACCGTCCTTATCGTTTATGCCGACACACCGCTTATCGTATCGCAAACCCTTATCGATCTATGCAAAAAAATCGAGGCAGGAATGCGCGTGAGTGTGTTGGGCTTTACTCCCTCGTTAGAACATGCTTATGGCCGCCTCATTACAAATAAAAATGACGAACTGATAAAAATTGTCGAACACAAGGACGCAAACGCCACGGAGCGCGCTGTGAATTTTTGCAACTCCGGCGTTATGGCGGTCGATAGCGCATTTTTGAAATCAGCTGTCCCCGCAATTAATAATGATAATGCAAAAGGAGAATATTATCTAACCGATCTTGTTGGTATGGCGATAGATCAGGGCCATAAATGCGCAGCAATAGAGGCCCCGGAAACTGAAGTTATGGGCGTCGATGCGCGCACAGATTTGGCTTATGCAGAAAATCTCTGGCAACACCGCACCCGCACGGCGATGATGCAAGAAGGGGTAACATTAGCTGATCCGTCTACTGTTTATTTTAGCTATGACACAAAAATTGGACGCGATGTCGTGATCGGACAAAATGTTGTTTTCGGTCCCGGTGTCGTCATCAGTGATGGTGTCGAGATTAAGCCTTTTAGCCATCTGGAAGGCACACATATTGATACGGGCAGCGCGGTTGGCCCCTTTGCCCGGTTACGCCCCGGTGCCATGCTTGGCGAGGACGTAAAAGTCGGTAATTTTGTCGAGATCAAAAAGACCAATCTTGGCAAAGGCGCGAAGGTCAGTCATCTTACCTATTTGGGTGATGCCGACATTGGCAAGGACACAAATATTGGTGCGGGCACAATCACGTGCAACTATGATGGCTTTAACAAATCGCGCACCACCATAAAAGATGGCGCCTTTATTGGCTCCAACTCTTCTCTGGTTGCCCCTGTCACGATTAACAAAGGCGCTTATGTAGGCTCTGGTTCAGTGATCACCAAGGATGTGGAAGAGGACGCCCTCGCGGTTGCTCGGGGGAAGCAAGTCTCTATACCCGGATGGGCAAAGCGTTTTAACGATAAAAATAAAAAGGGATGAAATAAGCTTATGACCGTTGAAAATGCCAAACGCAGCGCAGCGGCTGCAGCTCTGGAAATGGTTGCGCCGGAAATGACACTTGGCCTGGGAACAGGCTCAACGGCAAAGCATTTTGTCGATTTACTGGGCAAAAAGGTTCGTGAAGGCCTATATGTACGCGCCATACCAACCTCGAACGCCACAAAGAAACAGGCCCTTAGCTTAGGGATCGAGTGTATAGAGCCCGATGAAACCACCATCATAGATTTGGCGGTCGACGGGACGGACGAAATTGATGGACGGTTAAACCTGATTAAAGGAGGGGGCGGCGCCCATTTGCGGGAAAAAATCATTGCCGCAGCGGCCAGAGATTTTATAGTCATTGCCGATGACAGTAAAAAAGTCTCCGATCTTGGCGCTTACCCCCTTCCTCTCGAGATTGAGTCTTTTAGTTGGCCCCTTACAGTACAAATGGTAAGAAAATCACTGACCGAACTCGGGTATAACACGCCCAATCTTTCGTTTCGCCCTAGTGAGCAAGGCATGTTTCAAAGTGACGGTGGTCATTTTATTTTAGATTGCTCATTGGGTCGCATTAAGGATGCGGAAATTCTTGATGAAAAATTACGCTCGATACCCGGCGTTATAGAAACCGGTCTGTTTGTTGGTATGGTAACAAAAGCATATATTGCCAATACCAATGGCTCAGTGGATACGTTAACATAAAATTTTTTAGACAACGGATTGATAACAAATGAAAACCAAATATGAAGTTTTAACAGATGCTATTCATGCCTATGGCGCAGCGGCTTTTGAAAATTTGCTCCGTTGTAAGGGGCTCGGGCAGGCAATTGTTGAAAATCTACATACCTATCTGGAATGCGACCGTAGCCGGGTATCAATTGTCCCCGCTCAAGGCGAGTTTGATCCCCAAAAAGATTATGGCGATGATGCTTACTCATTTGCACAGCGTCCTGTCATTGTTCTGGAACCGGTCCAGTTTGGTATCTCTCTCATTATCCAGAACAGTGAAGATGCGGGCGCTATGTGGCTACGTACTCTGGTTTCGATTGAAGTAACCGGCGATAGCTTTGATGTTTTTGTAGCCAGTCAGCCTATCATCAGGGTTCCCCTTGATTATGAAGATGATTTGGCACCGGTTTTTGAAGCCATCTATAACGAGTTTATCAAAACATTTGAAATGGAAGTGATGGAATTTAACGATGCCCGCTTTAAGAACGGTATTGGCTTTTTGCCTTAAGCGGTTATCTACCTATCCTAGGCCTTTAGATTGACAGGAATTTCCCATGACAGATTACGATTATGATCTCTTCACTATTGGCGCTGGCTCTGGCGGCGTGCGCGCATCACGCATGGCAGCAAGTTATGGTGCAAAGGTAGCTGTTGCTGAAGAACACCGGGTCGGCGGAACATGCGTTATCCGTGGATGCGTACCCAAAAAACTTATGGTCTATGCCAGCGAGTATGGAAAATCTTTTCAAAAAGCAAAAGGATATGGCTGGGAAGCAGATAATGTCCGCTTTGACTGGAAGACACTCATAGCGAACAAGGACGAAGAGATTGATCGCCTCAACTCGATTTATATCCGGAACTTGAATAATTCGAATGTAAAAATATTCGAACAACGCGCAACCATAAAAGATGACCATACTGTTGAATTAAGCGATGGCACTTTGATTAGCGCAAAACATATTCTCATCGCGACAGGGGGCACGCCGTGGGTCGATGAAAACGTGCCCGGTCATGAGCTTGGTATTACATCCGATCAGGTTTTTTATCTTGACCAAATGCCTAAAAAATTCGTCGTAACGGGCGGCGGCTACATTGCGATTGAATTTGCCTGCATCTTTAAAGGTCTTGGCGCTGATGTGACACTCGTTTATCGCGGTAAGGAGCTGCTTCGTTATTTCGACAAGGATATCATCACACAAATGCATGGCGAGCTTGAGCGCCTTGGGGTTCGGGTTATTACTGAAAGTGTGTTCACTAAGATTGAAGGCAAGAAAGACGGGGTCAAGAAAGTTAGCCTTTCAAATGGCGAGACCCTGGAAGCCGATGAGGTTATGTGGGCTGTAGGGCGTAAACCTCACACCATCGGGCTGGGTCTTGAAAACGCCAATATCAAAGCCCGTGAAGACGGGGCAATTATCGTTGATGAATATTCCAAAACTTCCGCGAGCAACATATATGCTGTTGGCGATGTAACTGATCGCGTCAATCTTACGCCGGTTGCAATCCGCGAAGGGGCAGCTTTTGCGGAAACTGTCTTTAACAATAATCCTCAAGCGATGGATTATAATGACATTCCCAAAGCCGTTTTCAGTCAACCCCCTGTTGGCACAGTGGGTATGTCAGAAAAGGAAGCGCGCGAGCAGTTTGCAAATGTTGATATCTATAAATCCGATTTTCGCCCGATGAAAAATATTCTGGCCAAATCCGAGCATCGTATGTTGATGAAGTTGGTTGTAGACGGCGATACAGACCGCGTTGTGGGATGCCATATTGTTGGTGATGATAGTCCGGAGATGATCCAGATCGCTGCGATTGCGGTTAAGGCTGGTCTGACAAAGGCCCAGTTCGATGCAACCTGCGCCCTCCACCCAAGCGCCGCCGAAGAACTTGTGACGATGAAAACCAAATTTACCGGATAGAATTTCCAGATAGAATTTACAGTAATTCTTTTAGGTTAAAATCAGCATCGCCCGCTTTATCTTTTGGAACGCTAATATTGTCCCCCAACAATTTCCTGCTCATTAAATGATCAGCGGGCCGATTAATCGAGTCAACGGCAATCAGTTTATCACGCTGGTAATAAAATAGCGAGAATGCGCGATTTTCAATATCTCCCCGCACAATTGTCTCATCATAGCCTTCGCTAAGACCAACCATTTGCAATTTTAAATCATATTGATCCGACCAGAACCAGGGAATTTGCCCATAAGGTTTTGCGCCCCCCCGCCCTGCTTCGCCAAGCATTGTTGCTGCTGCGGTTTTCCCCTGTTCAACTGCATTATGGACTGATTCCAGTCGTAGCCGGCGTTGATAAAGCGGGTTGTAATGGCGCGTACAATCACCGACCGCGAAAATATCGGGGTCATCGGTGCGGGTAAACTCATCAACAAAAATACCCGCGTCACACTCCAAACCGCATTCACTGGCAAGCTCGTCATTTGCCAGAACGCCGATACCAATAATGACCATTTGCGCCTGAATTTCGCGGCCATTACTGATTACACCTGCAACTTGCCCACCCTCACCGAGAATTTCATCGACGCCAGAATTTACACAAATTTCTACGCCATGACCCTCATGAATATCGCGGTAAAAAGAAGACACCAGAGGCGCGACCACGCGCGGCATTAGGCGATCCTGCATCTCGATAATTGTAACCTGTTTGCCCGCCCCCTGCGCTACCGCCGCGACCTCTAACCCGATAAACCCGCCGCCGATCACCACAAGGCTCTGCGCATCAGGCCACTTGGCTTTTATCCCTTCAACATCACCAATGCCGCGCAGATAATGTACGCCGTTCAATTCAGTTCCCGGAACGCTCAAAGGCCGCGCTCTTGTTCCTGTTGCCAAGATCAATTTGTCATAAGAAACACTATCACCTTCCCCGGTCATAACGCGCTTTTCATCGCGATCGATGGATGTAACTTTTTGCCCTTTTACAAACTCATACCCAAAATCATCAAAAAATGATGATCGCAACAGCATAAGTCCCTCTTTATCCATATCCCCTGCAAGATATTTCTTTGATAAGGGCGGGCGCTGATAGGGAGCGTAAGGCTCATCCGAGATTAAAGTTACTCCGCCTTTGACCCCGCTTTTTGCAAGGCTCTGCAAGACATAGCCAGCTGCGTGGCCTGCACCAACAATTACAATTTTTGGAAAATCTGACAACGCGATTAATTCTCTTAATTTCTAGAAAGCAACAAGCCCGGTTTGCGCACGCCCTAAAATTAATGCGTGTACGTCATGCGTGCCCTCATAAGTATTTACAGCTTCTAAATTCATGACATGACGGATCACGTGATATTCGTCACTAACCCCGTTTCCGCCATGCATATCTCTGGCCGCTCTGGCAATATCAATTGCCTTACCACAACTATTGCGTTTAATCATCGAAATAACTTCCGGCGCAAGTGTTCCCGCATCTTTCATTCGTCCCGCTTGAAGACAGGCTTGCAGGCCAATTGTTATTTCGGTTTGCATATCGGCGAGTTTTTTCTGGATCAATTGTGTCCCGGCAAGCGGGCGACCAAACATGGTACGGTCCAACGTATATTGCCGCGCCGCATGCCAGCAAAATTCTGCGGCCCCTAAAGCGCCCCACGAAATCCCGTAGCGCGCACTGTTTAAACACCCAAATGGTCCTTTTAACCCTTGCACATTGGGGAGCAGGTTTTCCTCCGGCACAAAAACTTCATCCATCACAATCTCGCCGGTAATCGAGGCGCGCAAGGAAAACTTTCCTTCAATTTTCGGGGCGCTCAAGCCCTTCATTCCCTTTTCAAGGATAAACCCGCGAATAACATCCTCATCGGTTTTTGCCCAAACGATAAAAACATCCGCGATTGGCGAATTGGTGATCCACATTTTAGCACCTGATAAGCTATAGCCCCCCTCAACCGGCTTTGCTCGTGTGGTCATCGAAGCAGGATCAGACCCGGCATCCGGCTCGGTTAGCCCAAAACAACCAACCCATTCACCGCGGGCCAATTTAGGAAGATATTTCTCCCGCTGCGCTTCGCTCCCGTAAGCATAAATGGGGTACATAACCAAAGAGCTTTGCACCGACATTGCAGAGCGATAGCCGCTATCAACACGCTCGACTTCTCTGGCAATCAATCCATAGGAGACATAATTGACCCCCGCACACCCATAGCCTTCAATGGTTGAGCCTAGCAGCCCTTGAGCGCCCATCTCGGTCATGATTTCCCGGTCAAAATGCTCATTGCGGTTTGCTTCGAGCACACGCGGCATTAATTTATCCTGACAATAATCATGAGCGCTTTTTGCAATCAGGCGCTCCTCCTCACTAAGCGCCCCCATCAAATCAAGGGGATCTTCCCAATTAAATTTAGGTTGTTTTAGGGAAACGCCCTTTGGGCTATTAGCAGCTTTTAAAGATCCGGTGTGCTTGTTCATTTCTTCTCTATTTCTCTTCAAATTTATCCGCAGACAGGCGCGTCTGGGCCGCCCAGTTTCAATTATCGTCTTTATTGCTGATATATCACAGTTCAAACCCCGCTTGAAATAGAAGATTGACTTATTTCTATGTGTAGCTCATAGAAAAATGGATGGTTCGCTGTTTAGCGACGAGATAGGGAAGCTGGTGAAAATCCAGCACTGTACCCGCAACTGTAAACTGGGAGCTTTGTGCTCATAGACGCCACTGGACAGGTTTGTCCGGGAAGGCAAGCACAAAACACTGATCGGTAAGTCAGGATACCTGCCATCGCATCGTTTGCCAATCGTCCGGGAAAAGACTTTTTGGCGGGAACCAAGTGAACGCGTTTCGCTTTCCTTCATAACGATAAAATCATGGCTGCCTATTCTCTGTACGAGGGATGCCGATAGTGTCGTTATAAAAATTCTTCTTAGGCGGAGTTTTTTTTTAATCTGGAAATGCATCATGCGTAAACTTTTACAAACCTCACCCAAGAGCTTATTTTTATTATCCATGATGGGGGTATTTATACAAATCCCCGCGCACTCACTCGCTCAGGAAAATACTGGTGATCCATCTGGGTGTAGCAACCAAGAGACAAGTGGCACAATTTTTTGCGACGAAGACATTCAAGACAACAATACAATCATTGTGACCGGCACACGTTTCGCAACGCCGATAGAACAAGTTGGTCGCTCGGTCAGCATCGTGACCCTTGAAGATATACAACAACGCCAACAACGGTTCTTATTTGATACATTAACAAATGTTCCCGGTGTGCAAGCCATTCGCTCAGGCAGTTTTGGTGGTTTGACATCCGTTTCAATTCGCGGTCTGCCAAGCGACCAGACCCTATTGGTACAAGACGGAATCGTCAGCAATAACCCTGCCTTTTTTGGCAATAGCTTCGACTTTGCCAATTTTGACAGCAATGACATCGAACGTGTTGAAATTTTACGCGGTGCGCAGTCAACCTTGTTCGGAAGTGACGCCATTGGCGGTGTTATTAATATTATCACCAAAGATGGTCGCGACGGTTTTGGCGCGGATGCATTTGTTGAAGGAGGCTCGTTTGGCACATTTCGCGGCGGGGCGACACTGGTGGGCGGTAATGAGCTTTTGTCCGGGCGCGTGAGCGTCAGCGGCATCACTAGTTCGGGTTTTTCCAGCGCCGATGAAGCCGATGGAAACACCGAAGATGATGGCTTTCGCAATATTACCCTCTCTTCAAAAATCCGTGCACAGCTTAACGAGAATTTATCGCTCCAAGGGGTGATACGCTATTCTGATAGCCATAATGAATTTGATGGCTTTCCCCCTCCTACATTTGCTCTTGGTGATACAGATGCCACGGGCGACACGCGCGATTTGAGCCTTGGCGGCTATATCAACTATGTTGCCCTGGAGGGTAAAATCGAAAATCGTTTTTCTGTTAGCTATTATGATAGCGCGATAATCAATGAAGAAGGTGGTTTTGTCACTTTTGATCCCGATGGCAGCCGGCTTTCATATGAATATCTGGGAACCCTTCGCCCTTTTGAAAATCTAACCCTTATTGCCGGATTTGAATTTGAACGCGAGCGTTCCTCCAGTAGTTTCACCCCTCCAGAAGGTCTTGATAATTCCACCACATCAGGGTTTGGCCTCGCGCAATGGCAACCGGTCGAATATGCGACTCTGGAAGGCGGCTTCAGGATTGATAATACATCAAGTTTTGGCTCCGAGACGACGTTTAGTGGTTCTGCATCGGTCAGAGTCCCCAATACCGGTCTTACATTGCGTGGTTCCTATAGCGAAGGCTTCCAGGCACCCACAGCGGGAGAGCTTGATTTCAATCTGGCTCAAACCGCGACTTTCACATTCGACCCTGACATCGATCTCTTTTTAACCCCGGAGACTTCCTCTGGCTGGGATGTCGGGTTTGACTATGTGTTTCTATCTGACCGTATTGAATTTCAGGCAACCTATTTTGATCAGCAAGTTGATGATTTGGTCACATTTCTTTTTGTAGCTGGCTCACCAAATTTTGGCGCTTTCATCAATATTGAAGAATTCGACACGCGCGGTGTTGAAATTGGTACCCGCATTCGCCTGAGCAATTCACTCGACCTGAGTGCATCCTATACCTATGTTGACGCTCTTAATATTACCACGAACACCACAGCCGGCGGCCAACCCGAGAACCGTTTTAGCGCGGAGCTGGCTTATCAACCAATCGAGAAACTTACTCTGTCCGCTGGCGTGATTTTTAATGGTCAGGAAACCGTTAGTTTTCAGACATTGGATAGTTTCACACTCTTAAATTTACGGGCCGCCTACCAAATAAGCGATCATCTGGAAGTTTTTGCTCGCGTGGAGAATGCAACTGATGCAGACTATCAAGATAATGTGGGATTTGGTACCGCACCCGCATCCGTATTTGGCGGTATAAGGGTAAACTATTAATTGCGGCACTATCTGTGAAACATAATCCATTATGAAAAACTTTTGGCGCATCATCTATTTGAGTCTGGTATTACTCTGCCTGACCAATTGTGATGCGCCAAATGATAAGCCCGATAATAAGATCGTAGCCACGCCAACAAAAGCTACGCGCATTGTTAGCCTTGATTTCTGCGCTGACCAATATGTTTTACAGCTTGCCGATGAAAAAAACATTCTCGCATTATCTTCTGATGCCACGAAAGAGTTTTCCTATTTACGCGATAAAGCAATAGGGTTTAAGCGCATCAAACCGCTAGCGGAAAATGCGCTCCTACTCAAACCCGATCTTATTGTTCGCTCCTACGGCGGCGGCCCGAAGGCAGCGCAATTTTATGAGCATGCCGGTGTGCCTGTTCTCAATGTTGGCTGGGCAAATGAAATTGAAGACATCAATCAAATTATCGCAGATTTAGCGATAGGACTGGGAGAAGAAGATCGCGGAAAGGCACTCATTAGCGAGATGGAAAACCGCTTGGCTGCACTGGATGCAATTTCTTACCCGAACCCGCTGCCAAAATTATTATATGTAACACCAACCGGCTATACGAGCGGCAGCGGATCGTTAGTGCATGAAATTATCGAAAAAGCCGGATTTGAAAATTACCAATCAAAACCGGGCTGGCACCCTCTTCCTCTGGAACGCCTGGCTACGGAGCAGCCAGATTTTATTGCAGCCTCTTTTTTTGACCTGAAGGCAACCCACCCTGCTGCATGGAGTGCAATCCGCCACCCCGTCGCCCGCGATTTATTAAAATCACGCCCGTCTAAATCTTTAGACGGCAGTTGGACCGCTTGCGGTGCATGGTTTATCCTCGACGCGGTTGAAGCTTTGGCCGGGCTTCATAAAAACGAGCATGCCCGTGACTGAAAAAACCTTTACCATTTCCCTTATTGTCGCGAGCTTGATTGCTATTTTTCTGGCCTGCCTGCTTGGGTCAACCTCCATGGCACCGATAAAAGTTTTGGCGGGTCTGTTTGGGCAAGGGACACCAAGCGAGACCCTTATCATTTGGCAAATCCGCCTTCCGCGCGCGCTGGCCGCTTTTTTGGTTGGCGCAGCCCTCGGGATGAGCGGCGCGGCGCTTCAAGGGTTGTTGCGCAATCCATTAGCTGAACCGGGCGTTCTGGGAGTATCTGCATGCGGATCATTAGGCGCGGTGCTCGCACTCTATTATGGATTTGCCAGTTGGGGGGCTTTGGTAATGCCGATTGCCGCCATCCTTGGCGCTCTTGGTGCGACATTAATCATTGCAGCGCTGGCTGCGAGAACGCGCTCTATGGTGACTTTAATTCTTATCGGCGTTGGCTTATCCAGCTTTGCGGGCGCGGCAATGAGCCTGTTACTCAATCTTGCGCCAAATCCTTTTTCTCTAGCCGATATGTTGAACTGGATGTTGGGCTCGGTCTCCAATCGCAGCCTTGACGATATTATATTAGTGCTTCCCTTTATGGGAAGCGGTATGGGCCTTTTATTATTGATGGCGCGGGGTTTATCTGCACTCACTCTTGGCGAGGAAGCGGCCAGTTCTATCGGCCTTGATCTGAAGCGCCACCGGCTTTTTATTGTAATAGGAACCGGCCTTGCAACCGGTTCGGCGGTTGCGCTGGCAGGGGCAATTGGTTTTGTGGGCATTATCGCGCCCCATCTTGTGCGCCCATTCGTCAATCATGATCCGGCAAGATCTCTTATGCCTTCAGCGCTTTTAGCGGGCCTAATATTGGTGCTTGCCGATATCGGCGTTCGCCTCCTGCCAACGGCCAATGAATTAAAACTCGGCGTGGTCGCCGCATTAATTGGCGCACCGGTTTTTGTATGGATCGCAGCCTCACGCGGGAGGCATCATGATTGAACTAGCGATCAATAATCTAGGCTTTGCCATAGAAGATAAACCCATTTTGCATGATATCTCTTTTTCACTGAAGCAAAAAGAACTCGTCATCATGCTAGGGCCAAATGGGGCGGGAAAAACGATGGCCTTACGGGCCGCCATGGGGCTGGTAAAAAACGCGGTAGGCTCTGCGCTTTTGACGATGGGGAAAAACAAAGTTGAAACGAAAAATCTCGATCCGGTCTTACGCGCGCGTCATATTTCCTATCTTCCCCAAATCCGCCCCCTCGCCTGGCCAAGTCAGGTCGGCGATATCGTCGCGCTGGGACTGTTTGCTTACGGGGTAACCCCGGGGAGATTGACACCGGAAGATCAACAAAAAGTCGATAACGCGATGGCTTCGTGCGGCATATCCCATCTGGCCAAACGCAGCGCCGATACGCTTTCTGGCGGAGAGCTGGCGCGTGTTCATTGTGCACGGGGGTTTGTTGCTCAGGCCCCATTGCTCATTGCCGATGAGCCGGTATCAGCGCTTGACCCCTATCATCAATATCAGATCATGGATTTGTTTAAAGCGCAGGTAAAAACGGGAAGCGGTGTACTGATTATTTTACATGATATCAATCTGGCTGCGCGTTATGCGGATCGCCTGATCTGGCTCAAAGATGGCCATATTGATGCAGACGGCAGTGTGAAAGACACCCTAACCGCGAAACGGCTTGCCGATATATACGGTATCGCTGCACAAATTGATGGTGATAAAATACATATCAGCGGCGTAATCTGAAACCGGACCTAAAATAGCGCGGGTTGCTGATCTAAATACCCTTCATGGCGCAGCAACCATTTTTTACGGTCAACACCGCTACCATATCCAACCATTTTCCCATCGGCCCCAATCACTCTGTGACAGGGCACAATAATAGAAATCGGGTTTGCATTATTGGCCATACCCACGGCGCGCATTGCACCGGGATTATTCAGTTTTTTTGCAATATCCACATAGCTACAGACCTCCCCCACCGGAATTTCGCACAATGCCCGCCATACAGAATTTTGGAATGGCGTCCCATCAAGATGAATGGCGAGGCCCTCAATTGTTTTGAGATCCCCATCAAAATAGGCATGGAGTGCATTGCTGATTTTAGGCGGTAGCGCCTGATGTTCCAGTTGCAGATTTTTATAATAACGCTCGGCTGAATGGGTGGCGCTTCGCCCCGGATTTTTCCAATCCAGAGAATATATTTTTCCAGCCTTATCAAAACTTAATACGATATCGCCTAACGGGGTTTCCATGCGATCAAAAAATAGATTCACAATCCCATCCGCCTTTCATAGAGATATTCATAATCAGGTATGCAATCGGCAGCAATTTTTTTAAGAAAATCCTCTAACTCGATTGTTTTTTCTGTATACTCATTAAATCCGGTAGATTTTTCAACAGCATCATACCAATGAGGTGCCCAAACTCCGTCGCTTACGCGCCTCCCCGCAGGCCAACTCAACATCGCTTCATCAAAAGGGATATCGAGGACATCACACAGGATTTGCATCATTTTCCCGGGGTTTTTCAAAATATCACTTGCATCAAAAATAGGGAGCTTTGTGTTACTCGCGAAATATTTTTTATACAGTGCTACTTGAAAAATAAGGCTATCTTTAATGGGCGCAACATCATCATATTTGCGATTATACGAAGCCACCATTGCCCGAGGGTTTCTGATCAATAAAAATATTTTTCGCCCTTCGAGCCAGTCGCGCGGTGCCATTTTGGTAAAATGAAATGCAATATGCTTTTCAAAAATGTGTGTATGTTCATCACTCGGCGCCATATTAAGATCGCGCACAACCTCATCCCACTGTGTTGGGAGGGAGGCCAACACTTCATCACGCATCGGATGAAGAGCGCCGGTTTCTTTGAGATAGCAACCATAAAAAGGTTCGTCAAAAACCGACATATCCGGCCTATTTTCAAACGCGCGCATCATGGTAGTCGAGATATTGCGCGGGCCGGAAATCATGGCAATACGGGTCATACTCCATCCCGACCATGGGCAACTTCATCTTCAATTCTATCCTTATAAAGGTTTTGCAACCGCTCGACCATTGGCCCGCGCGTGGAGGATATATGGCGCCCATCCACAGATTTCACAGGCGTCACACCCGCAAACGTACCGGTGATAAATGCCTCTTGCGCTCCGTACACATCATGAAGGGAGAAATTTTTCTCAGCAACCTTGATGTTATTATCTCTAGCAATTTCCAAAATAATGCCCCTCGTAATACCACCCAGACAAAAATCTCCTGTTGACGTCCAGATTTCATCATCGCGAACAATAAAAAAATGAGTGGAATTACACGTTGCAACAAACCCATGGGGATCAAGCATCAAGGCTTCATCCGCACCGGCCTTTGTCGCTTGAATACAAGCCATGATACAATTTAGTTTGGAGTGGGAGTTTAGCTTTTGGTCTTGCACATCAGGGTAACCGCGCCGGACATGGACTGTATAAAGGTCAGTGCCCTCACTCGCAGTTTGGGGCACAGGGCTTTTAAACTCCGGAATAATGACCAATGTTGGCGGTGTAATGGTCGCCCGTGGGTCTTGATAGGGCGTTGCTTTTACCCCGCGTGTCATCATCAACCGGATATGAACACCTTCATGGGCTTTATTGGCATCCAGACAATCGTAGAGCCTTTTGGTGAGTTGCTCTTTGGTAATATCCAATTCGAAATCCAGAGTTTTCGCGCCGTCAAATAACCGGTTCAAGTGCCGGTCCAAAAAGGCGATAACCCCTTTATGAACCCGCAAGCCTTCCCACACCCCGTCCCCCAGAACAAAACCGGAGTCAAATACCGAGATTTTGGCATCATTGCGCGCAAATAGCTCACCATTAATATCAATGAGAATTTCACTATTTCTCGGGTCTGGCGTGTAGGCATGGGTAGAATTGGTCATCAAAAAAGCCTTTTTCCATAGGGATAAACCTGCACTAAAACCTATTCAGATGTCGGTCAATCCGCTAGTTTATTTTCCATGTTTACAAAATTTTTTCATGAATTGAAATCTGCAGGGCTACCGGTTTCCTTGCGCGAATATCTAACCTTGATGGAGGCGATGGACGCGGACCTTGCCGGGCGCAAGGTGGAAGATTTTTACTATCTCTCCAAAGCCTGTCTCGTCAAAGATGAACGCCATCTGGATAAATTCGATCAGGCCTTTGGCCATGTCTTTAAGGGCCTCGAAAGACTGGCCGAAGGGGTCGAGACTGCGCAAGTGCCTGAAGAGTGGCTCAAACTGATGAACCAAAAATATCTCTCGGAAGAGGAAAAGGCCGAGATAGAAGCGATGGGCGGCTGGGATAAACTCATGGAGACCTTGAAGAAGCGCCTCGAGGAACAAGAAAAACGCCATGAAGGGGGCAGCAAATGGATCGGCACCGGCGGCACCTCCCCTTATGGGTCCGGCGGTTATAATCCCGAAGGCATCCGCATTGGCAATCAGGGCAAAAGACAGGGCCGCGCGGTTAAGGTCTGGGAGAAACGCGATTATAAAAACCTTGATGATGATGTCGCCCTTGGCACCAGAAACATAAAAATGGCGCTGCGCCGCTTGCGCCGTTTTGCCCGCAAGGGCGCTCCAGACGAGTTCGACCTCGACGGTACTGTCGATGCCACAGCAAAATCAGGCTATCTTGATATTCAAATGCGCCCGGAGCGCCGCAATATGATCAAGGTTCTGATCTTTTTTGATGTGGGCGGTTCTATGGACCCTTATATCCGCGTATGCGAAGAGCTTTTTTCCGCGGCCCGCGCGGAGTTTAAACATATGGAATATTTCTATTTCCATAACTGCCTGTATGATTATGTCTGGAAAGATAATCGCCGTCGCTGGACCGAAAAAATCCCGACCTGGGATATTCTCCATAAATATCCCCACGATTATAAAGTTATCATTGTTGGCGATGCCTCGATGAGCCCTTATGAAATCACAGTGCCCGGCGGCGCGGTTGAATATTTCAACGAAGAGGCCGGCGCGATCTGGATGCAAAGGCTGACACAAATTTATGAGCGCGCGGTATGGTTAAACCCGACCGAGAAACAAAGCTGGGATTATATCAGCTCCACGCAAATGCTTCGTGAACTGATGGGTGAGCGCATGTATCCCCTCACCCTTGGCGGTATTGACGAGGCCATGAGCGAGTTAAAGCGTTAGGAAAATTACTAAGCACTCATTATTAACACTCATAAACCCCACACTAACTATTTTTGACTTTGATTAAAAGGTTGAAATTATATGATGTATAGCTCAAACTACTATATACAAATATAAGTATTTTTAAATGCATCAAGGAGGGAAAAATGAAAATCAAAATGAACAGTGTGGCTTTTTCTACCATAATTCCTGTACTGGGTTTATGCGCATGCCAAGTAACAGTTCCCGCTACGGACACGGTCAAACCACGCCTGGGAATTGCTATTGAAGACTCTGGTCTAAAAGCAGTTGCCTCAACTGATCCGGGCGCGTCACTTACCCAAGGCTGCCCTGCTGGCACGTCAACGACCCTTCAAGATGTTTACGCCCATCATAGGTCAACTTATCAGGGTGAATTATCGATCAATCAAAATGATATTGATACCGCTTATTTTTACAGTGCTAGTGCCAAACCTTTTAAGTTATCGGTTATTTCTGCCGATGATGGAGGCACATCAGCTATCAGGGCTACATTTAACGATAGAACTTTGGATCAATTAACAAATCCCAATGGGTCTTCAGGCCTAACCAATATATCGCCCGCCTCAGCGACGATATCACCAACTTACCTACCATCTACCCAAGACTCCCTGACGGTCAGACTTGATATTCCCGCGAGTGATGCAAGATCACTGTCGACTTTAAGCTTTCAAATTAATGATTTTATAGATCGGCCGGTTCTCTCTGCTTTTTCCTCCGATTTTCATGGCAATAAAGCAGCTATAGTGGCGCATTTTTTTCCAGCCAGTGTTTGCCAGTAGGCGGATTAACTCTACGAAGCGCCGCCTTAATAGGCCCCATGAATAATCCAATGGAGAGGGTAAACAAAGGGCACTTGCCTCAAGGGCCCTCTCCCAGCCTATCACACCTCATTTTCCGTTGGATATCTATCCACCCTTACCCTACCTCTCCTATAGTGTTTGATGTTCCGTCCACAAAGGGACGTTGTCGACCGTTATCAGCGGGGCGGGACTGGTTGCCGGGTAGCCTTGCATGTCCAACGGAATACGAGGAGTCCGGACAAGTTGGCCGAGTAAAGGAAATGCAGCGCTTGGCGCTGTGGCTCGGGCGCTATCTTGTACGAACAAACCAGGCGTGAAGTGTGAGCTATCCCGCTTCACTAGATATATAAGGGTTGGCCGCTTCACGCCGCTCCCTCTCTTTTAAATGTTCCAGCCCCCCGGGTTGCGGCACATAAAGACATGCCTGAAGGAATGAAAGTGCCACGCAGAAAAATAAACCATGATCCAGCCCATCACGCGGCTCAGCCCTTTAATGGCGCATATCGGAAACATACAACGCCGCAATCCCAAAGGGCTTTTATTGCCCTTGAGCTTGATCGCCTCAAGCTGGAGCAGCAACGCAAAGCCATGCGAGATTTAAAAAAGAAACAGCAGCGCGAGGCAGAGCTGCGCCAGGAACAAGACCATAAGCAAAGGGGATTTAACGAGGCGAGACAAGCTTTCGAGCAAACCTTGTTGAACGCAAGCTTGGCGGCGACAAAGGAAATGGAGTAAACAGCTATGATTATGACAAGCGCATAAAAACCTATCGGGTTTAAGCCACAAGAATTTTCCTCTTTAGCTCACCAATTCTGATTCTTCGCAATCAACTTTCGTCCCTTGCACGTAGGAGAAAATCCACCAGTCTTTTTTACCCTTCACAAACCCCTTAGCCGCTGGGCTGGATTCATAGCTGTAATAACAGCCCTGTTTTTCAACAACGACAAAACAGCCCGGTAGGAAATCTTCATTATCATAATCAAAACAGATATGATTATCGGTAATTTCCCAGAGCCCCGTGGCAGTTACATCGCCGCCTTTGTATAAGATCGGGCCGCCCTCGAAATATTGCTCGACAAATTTAACCGAGCCATAGCGCTCAAGATAATCACGGTAGAAACCAATATGTGTCTTGCCAACAAAGGCTTTCTTTAAGGCAGCATTATCGAGAAGCTTGGGTTCATCGCTTTGTTTTTTTTCATTGTGCAGCTCTTGCACCGGAGTCTCTCGCGCTGGCGGCTCGCTCATCAATAGCGCACTCGACAAAAAAACCATCAACCCAAAAAAATTCATATCGACTCCAAATATTTGACCATTCCCGTGATCATGTTTTTCCCGCCCAGAATGTTACTATGATAGGCTCATGACCAAATTGAGACCCTTAAAAACCTTTGTTGAGCAGGTAATTTCCTTCAATTTCATTGAGGATATACTAACCCATCAGGAAGGACTTGGATAGTTCGGCGCTTCTCTTGTGATAGCCACATCATGCACATGGCTCTCTTTCAGGCCAGCATTGGTGATACGCACAAATTTTGCGCGTTTTTTAAACTCCTCAATCGATGAGGCGCCGACATAACCCATGGAGGCCCGCACACCGCCGACCAATTGGTGAATGATCGGGCTTATTGGCCCCTTGTGGGGAACGCGTCCCTCAATTCCCTCGGGCACGAGTTTTATTTGTTCCTTCACATCCGCCTGAAAATAACGATCTGCGGACCCGCGAGACATAGCCGTGATCGACCCCATACCGCGATAGGATTTATATGCACGTCCCTGAAAGAGAAAAACCTCCCCCGGTGCTTCATCCGTACCCGCCAGAAGCGAGCCGATCATGACACAATGCGCACCAGCCGCTAATGCTTTTGCCATATCACCAGAATATTTTATACCGCCATCGGCAATAATCGTCGTGTCGCTGCCCTCGACGGCGCGGGCTGCATCAGCGATCGCAGTAAGCTGGGGAACCCCGACCCCGGCAACAATGCGCGTTGTGCAAATAGAACCTGGACCAATCCCCACCTTGATGGAATCAGCGCCCGCATCGCTTAACGCCCTCGCCCCATCATATGTTGCAACATTACCGGCTATGATTTGCGTGGCATTTGACGCCCGTTTTATTTTAGCAACTTGATCAATCACTTTTTGAGAATGCCCATGAGCCGTATCAATAACCACGACATCGCATCCCGCATCAATCAATGCCTCGACGCGTGCATACCCCTCATCGCCAACAGTGGACGCAGCGGCAACGCGCAAACGTCCCTCGCTATCGCGGCATGCAAGGGGATGGGCTTCAGCCTTATCCATATCTTTTACAGTGATCAGGCCAATACAATTATAATTTTCGTCAATGACAATAAGGCGTTCAATACGATTTTTATGAAGCAGACGCGTCGCCTCTTCCCGGCTCACACCGGGTTTGACGGTTACCAGATTTTCCTTGGTCATCAACTCACTGACTTTTTGATCCGGGTTTTCCGCAAACCGCATATCCCGGTTGGTCAATATACCAACGAGTTTTCCGACACCATTTTTATTCGCCCCCTCGACGACGGGAAATCCGGAGATTTGAAGCTCTTTCATTTTCGCCTTGGCTTCCGCCAGCGTCGCTTCAGGGCTAAGGGTTTTTGGATTTATCACCATGCCGCTTTCATAGCGTTTAACCCTTGCGACCTGATCGGCCTGCTCTTCGATGGTCAAATTACGATGAATTACGCCAATGCCGCCATTTTGAGCCATCGCTATGGCCATCGCCGCTTCGGTAACCGTATCCATCGCAGACGCTAGAATCGGAATATTGAGATTGATATTTTTCGTAAGACTGGTCTCGACCCGTACACCCGAGGGCATAACCTCTGAAGCGCCGGGCTCCAGCAATACATCATCAAATGTTAGCGCATCACGTATTTGCATAAATCACACCTTGCATAATTTACTAGAATTATTACCTGTCAAAATTTTCCTGCAATTGAAAAGGGTCTTGCCTTGTCTATAGTCCGTATATTGATCATACGTTGCGGATCCGCACATATTTTTTCTGCTGCCCTAAGCATGCGACCACCGCGGTTTAAGATTTTATCTGCAATTTCAACGATCAATGTATTTGGATATGCGGTCGGTGATGCATCCGCTATGGCTTTGGCGATAATTTCTTCTTGTGTTTCCGGGTTATGCATGCATGCCGCAATAAATGCTGTTGCACTGGACCGCGAAATCCCCGCCCAACAATGCACGGCCAGGTCTTTTGACAAGTCCCAGCTTTTAAGAAAGTCAATCAAATCTATGATATGTCGCTCGCCCGGCGTTACATACCCATCCATATGTTGCCGGATATCATCCAATTCAACTTTATGATGACGAACAGGTGTTATATGATCAACCACAGGAAACTGCGTACCGGGGCCCAACAGACTAACAACATGGCTTGGTTTTTGTTGCGCCACGACCTCTTGTATCAAGGCCAGAGAGCATACATGAATTTTTGCCGGTGCGCTGTTGGTTGTCATAATGCGAACCTTTCAACCAAAACATCACCGGGACAATAAATATCCAGTTCGATTGCTGCCTGAACCGCCTGCTTCACTCTTTCTTGTGCCGACACAGCGTTCTTTAGATTTATAAAATCGGCGCCCAGCGCATAATCAATTCCAGATCCCCCGCCCCAGAGCCTGCCCGGTGGAACCTGAGACAAAGCCAAATGACTATCAAAATCCCAAATCCTGCCATCGGCATGAACAATAATACCCTCAACCCCGTAAGACGTGGTACTATCATTACCCTTTTGCTGCCCTAGATTATATTTGTTGTAACGTGACCGTAAAAAATCAAAGACATCTAAAATGCTGGCACTTGTTTTCGGAAACTTCTCATCACTAAGTTGTAAATATTGATTATAAACACTCTCACTACCGGTCACGGCAATGGCCCAGTGTCCAAATTTCAACCATTTGTTCTCTGCGCCCGGTGCCGGTGTATCGCCAATCGTCGCTCGGTCATTGCAGCCCAGCCAAGTGCAATGTTCTTTCTCATCATGAAGGGCACAAATTATTGTCATCGCCCCAACCGCAAATATAGACTAACCAGCATCATTTTCGCCCGCCTTTAAACCCGAGAGCAACAACATACATTTCCGCTGAGTCAGATCGGCTTGCTTTGGGTTTCGCATGTTTAACTGTTTTAAAATTTTTATTCAGTGTAGTTAGTAATTCACCCTCTGCACCGCCCTGTAAAACCTTGCACACAAATGAACCACCATGCACCAGAACCTCCATAGCAAATGCAAGCGCCGTTTCAGCCAATGCAACAATACGAATATGGTCGGTTGATCGATGTCCCGTTGTCGGCGCCGCCATATCCGAGAGCACCACATCAGCCTTACCGCCCAATAATTCTTTAAGTTTTAGCGGAGCCTCCTCCTCCAGAAAGTCCATCTCCAACACATGAGCACCAGCAACAGTATCCATTCCCAGATAATCTATCCCAACAACATGGCCCAACTCGCCCGTTGCCTTTACCGCAACCTGACACCAGCCGCCCGGCGCGCAGCCCAAATCGACAATGCGCCCTTTGGGTTTCAAAAGGCGGAATTTTTCATCAAGCTCCAAAAGCTTGTAAGCAGCCCGGGAGCGATAGCCTTCCGCTTTTGCCATAGCGACATAGGGGTCATTTAATTGCCGACGCAACCAGAGTGTGGAGGATGTTTTGCGATATTTAGCCGTCTTTACATTTACCGTTAAATCCCGGTGGCCACTTCCGGTCTTCTGGTTTTTACCCTTTTTGGATGTCGTTGTACTTCCAACGGACTTGCGGGTTCGTTTCTCGGGTTCCGCGCCAAGGGCAGTTTTTGCGATATCAGTTGGAGGGCGACTTTTCAGAGCCCCCTTCTTGGCCGCAGCCTTACGGGAGGTCTTGACCCTTTTGGGCCTAGAATTCGACCGGGAATGTGATGATGGTGGGTGCGCCATAGCATTCTATAGCGGCGGATATGCGAGTCGAAAAGCCCTTTTCGATCAAATCATGGGCCTTGCGTTTAATTTATGGCAATTATCCATCCAAACACCCATAAATAGGCGTATAAATTTTGTTTTTCCCACAGGATAATATTCAATATACAGGCGCAGACTTTTTAGTGGTACTACTGACCCCAAACCTAGAATTGCACGACAAAAGTCTTAGACCGGCGTAAAAGCGGTAAACCACTAACCCACAAAGGAATTTAAAATGTCGCTAATGGATATCGTTACAAAAACCGTCGCAGCAAAAGCGATGGATCAATTACAAGGCGGGGCTGGTCTTAATCTGGATCAGGCCAAAAGCATGCTACCGATGGCGGCCTCTTTGCTAATGGGCGGTATGAAGAAAAATGCCCAAAGTACAAGCGGCGCGCAAGCTTTGGCGAATGCGCTGGATAAGCATGATGGCGGTATTCTTGAAAACCTGCAAAATCTGGCTGGCGGCGATATTATGGGCGATGGCCAAAAAATTCTCAGGCATGTAATGGGCGCTAAAAAAGAAAATGCTGTTCAGGCCCTTGCCGAGGCTGGCGGTGTTGGCGCTGACCAAGCTCAAAACCTGCTAGCCATGGTCGCACCAATGGTAATGGGCGCACTTGGCCAAGCCAAAAGAGAGCAAGGTTTTGATGCCAGCGCCCTTGCCGGATTACTTGGACAGGAAACCGAAGCTGCAAAATCAGTTCTGCCGGGTAATCTGGGAATGCTTGCCGGGTTCCTCGATGCGGATGGCGATGGTGATATCAAGGATGATATTATGCAAGGTATTGGCAAAAAACTCCTTGGTGGTTTATTCGGTAGAAAATAAACCTTTAAGCAAATTTCATGGAATCCCCCCTTAAAGGTAAGTTCTTACATAGAATGTGGCTGTTAAGAAAATTAGGTAGTCCATGAAATTAAATTCCAATAAATCGTCATTAAATTTTTTAGTAAACTCCGTGGAGGGATAACATGAACCTTTTCAAATTTGTAAAAGATGCTGGTGAGAAGCTCTCTGGTTCCGTTGCTGGCGCAGCAAGTGCCATAAAAGAACGGGTAACCGGACATAAAATAGATGTTAAAGATCTTGATGTGTCCCAAGAGGGTGAAAAAGTAATCCTTAAAGGAACCGCAAAAACGCAGGAAGAAGCAGAAAAAGCGATCATTGCAGCGGGTAATAATGCCGGTGTGGCAGAAGTAGTTAGCCATATCACTGTCGAGGAGGAAGCACCGCAGGCGGTTTTCTATACGGTTGTTTCTGGTGATAGTCTGTCAAAGATCGCAAAGGCCCAATATGGCAACGCGATGAAATACCCTGTGATATTTGAAGCTAACAAGCCAATGCTTAGCCACCCGGATAAAATTTATCCCGGTCAAGTTTTAAGAATTCCCCCTCTTGATGGTGCGAGTGCCTAAGCAAAAAGCTCTTAGTCGACTAATCCCGCGCATAAAACAATCAAGCAACCATTTGTTTTATGCGCGGAGAATTTTTGCTCATACAGAGCGTCCCTTTTTTCCTCTCGCTTGCTGGGCAAGCTCCATTAAAATACCTTCTCGTAACCCTCTATCAGCGACACGAATACGTTGCGACGGCCAATGTTTCATTATCCCTTCTAATATGGCGCACCCGCTCACAACTAAATCGGCGCGCTCAATACCAATACAAGGTTGATTTGCACGTTGATCAAAACTCATTGCTCTCAAAGATTCGCTAACGTCTCTAACGCATTCCGCACTCAACCATAAGCCATCGACGTCCATGCGACGATACTGCTCTAATTGCAGATGCACGCCCGCAATAGACGTCACAGTACCGGAGGTCCCCAATAAATGCGCATCGCCATTTTCAAACAAAGTTTTTAATCCCTGTTTATCTCCAAGCTTATCAACCGCTTGCGCAACCTCTTCTACGATCTTGTCATATGTTTCACGGCTTGTTTCTTTACCACCCCATTTTTCCGCCAAATTGACAACACCAAATGGCAAGCTCGACCAGTTAACGATTTCATTAGTCACCAACGCATTATTCTCTTTTCCTGGACCATCAACAGGTAATTTTTTCACCCAGGAAATTTCTGTAGACCCACCGCCAATATCAAAAACCAAAACCGCTTTTGCTTGCGCATCGAATAAATCCTGACACCCTAATACCGCAAGACGGGCCTCTTCTTGTGCACTTATCACTTCAAGACTGAGCCCGGTATCACGCTTAACGCGCGCCAGAAACTCATCACTATTATTCGCACCCCGGCATGCTTGCGTTGCGATAAGACGTATATGCGTAACACCGCGATATTGTATTTTTTTAGCGCAAATTTTTAAACCCTTGATTGTTCGCGCCATTGCGGCTTCTGAGAGTTCACCAGTACGAGATAAATCTTCTCCAAGACGGACAATATGTGAAAATGCATCTACGATGCGCATTGTCTTTCCGCGCGGCGACGCAATCAGGAGTCTGCAATTATTGGTACCTAAATCAAGCGCCGCAAACCTAACGGGTTGTTTTTTTCGCGAGCTGGACGGCTTACTGATTGCCTTTCCATTTTGAGCAAGTCCCGGTTCACGAGATCGCACGGGTTTTTGAGAAAACTGAGATTTTGGGGGGAGTGAATTTGGGCCCGCACGAGCGCCCTTACTAGTATCTTTCAATTTTTGCGTCCTCGCTTCAAGCCGCTCAACAAGAGGCCTAAACCAAGCATAACCGCAATTTTCTCACTAAAACAAGACGAAATACCAGTTAACCATAAAAAAAACACATGATTTTATTTTAACGCCATCACACTCCAGATTAGGCATACTGATATTGATTTTTTAGCATCTAACCGAAATGATCGAAAACCAATTATGATCAGAAATTATACATTTATCGAGAACTTGAAAATTATTAATTTGTATAGATACTATTTTTTACTTTCTAGATCTTCAAACGCGCGGCGCAGGTCATAATCATTTGACGTTACAGTGGTTTCCATATCACTAATACGCGCATCTAGCGCTCTAAATCGGTGTTTTAATTGCGCGAAACTAGAGCTGGGTTTATGTGAAAATGTACGCCAGAACTGTTCTTCTTCTGGACGTGAATAAGTACGAGGATTTTGCGACGGCTTCATAAAAATCGCACAGCCAATATACATAAAAATTGGCACCGGAAACATCAGTATAGCAGAAAAAAACCACCCGAAGCGAAGCCAGTCCACATTCCAACCAAAATGGCGGGCTAGACCAGCACATACTCCGGCTATCTGTTTTCCATTTATATCCCTGCGCAGGCTATAAATATTTGGCCCGGGTCCCGGTTCACCGGCGCGGTAGGCATAACCGCTACGATCCTGACGGAAATCTCTGTCACCATCATTACGATAGTCTTGATCGTGGTAGTTGCGGCGCTCAGGCATAAGTATCCCTTCCATTTCGATCGCGCCAATCCGGCGCTTCCTTATCTAAAATTGTTTCGAGGGCTTCGACGCGTCGCTCAAGACGTTGGGCCGTTCGCCAGAGATCGTCTGCAAGACGCTCATCATCTGTAGACAGGCCTCTTGTTCTTCTCCATTCGATTACATAGTGCATTATTGTTGCTGGTAGCGCGACAAATATAATCGCCACGATTGCTACAACAAATGGTCCTTCAGACATTCGATACCTCTTCTATTGTTTTAACTTTATGTTGGTTTTTCAAACCGGTTATCCCGTTTTTGCCGGATTTCTTTGCGCAATTTTTTCTTTTAAAGCTGCAAGCTCTTCATTAACACCTTCTTCAGCTTCCAACTCTGCAAACTCTTGCTCCAAAGAGCGAGGACGATTTTTAGATTGTACGGTCCAGCTTTCAGCCTCGCCTTCAATCTCGTCAATCCGTCTTTCATAGTGATCATACTTTGCGAGTGCCTCATCTATGCGCCCGTCGTGAAGTTGCCGGTTAATACGTACACTGTTACTAGCATTCACGTGGCGCATTTCCATAGAACGTTGACGCGTCTTTGCTTCTTTCAGTTTACTTTGTAGTTTTGCTAGATCGTCATCCGTCCTTGCGGTTATTTCAGCAAGGGCATTTAGCTCTTCGTCGAATAAAACAATCATCTCGTTTGCTTTGCGCTTCGCGGCAATAGCCCCCTTAGCCAAATCATCACGACCCAACGAAATGGCAAACTCAGCTTTGCCCTCCCATTCTGTCGCACGTTTTTCAAACTCGGCTCGTTTGCGCTCGATTTCCTTACGATCAGCAATGCCGCGCGCCGCACGTGAGCGCACCTCAATTAATGTATCCTCCATCTCCTGAATGATCAGGCGGACAATTTTCTCGGGGTCCTCCGCTCTATCCAGCATGGCACTCAAATTCGAGTTGATGATATCACTTAGTCTTGAAAAAATTCCCATAATTATCTCCATTTCGTTGCGAGGCCCGAAAACGGTATGATTGTCCTCAAAGGTATCGGGCGGATTATCCAGAATGCGTTAAAATAAAATCGCTCCTACCAGCATCCCGAAGAAAAATGTTCCCCAGGCAAAGCCTGTTCGACTACGAAGCGCTCTATCCATTCGCTCATCCCAATAATCAGTTTCATAACGTTCTCTCATCTTATTCTCCTGGTTGCTTCCATTTGGCCCCATAGACTTCATCATTTGTGAGTGGCCATTAACCATTCCATTGCGAGAACCGTGCCAACTTTTTTTAATTCTTTATGTTGTTGTTTTTAAAAGATAAAATATTTTTCGGTAAAATAACCCCTTGAATTTAACGGTATTTTTTACTATTAATAGTATTATTTACCTTTTAAGTAAGTAATTTTTACCTATGAATTCGACATATTCTCCTCCTGATTTAATTGGCGAATCCCAAAGCTTTCTAGAAGCTCTTGCTCTTACTTCAGCGACCGCTCCCCTTGATCGGCCAGTGCTTCTTCTTGGTGAGCGAGGTACGGGCAAGGAACTGCTTGCCGGTCGATTGCACTTTCTGTCCTCACGCTGGGAGAACCCATTTATCAAGGTCAATTGCGCTGCTTTGTCAGAAGATCTTTTAGAGAGTGAGCTTTTTGGTCATGAAAGCGGCGCCTTCACCGGGGCAACCAAACGCCACACTGGACGCTTTGAGCGGGCAGAAGGAGGCACATTATTTCTCGATGAAATTGCTTCGGCGTCATTACGCATTCAGGAAAAGTTGCTACGGGTGATCGAGTATGGCGAATATGAGCGTCTTGGCGGTGAAATAACCCGGGTAACTGATGTCCGCATTATTGCGGCAGCAAATGTTAATTTAAAAGCAAAAGCCAATGCCGGGAGTTTTCGGGCAGATCTACTTGATCGACTTGCATTTGAAGTCATCACCGCGCCGCCCCTGCGCACACGCGGCGACGACATTATGTTGCTCGCAGCACACTTTTGCAGACACTTTGCAGCTGAGCTCAATCGCGATCTCCAAATTGATGTTGATGGAGAAAAAATGGACATTCAATTTAATGGCTTTACACAGCGCGCAAAACATACACTTCAAAACTATAACTGGCCGGGAAATGTGCGGGAGTTGAAAAATGTTGTTGAAAGATCATTATACAGGTTGATCACGAAAGAACAAAAAGATCAGCTTCACTCTCAACTGGATCATATTATCCTGGATCCTTTCGAATTTATTCCTCTTGGCGCACAACCGGACGCTGTCTCCACAAATTCTGATTTAAATGATGGTTTGAAGAGAGATGATGTCAAACCCCGGGACACAGCCATCAATCCACTAGCTGATATTCCAGCGGGCAAACCTTATGATTTGCGCGAGCGCTTAAATACACATGAATACCAATGGGTAAAAAATGCTCTCACAGAAAATGATTGGCAACAAAAGCGAACAGCTCAATTTTTGGGCTTAAGCTATCATCAAATGCGCGGACTTATGCGCAAACATCAATTTAGTAGGGAGGCGGACCGGGATTGAGAACTCTTCAAACAATTGGGATCATTACTGGTTAGAAATTCGGCAAAGTTTATACCGCCTATCCAGCAGCAGGAATATCCAATCGCTCACCACTGAAATTAGTCATGGCGCAATAAGAGTTTTTCCTTTTCAGGGTCTCACATAAGGAAAGCGCTTTATCTTGAGATGAAAAGCCGCCCGCAATAAGCCGAATAAATTCACCGCGCCCTTCAATAGTAACGGATTCTACACGCGGCTCTAACAATCCCAACAAATCAGGATTAGTATGTTGCAGCTTGCGCCAACCAGCTATTGCCTCGGAAGTTTTACGATATGAAGCAAGATGGACCCCATACAACACGCTGGATGTTTCAATTGCTGTGTCAGCCTCATTTTCAAAAAGTGCACTACCAGCAGTAAAACTGGGCTCTACCAGCCTTGGATTGCTCTCCACCGGGACAGCTGATGAGGTGAGAGGCAAGGCATCGCGTTCAGCCAAAATGATTGCATTCGGGTTTTTGGGAGGCGCGGGCACGACAAGAATTTTACGCCGCTCCGCTTCGGCAGTCTTTTCAGCGGCGATCACTTCAGCCTGTTTTTCCAATGTCTCTGTCTTTTCCACAGCCGCCTGACGTGAGCGTTTAAGCGACGTGATCGTGCGAGTAAGCCTGGCATTTTCCGAACGCAACTCAGCAATTACAAATTGCAAATCTTGGGCTTGATTTTGTTGGGCAGCAATTGTCTGTTTTTGCTCTTCAATGAGTGGATTTGGCTCATTGGAAAAGGTGGCGCAAGCGCTTAGAGCACCCGAACAAATCATGATCGTAAAAAACTTCTTCATCACCATATGTCTCTCCAAGCCCTACAATATCATGTTCACTAATAAAATCTATGATGAATTCGCCTACTCGTAAGGAAAAGGAAGAACATTTTAACTGGCGGATTTATCATTTTCAGAGATATACATGATGTGATTCGCAAGAAGTGTAGCATTTCAAGCTATTTTGAAACGCCTCCTACCCCGATACAATTAATCCAGCTCGACCCCTGTTATTTACTAAAACTCACCACCTGACTGAGACTTCCCATATCCTCAATCGTGATCTTCATTGAATTTTTTCGGGCAAAAATTGATCTGCGACATATCTCCATCAGCCCAAGCCATGACTTTAGGGTCCATAACCCGAAACCATAGAGGGGGTATCGCCGCGAGACCAAAGCACCCCGGATAACCACTGGGTAGGGTCGGTAAATCAGGAAAATTGCGTAGCACCTGATAGGGACGTTGCGGATTGGAATGATGATCAGAATGGCGCTGCAAGTGAAATGATAACAGGTTTGAGACGATATGATTGGTATTCCAGGAATGCCTTGGCGCACAGGCCTCATACTTTCCATTATCAAGTTTTCTGCGTTTTAAACCATAATGCTCCACGTAGTTGGCTTGAGTCAGGCCATACCAACCGAACATGTGGTGCACGAGTAAAAACACGATCATTATAGGCCCAAAAAGGCCAATCAAAACAACGGCAATTCCAAGAGTGATTGCATAGCCTTGTAATATGTCATTGCGCCAATTCCAGAACCCATAGCCCTTTTTGTTTAAACGCGTTCTTTCAAAGCTCATGCCTCGCACGAATGTTGATGGAATTTCCCGTAATATAAACTGATAGATAGACTCGCCTAATCGCGAACTGGCAGGATCCTCCGGTGTGGAAACCCATACGTGGTGACCACGATTATGCTCCAGGGTGAAATGTCCGTAGCCAACCATTGCGATTATTATTTTCGCAGCAATTTGGTCCCATTTATTGTGTTTATGTCCCAATTCATGGCCAATTACGAGGCTATTGGAATGAAGCGTTCCAAGACCCAAGGCAAAGACGATTAAGGCCCACCACGCAATTTCTTGTGTCCCGACAAACCATGCCGCAAAAAAGAAACTCGCATAATAGGCGGGAATGCTTGCAAAGAGCAGTAACCGATAATAACTATCCTGCTCCATATCATCTAACATTGCTTGTGTCGGATTATAGGGATCTTCGCCGATCAGCATGTCCAAAACGGGTATGAAGACAAAGAAATAGAACATTGGGATAAATAATGTAATCCCAAGCGACCCACTCCAAAAATAGAGCCAAATCGTCAGCGGGGTAATGCCCGCGATGATAAGTGGCATCAGCCACAAATAGCGTTTTTTATCGCTAAAGGTGACGCTTTGATTGTTATCATTGAGTGCGGTGTCCATAAAATCCTCGCAATAGCTCTTAGTTTTCCAGACTAGAGCAAGTTCGCTGTTATTAAGAGTTCCTAAAATGCCAAATATGTGGCATTTTACGCCAATTAATATGATGAAAAAACCCCCAAATAACCCGACCAGTGAACTCCGCAACATGGAGAAACTGCTTATGCCGATACGCTATTTTCGGCAGGGCTATTATCTATTTGGCGATAGTGAGGAAAAACGCAAATCGATTTTGCAAGGCACGGGCATTAACACTCAAATACTCGAAGATAGCAATGCGATGATCAGTATTGATGCGCAACTTCAGCAAATACGCAATCTTAGAAAACTCGTCGGAAATGATTTTACGCTAAAGGCGAAGGATGTTTGGCGGCCAGCATCACAAGGTGTTCTGGATGTCGCCCTTAAATCGAGCCCGACGATAGAAGAAGGGTTAATCGCTCTTGCACGCTATTCATGGATTCGCGTGCCGATTATTCTTACCCAGCAAGAAATAAATGACGATGGTTTAACATTTATCATTGCACCAACCTTGGAGTTACCAAATGAAATTTGGAGAAACTTATCGGAAATTGTCTTATTGAGTTTGCAAGCAATGATATCCAAGATTTTTTCTGAAGACGCTCTCTCGTCTCCATTAAATTCAATTGAATATTTCTGGCCCTTCCCCCCTCCCCAATATCAGACCTCCCTGAAAGAAATTCTAATCGGCAGGCATCATTTTTATACGGACAACTGTCAGATATTCTTTCCCAAATCTCTTACATTAAAAGCCTCTCCCTTTGCCGATGAAACTTTGTTGAGCATAGCGATAGCAAAGCTTGAAGAAGATCAGCAAAAGATTGAAGGTCAAACAACGTTCAGCGAACAGGTCCGCGCTATTTTAAAATTCAATGATCAACAGGGTATGAATAGTCATAAAGATGCCAATGCAGTTGCAAGCGCACTAAACATTTCCACTCGGACTATGGTACGCCGCCTAGCATCGGAGGGGACGACTTTGCGCAACCTACGCGATGAAATTTTAAAAAACAGGGCGCAAATTTTAATTATGACCACCAAGTTGAGCAGAGAAGAAATCGCCTCGCAACTTGGCTACTCTGATAGCGCCAGTCTTAGTCGATCCTGTCGACGATGGTTTGGTTTATCCATCAGAGCAATGCGTAAGACAGAACCAGAGTTATAAGGCCGAGTGATTAATTACTGCGCGGCATGAAGCTTAGCACCGAGTTCAGCAGCTTGCGGATACCCAGAAAACACAAACCCTTCAATACCGGGCACGTAAAGAAAATTAGTTAATCGCCCCGATAAGGGTACAAATTTACCGTTCTTGCCCAGCAGGCATAGATGGTTCATCACTCTAACATCACCCAATACACTCAAAGCCTGTTCACCAATGGCTCTAAATTGAGGCAAATCATCTTCATGCATCAATTCACGTGTTGTTTTTCCGGTCAGTGCTTCAGGCTTATATCCTAATATTTCCAATGATGCAGGGCTTGCATAGGTCACCTTTCCCTCAGGAGAAAAAATTAATGTCAATTCTCTTGACGATTCAATCATCGCTTGAAACCGTTTGCTGGCTTCACTGCGTTCATCAGTTTTTTCCTCTAGTGCCTGAGATAGATAGCTATTTTTTGAGCGTAAAAATATTGCACGCTGGATCATAGAGTTTGTCTGAAAGGCAACGACCGATGTTAATACCCCATAGAGAATAATCGCAACACTAATCAGCGAAGCGCCTTCGCCGCCCCATATAAAAAATGTAGCCGCCATGGGAAGCAACGCGGGAATATTGAATGCTAATACGCTTCGCCAACAGGCACCGGCAGAAACAATTGTCGCAGCCGTCATACCCGCTAAAATGAATGGTAGATAAACATGGCCAATTTGTCCGTAGACGGCAAAAATCGGTGCCAGCATTCCCCACAACACACCATTTAACATCATGGCTATCATGTTAAACCGCCGGAAACCTGTCATAATTTGGAGAGTTGGACGTTGACGCCGGACATAAAACCATATCCCGATGCGCAATAACCCAAGTGCAAAAACACCAACGACCCAACTGCCAAGCACCAATTGATTGACCAGATTCCAGGCAATCAATAGCGTTATAATACCGTTGATCAAACTAGCCGCTACAGCGGATGGTACGCCCCTGAAAATAAGAGTCGCTTGCTCTAAATGCATCTTCGATGCATCAACATTCGAGCGATACCCCTCAGCGAGATTCGGATTGGCAATATTAGACACTGCGCGTTGTAATTCCGGTATCATCTTCTATCCCGAGAAACAGCCATTCGGCCAGACTTCAGGGCGCATTCAAGCACAAAACCAAAAATTAATGAACTCTTAAGGTTAAGCCGGTGCAGCCAGATTAAAACAAATTCCATTTTACTAAAATGATATATTTATAAATAAAATCAACGTGCTGGGCATGTTTTCTTACCTAAAGATTCGATAAAATTCGCAACGTAGTGTTCAGCATGAGGAAAAAAATTCATCTGTTTTTACCCTCTAACTCACAGAGATACTGTCTCGACCGTGTTTTTATGCAGCATCCATTTAATATGCCGCAACGCAACATAGTTGTATTCTCGGTTCGTCTGATTTACCCCAATGCCGGATATCCGCATTTCCCAAATCATGAACTTGCCAACTATATAATTTTCAACTTTCTATCAGCGAGCCCTCTCAACAATGGATACTCTTTCCCTTTCCCAAACTCTCTCCAGAGTGAAACCCTCACCGACAATGGCGGTTACACAAAAAGCAGCCGAACTAAAACGTGCAGGTGTAGATGTCATTGGCCTTGGTGCAGGCGAGCCGGATTTCGATACACCAGAGCATGTCAAAGAGGCCGCCATTAAGGCCATCAAAGATGGAAAAACCAAATATACATCGGTCGATGGAATCCCGGAATTAAAAGAAGCGGTGGTTGCAAAATTCCAACGCGACAATGACCTTAGCTATTTGCCGGAACAAATTAATATCGCACCGGGCGGTAAGGCCGTTCTTTATAATGCTCTTATTGCAACCTTAAACCCTGGCGATGAGGTAATTATCCCGGCACCCTATTGGGTTTCCTACCCAGATATGGTCCGCCTAGCGGGCGGAACACCCGTTATCATTAATACCAGAGCAGAAGATAATTTTGAACTCCAGGCTCAGGCCCTGGAGGCGGCGATAACTGAACGCACAAGATGGTTTGTTTTTAACTCTCCCTCAAACCCCACTGGCGCTGCCTATAGCAGAAAAGCTCTTAAAAACCTGACAGATGTATTAATGCGCCACCCTCATGTGATGATTATGAGCGATGATATGTATGAACATATTGTCTATGATGGATTTGAATTTACCACACCCGCCCAAGTTGAACCCGGCCTTTATGACCGCACACTGACGGTAAACGGGGCTTCAAAAGCTTATGCTATGACCGGTTGGCGCATTGGTTTTGCTGGCGGCCCAGCGCCTCTGATCAAGGCGATGGCAAAAGTCATGTCCCAATCAACCTCGAACCCATGTTCAATTAGCCAGTGGGCAACCCTCGCAGCACTAAATGGTGATCATTCCTTCCTTGAAACACGCAATAAAGCTTTCAAAAAACGCCGCGACCTTGTGGTTGCGATGCTTAATGATACGCCGGGACTTTCCTGTCCCACTCCCGAAGGTGCATTTTATGTCTACCCGTCTTGCGCAGACCTTATCGGTAAAAAATCACCATCAGGAGATATAATATCGTCCGATGAAGTATTTGCGAGTGCTCTTTTGGAAGCGGAGGGTGTTGCAATTGTATTTGGAGAAGCCTTCGGACAAGGGCCAGCCTTTCGAATTTCATATGCGACCAGCGATGATATATTACGTGAAGCGTGTACACGTATTCAAAGATTTTGCGCTTCTCTAAAGGGCTAGCGCACATTAAATCTCGTCATTAAATTCTGCAATATATCAAGCACACGCAAAAACAGTATGGCTATTTCGTGCTTCAGCAAACCAACTCATAATTGGTCAATAGAAGTTGGTTTTTTGTAACAATCCTCAAGAGGGGTTTTCCCAGCTTCGGTATGCACTCAAAAATGCATCAGGTTCGTTTTCACCAATTAAAGAATGGATAAGGGCAAGGCTGGAACTATCAGAATGACGCTTCTTCATCACCTCATAGACCTCTTTAATTTTTGCATCATCACCGACCCTCGCATAGGTAGAAGCCGCCTGTAGCAAGTTGATCTCATCATTATGGGTAAGCTGTTCTTTTTCCATCAGCATTTCAAGTATCGGTTGATGAAAAGAGGCACTTGCCACTATCAGGTCACCCATATCCTGTTCAATACTTGCTTTTAATAATTTTGTTTCCAGTGAAAGGGTTTGCGCTCCGGCTAACTCTAAACGCGCTAGTGCTTTATCATGCTGCCCACTTTTCCAAAGCGCAGTCACTTCTAAATGTCGCCTTCTCGCGCGCACCCCATCATCAAGCCCGGTGATGCGGCTAGAACGTATTACGCGCAAAGCCTCATCCGGATTTTTGTCTTGAAGATAGATTTGCGCTAAGTCCATCGCGAAAGTAGCACGGTCAACACCGCGTAACCTTTGAAAAACCTGATGCTCTAGTAATTCAGCCGCCTGATCAAGAAGGTCCAATTGCACAAGCTGTTTGCTGACAGACCGGATTTGCGCATCGCCCTCATCCCCTGGAGGCAGCAAATCAAGATTTTCGTAAAAAATCTGTGTCGCTTCCAGAATAGGCAATTTGTAAGTATCAGAAAAAAGAGAAGCTAACACGCGGCGCACTTTGTCCTTCCCATAAACAGAATAATGCGTTTGCGGGGCCTCAGTCATCAAAAAACGATAATTTAATATTGCCTCGCCCGCGCGTCCTTGTTTTTCTAACAGTTCAGCGCGCAATTGGGCAATTTCAATGTCAAACATCCCGCCTTTATGGCCAAGAGCTAGATTTTCAACACGCTCCAAACCAATAGAAGTATCAATAAGCTCGTTTTTAATCTCCGCACGCAAAATCCGTAATTTAGCATAATTCGAAAATGGAGCGCTCGCCCGTTCCAGTACCGAAATTTTCGAGCGGTATGCATCAAAATCTATTCTGTTTTCTCGAAAATCCTTGTCAAGAGCATTTTCTAAAACCATATACTCTAGATGGTCATTTTGGTCGGGCGTAAGTGATACCGCATCAAGCCCACCAAGCTCTTTTTCAGCCAATGAGTAGTGTTCTAATATGTAATAGGTCTCGGCCTTTTTTAAAATATAATCACCGTAAAGAGAATGAAATTTTTGGACGTCAGTTTTTTTCAAGTCATTATTTTTAAAACTATGATCAGCCCTGTTATATTGGCCAAGATGCGTATAAGAAATTGCCCTTATTGCCATAACCAGAGGCGATGCGCCCGCTTCTTGCTCTGCGTTAACATCGCCAAGCACATCAGAAAAACGCCTCATCCGGTAGAGTGCATGGATTCTTAGATCGCGGATTGATTTGTGAAAATCTTCGTCCTCAATTTTAGAGAGTTCTTTTTGATAATTTTTCAGAAAGCTCAGTAATTCTTCATTAAAATCAGCATGGGCATAAGCTAACGCCATGCCCATTAGCGCATTTTTGATCCTATTATTTTTATCGATATCCGAGTCTATCGTGCTTTCTTCTATTGCGGTGCGTAGTTCAGAGAGCAATGTCCTCTCGGTTTCTAGAAAACTCACACTACCGCCCGATACCTTTTTGCTGGTATCAACAGTTTTTTCAACCGGCATGATAGAATAAGAAGTCTTGATTATTTTCTTTTTATCTTGATGCGAAGCCTCTAAAAGCAGTGCATCATTTGCTCTGTAAAAACCATCAACTTTTTCATCCGAAGATGCAGATAATCCAATCTGGGCAAAAGCTGGAATACTGAAAGACGATAAGAATGCCAAACCAACGACAAGCGCAGTTTTAAATCGCCGACTGTACATTGTAACATTGATAGAAAATTTATTTTCCAAAGGGCCATGCACAAAGGCGTGCAAACTTTTAGTACTTTTACTTTGTTCTTGCACCATTATTCACTCCTGTGGAAGCTGGTGCGGCCCCATCTTCACTAATTAAACGCGTCAGAATATGGGCTCTCGTGGGTGACATTTCAGCGAGTATTCCCGCTAAAGCCTGCGTGCGCATTTTTCCGGCGACCAGAATTAACAAATCATTTTCAAGCAACTCAAAAATTCTTGCCGCGTCTCGTGGCTTCATTCTTTCATAGGTACTGACCAAAGCCTCAACTCGCTCACTGTTCAACCGCGCACGTTCGACCTCAAGAGATTTCAGTTCTTCCCGCTTAACTTCGAGAGATGATAATTTTTCCTCTAATTTAATTTCTGCAGCTTTTAGCAAATCCTCCCGGACTTTCAGGGAAGCTTCGCGTTCGTCAAGCTCTTTGCGGCGTGATCCTAAATGCTCAAGCAAACGTTCATTATCTGGACCATTAGGCGTCGGGCGCGCAATGACACTCTGATCAATCGCCTCCTCGGCTCCACTGGACGATTGCCCCGTATCAATCCCTCCCCCCGGAGGCAGAGTTTGTTGTGCTACAATGGAGGTGTTACTTGCGGACACTTGAGGAATTGATGTCTCGCTTGCTGCTTGCCGTCCAAAAAAATGCCCCGCAGATACTTCGCTTATCCCCACCCAGATATTTGTCATTTTCAACAAGAGCAACACCGTCACAACAAATGTGAAGAATGGGATCAAACGCGGAGAACTCTTTTTACTCGCCATAGCCATTATCTATTCGCTCACATTTTCAATTGTTGGCTGTTTGTGGGTTTAGAATTATGAGGCTTTGTTCCAAATCCACGCACCTGATCGACGGCATCCTCAAGGCGTTCAGCTATATTATCACCAGCATTGACCATTACTGAAAGCTCACTAATCAGGCCGTTAGCCTGACCCACCAACCGCTTCAAGTTGCGTTCTAAATCATCATTATAAGATTGCATTCCATCCAGATTTTTCTGAGCAGTCTGTGCAGCAGCATCAAATTTAGCAATCATATTGATGAGGTCTTCTTGCGCCATTTTCATTTTTTGTAAACGCCGCGAAAGCTGAATGCCATAAATGCAAGCTCCTAAAAGAAGTATACATAAAACGCTCTCGATAATGATTGTTGCATTCATCGTTCAGATACCCCGTCATTCAAAGATTTTTTATGAATAGGTGATGTTAAGCATACGGCATACCTATCTCCGTCGCGCCCGAGATTAGCGCTCGCGACTGAATTTGAGCCAATTTTTAAAGTCAACGGGTCATCGATTTTTTGATCGAAAACCCAAACATCACCAACTTTTAACTGAGTTAATGCGCCCACAGTTGATTGACGCTGTCCCAAGACGACGGATAGATCAAAGTTAGCCGTTGATAACTCGCGCATTAACGCCGTGCGCCAACGATCCTGATTGTCCTTGTTTTCCTGAATATATTCACTCGATAATTGAGCATACATCCCATCGATTGAACTATAGGGCAAAACCATTCGCAAAATACCCGTACTCCCGCCCATAACAAGGCGAAACTTTGCGATAACACAAATCGTAGCAGGCTGAGAAATTGCAGCAAAACGCATATTTGTCTCAACCCGCTCCAACTCAAAGGGTTCTGGAATTAAAGTCGAAAAGGCAGACGATAAATCACTACAGACAGCGCCCAAAACCCGTCTCGCTAGCGCCAGCTCTATAGAAGTAAATTCGTGCACATCATCTTGGCTAATATCAATATTCTTCTGGCCTCCCAAAAGAAAATCGACCGTTGAAAAAATGAACCGTGTATCCACCGAGATCAGACTATAATTGCTAAGTCCTTTTGAGCGGATCGGAGCAAATACAACTTTATCATCCTGATCAGTAATAAAATCGCCAAAGCGCGCCGTGGAGATTGAATCAAAGTGTACATCAAGCGTATCACCAGCCATTCGGCGCAGAGTTGTGGTCATTAATCGCGATGCTCGCTCAAAGATAACCTCTAGCGCTGGTAGTCTTTTTTGTGGCACAAAGGCCGAGCCGATCAACGCACGCAAACCGGCGCGCCCCGGCGTTTGGGTATTTTCAAAATCAAATCCCAACAAGGCCGACATATCCTCTTCGTCCTCGATATCAGAACCATCCTGTTCTAAATCCCAGCTAATCGCCTCTTCTTCTGCTCCGGTGAGTGGATCAATATAAGATGTCACAAACGCCCCCTATTGGATTACAAGTTGTTCAAGAACAACATCAACTGCTACTTCATCGCCAGCACCCAAATTTACCCGCCGTGTCAATTCTCTTTTGATCCGGTTAAGCTGAGCGGTGTCCTCGAAATCATCAACACGCAATGCCCGTAAAAAAAGCGTTATGCGTTCCGATATCACGGACTTTTGCGCTTCAATAATTTTTACGATTTCATCTTGTCCCCCCTTTTTAAGGGCAATCGAGGGAACCAGTCTTAAATAAGAAACACGTCCTCTTATGTCGGGTGAGAGATCAACAATCAATTCAGGCATTGGATAATAGGCTTGAGCCTCTCCATTTGCATCAGTGCGATGTTGAATATCAGTAGACGGTTTATATCTAAAATTATCACTTATGATATTGTGAACCGACATTCCAATGATGAGCAAGGGCAAGAAAATAAAGAAAACAACATATTTTCCGGGAAAATGAACCCGGCTGCGCATATCCAGGGTTTTACCCAGATTTTGCACTTCCACTTGGATTCCTTCATTGTCTCTTTGTGAATTATTATTGAGAGTTAACACAGTCTTAAAACCTATTTGTTCGAACAATTCACTATGACCTCAACACAGTTAAGACTTGGTTGAACTGGTCAATTTTACCCGGCAAAAATTTCCCCATCCTTCCACCCCTTATTTTATGTCATTGTTTTTATTGTGATTTTTTATGGCATAAGCTTTGCGACCCTTCTCTATCAAAATTGATGAGAACTGGAGTAAATCCATCATGGAAACCGCAAACGCTATCGGCCTATCGCGTCAGATCGTATTGGGCCGCGCCTTGAATATAGCGGCGAACAATATTGCCAATCAAAATACAACGGGCTTCAAGGCTGAAAGGTTTGAATTTCGCGAATATCTTGTTGAAGCGCAAACGGCCAGCTCCACAAATGTCAATGACATCTCTCTGGTCATTGATCCCGCTTCAAGCACAGATTTTACAACCGGCACCCTATCACAAACCGATGCGCCATTGGATTTTGCGATAACTGGTGATGGCTTTTTTGCTGTCGAGACTCAAAACGGTACGCGTTACACACGCGATGGACATTTTGGTGTCAGTTCATTTGGAGAATTGGTCACCCGCAATGGTGATCTAGTTCTTGATGATCAAGGGGCTCCCATCCTGCTTGACGCACAAGGCGAAAGCCCGATTTTAACAGCGGAAGGAGAACTCCAGCAAGGCAATGCGCCAATTGCTCGTCTTGGGGTTTACACATTTGAAAATGATCAAGCTTTATTGCGCGAAGGGAGTAATCTATTTCGCGCAAATACCGGTGCCACTACCCAAGGCCGCCCCAATATCGCGCAAGGCTTTTTAGAACAAGCCAATGTTCAGGCTTTGCAAGGCATTACACAACTCATCAATATTTCACGCGCCTATTCCCAAGCCGCAGAACTGGTTCAGACCAGCCATGGGTTATCACGCGAGGCTATACGAACTTTAACAGATACAAATTCATAAAATTATTTGAGAGACGAGGAACATGAAGTCATTAAATATAGCAGCAACAGGGATGCTCGCCCAACAACGTAACGTAGAGGTTATCTCGAATAATATCGCCAATCTAAACACGATTGGATATAAGCGTCAGCGTGCTGAATTTCAGGATTTGATATATCAAACCATAGAGCGCCCCGGCGCTCAATCCTCAACCAATGACACAACAGTACCCAACGGCATTCAAATTGGTACGGGCGTTAAGACTGGCTCGGTTTACCGTATTATCCAACAGGGCAATGTTACACAGACCGGAAACGATCTGGATCTAGCGATCTCCGGGCGCGGTTTATTCCGCATTGAACTTCCCGACGGGCAGGATGCCTACACAAGGGCGGGGAATTTCTCCATTTCTCCAAACGGCATTATTGTTACTGAAGACGGCTATGATGTCTCTCCCGGTATTACTATTCCCGACGATGCGGTGGATATCTCCATTTCAGAGGACGGATTAGTTCAAGCGCGTATCGCGGGCCAAACGGACTTGCAGGATCTTGGTCAATTAGAGCTTGTTAGTTTTTTCAATGAGTCTGGCCTTGAAGCCATTGGCGGTAATCTTTTACTTGAGACGACTGCTTCAGGAGAACCGGTGATAGGCAATCCCGGTGAAGATGGATATGGGACACTTCTTCAAGGGTTTGTTGAAACTTCCAATGTCGATCCAGTTCAAGAAATCACCGCATTGATCGCCGCACAACGCGCTTACGAGATGAACGCGCGCGTGATTGAAACTTCCGATGAAATTCTCGCTACCAACGCCAATATTCAACAATAGGACATAAGCGTATGAATCGCCGCGAAACAAATCAACCATTGGTTTATATTCACCTATTTGGATATTTGATCTTTCTCACATGGTTGATTTTCACCATCACTACGCCGCGCATCGTATATGCGCAGTCGGATGATCAAAAAAGCCCGATCAATGCCTCCCCGAGCAACGACTTGTTAAGCGCAACAGATCTCCTTCCCGTTATTGAGGACGCCCTCCTGAATGCAGGCGCGCCGGCAGGCATTAAAGTCACGCTGTCCAATCCAGACGCAACATTTCCGTTTGAAGCTGGTTCCTTATCGCGCGATGATTTTTCCTATGTTAGTTTCTCAAAAGCCAGTGGTCGTTTCGTCATGCGCGCAAGCCATAATGCTATAGCGCGCCCTATTACTATCACCGGCTTTGCCTCAACCCCCGTGCACCTACCGGTTTTAAAAGACGATATTGAACGCGGCGGTTTGATTGAAAGCGCAAATATTGAGTGGCTTGATTCCACCAATTCCAACTCTTCAAATACTATTTTGGAGATGGAAGATTTAATCGGTAAAATTGCACGGCGCGCATTACGCGCAGGCACACCGGTCAGAAAAAGTGATATCCGCAAACCGGTACTGGTAACGCGGGGCGCATTAGTCACGACATATTATAAAAAAGGCGGTCTTACCCTGAGCAATCGCGCTATTGCAGAAGAGACGGGAAGTCATGGTGATGTTATCTCCGTGCATATACCCCGTTCGGATCGCACCCTCAAAGCCGTTATCTCCGGGCAAAATCAAGTCAGTGTCATTAGCAGCCCGGACATCGCTGCAACCACTCACGCCGCACTCTGATGCAAAAGGTCAATGCTATGAAAATCCATCAAATCACCACGCTCATAGGCATCGCATTTATTCTCAATGCCTGTTCTACCATCGACCGCGTTAAAACTATTGGGTCTGTACCCCCTTTAACCCCGACCTCAAACCCGGCTGAATTGCATGGCCGCGAACCCATCTCTCTGCCCATGCCACTCCCTCAAGCGCAATCTTATGAAGGAAACTCTCTTTGGCGATCAGGGCGTAAATCATTTTTCAAAGATCAACGCGCGCGTAACACAGGTGATATTGTTACTATAGTGATCAATATTGATGATAGTGCCCGGCTGGATAATGCAACCGAGCGTTCACGCTCTAATGGTGAGCAAGCAGCTCTTCCCGCATTTGGCGGTCTTGAACAACAATTGGTTGAATTGCTTCCCGAAGGCGCAAATGCATCCTCGCTTGTTGATTTAACCTCAGACTCCAGCTCACGCGGGGAAGGCAGTGTTGATCGCCAAGAAGAAGTGCGCCTATCTGTTGCCGCACTGGTTACCGATGTTTTACCTAATGGAAATCTGGTCATCGCAGGGCGTCAGGAAGTGCGTGTAAATCATGAAGTTCGCGAACTGACCGTTACCGGCGTGGTTCGCCCCGAAGACATCGCCAACACAAATACAATCAATCATACTCAAATTGCCGAGGCACGTATTTCCTATGGTGGACGCGGTCAAATTACGGACGTTCAACAACCGCGATACGGTCAACAAATCTATGATATTATATTCCCGTTCTAGAACCGGTTGGGTATAGATAGAATTGGGCTACATTAATTCTTGCACCACGCCAGAATGCTGCTCCACCAAATCGCGCCCACTATACCAGACATCGCGTCCGACCCATTTTTCGCGTAAGCGTTCACGCCAATCAGGGTCCATCTCTGAATTTACAAAATAGCGATCGAAAAAGCGGTTACTCGTCCAGTTTTTCTCGAATTCCGGTTGATCTGCTATTTCATTTGTATAGGCGTCTACCAGTCGTGGTTCATGAAACATCCACCGCGAAGAACCAGATGCACGGCGCAACTGACCTTGTAGGTAAATCGGCACACACATGGAAAGACAAGAGCGCCTCTTTTGGACCTGGCTTTCTATTCGATGGGTTCTCTTAGCACGTTTGATCCACTCAATAACCCTTTGCCCTTCTCGCAAAGAGCCACCCCCGGAATTAAAATCAAGTACAATCGTATCAGCATCCCTTGCATGGGCGTCAAAAGCCTCTTCGAAACGCTGAGCCATGGGCGCTTCAACATCATCATACCAAGCAAAAATCAATGTACGATGACGGTTTGGGTGCTCTTTAACCTCAACCACCCCTTTACCAAAAAGAGCATTGCGTTCCGTCTGTAAAGCGACAAATACCAACAATGCAAATACGATTGGCACCGCGAGTGACTTGAAGGATATACGCATAAAAAAAGCTCTCAGTGAATTTTATTGTTACAGGTCTTTATATGGTATTTTTAAAGTATTTTTCCAGCAAGAGTTTTACCAGCTATCAAATCATCGCACAAAACCCGCGCCCCAACGAATTGACCATAGTCAAACCTATACAACGAGCGATAAATTGAGTATTGGCAACGAGCAAGAGAAAAGTAAGCGCAAGGCAATCGTCAAAGAGGCGCGTACTAAGGGTAAACCAATGGCTAAGACGCATAGCCCTCTATCCGATTCTCCCTTATCTGAGGGATCTAAAGAACACCAATTGCGCGCACCCATACCGCCTTTGGGGGGTAAAAACGTTCCATTTCTCAATCTCAACGATATGACATCGGCCACCCTAACTGCCGATCAAGAAACCGATAAAATTGCAACAAGCCGGCGTTTGATGATATGGGTTTTTGCTGACAAAAACCGCCTTTTCTGGGTAATGCAAGCCGTTGGCTGGTTGGGATTTTTATTTTTACACATTCTGAGTAATGCCCCAACTTTTGGGGGTATTCGCCTTTCAACCCTCCCATTTTCTTTTGCCTCTGTCACCGTTGGCCTGATCGTCACCACTTTTTTTCTGCGTCCCGTCTATCGCTATGCGCGCAGACAAGAACCAATCTTATTACTGACTTTAACCATTGGTGCTTCAGCGATTATGGCTCTCATCATGTCGATGGTGAAAACGCCGATATATTTCCTGATATTGGGGGATGAATGGTTCCGCGCTCAATTTGAAGCAGTTGGAGCAATCAATTTTCTGTTGTTGATATTGCCGGGCCTACCGGTAAACATCTTTCTAATCCTGACTTGGGCTGGATTTTACTTTGGCGTAAATTATTATTTGACCTTGCGCGAGGAAACGCAACGCGCACTGCTATCTGCTCGCCTTGCAGATCAGGCACAACTAAAGATGTTGCGCTATCAACTTAATCCTCATTTTCTATTCAATACCCTCAATGCAATTTCGACGCTGGTAATGTCCAAACAAAACGATCAAGCCAATGCGATGTTACATCAATTGTCCGCTTTCCTGCGCTATTCCCTCGATAGCGATCCGCTACTAAAGACCACCCTTGCAGATGAAATCAAAGCGTCGCAACTCTATTTAGCAATTGAGAAAACCCGCTTTGCTGATCGCTTGAATGTTGTGCTGGATATTGATGACGAGGTTCTAAAGGCAAAAGTTCCTTCACTAATTTTGCAACCAGCTATTGAGAATTCGATAAAATTTGCGATAGGCGTAATGGAAGAAGGCGGTGAAATTCGTCTCGTTGCGCGCCGTCTCGAAAATAAGCTTATTTTGCAGGTTTGTGATAATGGAACTAACGCCCCTGAAAACCCTGAAGATCTTTTGATTAAAACATCAAAATCCGGCGTTGGGGTGATCAATATGCGAGATCGCCTCATTCATCTGTATGGAGATGAGCAAAAATTTGAACTTAAAAAAATTGAACCTCAAGGTCTATGCGTATCAATCATGATCCCCTTTGAAAATACGGAGTAACACATAAATGGTTGAAAAAATTCGCGTTATATTGGTCGATGATGAACCCCTTGCCATAGAAGGGTTGCGTCTTCGTCTTGAGGAACACAGCAATATCGACATTATCGACACCGCCGCCAATGGGCGTACAGCCGTGAAAATGATCAAAGACCTGCAACCAGATCTGGTATTTCTGGATATTCAAATGCCCGGTATAGACGGGTTGGGAGTTGTACGATCATTGCTCGGGGCAAATATGCCCTTAATAATTTTTGTCACCGCCTATGATCGATATGCGATTGAAGCATTTGAAGCCAATGCACTCGATTATTTGGTAAAACCTGTGGAAGAAGAGCGATTAAAAGATACACTCTTTCGCGCAAGCCAAGCTCTTCAATCGAAATCAGCAATCAAACGCGAATCACAATTAGTGGAAATGTTAGCGAGTTTTTCTGATGATGAGCGCGACCAAATTAAAGAATTACTTGATGATCAGGCAAACCAAAGCAGCAACCGCTACCCGGATAAAATGAGCTTTAAAGATGGCACCAAAGTTATTGTACTTGGAGCCGACGAAATTGATTATATTGATGCAGCCGGGGATTATATGTGTGTCCATGTTGGGACCAAAACCCACATCATTCGAGAAACCATGAAAGCACTGGAAGCGCGCCTTGACCCCTCTCGTTTTCAACGCATACATCGCTCTGTTATTGTGAATGTCAATAAGGTAAAAGAGCTCCACCCCCATTCAAACAGTGAATATTTTTTAATTCTTGAAGGCGGGCAAGAGTTAAAACTATCACGCTCCTATAGGGAAGTAATCGCTCGATTTTTATAAAGTTTTGCTGATGTTTTATCGTAATTTCTCGACCATCATCCGTGAAACCAGCAATTGCCCTGAGCGCATCGCATCATAGCGCTCTGCCCAGATGGATGCATATTCCGTCATCAAATTCAACATATGTTGTCGTTGGCGATTATCAGGAATATCACTTAAGATCTGCCACGCATAGCGCCAGCTCGCCCACCCTTGACTAATTAAAGGCAGATATTGCGGTGTTACGTCGACAATATTGGTAACACTTAAACCGGACTGCTTTGCCAATGCATCATAGTCGCTTGAGTGGCGAAGAATCCCGTTCCAATGCCCTGAAAATGCATGCTTCAATCTTACATCACGTCGCAAGCTGGTGAAATCAACAAGTATGGCTTTACCACCGGGAAGAAGCATTTGGGCTAGTATATCTAACTGGGTTTTTGGCTCGGGCTCGCGATACATTTCAAACAGCATCATCGCACCATCAAGAGCGGGCTTATGGCGCCGTTTATTCATCCGGTTATAATTATTTAGTCTGATTTGCGGCATCGAGACTGCAGAATGCGAATATCCCGAGACATGCCAGTTTGTACCTGATTGCAAATCGTAAAGGACGCCGCCGCGTTCAGCGCCAAAAACACCAACTTTGGCTTTTTCGTCAATCATCAGAGTACGGGCTAAAAGCATTGTCCATGAGGGTGAACCAGGCCCCATCCGCCCGGGTCCCCAAAGCGCTTCACCAATAAAACTTGTTTGGTCCTGAACATCATTTAAAGACCCTACACCGCGCGAGCCCAGTAACACCGCCCGGCGTTCCAGAGCCGGATCAAAACCATGCCCCTCCCACCATGCATGGAAACGCCGGCCCAAATATCCAACTTTGGGCCCCATACCGCGTAACCGCAGGGAAGAATTTGAAATTGTCTTATGCATATCTATTAGAATTGTATAAACCAAGCCCGTTTCGTTAACGCTCACTATGACCGTTTATGGCTACCAAAATATTAACGAAATCTGGGCACCTATTCTAAGAAATCGGGCTTTTCTTATTGATTTTACTATAATAATTCTTTTACACGCTTACGCATGACGGGTAATAACTCAGCTTCAAACCATGGGTTTTTCTTCAACCAGCCAGAATTTCTCCAAGAGGGATGGGGAGTTGGCAAATAGCGCGGCCCGTAATCTCGCCAATTCTCGACCGTTTGCGTTAATGTTTTTGCCGCTACCGGAATGCTGTTTTTCCCCAAATGCCACTTTTGTGCATACATGCCCACCAGCAAAATAAGCTCAAGGTTTCTAAGCTCCGACATAAGCTGGTCTCTCCATTGGAGTGCACATTGCTTTAGGGGCGCCTTATCGCTTCCGCTATCATCAAAGCCGGGAAAACAAAATCCCATAGGAATAATCGCGATTTTGGTTTCATCATAAAAGACCGTCTCATCTACCTGCATCCATTCGCGCAAACGATCGCCAGAAGGGTCAGTAAAAGGTTTCCCGCTTTTATGTACCCGGATACCGGGAGCCTGACCAAAAATAGCAATGCGCGCACTCATAGAGGCTTGCAGCACAGGGCGTGGCTCATGGGGCATATCATCTGCACACAATGTACATGATCTTATATTACTTAGTAGATCATCGAATTGGTTGGTCATGTCCCAAAACACCAATTTTCGTGATTATTTCTTTGGATTGGATTTAGTGGCAATAAACTTGCGATCTTGCCCCTCCAATACAACTGCCGTTAATACACCAGTCCAGACCGCGCCCGTATCAACACAAACCCGCCAGCCAGTATCAATTACTTTTTTCACAACTGTATGTCCGTGAATCACGGTTTGCGCATGGTGATCTTTCTTTTCCGCATCAAAAAAGTCATCGCGAATCCAGAGTTGATCCTCACTTGTTTGCTCATCCAGAGCGATACCCGGGCGCAGGCCCGCATGAACAAAAACGTAATCGCCAAATTCATGACGAATTTCCAGTTCCCGCAAAAATGTTAAATGGTCCGGCGGTATAGCTTGACTTAACTCTTCCGCTAGTCTTGGAGGTTCTTTTGAATTGATGCGCTCTATCCCATATCCCCTAAGGGTCTCCTCGCCGCCCCAATTAAGCCAGTTATAATTATCGTGGGGGTCTTCCAGAAAATCCAACAAGATTCTCTCATGATTACCCATGAGAAAAACCGCATCCTGTTCACTTTTTTGAATTTCGACCAATCGGTCAATTACCCCCGGGGTGTGCGGCCCGCGATCAACATAATCGCCGAGAAATACCAACCTTGTCTGGAACGGGTGCGCATCCTTTTTCCGCGCCGCTTTTGCACTCTCCCTATCTGAATCGATTTTAACCAGTAAATCATCAAGCTGGTCAAGGCACCCATGGATATCGCCGATAGCATAAACACGATATCCATCTGGAATAGCATTCATATTATGGGGCTTTGAAAAGAATTTCTTTAAAATGGGGCGCACCATCTTGCTAAACCTGCTTGAATTGATTGTTGGCTTTCATGACATAATATTGATATGAAAGAAGTCCAAAAGCATTTACACTATAATTCAATTTTTGTCCCTCAATTAGGGAGACAAATACAAAATCGATTATCGGATGCAGGAGTTTCGATCCTGTTAATTATAACTAACCATTCGACAAAGGGTAACAGCGCATGAGCGTGCTTGTAACAGGAGGAGCTGGCTATATCGGAGCGCATATGCTCCTGGCCCTTGATGCAACAGGTGAAAAAACAGTTGCCGTCGATAATCTATCTGCAGGTTCAAAACAAAATTGCCCGGACAATATCCCGTTCATTGAAGCGGATGTGGGAAATCAAGCTCTGATGGCTGATATTATTGAACGCCATAATATAGAAGAAATCATTCACTTTGCTGGCACAATACTGGTCTCTCAATCCCTCAGCGACCCCCTCACCTATTATCGCAACAATACCATGACCACCCTCAATCTGATTGAGACAGCGGTAAAATGCGGCGTAAAAAGATTTATTTTCTCTTCTACGGCTGCTGTATATGGCACACCGGAACGCATACCAATTGCTGAAACAGCCGCAATCAAATCCCTCACCCCTTATGGCGCATCCATGTCAATGAGTGAGCGCATTCTCGATGACACCGCCAGGGCTTATGGATTGCCTCACATCAATTTGCGCTATTTCAATGTTGCCGGTGCTGATCCTCAAATGCGCGCGGGTGAAGTGGGAAAGCCCAATCATCTCATCAAAGTTGCTGCGCAAATTGCCGTTGGCACCCGTCATGAAGCTTTGCAAATTTATGGCACAGACTATCCAACCCCTGACGGCACTGCAATTCGGGACTATGTTCATGTGAGCGATCTTGTCGATGCCCATTTGGCTGCTCTGGAATATCTGCGCGGTAGCGGCGCTACGGCGACCCTCAATTGCGGATATGGGAGAGGGTATTCCGTATATGAAGTGATCGACGCTGTGGAGCGGGTAACAGGTAAAACCATCCCGACGCAAGTTGCAGATCGCAGACCCGGCGACTCTCCTCAACTTGTTGCAGACAGCGCCGCTATACGAACAACACTTGATTGGCGTCCACATTATGATGATCTGGATTTCATCATTAGCACTGCAATTGATTGGGAAAACCTTCTCGCCACCAAAGATACTGCGCTGCCAGCAACATCGCAAAAATAATGGCTTGAACATTGAGACTTTTTTTTAAAATCCTATTTTTCATTTTATTGATTTTCGTTACCTTTCTTTCTTTGACCACATCCCAGATTGAGGGAGAGCAAGGTATCGAATTGACCCGCTTTCTTGCCAAATTTTTCCTTGGCAATGAAGTCCATAGCGACAAAATTGGGCACTTCCTTGCCTATAGCGCTCTAGGCTTTAGCGTCAGCGCAGCAATGTTTTTTCCCCTAAAAAAACTATGGGTTCCCATGCTCGGTCTGTCTTTTTACGGGTTTTTGCTTGAGTTTCTCCAATTTCTGGGTGGGACACGCTACGGCGAATTTCTTGATGCATTAAGTAACATGCTAGGAGTAGTTGCCGGGATTACCGGGTTTTTACTACTGGCATTTATGACGAACAAAATGCTACGATGAAAACTCGCGCAGAAACCCTGCTCCCCAGATTAATTTTTAATTTCTGATCCAACGCTCGTGAACACAGCAATTATAATACCTGCCCGCTTTGGCTCCACCCGATTGCCCGGCAAATTATTGCTTGAACAAACGGGCAAACCTCTCATTCAACATACTTGGGAGCAAGCCATTAAAGTACGCGGTGTCGATGCGGTTTTCATTGCTACCGACGATGACCGCATTGCAAAAGCAGTGGAAACATTTGGCGGCCATTCCGTCATGACCGATAACACGCACCAATCGGGAAGTGCGCGCATTGCGCAAGCAGTACAAAGCCTGGCCGCAGATGGAAAAAAATATGATATCATAATCAATCTTCAAGGAGACGAGCCGGAAATAAACGCCGACCATATCAGCGCATTAATTGAATACCATAAAAATGCAAATTGCTTTGCCTCCACGCTGGCCTGCCCGTTTTCAACTCATCTCACAACTGGACCTGGCTCCCCTGAAGACCCTGCGGCTGTAAAAGTCGTTATGACAAATCATAATGAAAAGCCCACCGCATTATATTTCTCTCGTTCAAAAATTCCCTATACAGATAATCACACACACTATATGCATGTTGGAATTTATGCCTATACCTATGACGCTTTGATCGAATTTTCACGAACCGGGCCTTCCCCTTTGGAAAAAGCAGAATCCCTCGAACAGCTGCGTATTCTGGAAATGGGAAAAACGATTGGTGTTTTGATGATTGACAAAACAGAACCCGGGATCGACACCCCTCAAGATTATAGCGCTTTTGTTGAACGCTACAAAAATCTAAACCCTAAAAATTGATCAGGCCTATTGGCTTTAAAACATTTAACCGCGAACCGCGTTAGGGTTACCCGGATTATCACGCGCGATATTCCAATGTTTGGAAAATCAACCTGTAGCCAATTTTAAACGCTGCTTATCAAACACACGTATGACCTGCGATAGCTCATGACCGCGCCGAAGATTAGCACCGTTAGACGCAACGATCAGCCATGCCCCTTGTCGGCGAGACAATTTGGGACGCTTTTCAATGCGATAAAGGGGGGCTTCTGATGCTCTTTTGAAAATTGAGAAAACCGCAACGTCGCGCATACAATCAATCGCATAATCTTTCCATTCGCCTGCCGCAACGAATTGTCCATAGACATTTAAGATAACGCCCAATTCCTGCCGCGTGAATGCAACTTGATTATCTTGGGTGGGCTTGCCTTGCCGCCTTTTTTCCTGCTTTTGATCTTGCCAATTATTGGAAAATTTGGGGGCGTGCGGATTGTTTGATTCTACAAGTCTCATACCCACTATCGTGCCATGCAAAATGGATACGGCAACCCCATTACGTGTAATTTTTATCTAAATAGGCCCTGCCAAGGTGAAATTAGCATAAAATCGCCTTAATTGGCGCCCCGTTTGGTCACATTCAACTGGCATAACATCATAGTCGGGCAGTCACAATTCTTATTCCGGCTAATCAATCGCCCCCCAGCCTCCGGGATTGGACCTCTGCAGACTGCCCGACCCTATTTTTCCTCGAAAATATAAAATCCCTTTCAGAACATGATAAGTGTCTTCGGACTCTTCAAATTAGGTGTCAGAGCCGTAAGCGCATGAATTTGCTGAAATGAACGTCTGATCCCCAACCGGCTCAATGCTTTTGCGGTTTTTTGGTAGGGCTCTGGGCCGTTCTACTGAAATGGATCACGCATCAAAATCACATCTTCACGCTCAGGGCTCGTGGATACGAGCGCCACAGGCGTTTCAATGAGTTCCTCAATTCTTCTTACATATTTTACAGCCTCGGCAGGCAGATCGGCCCATGAGCGCGCTTTTTCTGTTGATCCCTGCCATCCTTCAAGAACCTCATAAATTGGTTCAACACGGGCTTGGCGTCCCATCCCTACGGGTAGGAAATCCATCACTTGCCCATCAACTTTGTAACCAGTGCAAACTTTCAAGTCTTCAAAACCGTCAAGCACATCAAGTTTTGTGAGAGCAATACCATGAACTCCGGAAATTTTTAGGGATTGGCGAATCAGAGCCGCATCAAACCAGCCACATCGACGTTTGCGCCCGGTAACCGTCCCAAACTCATGGCCGCGTTCACCAAGGCGTTGGCCAATTTCATCCTCGAGTTCTGTCGGAAATGGCCCCTCGCCAACACGGGTTGTGTAGGCTTTTACAATACCCAACACGTAGCCAATTGAGCCGGGCCCGATACCCGAACCCGCAGCAGCCTGACCCGAGACTGTGTTTGATGAGGTTACATAAGGGTAAGTTCCATGATCTACGTCGAGAAGTACGCCTTGCGCGCCTTCAAAAAGAATACGCTTTCCGGCTTTGTGCAGACGCTCCAACTCGCGCCAGACAGGTACAACAAATGGCAAAATTTTCGGCGCTAGCTCTAGCAAAGGATCAATTAGGCTAGCGGCTGAAATTTCTTCGACACCAAAACCTCGGCGCAAAGCATTATGATGTACCAAGAGATTATCAATCTTGACGCGTAAGCTGTCAGGATCTGCCAGATCAACGATGTGAATGGCCCTGCGTCCAACTTTATCTTCATAGGCTGGGCCAATTCCGCGTTTTGTGGTGCCAATTTTCACCCCATCACTGCCGCCCTCACGCAGAGCATCGAGAGATTGATGAATAGGTAAAATAAGCGTTGCGTTTTCTGCAATCATCAAACGCTCGGGCGTAATATCGACCCCTTGCTCACCGAGCCTTGACATCTCGTCGAGTAACGCAACCGGGTCAACCACCACACCATTGCCAATAATACCAACCTTGCCGGGGCGAACCACACCGGAAGGCAAGAGAGAGAGTTTATAAACCGTTCCATCAATTACCAATGTATGGCCGGCATTATGGCCACCTTGAAAGCGCACCACCACGTCAGCGCGGGCGGAGAGCCAGTCAACCATTTTACCCTTGCCCTCATCGCCCCACTGGGCACCAATGACCGCAACATTTGCCATAAATAAAACTCCAAGACATGCAAAACCGAGCGCACCATAAGAGGTTTGGTAATTAGGTCAAACCTCCCGGACGTCAAAAAATAAGATTGGTTTTACACAAGCGCCATTCGGCCAAAGCGTTTTCCTAATTTCAAATAATAAGCTGGAGGCTAGGGCAAGAGCGGGCGACGTGCTTCGGTATGGGTAAAAAGACGCCCATAAAGCCCTGCGAGCACGCCATAGCTAAAGATCATCCAAAACAGATTGACCAGCACTTTAAAACCCGTCCAGCTCCAAAGGATTGTTGGCGTAATCCACGCAGCTGACACCCCGGAATTGCTCAGCCGGGTTGAGGTCACTAGCATCGCATAGGTGAGGGATACCGCCCGAAACACAACTTTGTTGAGCAGAAAATTGATAGCATATTGCATCGCATAAGTGACGATGAAAACGAGTAAAAATAAACCGATGATACGGAAAAGATTGGTGCCGCGCGATGTGATAAGATTTGCGCGCAAACCATTAGAAAAATACATTGTCACGAATGCTGCAACAATCAATGCACACAAAACATAAATTCCGTGGTCGCTCATTACACTGATATAGTGGGCAAACACCCAATTCCAGCCTTGCCCTAGAACTGACATGCCCGGCATTCCACTAATTTTATCGCCGAAAAAATACAGCAAGGCCCCGATCGCAAAAATTCCGATCAGAAAGAAAAAACCCTTAATATTATTTCGCACTGGTTTTGATTGTCCGATAGGTCCGGGCCGCCTCATAACCGCATAACCCGGCCAAGCAAATAAGCGCATATTCAAATAAGCCAGCAGCAAAAATAAAGAGACTGCAAAAAACGAAAAATGCCCTAATGAACCGCCCAGTTTAGGCAATAGAGAATCTACTATTGGGGGGCGCGGAAGGATCGTACTCACCATGCCCCAAAGTAGGAAAAAAACCACCATGCTCAATAAGAGCACGATCAAGACATTAAAAAGAGTTTTTCTATTTGATGTCCCCTCGCCTGCATGGCCGCCTCGCATCCGACCAAAAGCAAAATGCCGAACCATCAAAAACAAGAAAATGCTCAAAATTGGTATTGCAAGCGCCAGGATCGAAACAGGTATTCCCAATACCCATACATTTGCTTTGTTTGTTACCAGATCGGCGATACTGGATTGGTAGACCGTATGCAAACTTTCTTCGAAGGGAAATTTAACGTGGTCAGGTATCTCGATTTTGACCACGCTTCGCAAAATATGTTGGTTAAGCGCATTCATTGCCGCCATAAGCGGCGCAAATAAAACCAGTAAGGAGACAAAACCGCTTAGAAGAGCAGCGCGACTAAAGCGAAGATTAGCAATTCCCCATGATTGGCGAAACAATCCCTCAGGCGGTTTTTCGCCTGTAGCCGCATACCGTATTAAGGGCACCATAAATGACGCAATAATATAGAGCGAGGATATCACCACACCAATCGTCAGCGCGAACATATGCCAAGGGACCCGTTGCCATGCAACGACCGGATAGGTCTTATATTGTTCTTGTGCGATTGTATAAAATAGAACAGTTTTAGCTTGAATAGGTTCTTCGACCAGCAAATCGAGCATGCAATAGGCCCAAACGAATTGCACGCAGAGCAATAAAATCAGCGGCAGCCAGATCAGGCGCAAGATGGTTTCCATCTTACAGCCTCCGAAATTTAAGGCCTCCCCCGCTACTGCCCATATACGCCACGCCATAGTCTAAATCACCCTACCAATTAGCCTTTGAGCTTAGTCAAAACTGGTCATTGCACAATTGTTATTATGTCACGACAGCGCTATAAACCCCTTTATTTTATGGTTAGCACCAGAAATTTTAGCCAAATAGGTAATATTGGAGAAAAACTTGGGTACGATACACATCATAGGTGCAGGTCTGGCCGGGTCTGAAGCTGCTTGGCAAGCGGCAAATCGCGGTGCACAAGTGATACTTCACGAGATGCGACCGGTTCGCAAAACCGACGCCCATCAGGGGGATGGCCTCGCTGAACTGGTCTGTTCAAATTCCTTTCGCTCCGATGATGCGCAAAATAATGCTGTCGGCTTGATCCATGAGGAAATGCGCCGATGCGACTCGTTGATCATGGCGTGCGCAGATACAAATCAGGTTCCTGCCGGCGGTGCACTGGCCGTTGATCGGGAGGCTTTTTCAGATGCTGTAACCCACAAGATTAACGCTCACCCCAATATCACCATAGAGCGCGAAGAGATCACCGCTTTGCCCCCTCCTGATTGGGATAATGTTATTATAGCCACCGGCCCGCTTACCTCTCCCGACCTTGCCAACACCATTCATTCTTTGACCGGTGAAACCGCCCTTGCCTTCTTCGACGCGATTGCGCCGATCGTTTACAAAGACTCTATCGACTTTGATAAAGCATGGTTTCAATCGCGTTACGATAAAGTTGGACCGGGCGGAGATGGCGCGGATTATATCAACTGTCCACTTGATGAAGACCAGTATAAAGCTTTTATTTCGGCTCTAAATGAGGGTGAGAAAACAGAATTTAAAGAGTGGGAAAAAGACACGCCCTATTTCGAGGCCTGTCTCCCTATAGAAGTGATGGCCGAACGCGGGCCCGAGACATTGCGCTTTGGCCCCATGAAACCGGTTGGGCTAACAAACCCCCATGCACCCGACAAAAAACCCTATGCGATTGTTCAACTGCGCCAGGACAATAAGATTGGTACACTGTATAATATGGTGGGCTTTCAAACCAAGTTGAAATATGGCGCTCAGGCCGAAATTATCCGGATGATCCCCGGCCTGGAGAAAGCCGAATTTGCCCGCCTTGGCGGTATTCATCGCAATACATTTTTAAACAGCCCCATTCTGCTCGATGATCGCTTACGTTTGAAAACTGAGCCCCGTCTTCGCTTTGCTGGACAGATTACAGGTGTTGAAGGTTATGTGGAAAGTGCTGCGATTGGTTTATTGGCCGGTTGCTTGGCCGCGTGCGACGCTGGCTATTGTGATTTCACGCCGCCTCCCGAACAAACTGCGCTGGGTGCATTGATTGGCCATATTACTGGCGGGCATCTGGTCCAGAATAGTAAATCGACATTTCAACCGATGAATGTCAATTTTGGCCTGTTCCCGGAAATTGCCGCGCCGCGTACCGACGAAAATGGAAAAAGATTGCGCGGGAAAGAAAAGGGCCGGGCGAAAAAGCGATTACAGTCGGCTAGAGCGCTTGAGGCCTTATCAGAGTGGCAAAGCCTTCAAGACCAGTCTAATCAGCCTGCTTCATCTTCATAACCATCATCTTCTACTGCGGGGATTGCATATGACCCTGAGAGCCAACGGTGCAAATCAACATCAGAACACCTTTTTGAACAGAAGGGATGATAATCTTGCTCTGCCGGTTTTTTGCAGATCGGGCATGTTTCCGCTTTTTTAGAATTTTTCATTAAAAACCACACTGTTATTTTTTAGGTCTTTGTCCATATGGAGAGTAATGCGCGCACCATAATTTTCTTCAACGCGCTCCCCCCATTGGGGATTGGCTTTATAGATCTCATCGATATCTGATGAAATCAAAAGTTCAAATTTTTGCCCCGGCTGCGCGCGAAGCCGTACCTCTAATTCACTTAAGCCGTGACGCAATGTAAAATCGGGTGTAAAAGCGCGCGCCTTAATCACGCCGCCTGCACTTGGCCGGGTAAATTGCTCAAGTAGAGAGGGCTTGTTGCGCGGCAGAGAAAAACAAAACAATCCCGAAGGTGTCCATCCCGCACGGCCAAAACCGGGCAAAGCTTTCATCTGTCCACGCAACCAGCTATCGAATTTACTCTGAACGGGTTTGGGCATTGGCAGAAAATCAATCGCGATCTGCCCCCCAATCATACGCAATTGCAACTGGCGTATAATCGAAATTAATGCCTCGCGGTTGAGCTTTTCGTTAAGACGGTTACGCGATGGCGCGCCCATTGCTGCGCTATCAATATCAATAGCAGTCAATGCTTCCGATTGATCTATTGTTATAACACCGCCTGAAGGCAAAGTAAGGCTTGGCGAGAAGAATTCATCAAGATCGCGGCAGATATCATCAAAGCAGGATGGCTCAAACCGGCAATGCGTTGCGAGAGCAAGAGAGGGATTATTAAGTTTTAATTTTTCAAAACCAGCTTTTGCAATCCCTGATGTAAAAACACAGTCCCCTAACGCACCAGTCATTCCGTCGGTAAGCCAATCAAAAGCATCCAACAAAGGATCTTGTGTAGGGTTTAAGCTTGCAGGGTCATTATTTTCCTTGGCGTCAACAAGATTTTTTTTCAGGCGCACTCTGGGTAATTTTCCAAACCGCGCCATGTGCGTTACTTCCACCTCAACCAAAGCACCGATAGACGGGACAGGATCATCAGCCTTCAAATCAATATAACCGACCATATCCCCCGGCAACTGAACATATCCCGATTTCATCTCTCTACTGAGCGATTGCACACGCCCACGATAGATGTGGCCAATAAGGGCATGGCCGCAATGGGTTTCATCTCCGCGTGCTGGCCCAAACCAGATGCGCCCCACCTCATCATCTTCAATCAAGGCTGCCCGGGTCATGGCGCAACCACTATCGATTACGAGTTGCGCCATCCAGCACCCATCAGTAAGTTTGCCGTCTCATAAACCGGAAGCCCGACAACATTCGAATAAGAGCCGCTCAGAGAAATAATATGTTGTTCAAAGCGTCCTTGAATGCCATAGCCCCCCGCCTTACCGTTCCATTCACCGCTTTCTAAATAATCAAGAATATGTTCCTCGCTGAGACGGCGTACCTTCACACGGGTCTCGACAATTCGAACCGCACGGCGTCCCTCATCTGCTGCGCCATGTGGGCTTATCAAACATACGCCGGTATAGACACGATGCGATCGCCCGGAAAGCAACTCAAGACACGATCTGGCTGTATCAATATCTTCCGCCTTGGGCAAAATACGCGCACCAACACTCACCACCGTATCAGCGCCGAGCACAAATGCATCCGGCTTTTGATCGGCAATCACCTTGGCCTTCCCCACCGCCATTCGCCGGGCATAATCTCTCACGCCCTCACCCCTTCCCTTGGGAAAGGTTAAAGGCGTCTCGTCAATATCTGCAGGGATAATGGCGTCAGGGATGACATCTATCTGCCCGAGCAAATCTTTCCTACGCGGACTTGCGCTCGCTAAAATCAAGGGCGCAGAGCGGCCTTGACCTTTTGCAGACTTATTTGAAGCGATAGGTGATGCGCCCTTTAGTAAGGTCATAAGGGGTCATCTCAACCAGGACTTTATCACCCGCCAGCACCCGAATACGGTTTTTCCGCATTTTGCCAGCTGTATGGGCAATGATTTCATGTTCATTCTCGAGCTTTACCCGAAACGTAGCATTGGGAAGAAGTTCCTCCACCGTGCCCTCAAACTCAAGAAGTTCTTCTTTCGCCATTACTGGCCAGCTCCTGTTATCATCGTCATATTCCTATCTGTTCATTCTAACCCCGGAAGAGGGTAGGAAAAGCTCTAAATGCTCATCAATGCACGTAAAATCAAGCCCTTTAGCTTTGATGGGAAAAACGTTGCTTTATTTTCTCGCCAATCTCATCTCGTACATCGCGATAGGCCGCTAATAAAGTATCGAAATTCCCGCTCTCACTAGATGGATTCCCTACATCCCAAAATTCTATTTTTTCGGAAGGGAGGAGTTTTCGAACCTCCCCGGCAGCTTCTGCAGTCATCACGACGACCAGATCAAAGCCATCTAAATTAACGTCCTGCAGGCGTTTTGTAGCATAGTCTTCAAGAGTAATGTCAACCTCTCCAAGAACCCGCTCGGTTAGCGGGTCCAGCCAACCGCTATAAACCCCCGCAGAATCTGCAATGATTCCATCCGGAGCTAAAGTCGCCATCAAAGCCGCGGCCATAGGGGAGCGAATTGAGTTCATATTACAGATAAAAAGGATCGATTTCACACTTTCAGGCATTGTCACTTCCTAACGCATGTGAAAACTGCAAATCAGCGTAAAAAGCCGCCGCGCAGTATTATGGTCAATTACAATCTTGTCTTTCAGACGCTCTCGCAAAATATCTGATCCTTCATTGTGCATGGCCCGGCGGGCCATATCAACCGTTTCAATTTGCGCTGGCGCAGCATTACGGATGGCATCATGATAACTGCCACATAACAGAAAATAGTCTTTTATGGTCTTGCGAAGGGGCATAAGTGAGAGATGCACTGCCCCGACTTTTTCACCGCCATCGCGACAAACCTCAAACACCAGACGGCGTTCAATGATTGAAAGGCAAAGCTCAAATGGACCCTCACCTGCACCAACCGGGCTAAAAAAATTCTCTTCCAGCATATCATAAATAGCGATCTTGCGTTCATATTCAATATCGGCATTCGCACGCGCTAAAGAGGTTTCATCAAGATCTATCTTGATGATCCGGTTTTTCATATCCTTTTGAGTATTCTCGTCACTCGCCATAATCATTGCTTGTACCCGTTAGCGGGCCATGCGCAAAGGGGCAATTCTAGCCAATTTAATTGCTGGTCACGGTTCCCTGACAGAAGGAGTGACACCACTCACTCACATAGTCATAGACCTGCTCGCGGTCACGCTCATTAAACAGCTCATGGCGCATTTCCGGGAAAATCTTACTACTTATGCGCTTGGCCCCCGCCTCCGTCAGACGTTTTTCCAATTCGGCCACAGACGCTCCATTGGCGGTCGAACTATCATGACTACCTGACATCATTAAAACCGGCATATCTGATCGCAAAGATTTCAGCCGGGCATCTTTATATGTTTTTGCAAGACCTTTTGAGAGTTCCACAGCAAAATTCACTGTCGGCGGCCAACCACATTCCGGGTCTGCGAGATATTTATCAACTTCATCTTCGTCCCGTGATAACCAGTCATAAGCAGTGCGTGCTGGCTTGTAAGGCTTATTGAGTGGGTCCCATGCCAGTTTTTGGAACAAAGTACTTATACTCTCTGGCTCTTTAAAGGCCGCTTCCATTTTCAAAAGAGATTGCAATACTGGCATCGCTGAATTTTTTTGCAGAACCGGGCCGCTAAGCAATAATCCATCTGCACAAACAGGATCACGCAAAAGCATCTCGAAGGCCACAACCGCCCCCATTGAATGCCCGGCTAGAATGAAAGGAAGCTCTTGCCCCCCATGGTCGTTTTCTAGTTTTGGTATTGCACCTTTTATGTGAGCCCCCAAAGCAAGTGCGTCCTCAATCACGAGGTTCCAGCCATCTTCTCCAAAAACATGTGAGGGGATCCCGGGGACTGATGTCGCCCCGTGACCGCGATGATCATGAGCAAAAACATGAAACCCTTGCGCGCTCATTGTTTGAGCAAACTCTAAATAACGTTCACTATGCTCCGCAGCACCATGATTTATATGGATAATACCTTTTACAGGCGGTGACGCTTTCATATGGCGTACACAAAGTTCCGCTCCCGAAGGGGCAATAAAAGTCTGGGTTGAAAAATCCCCCGCTGCCAGAATATCGTTTTGAGTATTCATAATCGCCCGCTATATTTTTTCTAATCCTAAGCGGCAAAGCCCTCTATAACAAATACAAATGCCATTTCAAAACCGTGTAACACCATTTTCATCGATAGAAGTCAGCCCAAATAGAGGGTTGTTTATGGGCAATCGCGGGATTTTACACAATGAAGATCAGCAGCTGATTACCCAAAAGTGGCGCCACAAGACGTGGGTAACTTGCGCCTTGCGGCATACAGATAAAAAGGGGCAGTCTTGGCATCGCAAAATTATGCAGCCTGGCAATTATACTGAATTATTCTTTCTTGATGAAGCAACTGCGCTCAGCGCTGGTCATCGCCCCTGCGCCCTTTGTCGGCGTGAGAATTATAACAAATTCAGGCAAGCCCTGGGAGATCACTATTCATCAGCAAAAGCCCTTGATGAGATCCTCCACGCAGAGCGGACAAGGCTGATTGAACAAAAATCATCTACGACGCCCCCATATCCGAAATATGCCCTTAAAGACCTCCCCGATGGTGTGATAATATTACGGTCAAGCCTCCTTGAAAACGACCTTTCAAATGCGCCTGACCCCCCAATTGATTGGTTCAAAAATGGTCCATGGCTCAAAAATGGCGGCTTCCTCATGGGTTGGACCCATAATGGCTATCAAAACCGTATCCACGCGACAGATGAGTATGTTCGGGTATTAACACCGGAAACCATTATCAAGGCCCTCAAGGGAGGCTATAAGCCTGTGATTCATCCCTCCGGCACACCTCACCCTCGCTCACAAAACCATCAATAGCAGTTGGTAATATTGACCTGACTCACCTTCATCACTTAATGATTTCGACAGATTAATCATTAGGTCTTCAAGACACGCCAACACCAGTAAAGCCTGTTGAAGCGCCCTCTAATCAAAGGAACACAACTATGACCGAAGCCTATATTTATGACGCAGTACGCACCCCGCGCGGAAAAGGGAAATCAGACGGTTCTCTCCACGAGATCACCCCTGTCGCAATGGCAACGCAAGTTTTAAATGCTATCAAGGATCGCAATAATCTACCCGCCGATTCAGTAGAAGACGTTGCTATGGGGGTGGTATCTCCTGTTGGCGAGCAAGGCGCGGTCATCACCCGCACAGCATTGCTTCAATCTGATTTTGCAGAAACAACCTCCGGTATTCAGGTCAATCGGTTTTGTGCTTCTGGATTAGAGGCAATTAACATCGCAGCCGCTAAAGTAAAATCTGGCGAAGCCGACATGACAATTGGCGGGGGCGTTGAATGTATGAGCCGTGTGCCGATGGGGTCCGATGGCGGTGCATGGCCGACCGACCCGCAATCTGCTTTTGATTCTTATTTTGTGCCCCAAGGTATCAGCGCAGATTTGATCGCAACAAAATACGGTATCTCTCGTGATGACGCTGATGCTTATGCGGTTGAAAGCCATAAACGCGCGAAAAAATCCTGGGATGAAGCGCGCTTTGAAAAATCGATCGTACCAGTAAAAGATGTAATCGGCATGAATGCACTTTCAACAGACGAAACCATTCGTCCGGAAACAAATATGCAAACCCTCGGCGCTTTAAACCCTTCCTTCGAAATGCAGGGTCAAAGCTTTGGATTTGATGATGTTGCCTTGCAAAAATACCCTGAATTTGAGAAAATCAATCATGTTCACCATGCAGGCAATTCATCAGGCATTGTGGATGGTTCTGCTGGTGTTTTAATCGGCACCAAAGAAGCTGGTGAAAAACTGGGGCTTAAGCCGCGTGCACGGATTAAATCCATGGCCTCTATCGGTTCAGAGCCAACGATTATGCTTACCGGCCCCGAATTTGCCGCTCGCAAAGCCCTCGCAAAAGCCGGAATGAATGTAAAAGATATCGATCTGTACGAATTGAATGAAGCGTTTGCATCAGTTGTTTTGCGCTTTATGCAAGCACTCGACATTGACCACTCTGATATCAATGTAAATGGCGGTGCGATCGCCATGGGTCACCCGCTAGGCGCAACAGGTGCAATGATTATGGGCACCATGGTTGATGAACTTGAACGCTCTAACAAAGAAACCGCTTTGGTTACGCTTTGTATTGGCGGCGGCATGGGCACAGCTACGATTATTGAACGCGTCAATTAATCCGGCGGTTTAGACATTAAATTTTTTAGAATGGAATTACCCTTATGAGCTATAAAACTTTTACAGTTGATGTGGATTCAGATGGCATTGCGCTGGTAACAATTGATTTGCCCGGTCAGTCCATGAATGTATGGAATGCTGACTTAATCAATGAATTTTCAGATTGGGTCGACGCGTTTTGCGCTGACGACAAAGTTAAAGGCGCTGTTCTTGCGTCGGGCAAAAAATCTGGCTTCCTTGCCGGCGCAGATCTTCGCATGTTGGGCGACACAAACGGCGATGGTAGTGTGGAAGAAGCGTTTGAACAATCCTTCCGCCTAAACAAGATATTCAGAAAATTGGAAACTTGCGGGCATAGTGCAAAAGATATGCTTAAAAAGGGAGCCACGGCAAAACCGGTTGCGGCTGCTATTGAGGGCTTGGCCCTAGGCGGCGGGCTCGAGCTTGCACTTACAGCCCATCACCGGGTCGTTGCCGATAATGAAAAAATCCAGCTTGGCGTTCCTGAAGTGCAAGTTGGCTTACTTCCCGGTGCGGGCGGAACCCAGCGCATTCCCCGTCTCATCGGTTTGCAAAACGCTGCTATGATGGCGACTTCCGGTAAACCGACCAATCCTGCTACTGCAAAAGCCCAAGGACTGATCAACGAGATCGTGCCAGTGGGAGAGACCATCGCAAAAGCCAAAGAATGGGTAAAAGCTAATCCTAAAACTGTTCAGCCCTGGGATAAAAAAGGCTTTAAATATCCAGGCGGCGGCGGCGCTATGGACCCGCGCGCAGTGCAATTTTTCATTGCGGCAAATGCCATGGCCCAAAAAGAAACACAGCATAATTACCCTGCTGTGCAATCTATCCTTTCCTGCCTGTATGAAGGATCGATCGTTCCCTTCGATACGGCCATCCGTATAGAGTCTAAATATTTCACCAAACTGCTCATGGACCCAACGGCAAAAAATATGATCCGTTCCTTGTTTGTAAACAAGCAAGCCCTTGAAAAAGGATCAGCGCGTCCGGAAGGCATCGCGAAAACCGAACTCAACACAGTCGGCGTTCTTGGTGCAGGTCTCATGGGCGCAGGCATCACTCATGTGACTGCTAAAGGCGGCATGAATGTGATCGTTCTCGATCGCGACGATGAATCCGCACAAAAAGCCGTGGACTATACCAAGAAAATTCTCGACAAACGTGTCTCGCGCGGAAAAATGACCCAAGAAAAAGCCGATGAATTCCTGGCACGAATTAAACCAACATCTGACTATAACGATTTAAAAGATGTTGACCTAATCATTGAAGCCGTTTTTGAACTCCCCGATATCAAAGCCGATGTTATCAAAAAAACCGAAGCGGTTATCGGAAAAGATGTGATATTTGCGACAAACACTTCAACCCTGCCCATTACCGGACTTGCTGAAAATTCCGAACGTCCTGATCAATTCATAGGGTTGCACTTCTTTTCTCCTGTTGAAAGAATGCCGTTGCTGGAAATTATTCCGGGCGAAAAAACCGGCGATAAAGCTTTGGCTGTTGCCTTTGATTATAATTCGAAAATTCGCAAAACCCCGATTGTGGTAAAAGATGTACGCGGATTTTTCACCAATCAGGTGTTCCCTCCTTACGCCAATGAAGCAGCATTGATGGTAACCGAAGGGGTTAAAATGGCGCTCATCGAGAATGCAGCCAAAAGCCTCGGCATGCCTATCGGTCCTCTTGCTGTTGCAGACGAGACAACTTTGAAGCTTGGTCTGGATATTATGACGGCGACCAAGCAACAATTAGGCGATGCCTATAAACCGTCCGGCACAGAAGAGTTCTATGAGTTGATGGTCAATAAGTTAAAACGGGCCGGCAAGCGCTTTGGCGCGGGCTTTTATGACTATCCGGAGGGCGGCAAGAAAAAACTCTGGGAGGGCATCGTTGATCATTATCCCCTTCTTGAAAATCAGCCAAGCCTTGAAGAGGTTAAAGAGCGCCTCCTCTATATTCAGCTTATTGCCACATCCAATTGCTATGCTGATGGCGTTCTCCAGGATCCGCAATCGGCTGATCTTGGTGCAATCTTTGGTTGGGGTTTTGCCCCATGGACTGGCGGACCCCTTAGCTATATCGACACAATTGGAACAGAAGCTTTTGTTCGTACAGCAGAAAGCCTCGCCCAAAAACATGGAGATCGCTTTAATCCGCCAACCATGTTCCGCGAACTCGCAGCTAAAAATGGAACGCTATACAAAGCTGCTTAATAGGTTGCATTTTATTTTTATTGATACGCCCTTCACGAATAGTGGAGGGCGTTTTTCATTCCTGATACTTAACCAAAAAACTGCGCCATAAATTAACTTAGAACGTTCCCCTCTTGTCACCAAGCTGCTAATAGCAAGCATTCGACAGCTCAATAACCATTAAACGGAATACACATGACCTCAGCATCTCCTGATCTATCTGGAAAAACCGCACTTGTTACCGGAGCCTCGCGAGGACTTGGGCGCGCTTGCGCGCTGGGTCTTGCAAAGGCAGGCGCGCATGTGTTGGCCCTTGCGCGCACAGTTGGCGGGCTTGAAGAGCTAGATGACGAGATCAAAGCCGCTGGCGGCAAAGCCTCCTTGATACCCGCCGACCTAACCGATTCCAGCGCTATTGCCACATTGGGGCCCACCTTAAGCACGCGTTTTGAAAAACTTGATATTTTTGTTGGGGCCGCTGGCTTACTTGGAGAGTTGAGCCCGTTGCGCGATGTTGATGAGAAAGTTTGGAAAAGTGTGATGGAGACAAATGTAACCGCTAATTGGCGGTTACTCGCTACACTCGATCCGCTTTTAAATGCATCCGGAAATGCCCGAGTGGCCCTGTTTACTTCGCGTGTTGGCGGCGAGCTTGCCCGTCCCTTTTGGGGACCCTACGCGGTATCTAAAGCAGCGTTGGAGATGATTGCGCAAACCTATGCTGAAGAAACAAGAAACAGTGGGACCCGTGTTTCAATCATTGATCCCGGTGCAATGCGCACAAATATGCGCGCTCAGGCAATGCCCGGTGAAGATCCCTTAACCCTTCCTCCCGCAGAAGAAATTGTTCCTGTCTTATATAAGGCTATTTCTCCAAATTATGATGGCATCGCTGAGCGTTTCGTCCGCCGGGAGTTAATCTGAGATCAGCTTATTGGGTGTTACGCGGCGTTTTATCTTTTTCGTCCGGGCGCAATGTACCTGGTAAAATTTCGTCTTCTTGAAAAGCAGTGATCGTTGCGAAAGGTTTTTCAAAGTCATCAATCACTGCAAAAACATGATTGACGCGGCCAGAAAGCTGATCACCATTACTCATTAATCCGTACCAATCCATTTCGGCAACGAGGCTATATTTATTCTCGCCCAGCGAATCGATTTTAACATTGCGAACACGATAATGTATAGCTTGCCCCTCACCAGCAGGACCGGCAAGCCATGTTCGTAATCCCTCATTACTTGTAATCAAATTATCAGAAAAATTTGTTCGAAACTCTTCACTCAATACAGGTTCAAAATATTCCGGTTTGCGATCCGGATTTTCGATCAGAGATAACCAATAATGCAAAAGGCTTTTCAATCTATTTTCGCCGTAGGAAGAACGAAAAAAATCAACTTGCCCAAAAGTGGATTGATTCATCATCACTTCTTGTATTTTAGGTAAATTGAACATTTTCTCTTGTTCAGATTTTCCCAAAATTGAATGCATATGCAATTGACCCGCATGAATATTATTTTGCTCTAATGCTCCACGATTCACAAAAACAATGTCTGCGTCGAGGCGGACTGTATCTCTTTCATCGACATTAACATTAACCCTACGGACGAAATGTGCATTTTTCCACACACTAGGAACTCCGCTCGCTTTTTGCTGATAAGCATCGACATTTACTGCCTCACCCGAAGCCGTTTTAAAAAGTGCATCAGGAGACAGTAACGAAAGATGGTCATTTAACGGAATATCGGCGTGCTCATAATGTTGAAACCAACGATAAAACTGGGCCAGAGCTGCATGGGATTTGTGACTGGCTCGAATAATACCGGCATTTATTTCATCAATATCGCTTTCGCCATATATTAGGATCGTCGCTTGGCTCTTGGGGATCTGCGGGCCCGCTATTTCATACGATTGGGTTTCCCGTGCGCATCCACTAGTCGCAACGAGCAAAGCACAAAATGCTAACCCTAAAAATCTCCGAAATTTTGCCAATTCCCAACCCATACAATACCCACTAATGATCAGATATAACCCTTTGCAAGATAGAGGCTTTTTTTACCGTTGGAAAAGGAATCGAGCAAATTCGCGACATTGCGCCGCACCCAAATCAGACCAATTCACCGCCTAGCAGGTCTCCTGAAGAAGGAAACACAAGCTTAAAGTGTAAACATGGAAACCAGCCCCCACAAACCCAAAATAATGCCTATAACGCTCGATTTTCAAAAATGTTCACGCTAAGCCACCCATATGAAAAACAGATTGGTGGAATATGCGCGCCTTCAGTGGATAGAAGGCGAGGATGACGGCAACGGGGCTGTCCCGCACTCCGATAAATTTGACGATATTTATTATGCTGGAGATGGCCGGGAAGAGACCGCCCATGTTTTCCTGAGCGGCAATAACCTACAGCAACGATTTACGACACATTCCCGGTTCGCAATTGGTGAAACGGGGTTTGGGACTGGATTGAATATTCTGAGTGCATGGAACTTATGGCGCAAGACCAAGAAACCGATAGATGCCAGCTTGCATTTTCTATCATTTGAAAAATACCCTCTTTGTAAAGAAGACCTAAAGAGGGCCCACAAAAATTGGCCGGAATTTTCTCATCTATCCGCTATCATTTTACAGCAATGGCCTGCTAATATTGCAGGCTTTCATCGGCTCAACCTTGAAGATAATGTAAGTTTAACTTTGTTTTTTGGCGATATTCTCGATGGCCTCTCTCAACACCCAAATCACCCTGCCCCGATAAACGCATGGTTCCTTGATGGTTTTGCCCCTTCTAAAAACCCCGATATCTGGTCTGCATCAGTGTTTGAAGGAATGGCAAAACTTTCCCGGGATGGAACCAGTTTAGCCACCTTCACAGTTGCAGGTCATGTCCGGAGAGAATTAACCGCCGCAGGCTTTACCGTTGAAAAATCCCAGGGGTTTGGCCGTAAACGCGAAATGTTGCGCGGCACTTTTCAAAGAACGCATAACCCCAATGACCAACCGCTAATGGCAAATGATAAACCGTGGTTTTCGCCCCTGACCTTAACGACGTTAGTGCCGGGTCAGAAAGTGGCAATCATCGGGGGCGGTATCGCTGGTGCCAGCCTTGCCTATAGCCTCCACAGAACCGGATTGAAGCCAACAATTTTTGAGCAAAACAAGCTTGCCTCTGGTGCATCCGGAAACCGCGCAGGTTTGATTATGCCGCGCCTTGATCGCGATGATAATGCCCCTGCCCGGTTCTCTCTACACGCATGGCTTTATACCCTGCGTCTACTGATTATATTGCAGGACCAAAACCCGGATATCGCCCTTTTCACCCAGTGCGGGGCTGCCAAATTTGGCCGCACTGACCGCGACCAAGAAATTTTATCTGCACTTATTGAAGAAGATTACCTCCCCAAAGGATGGATCGAAAAACACAAAGAGGGGGTTTTCTTTCCTCATGGGGGCGTAATATCGCCGCCAGATTTTGTACGCCTCCTGATCGGCGACACATCTGTAATTCGAGAAAAAATCAATTCCATTGAAAACACCGCCAATTCTATCGATGTAACAAGTGATATCGACACCCATCAATTTGACGCCGTCATTTATGCAAACAGTTTCGAGGCGCGGACCTTTCAAGCGGTTGGCACCCTACCCATTTCCGGGTCCGCCGGGCAGATCGATGTTTATGAAACTGCCCCCGCGCCAGCTCATGCACAAGTCTTTGGTCCTTATCTGGCCCCACTCCCGGGAAACCAAAAAACCGGCCAAATTATTGGTGCCACATACCGCCCTCTTGATGAAAATGAAAAATGCCTAACGCCTTCGCAAGAAGCAGCCAAAGATAATCTGGAGAGCTTGCGCCCATTTACTGATTTGAACGGTGTAAATTTACACGATGCAATCTCGCGGGTAAGCGTGCGCTGTGTGACCCCCGACCAGATACCCATTGCCGGTCCTTTGCCGGACTGGACATTTTACACGAAAAACTATGACGGGTTACGTGATGGCCGTATTGGCCCCTATTCTGCCGCGCGCTACCAAAAGGGACATTTTGCATTAATTGGCCTTGGTTCACGCGGCCTCGTAACCGCCCCGCTCGCCGCGGCGATGATTGTTTCGCAAATGACTGGCACACCGGCCCCCGCACCCCAGGATATGTTCGAAACCCTACACCCCGCCAGATTTTTTATCCGTTCTGTGAAGCGACCAAAACCGCGCCATCAAAAAAATCAAAAATCTTGAAGTTTAAAACCAACAGGCGCACAATTTCACTTGGACGTTAGTGCGGATCAAGCTAGATTAGAAAAACTAATAACCCTATTAGATAAGAAATTCGTTCATTCAAAGCTTCAGTATAAATCTTGGATACGCCATGCTATTATCCGCATTTTTCAGACGTTCCAGAAGAGCAAGAATTTACGATTTCTCAGCATCGAAAAAACTCTAGTTTGTGAAAGGCACAACCATGCGCGAAACTCCTTTTGGCCCTGTTCTGAATAATGTTCTGGAAGGAATAGGCAAAACGCCTATGGTTCGGGTTTCCAATATTGATACTGGTCAATGCGAGCTTTATCTCAAACTGGAGGCGCAAAATCCGGGGGGCTCCATCAAAGACCGGATGGGTCTTGCCATGGTTGAGGCCGCAGAAAAATCAGGTAAGCTCAAACCTGGCGGCAAAATGATTGAAGCAACCGCAGGCAATACCGGCCTTGCCCTCGCACTCGTTGCTCAACAAAAAGGCTACCATCTAACAATCATTGTCCCCGACAAAATGTCTCAAGAGAAAATTTTCCACTTGCGCGCCTTGGGCGCTGAAGTTTTATTGACCAGATCCGATGTTGGAAAAGGGCATCCAGAATATTATCAGGATATGGCGGCGCGTATTGCGGAAGAAACAGGCGCGTTTTATGTCAATCAATTTTCTAATCCGGCAAACCCTCTCGCCCATGAAGAAATAACAGGGCCTGAAATCTGGGGACAGATGGATGAAAATATGGATGTGATTCTGGCCGGTGTCGGTTCTGGCGGGACATTGACGGGCCTTTGTAATTTCTTTGCAAAAGTAGCGCCCCATGTTGAGCCAATCCTTGCCGACCCGGAAGGGTCTATACTGACGGAATATGTTAACACCGGCGCTATTCCCAATGAAGTTGGGTCTTGGATGGTTGAGGGCATAGGAGAGGATTTCATTCCCGATATAACAGATCTCTCTCGTGTTAAAAAAGCATATGCTATCTCTGATGCTGAAAGTTTTGACGCGGCCAGAGACCTCCTTAAACATGAAGGGATATTAGGCGGTTCATCCTCCGGAACTATTTTTGCCGCAGCTTTAAAATATTGCCGCGAGCAAACCAGTCCCAAGCGCGTCGTTGCTTTCGTTTGTGATCGCGGTGATAAATATCTCTCTAAAATGTATAATGATTATTGGATGTATGATAACGGATTTTTATCACGCGAGCCCAAAGGCGATCTAACCGATCTTATTTCTCGCAAACATTCTGAAAAAGCCACAATCACGGTTAGCCCGAAAGATACGCTAATGGTAGCTCATGGGCGCATGAAACTTTACGATATTTCGCAGCTGCCCGTGCTTAATGATGATGGATCGCTAGCAGGACTAATTGATGAAGAAGATTTGTTGTTCGCCGTTGTCCGTAACCGCGATAAATTCAAAGATCCGGTTGGATCTGCAATGACACACCGGGTAGAAACTGTTGAAGCATCAACTTCGTTAGAAAATTTATTGCCGGTCTTTGCACGTGGTCACGTTGCTGTTGTCATCCAGGATGACAAATTTGAAGGCCTCGTTACCCGAACAGACTTGCTAAACTACCTGCGCTTACAGGTTGCATAAGCCATTTTTAGAAAATTAAATTATCGAGCTAGAGACTATAATCGAGTATTGATTGGAACACCTCATGTCAGCTAGGCCACCTCTTCCCCCCTTTACCCAGGAAAGCGCCATCCAAAAAGTACGTTTAGCAGAAGATGGCTGGAATGGCGGCGATGCGGAAAAAGTTTCGCTCGTCTATACACCCGATAGCAGTTGGCGCAATCGCAATGTTTTTGTGAACGGGCGCGAAGAAATTGTAGCATTCCTTAAAGATAAATGGTCCAAAGAGCTTGAATATAGATTGATCAAGGAATTATTTGCTTTTCAAGATAATCGCATTGCGGTTCGTTATGCTTACGAATATCACAACGCAGCTGGCGAGTGGTATCGGGCATACGGAAACGAAAATTGGGAATTCAATGAACACGGATTAATGCAAAAACGCTTTGCGAGTATTAATGATTTAGCTATCAAGGAAAATGAACGCAAATTTCATTGGCCAAAAGGGCGCAGACCTGATGACCATCCAGGTCTTTCAAAATTAGGGCTATAACTCTTGCACCCCAACCAAGTATTCAGAAACGAAACACAATCTCGCAATATCGCTTTCATACGCGAACGCGGCTTTGGCAGTTTAATAGTAAACGGCCCTGAAAGACCATTAACCGCTAATATTCCTGCACTGTTAACAGAAGATGGCAAAGAGCTTGAATTCCACCTTGTACGCTCAAACCCGATCATATCACTTTTGGACACCCCGCAAGAAATTGTATTTCTTGTAAATGGGCCCGACGGCTATATTTCACCAGACTGGTATGAGATTGATGATCAGGTTCCGACATGGAATTACGTTGCTGTGAAAATAGAAGGCATATGCCATAAACTTCCCCCGAATTCTCTCCCTCCTCTTCTTGATAGACTTTCGGCTCATTTTGAAAATCGCCTTTTACCCAAAAAACCGTGGACCAGACAAAAAATGTCATCAGACAGTTTTGAGTCTATGGCTAAAACAATCATTCCGTACAAAGTTGATGTAAAGAAGATAGATGCAACATGGAAACTCAATCAAAACAAACCAGATCAAGTTCGTATCAACGCCGCTAATCAGGTTAAATTGCACGGGGTTGGTATGTCGACAAATGTTTTATCGGACCATATGAAAAAAACAAAATAATCTAGCTTTGCGCTAAACGCCTATAGATCAGACGGTCGACCTTTTCACAAGAACCCCCTGAGCATTACATCAATTTAAATTCGGTTTGCTCAATGAATAGTAACCCTTTTGTCTAAATTTCCTTGAATATGACACCGGTATCATTACAATGCCTACCGATACCATGCCGGTTTGAAAAACCTTATCGATGATATTTTCATGAGATGCCGCGCTTATTGGTGAAAGGGAAACCATGCAATTAACACTTACAAAAATGTTTGGCCTTTTATGCTGTGCTGCAAGCTTTCAGATTTTTCAATCAGCGACCTTTGCCGAAATACCCGAAATTTTAATAGACAGCGAACAAAAACAAAAAACCTATTTGCCAGACTTCTCCTATGCAGGTTACGGTTTTGGCTTGAAAGAATTACCCCAAGCAAAGGGTAAAATATTTGATGTCACAAAATATGGCGCTGTTGGTGATGATTCTCTTGATGATAGCGCCGCTATTTTAAAGGCTTTAGACGCAGCGCACGCGCATAATGGGGCTGCGATTGTTTATTTTCCCCGTGGAAAATTCATCATTTCCGAACTCCTCCCAATTCAACGTAGCAATATTGTTGTTCGCGGCGCTGGCCGCGGGCAAAACGGTACGACGCTGTTCTTTCCGCGCCCCCTTAAAATGGTTGGTGATGACGGAAAGCTGGATGAATTGCGCAGCTATCTAAAAAAATATGACAAACGACAACGCACGCCTGCCCTTAATTTAGATGTTCCGTTTTCAGAATATTCATGGTCAGGAGGATTTTTCTGGATAGGAGCGCCTAACTCCCGGCCCTCCCCCTATCTCGAAGAATTTGATAAAAAGCCGACCCCACAGGCAAAATCAGTATCTGGAGCACGCGGCGCTCTTAGCTTGAAACTTGATAATAGTTCATCTCTTAAAAAAAATCAGTGGATTGAAATCCGGTGGTATAATCGAGACGGCCCGGAGGCAGGCATCATAAAAGCACTCTATGGCAATGCAGATGTTAAAGTGGGGTCCCATCACTGGACATTCGCAAACCGCCCTCTGGTTGTACAAAAAACAAAAATAACCGCCATTAACGGACAAACTATACAGATAGCCAACCCCCTTTTACACGATATCACGGCGAGCACACCCGCAGATATACAATCCTGGACACCCCTGACAAATATCGGAATTGAAGATTTAACCCTCGCCTTTCCGAATGCCGCCCACTTCGGGCATCATACGGAACAAGGCTATAATGGTATTTATTTTAGCGGCTCTGCAGATAGCTGGGCGCGCAACCTTACCATTACAAATGCCGATAGCGGCATTTTAACCTATTCCAGCTCCAACCTTACCTTTCGGGATATCCGTACAACCGGGGAACGTAATGCTCATTATGCGGTTCATATTGGAAATGCCCATAATGTTCTGGTTGATCGCTTGCAAATTTTTAATCCGGTTCTTCATTCTTTAACATTCAACACCCAATCAACAAGAAATGTTTATAAAGACGCCATTGTCTTTTCCGCGTCCACCCTTGACCAACATGCGGGGGCAAACCACCAAAACCTATTTGATAATGTAACCCTCCATATCAACGCAAAGAAAATGGGGAATAAATCAGTCTATCCAATATTTGATGGTAGCGGTGCAGGATATTGGCAACCCGGGCATGGCGGACTTAATACCACTTGGAATATGCGCGTTATTGTAGAAGGCGGCGCCGATACAAATGAAACCATAACCTTGCAAGGTCTTGATGAAGGACCAGACGCACGGATTATTGGAATCTCGGGAAATCGTAAATTTGACCTAGATTATCGGCCAAAACCTTATGTTGAATTTATTAATCAGGAAATCACCGCAGCGCCATCTTTATATAATTATCAATTGGAAAAGCGGCGCAAAAATCAGAACTAGGATAATTTCTGCATAAATAATAAATAGCTGAGCTAATCAGCATTAATCCATGTGGGTAGCGCCATTGATAAAGTGGGAAAAAAGCTGATTACCAAAAGCGCAACGATCAATGCCCCATAGAAAGGCCATATCGATTTCACCATTTGCTCAACACTAACGCCGCTAACTGCGGAGCCCACAAACAGTACCGACCCAATGGGCGGTGTTACCAAGCCAATACCCAAATTCAACATCATAATCACGCCAAAATGAACCGGATCAATGCCGGCACTTGCAGCAATAGGCAATAATATCGGTGTCATAATCACAATAAGCGGTGACATATCCATAAAAGTCCCCAGCAATAAAAGAATAACATTCATCATCAGGAGAATGAGAATTGGGTTATCGGTTATTGCAGTAATCAGTTCAGCCAACTGCGTTGGTGCTTTTAAAATTGCCAAGGCAAAGCTAAAAGCCGTTGCAGCGCTAATAATCAACATCACCATTGCTGTAATTTTTACAGATTGTTTTGCTGCCTCCATAAATTTTTGGAGACCGAGTGTCCGATATACAAATGCACCGACAAAAATTGTATAGATGACCGCAATTGCAGAAGATTCGGTGGGCGTAAATATTCCCGATAAAATCCCCCCCATAATGATTACGGCGGTTAAAATTCCCGGTATTGCCCAGATGATAGAATATAAAAGCGTATGCCATCCTGGAAACACGCCGCGTGGATATCCTCTTTGTTTTGCGACGAGCCAGGCCACTATCATTAAAAACACCCCCGTCATTATGCCGGGAATGACACCAGCCAGAAAAAGATCGCCCACTGATATTCCCCGTCCAGCGCTTGCGGCATAAATAATCATATTATGGGATGGCGGTATCAAAAGCCCCACGACAGCCGCTGTCGTCGTTACATTGGCGGCATAATCCCCGTCATATCCACGTTCGCGCATAAGTGGCGTTAAAGCCGATCCCATTGCCGAAGCACTGGCAATCGCAGAGCCAGAAACGGCCCCAAACATCATCGAGGCCCCTACTGTGACTTGCCCAAGTCCGCCAGTTGCGCGCCCGAAAATACCGTCCGCTACCCTCACCAACCTCTCCGCAATGCCAGCGCGATACATAAGATCACCAGCAAATACAAAAAACGGTATCGCCATAAGAGAAAAAACGCTCATTCCCGCAGCCATGCGCTGTAAGAGTACAACGACCGGAATATCCAATTGAAAAAGACATAATATCGTTGCCGCCATTAAGGAAAAAGCGACGGGTACACCAATCGCTAAAAGTGCGATGAGTGTTAACAGTAAAACCGCTAATTCCATTAGATTGACGCGCCTTTATTTTTCGAAATACCAGTCAAAAAAAGCTCGGTGCTAAAGAGTGATATTAATACGCCAGATATTGGCACGACGAGATAAACCATCCCGCGCGTAAAGGGGAGCGTTGGTACATTATGCGCCCAGGTTTCAGCAACAAGCTGAATTCCGTATACACCCATAATCACCCCGCAAAAAAAAGTGACCCCGTGGCGTATAAGCGCCATTATACTCTTTGTACGGCCAGATAGTTTTTCTTCCAGTGCTACTATTCTAATATGAAAATTCTGATGAATGCCTGCTGCTGCGGCCAGGCAAACATACCAAATCATTAAAGCCAAAGCAGCTTGCTCGGACCAGTCCGGGCTTTTATTTAAAATATATCGCCCATAAACCTGCCACCCTATAATTATCGTCATCAATATAAGACCTATAGCTGCAACCGCGATCAATCCTCGCGCAAAGGCAGCATTTAGTTTTGACAAATTGCTCAAACTTCAACCCTCTTTCTCTCGCCGGCTTGAAAATTTCTTACCAATTTTGCTTCCCGATACACCAAGAAAATACGGGATTTATCTTGCCTTAAAGTGTAACTCTTCTATATATGACACCGGTGTCTAAAATAGGCAACCATGAATACCAAACCTTTGTGTGAGATGTATTCTGAAGCAACTGCGTCGTCCCTGAGGATTTTAAGGCCTTAAATGAAAAAATCAAAACCCTCCTCAAACAACGCAGAAGCCTCAAAGGAAGCGGTAGAAAAATGGCTCGATGAGGTTGGCACTAAACGCCGCCCAACCATCAATGATGTAGCCACCCTAGCCGGTGTTTCAAAAAAAACTGTCTCGCGCGTCATCAATAAATCCTCGCAAGTTAGCGAAGAGACCCGCGCCGGTGTTAAATCAATTATTAAAAAACTAAACTTCGAACCAGATATGCAAGCGCGCGGATTGGCATTTCGCCATTCATTCCTTGTGGGAATGATATATGATAATCCTAATCCACAATATGTTGTAAATTTTCAAGAAGGTGTTTTAGAAGGGTTACGCGGGACGGATTATGAATTAGCCGTCCATCATTGCGACCGCGCCGCGCCAAGCTTTATCGAACAAATAAAACGTTTTGTGGAACGCCAACGCTTGTTTGGTGTTATTTTAACCCCGTCTGTATCCGAAGATGACCGACTTGCATCATGGTTGCACGAAGCTGGCCGTCCATTTATTCGTGTTGCAAGCCTTCAACTTGATAAACCAGAACATATGCTGGTTTCAAATGATCGATTGGGGGGGATTGAGGCGGGGCGTCATTTGGCTCAACTTGGCCATGAAAATATTGCTTTTATTTCTGGCCGAGAAGGGTTTCGCTCCTCACTAGAGCGTCAATCTGGCCTTATGGAGGCTTTAAAAGAGTTTGATCTGACCCTCAAACAACATCTGATCTTTGAGGGTGCCTATACTCTAGAATCCGGCTTTTCTGCAGCCGAGCGTATGCTCTCGCTGCGAGACCTCCCAACAGCAGTATTTGTTGCCAATGACCAGATGGCCGTTGGCGTTTTGCAAGCGATACGCGCACGCGGCTTATCCGTGCCTGAAGATATATCCGTAGTTGGATATGACGATTTCAATGTTGCTCAAGCGACAACGCCGCGCCTGACCACGATCCATTCCCCAACGCGGGAGATGGGCAAACTCGCCGTTACAAAACTTCTTCACGATAGCAATGATAAAACAGAAATTCTATCTGAAACTGTACCTTGGCTCGTTGTTCGTGACTCCACATCAACGCCCAAATCGCACCGCGCAACGACAATCATACCCTCAACGACGCAAACTGATCAGAAAACGAAACCTTAAAACAACACATTAAAACCACACAAGAAGTATAAATAGTATAGCATTTTTCTTTCTTGAAATAAGTTTTGACACCGGTTACCTATATCTACCATTTTAACAAGGGGCTTCCTCAAATGTACGAAAAAACCTTCCAGGCCACTCATCCCGATATGATGCAAAACGCAACCAATCAAGACCTGATTAATCGCTATCTTGCGCAAGGAATTTTTCAAGCTGACAATGTGAAATTATTCTATTCCCACAATGAACGCCTTGTTATTGGCGGCGCAGCACCGGTCAAAAAAAGCCTTACCCTCGCCCCCCACAGCGAACCGGAATCAGCCGCTGTCCAACCCTATCTATCGCGACGGGAGATGGGCGTGTTTAATGTCAGCGAGAACAATGGTCATGTTACCGTCGATGGTGAGCGCGTTGAACTCGCTCCAAAAGAAGCCTTATATATCCCCATGGGTTCAAAAGATGTATCCTTTGCCTCAGATAATCCGGATAACCCTGCACAATTTTATCTTGTCAGCGCAGCGGCAAACCGGGCACTTGATTTAAAAAAAGTAACCGTAAAAGAAGCCAAACCCCTTGAGCGCGGCTCAATGGAAGAATCTAATCAGCGCACGATCTATCAATATATTATACCCGGAATTTGCGAATCCAATTCACTTCTGGTTGGCATGACCGAACTACAACCGGGGAGTGTGTGGAATACAATGCCCCCGCATTTGCATGATCGTCGTTCGGAAATTTATTTTTATTACGGGCTTGAGGAAGATCAACGCATATTTCATTTTATGGGAGAGCCCGACTCGATGCGCCATTTAGTTATGCGCAATGCCGAGGCAGTCATCTCCCCGCCATGGTCAATCCATATGGGTGCTGGTACATCAAATTATAAATTTATATGGGCAATGGCTGGTGAAAACCTCGATTACACCGATCTAAATGTCCTGGACATCTGTCAGCTTGTTTAAAATTTATTTTCAGGAGTAAGGCAATGTTTTCGCTAAACGGAAAAATCGCCATTGTTACAGGGGCCAACACTGGTCTCGGACAGGGTATGGCGCTCGCGCTTGCCCAAGCTGGAGCCGATATCCTCGCATTGGGGCGAACACCTGCAACCCAAACACAAGACGAGATCAATAAAATTGGGCGGGCATGTCATCTGTTACCGCTCGATTTATCTGATCGCCAAGCCGTTCAAGAAATTATCCCAAAAATTTACGATACCGTGCCTCATATTGATATTCTCGTTAACAATGCCGGTATTATTAAAAGAAATGATGCTCTGGATTTTACCGGGGATGATTGGGACACCGTCTTGGATGTCAATTTAAGGGCCACATTCTTTCTCGCGCAAGGGATTGCGAAAAAAATGGTGGAAGCAAAACGGCCTGGTAAAATTATTAATGTTGCATCCATGCTTTCTTATCAAGGCGGTATTCGGGTTGCTTCGTATACGGCTTCAAAAAGCGGCGTTATGGGTTTAACCCGCTTGCTTGCTAATGAATGGGCGCCAAAAGGCATCAATGTAAATGCTATTGCGCCGGGCTATTTTGCAACCAATAATACAGCCGCCCTACAAGCTGACGAAAAACGGAACTCGGAAATTTTAGGCCGTATTCCAGCCGGACATTGGGGACGTCCGGAAGATTTAGGCGGCGCAGCTGTGTTCCTCGCATCACAAGCGTCTGACTATGTTCACGGTATCACACTCCCCGTGGATGGCGGTTGGCTATCGCGATAATTCCGGGCATCTCAATTTAAAATTTCAATAAAGGGTTATCGTCTATGACTAAGTTGCAATTAACCCGGCGCACATTATGTCTTGGCGCATTGGGGCTATCTGCTTGTGATACAAGGAATGTACGCACCCTTCGTTCCGCCGATACCCACCCTACCGGTTACCCTACGGTAGAAGCTGTACGTTCATTTGGCAAAGGAATCGCCAAGGAAAGCAATAATCGCTTGAAGCTTGATCTCTATGCAGGTGGCCAATTGGGCGGCGAGCGCGACACATTGGAAATCGCAATCTTTGGCGGCATTGATTTCAATCGCGTCAACCTTGCTCCCCTTAATACATTCGCGCCAGAAACAATAGTTCCAAGTTTACCGTTTATTTTCAAATCGGTTGCCCATATGCGCGCTGCTATGGATGGTGCGCCCGGTGAGCGCATTCTAGCAAGCCTGGAAAGACGAGGCCTGATCGGGCTTTGCTTTTACGATAGCGGCGCACGAAGTTTTTACACGCGAGACCGAATTATACGAACACCGGAAGATCTAAACGGTTTGAAAATTCGTGTACAGAATTCCGATATTTATGTCTCCATGGTTGAAGCATTAGGGGGCGATGCAACCCCGATGGCTTTCGGCGAGGTTTATCAAGGATTAGTGCAAGGGGTCGTCGATGGCGCGGAAAATAACTGGCCCTCCTACGACAATACACGCCACGCCGAAGCTGCGCCGTTCTATTCTCTCACCCGTCACGTGATGGCACCTGAGGTATTTGTCATGTCTGCCCGCCGCTGGAAAACCCTTAATGCCAATGATCAAAACCTCATTAAACAGGAGGCGCGCAATAGCGTCACCGTAATGCGCAACTTGTGGGATGCCCGTGTGGAAGCATCCAAAAAAATACTTATTGAAAGAGGGGTAGAAGTTTTTGAACCAGACCTCACGCCATTTCAAAATGCGGTAAAACCGGTTTGGGAAAAATATCTCAAAACGCCTGAATTAAAAAGCCTGGCCGATGATATTTTGAAAATTGGCGAAAGGTTTTGAAGCCCATATCTTTTGATAAAATAAAAATAATGCTCGATAGCGTCCTTCAAGGCTCCATTCGATCATGGTAATTTGCAACCCACATTCAGGTTTAGATTAGCGAACGGTTGAAATGTATTTTAACGCGTCATCTTGCGAAATCACTTCAGCATATTTGGCTTGCATATCAAAAAGGTTTGCTTCATGGGGGCGCTCGTCACGATCGCCGACTGCATCTCTAATCACTAGCGGAATAAACCCGTGCTGGACCGCATCAACCGTTGTTGCCCGCACGCAGCCGGAAGTAGAAACGCCAGTGATAAGAAGTGTATCGACACCAGCCGCCGTGAGCGTAGAGGCAAGCGAGGTTCCAAAAAATGCAGATGCATATTGCTTGGTAACGGTTATTTCATTGTCTTTAGGCGCAACATTTTCCGGAAATGCGCCCAATGGGGAGCCTTTTTCAAAACATTTCAACGCACCAACTTTTTTAAAAAAAATTCCGCCATCCCCTCCCCCCGGAGTAAATTCTACATTTGTGAAGATGATCGGAAAGTTAGCAGTACGTGCAGATTCCAGAATTTTCTGCGTACTTTTCAGGGCGCTTTCAACCCCCGCATAGAGCGGGCTATCGGGGTTTAAATAAGCATCAACAAAATCAATAATAATAAGCGCAGGGTTTTTTCCGGGGATCAAAGAATTACCAAACCCCGCCGCAGCATAATCTTTATAAAGATTTTTTGACATTTCTAGGTTCCAGTTTTAATGGGGCTCTTCACCACCGGATACATTCATGCTTTCGCCGGTAATATATTTCGCTTCATCTGAACATAAAAATGCGACAGCATTAGCTGTGTCTTCTGGCAAACCGGGACGACCCAACGGAATACGTTTGCGCATATTGTCCATATATTCCTCTTTAGAGGCAGCACCGGCAGCTTTCCATGAATATTCATTTTGCCATGCGCCAAGCCCGGTCGTAACATGATTTGGGCACACATTATTAACAGTAATAGCATGAGGACCAAGCTCTATGGACGCCGATCGGGCTAACCCGACTAAGCCGTGCTTTGATGAGGTATAGGCTTGCGCATGGGCAAAGCCTGATTTTGCTGCTTGGCTGGCAATATTGATAATGCGCCCGCCTTTACCTTGCTCAACCATCTGTGCGGCGGCGGCCTGCAGGCCAAAAAACGCGCCCGTGAGATTGACATCTATGACAGCACGCCAATCTTTTTCGCTTACGTCCAAAAGCGGCATAAACAAATATCCGATACCGGCATTGTTTACCCAAATATCGAGACTTCCCAATTTATCATGGGCGTATTGCGCAAGTTCTTTCATATCTTGCTTTGATCGCACATCAGCCGAAAAAGTTTCACACTTAACTCCCAATGCCTCAATATTTTTGGCAATGGCTTTCATCTCGTCAATCTCGCCAATATGTTCAGCGGGTGTGCTTTCATCCCGGCTGGTGCCCAAATCTGCGATGACAATATTAGCCCCTTCCCGCGCAAGCTTTAGCGCGATAGCTTCGCCAAGTCCCTTGCGACGCCCTGAGCCGGTGATCACAGCCGTTTTTCCAGATAGACGCGCCATCACTTAAAGCCTTTCAGATAATAAGAAAATTACATCGTCAGTGAATTTTTGAAACTCGCCCGCTACTTTTTTCATTGTATCGGTGCTGATATCAGACATGAACTGATCCATATCATTAACATCGATAATTTCAAAATATTGATAGGGTGGCCGGGCATCAGAGCCAAACACCTCCCCAATCGAATAGGCTGAAAATTGATCAACGGACTTTAATCCGTTAACCGTTGGCAAATCGACAGACCGCGCCCAGGCAACGTAATCATTGACTGATACATCATCTTTCAAATTGAATAGCGCCAGTAAAGTTTTGGCCATGTTCACACCTTTTTGTCTTATGGTAAAAAAAGTTTTAAAAATATCCCAACGGGGTTTACAACCCGATTAAGCGATCCGCAGGCACGCCCCCTTATAAAGGGGTGCCCTAAATAATTTTTTTATCTTTTAATTGGGCGATTTCATCAGCCGACATATCCAAAAGTCCGCGATACACATCCCCATTATGTTGCCCAAGCTTTGCGCCCGGCCATTTTACACCGCCAGGCGTTCCAGACAGTTTTGGAACGACATTCTGCATTTTCAAATCTCCCCATTCTTCGTGGGGTACATCAATAATAGCTTCTCGCGCTTGATAATGAGCATCTTCTAGCATTTCAGGCGCACGATAAACCTTACCGCAGGGCACGCCATGCTCCTCCATTAACGCATCCATCTGTTCGAGAGTAAAATTACTTGTCCAACCGTCAATAAGCTCATCAAGTTCAACCTGATTTGCCCCGCGTGCCGTATGATCGAAAAACCGTTTATCTTCGGCAAGAGCGGGTTGCTCCATGGCATTGCAAAGCCTTTGAAATACAGAATCCTGATTGGCTGCGATTAATATATCGCCGTCCTTACATTTATAAATATTTGACGGGGCAACATTGGGCAATATGGAACCAGAGCGTTCCCGAATATATCCTGATACGGTATATTCGGGAATAGTTGCTTCCATTGTCGCAAGAACAGCTTCATAAAGAGCGCAATCAACCACCTGTCCCTCACCAGTGCGGTGACGGTTTTGCAAAGCTGCGAGCGCGCCAATAGTAGCATATAACGCTGTTATCGTATCCCCAAGAGACAAGCCGGTGCGAGAGGGTCGCCTATCAGGAAATCCGGATAGATAGCGCATACCGCCCATCGCCTCGCCAATGGCCGCATAACCGGCGCGCTGGGCATAAGGGCCCGTCTGGCCATAACCGGAGACACGTACAAGGATTATTTTTTTATTCACTGCTTTTAAATCTTCATACCCCAAACCCCATTTTTCCAAAGTTCCGGGGCGAAAATTCTCCACAACAATATCGGCTTGCTCCACAAGCTTCTTGATAATGTCTTGGCCTTCTTTTTCTCGCAAATTCACGGTTATACACCGTTTATTACGTGCACAAATTGTCCACCAAAGAGGATATTTTCCCCGTCCCCAAACCCGCATCGGGTCACCCTTTTCCGGTGGTTCCACTTTGATCACATCAGCACCAAAATCGGCAAACACCTGACCAGAATATGGCCCCGCAATCATATGACCCAATTCAATAACGCGAACCCCTTCCAAGGGTCCGGTTTTCGTTTCTGATTTTTGATCGGCTGCCATTTTATTTTCTTTCCTGTTCGTCATTTAAGACCAATTTGGTTCAACGGGCGCTGGAAGTCCGGTCTCTTCCATGCATTTTTCACGCAGTGTCGCGATATCATCTCCATAATCAAACAAAGATATTTCGCCGCGCTCCTTCACCATTTTCTCTCGCAATGTTTTAGTCGCTGCTGCGTCAACGGAACCGTCCGCGTTTATAACAACGCCGTACGCTTTTGCGCCTTCAATTGTTGCAAGGCCATATAGAACGTCTTGCGCTACCAGATCAGGATCTCGCTCAAACGGGTCGCCCCATCCACCACCGCCCCATGTAACATAATGCAGAAGATCATCCTTCTCGACACGAATATTATCAGCCTTTGCAGCCAGTATTTCGCTTTCACCATTTGAGCGATCAATTTTTTTCCATGAGCGCGCGCCGGGGCGACCACCATTGACCCCCCATGGCGGCACAAACCAACGATCATCATGAATAGAAATATCACCCTGTTGTAGGAAGCGATAAACCATGTGAATGCCATTACCGCCGCGATGAAGTCCGGCCCCGCCGCTATCAGGCGCTGTGCGATATTTCTCGATCAAAAGCGGGAAGTAGCGCTCTAAAAATTCATTGGGCACATTCGTAAATCCGGGCCATAAAGAATGACCATCGGGACCATCCCCAAGGGGGCGACCGGGTATTCCGCCAAAACCGATCTGGAAAAGCTGGAACCATTCGCCGTCGGGCTTGCGTCCGGAAAACATCAGATGGGGACTTGAAGAAAAGCCCGCCGCGTTCAAAAATTCCGGTGTCTTCTGACCAAGCAATGCGCCTAACACATCGAAGATACGGCCCAATGCGTGAGTCCGGCAGGAAAGCGCTGCGGGAAATTTCGGCTTGAGTAGCGAGCCTTCCGGAATGCGCACATCAACGAGGTCATAAAATCCATCATTAAAGAGGACCTGCGGATCAAACACCATAATCATATAGATGCCAAAAAACATCTTGAACATATTTTCGTTGAGATAGAAATTAATCGAGGATTCAGATTGCGGGTCGGTCCCTTCAAAATCGAGAATAACCTTCTCGCCCTCACGCCACATCGTACATTTGATTTTAAACGGCCCCGCGCCAAGGCCATCATCGCAGACATAATCTTCAAATGAGACCCGGTCTTCACCGATCATATTGGTGATGAGATGTTTCATCGCCCCGTGATTGCGTGCAAGCAATTGCTGCGTCGCGCCGCGAAATGTTTTTTCTCCAAATCGCTCACATATTTCGATGACGCGCTTGGAGGCAACACTGCAAGAGGCAACAATCGCTCGAAGATCGGCGCGATACCATTCCGGCATCCGGCTTTGATGAACGGCAATGTTGAGAATATCGCTCTGCAGCTCGCCTTTGCGGTAAAGCTTTACCGGTGGCAAACGCATTCCTTCTTCATAGATGGACCGCGCATCTGTTGGTAAAGAGCCAGGCACCTTGCCGCCAACATCTGTCATATGGCCAAACATTGCGGACCATGCCACAAGGTGACCGTCTAAATAAATCGGCATAATGACTAATTGGTCATTGACATGACTGACAGCCCCGTCGCAACTATAAGGATCACTCAGAAGAAATACGTCACCTTCTTCAATGTCGCCATCATAGCCCTTCAAAAAACCGTCAATGAACGACCCAAACTGGCCGACAATCATTTTCCCGTCACGTTCAGCGATTAGAGGAAACGCATCCCCCTGCTCGCGAATTCCCGGTGAAAGCGCTGTGCGAAATAAAGTTGCATCCATTTCATTTCGCGCATTGCGTAATGCATTCTCGATAATGTCCAGTGTTACGGGATCTACATCGCTCCCGTTTATCGCAGCACTGGTTTCTATAATATTCGCTGCCATATCCTGCTCCTAAGCTGGGTTGATGAGAATGTTGCCAAAGGCATCGATTTTTGCCTCATGACCGGATTGAACAAGAATTGTAGAATCCATTTCAGTGATAACCGCTGGCCCTTTGATAATATCTCCGGCACGTAACTTTGCCCGATCGTAAATAGCAGAAGCGCGGTTTTTACCGCCCTCCCAAATTTCATGATCAGAAATTTTCGCAGCGCTCGGGTCGCCATTACCCTTTTCAATCTCGAGCGCTGGCAAATCGAGCGATGGGCCGAGACCAACAACCCGCAAATTCACGATTTCATGCTCGGCATCCATATTAAATGTGAACATGCGTTTATGTTCTGCATCGAAATCTTCACAAACCCGCTCAATACCGCCATTGGCAAAATTATTTGCGTCAATTTGGATGGGCAATTCAAATCCTTGCCCATGATAACGCACATCAACCTGATATCGCAGCTCCGCCTGGCTTGGATCAATACCTTCTTTGGCAATTTTTTCAGAAACAAGACGGGTCATTTCATGGAGTGTCGATGCAATTTCATCATCACTCGTTTCACTACGACGTTTTGAATGGGTGCGTGCAAGCTCGACACGGTTTTGCGTTGTCGCATCACCCAATGCGCATAAGACGCCAGGTGCATTTGGAATTACAACCGGCCATGAGCCAAGAAGCTTCGCAACCGCATTAGCGTGAAGAGCTCCGGCGCCGCCAAATGCCATAAGCGCAAAATCACGCGGATCATAGCCCTGTTCCACCGATATCATACGCAGTGCACCGAACATATTTTCATTAACAATATCGAGAATGCCCTGCGCTGCGGCCTCTAGGGACAAGTTCAAGCCATCAGCGACAGTTTGCACTGCTTTAACCGATGCATCACGGTCCAGCTGAAAATCACCGCCGAGCAAAGCGCGCGGTAAATTCCCCAATACAACATTGGCATCGGTAACCGTTGGTTGATCACCACCCCGCCCGTAACATGCAGGGCCCGGCACCGCGCCCGCGCTTTCCGGACCAACACGAAGAGCCTTGGTGAGTTCGGGCACATGGGCAATTGACCCACCGCCTGCACCAACAGTTTTAACATCCAGTGATGGTGCGCGTACGGATAGATGTCCGACTTCTGTCTCCCGTGACAAACGCGGCTCATAGTTTTCAATTAGCGCCACATCCGTTGATGTACCGCCCACATCAAGTGTCAAAATATTGCCTATTCCGGTCTGGCGAGCCACCCAGAGCGCGCCCGTTACACCGCCAGCAGGCCCGGACATTAGCAAGTTTACCGGTGCGTGCTGTGAATTTTCCGCGGAAATCAACCCCCCATCGGAACGCAATAAATTTATGGGCGCGGTAACGCCGCGCTCTTTGAGTGCTTTTTCCAGATTACGAACATAACGCCCGACAACGGGGCGCACCGCCGAGTTCGCAACAGTGGTAAGCGTGCGTTCATACTCATACATTTCAGGCAGAATTTCACTGCTGATAGAAATCGGAATATCTTTGAAAATTTCCGAAGCAATTTCATATATCTGCTTCTCGTGAGAGGGATTGAGGTAGGAGTTCATCAAGCAGACCGTCAAGGATTCTATATCCTGACCACGCAGTGCCTCCAATGCGCTACGCACTTGTGCCTCATCAACCTCGCGCACCTCATTACCCGAACCATCAATACGCCCTGAAACTTCCACCGTATCATCAAGGCGTGCAAGAGGCTGCGGTTTGGGCCAAATAATCCAGGAAGCAAGCCCCCCCGGTACAAGTGAGCGGGCAACTTGCATGACATCGCCATAGCCTTCCGTCACGACAAGGCCAACCCGTGCGCCCTTCCCTTCCAATATGGCATTGGTGGCAACGGTGGTGCCATGCAAAAATCCGTTTATGTCTTTAGGACTTACATTGGCAAGAGCACAAACTTTATCGGTGCCATTTAATACCGCCTCCGACGGATCACTAGGCGTACTGGGTACTTTAGCGCGAAAAAGCTCCCCATTTTCTTCATTAAACATTAATACGTCCGTAAACGTACCGCCTACATCTACGCCCAATCGATATGGCATAAGGTTCCTCCGGTTTAAGCGCGTTTCTTTTCGTCTATTATTTGCGGTTCTGGAAAACCGCCCGCTCGTATCAACATGCCAGGCGCGCTCCCTTGCAATTTTTCTGCGAGCCATGCACCAGCTTCAATCGCGACTTCAATATCTATATTTATTTTCATACCGCCGCGATGAAGCATATAAATCAGGTCTTCCGTTGCGATATTTCCCGTTGCGGCCGGTGCAAATGGACAACCACCAATCCCGCCGAAACTTGCATCCAATATACGCACCCCGGCGCGGACTGCTGCAGCAGCATTTGCAAAGCCGGTGTTTCGGGTATTGTGAAAATGGGCACGCAAGGGAATATCACCGGTCACAGCGCGTACTTTTTCAAATAATAATTCTACATTCCAAGGGTCGCCGACACCGATTGTATCGGCTAGGGAAATCTCATCGGCGCCTGCATCCGCTGCCATGCCAGCAAGCTCGACCACATGGGCATGGGGCACCTCGCCTTCAAACGGGCATCCCCATGAGGCCCCAATGGTTACCGTCCCACGCAGACCATTCTCATGGGCCAGCTTTACAATCCCAGCGGCACTCTCCCCCGATCCAAGCCGGCTTTGCCCCTGATTCTTTTGTGCAAAAATATCTGACGCGACGCATACCGCCCCCAACTCATCAAGCCCGGCTGCGATTGCGCGCTCTGCCCCCCTTTGGTTCATGACGAGGCCGGTATAGCGAACCCCGTCTCTTTTTGGCAGACCGCGCGCTACTTCATCGGCATCAGCCATTTGCGGAACCCGCTTAGGGTTCACGAAACTCGTCACTTCAATGCGCTTCACGCCTGCTTTAAGGGCATAATTAATCAATTCGAGCTTTTCTGACGTGCTGAAAGGGGTTTTTTCGTTTTGGAGGCCGTCGCGCGGACTAACCTCGACAATATCAATAATGACTGGATCAGGGCTCTGCCCCGCTTTATCGCTCGCAACCGTTTTCACATTTCCAGACGCCATTCTTGTCGAATCCTTTCAAACTCAACCTATAAAACGGCTCGGAAAGGCTCAATAAACTCGCAAGGATTTATCCGCTAGCCAATAATTCCGCACAAAATCTGGCGACGACCACCCCAACCGTCTTTATCTTCTCCCCTATGATCCGGGATTGTGTCAGACTGAAAACCCTATTGTTGCCCTCACCTATGGCGCAAGAAACAGAAGAGAGAGACCCTAATGACTCTATCCAGAAGAACAGCCCTAACTGGTCTTGTATCTGCAGGGATAGCATCCGCAACCGCCGCGTGTGGGCGGTCTGAAAGCAGACAAAGCCCAGCTACCGGCCCAATTTCGCCTGCTACATCCCCCGCTAAATCAATTGCCGCCACCATCCCGCGCACTATGAACGGCTTGCTATTGAATCAGGAACGCGCCATGGCGCAAATGCAGTCGATGGGCGTCGATCTGATAATCAGCGGGACTGCAAAAAATATTTACTATTTAACAAATCAACAGCCCGTTTCATTTTCCCTTGGCCTATCAGGGCTGGATTTCGCGACATTATCCGCCCATGGCCAAGGCAAACCCGCATTGATAAGCGGACAAATCGGGTATTATTTTACCGCGCCCGAAAAATCCCAAACCGATCTGGTCGATGTAAAATTTTATTCCGGACCAGCCGATCCAGAAGCATTTAGCAAAATCACCAATGTGCGTGAATTAATCGATGCGCCTGCTGGCCCGGGATTTTTACCGCGCGTTCATACTGACTATGATTTAACATCATCAGAATCCCGGCGGCGGTCACTAACCGAGTTAGAAGCCAATGAAATGAAGGCGACAATCAGCTCCGCAATTCTGGAAGAGCTATATTCAAACCCGTTGCCAAATAAAACTATTGCAATTGATGATGAACGCCTCCGGCCTATTATCGAAAAAAGCAATCTCGACCTTAAAATTGTGGACGGCGAATCCTTAATACGTCGCATACGCCTACAAAAAAGCCCTATGGAATTAGAATTGGCGCGCTATGCGATCATGGCAAATGCAGCTGCGGGACAAATTGCAGCCAAATCTGCGCGCGCGGGTGCAAGCTTTCAAGAAATTCGCGGGGAATTTGCCAAAGCATGCGGCACGCATGGGACTATCCCGGAATTTATGATGGTTGATACGCTACTTCCCAACTTCACACATGGCGAAATCAAAGAGGGACGCAGCTTCTTAATTGATTGTGTGAGTAAATTTGAAGGATATCATGGTGACTATGGGCGCACCGTATGTGTGGGGGAGCCGACTCGGAAGATGAAATCTGTCATTGATACTCTTTCTATCACATGGGATCGGCTGCGATCCGAGTTACGACCGGGGATGACTTATAATGACTTGCAGGCGCGCTCAGCTGAGCTTTTTAAAGAATCAAAACTGGATGTCAGTTTTTATATTAATCCGCATACGATTGGGTTAAATCATTCCGATGATCCCTTTGGCGGGGAATATGGCTCTTTCCAAAAAGAAAACCTGACTTTGATGGAAAACATGATTTTGAGTATCGATATGCCGGTACTTGATAATGGTTTGGGTGGGAGCGCACATCTAGAAGATCTGGTATTGATCACCAAGGACGGCGCTGAACTCCTCAACGATAGCACTGATAGATATATTGTTGTTTAAGAAGGGCTGGATTTAATCTTGGCGCTCCTTAACCCGCCCCTAACCTGAAGTAATAGTTTTTTATAACGAAAACGGAAAAAACAAAATGGAATACCCCTATATCCCGTTACCCGACAGAAAGCCGCTTATCTGGCCTAATGGCGCACGGGTCGCATTGATCCTGACATTTAATCTGGAAACGTGGGATCTGGTCAAAGATACTGACCAGCCATATTATGCGGGGGGTCCGGCCATCTTGCCCAACACCCTACCGGGCAATATCCCCGACTATCCAAACTATACCTGGCGCGAATATGGTCAGCGCGTGGGTATTTTCCGTATGTTTGAAGCCTGTGACGAGTATGGGGTTAAACCGTCATGTACGATAAATGCGGTAACGGTGGAGCGCCGAAAGGCCATGCTTGATGCAGCGCTTGAGCGCGGGTGCGAGATTGTTGCTCATAATTTCGAGCAAGGGGAACTCCTCACCGACTACGCTCATGACGTGGACAAAGAGCGCGACATCATTATGAGAACCCTTTCAGTCTATAAGAACGCGGTCGGCAAAGAGGCCAAAGGCTGGTTATCGTCCTCCCTGCGGGGCACACTCAACACCACCTCCATCCTGGCAAAAGAAGGATGCACCTTTTACTGCGATATCATGAATGACGATCAACCTTATCTCATACAAACCGAGAATGGTCCTATCGTATCTGTTCCCTACTCCAATGAGATCAATGATTTTACCTTAGTGACCCGGCGCGGTCACACGACCGATGAGGTTCGCGATATTTTGATTGAAGAATTGAAAGTTCTTCATCAGGAGGGCGCAAAAACAGGCCGCATAATGAATGTTGGTTTGCATCCTCATGTTTCAGGGCGCGCATATCGTATCCGCGCGTTAAAGGAATTTTTAGAATATGCCAAATCACTCGACGGTGTCTGGTGGGCAACACGCGAAGAAATTGCGGCGTGGTATCTGGAAAATCACCAAGACCATATACCCGGTCAGTAAAGCGACGCTAATATAGGTATTTAACGATTTTGGCCGCTCTAATACTCAGATAGCAAACGGCCAAAACCCTCAACCTTATCTTTAATGCCGTTCGTTCGAAGGGCATGCCAATAGGTTGCTGTATTGATCGCAATGACCGGTTTAGCAAATATGCGCTCGGCCTCTCCGGCCAAGCTGGCCATGCATAAATTTGTACCAATTTGCACAATCGCATCAACATCATCCCCATCCAGCTCGCGCATGGTTTCTATCAATTGGTCGGGAGAAACTTCTGCAATCGCCGTCCAGCTTGTGCATTTTAGGCTCGCCTCGCGGACAACGCTAAACCCGGCATCGTGAAAATAGTGCGCGGCGATTTCATTCATCGCCGGCCAATAGGGTGATAGAAATGCAATCCGTTTTACATCTGGAAAAGCGCGCAAAGCATCTCTCGTTGAATGTGAGCCAACACTTACGCCCAAATCTTTTCCCGATGCGCGTCTTACCTTGTCGATAAATCCATCCGCACCTTTTTGTCCGCCGTTAAAAGTAACCGCAGACATACCCATGACTAAATGGTCCGGGTTAGCATTCATCACCCATTTAACCGCGTCAAAGGTTAATGCTTCAATTTCCTGCGTGCCAGCCAGGAAACTTTCATTTGAAACGGCGCTAGGGTTTCCATTTTGAATACGGCTATAATGATTGGTCACCCCGTCAGGGCGCATATCATCAAATTCAGGTTGAACAATAGTATTGGTAGACGGGCCCATGACACCAAACTTCAACCGCCACCCTAAAACATCCCGTTTCATTGATCACTCTCTGATAATCGCAAAAATCCTAAACTATCCATATCATATTCCTTAAAAACCATACCCGGCACCGAGACGCCCACAAGAGATTGCCCGATATATTGCGAAATAATATTATTCAGCACAGGAATAGTTTCATTTTTTTCTAATTCCGGATCAATACGACCGAACGCCCCATTAAAATAGTGGTCCATACCCTCGAAAACCACAGCGAGGCTCAAATGTTCCGGGGCAGATTCATATGAGACCAGATGATCTTGCCATTTTGGCGCGATAAATGGGAGTATATCCTGCGTTCCCGTTATCGTCAGCATTGGCTTTGAAATGGTGGACCAAGCCTCAGGGCCGATTATTCCGGCAACCGGACCGGGCGGGGATATTGCCACGATTGCGACAGGATCACGCGTCAGATTGATCGAAACATTGGATAATGACGCACCGCCAGCAATTTGTGCTATCAGGGCGCCAAAAGAATGTCCAGCAGCGATATATTGATCGCTCAATGATATTTTTTCCATGTTTTGAAAATCTGCCCCAAAAACATGCGAGACCATGATTTCAAAATCCTCAATGCGTAGCGGAAGGTGCTGCTCGCGGCCATAATCTTCTCTTTGGGGATGCACTTCGGAATCAACATGAAGAGGAGCGGCAACAACAAAACCTCTTAAGACCCAGTCATGGATCAACACGTCATAAACATCATTAGATAAATTTGCTCCGTGGGAAAACGCAATCAACGTACAGGCCTGACACCCGCTTGCGGGATAAAACAGCTTCATGGATACGGTGCGATTATTCGAAGCCGCTAAAGTAAATTCTTCAACGTCAACCTGTAGGGCACTTGATTGGGACGCAATTGGCGATTGATCATGCGCGCATGCCACCGTAAAAAAGCATAACCCTATGGCTGCGATCAGTTTTGCAAAGTCACTCATTGAGTGCCTCGATTACAAGATTTGGTAAAGCTGAATCATCCCAATCAAATCGTACTTCCCCCGACCGTATAATCACCAAATCTTTCTTGCGGCTAATATAGACCCGTTGACCGCCAAACCCATCAAAGAATAAAAGATCATCCACCAGATAAGGCGCACTCGCAGAAACCGCTATTCCGGTTTTTTCTGTGTTGTAATAGCGCTTTTCCTGATATTCATCGCCGCGCCAAATTTGCCATCCATAATTAGAATTCAGACGCGAAGGACCAGTGGCTCTTGATAAGATGTCTTCGTCAATAATCTGCTCACCATTCACCCGGCCATTATTTTTGATCAATTGCCCAACCTTTAACCAGTCGCGGGCACGCGCTAAAAGCGTTGTATATCCGCGCGCAAACCCGTCAGCCTCATTCAACCAAACATAAGCGTCCAATGCGCCTATCGGGCGCCAAAGGCGTTCTGATAAATATTCATGATAAGGTTTGCCCGTTGCAGCCTCTAACACCATCACCAAAAGTTGCGACACCGCGTTTGAATATCGGAATTCTGATCCAGGCTCAGTGCCAAGCGTTAGACCAAGGGTCGTCGCTCTTGCATTTTCTCCCTCAACCACAAAACGCATGGCCGGTGAGGATGGCCCCCCTATAAAACTGAGATTATCCAGGCCACTGGACATTGTTAATAAATCGAGCAGCTTTATATCGCCGCGCGGATCATCTCGCCATTCAGGAATATATTTTTTAATCGGGGTGTCTACCTCATCGATTGTGCCATCTGATAAAGCCGCAGCAATCAAGAGCCCCACCACGGATTTATGCATTGATGCTGATTCTGGTCGTAAGGTTTTATCGAAATCGCCAAAATATTTTTCGACAAGCAATTCACCCTTATGAGAAATCAGGAGTGCGAAACTATCCGTAGATTTTGCATAGGCGATCGCATCTTCGAAAGTTTCTTCATCATCAAGAGACGGTGTGTCACTATCTGATTCATTTCCAACTATAGTTGCCAATGGTTGCAACCGTGTCATTGCAGTCGAAAAAGAGGGAAACGGAACTGGCTCAGACGATGTTCGGGATTGTTCTGCGGGCTCAGCAACTTCGTCTGGTAAAGGGGGTGAGAGCGCACACCCTTGCAAGGTAATCACCAAACACAATAGCCACGGTTTGATATCAGAAAATCCCATTTTTAAGTTCCATATTTTTCATAAAAAAGACCACTTGCAGACTAATACAAGTGGTCTCAAATCAAAAGAATACACTATCGGTATTAGAAATTGATTTTTACAGTGGCACCAAATGACCGGCGTTCGCCAAAAAATGCATTGTAGGAGTTACCAAATCCACCAACAATCACAAAAGAGTTCGAAATGAAGTTTTCATCCGTTAGATTTCGCACCCAGATGCTCGCATCAACTCTGTCAATCGTAATACCTGCACTCGCGCCAAGTAGAGTACGGCTTGGAATAGTTGCTATATTAACAGGGCTCGCGAAAAACGAATTCTGCCAACTTAGATCACCACGTATATAGTATGCAGCATCCCAGGCAGGCAGCGTTCCATCCCATTGCACACCAAATGCAACTTGGGTTGACGGTGTTCGTTCAACCTGATTTCCGGAAACATCACCATTTGCGGGACAAACTATGTCATCACACGCACCCGCGACAGCAAACCGTTGATCAGCAACACCATCGTCATATTCGGCGTCGGTATATGAGATCGATCCGTCAAAACTTAAGTTCTCGGACAATTGTAATCTGGATTCAACTTCCAAACCAAATACAGTTGCACCCCCCAAATTATTTGTAATCGACGCTGCAAACGGATCAGGTGCACCAAAATCAGGAGAGCTAATTTGCAGGTCCGACCAATCTGTATAGAAAATCGCACCATTTAACGTAAAGCGATTATCCCAAAACTGATTTTTTAATCCGATCTCGTAGGTCCAATTGAGTTCTTCATCGAAGACCTGATTTTCCGCTAAAGTGGCCTGAGGGTTAAAGCCACCCGCTTTCGCGCCTCGAGCAATTGATGCATAAGCAAGAGATTCCTCGCTAACCCGGTATTCAGCAGTTATTCTTGGTGTAAGAAATGAGAAAGTTTCGTTCAAGATAACCCGATCCGCTACTGGAACGGCAAGATTTGATCCGGAAATATCATTTTCGGAATATCTAAGTTCTGCATTGAACTTAAATCTATCATCAGGAGAGCGCCACTCAAACGCCCCGAAAATTGCTGTAATATCGGTCTCAGTAAAAATACCTGTAAGGTTAGGATCAGTTAGACTGGCCGTTCCCGCTTCAACTGTTGCCGGGTCAGTGCCGGGAACCAGAACAGGCAATGAAAAGAATTGCGTATCAAAAACATCATCACCATTCGAGATAAAGCCACCTAGCTCGAAACGCCATGCCTCACCCGCATCATAAACAAGCCGAGCTTCGTGTGATGTATAGTCAATACTACCAATGGGCGAGGCGGTAAATGCGCAAGTTGGAGGACCAAAAGGTAACAATCCACAATTAACCTGGTCTACTTCGCTACTCCCTGCTGAAGTGACGTCGCCTTCAATAAGGCCGAACGTATAGGATATCTGAAGTGCGTCAGAAATTTCATAATTTGCACTTGCCCGATAAATATTGGTATCGGAAATCAGTGCAGACGCCCGTGGATCAACCGTTGCCTCCTCTGGGGGTTCTTCAAATTCGCCAGTCAGAAGGCTATTAGAAAACGGAATAAACCCGAAAAGTGCACCGGCACTCCCTGCATTTAGGTTATCCGCAAACTGACTGAAAGTCTGGATAGCGCGCGCTTCATGAGTGACGTCAAAACGGTTGAAACTTCCCTCAACTGTTAATTTGTCTATTGGGTTTACGATTATAGAACCAGAAAAACTCTGATTTTCATAACCGCCGACATTCCCATTTGTCCCTTCTTCAAGGTCCAAACCAGTAAACGGCTGATCATTTCCAATCGTCCCGTCGAAAGTAGAATATTTATAGGAACCGGCAATCGCAACACGCTCTCCCAACACAACGTTGGCACGTATTCCACCATCAAAACGTTCGTCAGAACCAACAGTACCCGTTGCCTGACCAGAGATTGGAGCTTCAGAAAGTGTCGCCTTATATGGCACATAATTAATCGCACCCGCGAAAGCATTTCGTCCATATCGCGCACTTTGAGGCCCCTTAACAACCTCAATACGGGTTAAATTTGAAGTCCCCAAGTCAAATGCCCAAGCACGAGGAATGTAAACACCATCTAGGAATACCGACACATTAGATTCCAGCGCCGTTATGCGGGTTTGTGTTTGCCCGCGAATAATAGGTGTTGCAAATCCGCCGCTAAAATCTTCAAAACTCAAACCGGCGGTTAGCCGTGCAACTTCATCAAGATTTTCTATGTTTCTTTTTGTAAAGTCATCTTCACCAAAAGCGGTAATCGCCAATGGAACATCCTGAATACTTTCCGCCCGGTTCCGTGCTGTGACGATAATTTCATCAGATGTGTCTCTCGCGCCATCACCTGAATCTTGAGCTACAGCAAAACCAATAGCGCCTTGCCCAATTACAATGCTCGCCACAGTTGAAAGTAAAATTCTTTTTGCCCGGTTTTTATCTGCCTGATTTCGTTCAGTATGCGTATTCCCATTAAACATAATATCCTCCAAGAGCTAAGTACCCAAATCACTTAACTTGTTATTAGTCTTCTATTTGATGCTAATGCGAGGATATATGATTGCAAATAATCACAATATCTTGTTCACTAGGTGAGAATTTTTTCTGGTAAAATTTGCATAATGCTTAGGCTGCGCAGATTTTCTCGATAAAAAAAACCCTTACCGTACTGGTGACAAGAGAATAGATTCGATCATAGAATCGAGGACCTCCTGACTGAGGCCCTCTTCCAAATTCCCCTTGTTAAGAAAATTAACCGGCAGGCAGATTTAAAATTTATTTCTTGGGTGCCGGTGTCTGGGTTAATTTATAATTTTCCAAGCTGGATAAATTAGGCCCATAATCTTCTGTAGGCGCTTCCAGATATTTAGGATCAATTGCCCGCGCCGCATCAAGAATTTGTTGCGGGATATCTGCGCTGGTTTTTCGCGATGCAAAATCACACACATAAACCATATGGCCCGGCCCTTGCTCCATAAGCAGCCAAGGGAACCAAGGGGTAATACGGTTCCAAACACCCATATTATCAATGGATGTCGCGTTTGGTGCCAGAAGGTCGGATTTTAAAATATTATAGCTAAACATCTCCGAAACCTGAGTAAATTTCCCCGGGCTTTCGCGAGGCCATTCATCTGGCTGTAATGATGAGGGGTAAAATAAATGAATATCTGTATGAAGAAGAACACGGTCGCCAAAATCCCGCCAGTTTAAAAGCAACGGACGGCGCGGCGGACGTTCTGTATTAAGCCCCCCATAATTTGGTGGTTCCGGCCAGAACTCCTCAAACGTCACATTAAAAGGATCATTGGCAATAGGAACAACATTGACCTTTTCACCAGTATAGGGATTGTCAAATTTTTCCAGAATTTTTCCGGTATCTTTGTCGAGATAAAAACCAACTTCGCGCAGAAGTTTGCGGTAATTGCCATCGCCAAGATGCTTCATTCGCGCCACAGAAAATCCTTCAAAGTCGCAAACATGTTTATCGGGTTCTCCGGGTCGCACCCCGATAACGCGGCCACCATACCATCCCCACTTTTGTTGCGAGAAGTCCGTATTTCCCTGCAACCTAACAAGCATGTCTCGATTCCAACGGGGATTATCAAACTCCATTGGCGCAAAATCGCCGCTGGCAAGATTATCGGAAGCATTTGCGATTGGTGCACTTTGCGCAACTTTTTCAACTGCGCCATTTTTGCTATTAGCGGCCTCAGAGCATGAGGCGAGAGTTCCACCAAGGGCCAACCCCCCACCGATCCGCAATGCTTGTCTACGATTTAAATCCTTGTTCATATCAGCTCTCTTTAATGTTTTTAATTATATAATTTAATTATTTTCAGTTGGGGTGACTTCAATCTCACCATTCTCGATTTTTTCCTGAATCGAAATCATGAAATCGACAGCATCAATTCTCAACTCTTCCCATTCGTTAGTTTTGAAAATTTCCGGTGTGTATTTTACCAACCCTGCTCGTACTTCTGGTGGAAGGTCATCAAGACTATCAAGATGAGTGCCAAAGGCTCGAACCATAGTTCGTCCAGGCCGCGTTCCCATCTTGAAAAACTGGTTCCAGCTGACGAGATTCTGCATATGAATTTCTGCACCAGCCCTCGATTTATCCGGATCTAAAACGTCTTCAATATCGGCTGAATATGTCAACATCGAATCCCAATAAATATCCGGGCTCCCGGCATACTCACCCCATTCAGGCGTACTCATGGGATTAAACACTTTATCTGTAGACTGAGTAGGAATAAAAACCCTATTACCAATAACCGAAAAATTTAAAGGATTAGGTGCGATACCAGGGGCAATGATTCCATCCGGGGTATATTCACGCGCAATTGGTCCTAATATAAAGTGCGGTACATCAACAACCTCTCCCGTGATAGGATTTCTCCATGTCTCTATCGGTGTATCCTTGTCAAACTCCGAGTAATACGCAACTTCATAATGGCGTAGATCGTAAAATCCGGGTTCTTGCGGATACCATTTTTGAACGATGACATTGTTCATCGTAAAAAATGGAATGAGATTTTCTCCCGCATATCCGTAGACATGAAACTTCAAAAACGCATAGGTATCTTCTCGCGCCGTGCTGCCCATAATCTTAACGATCATTTCAGACCGTTTCACGGGATCAGCCAGAATATCCTCGATATCAGATAGTGAATATTTTTTTGCAGGCGCTAACTGTTCTGGTTTGATCGCAGCACTCGCCCCCCCTTCGACGCCCGCCGCATCCGTTGGCCCGCTAGCGCTATTCCCGCACGCGGCGAGGAAGAAAAACAATATAAAACCTGCTATTAGCTTTTGGATTTGATGATATTGATATTTAAACATATTTTCCTCGTGAGTTGCTTTCAATATCGAAATTTCAACCAAATATTGCCACAGACCTTTCTTTTTTATTCGGACAGTGAAGAAATATAGGTGGATAGCCAAGTATCAAACGACACTGCAAACCGTTTTAAGCTCTAGATACCCCTCGAGCGCCGCTAAACCACTATCGCGACCCCATCCAGATTGCTTTACGCCGCCTATAGGCAAGCTCGCATCATACATCGCATGACAATTCACCCATACCGTGCCAGAGCGAATTTCATCGGCAAGAAATTGGGAACGCGAGAGGCTCTCAGTCCAAACACTGGCCGCCAACCCATAGTCAGAATCATTTGCCTCTGCCACAACATTTTCCAGATTTTCAAAGGGAGCACAAACAACGACCGGGCCAAAAACCTCGTTACGTACAATTTCCATATCACTGGAAGTATTTGTAACAACGGTTGGCGTAACAAAACTTTTGTTTGGTCCGATACAATCGCCGCCTGCAATGATTTGCGCGCCTTTATCTTGCGCGCGCTCAATGAACCCTGAAACCCGCTTCGCATGAGCTTTAGAAACCAGCGGGCCCATTTGCGTTTCAGGATTAAGTCCATGACCGAGCTTCATCTCATTAGCAATTTTTGAAACCCCCTCAACGACTTCATCGAATATTTTTTTGTGCGCATATAGCCGCGATCCCGCAACGCAAACTTGTCCACCATTAAAGTAAATCGCATTCGCTGCTCCCGCAATTGCAGCGGAGAGATCAGCATCATCACAAATAATAGTCGGAGATTTACCGCCCAACTCAAGAGAGACTTTTTTCAAATCAGTTTTGACAGAGTCAAGGATGAGCCGACCCGTTGGCGTTGAGCCAGTAAAGGTAATTTTATCAACGCCCGGGTGACCGGCTAAAGCAGCGCCGGCCTCGTTACCATAACCTGTCACAATATTGACCACACCAGGCGGAAACCCCGCTTCAACAATCAATGCCCCCAACATCAATGCGGTAAGGGGCGTGTCTTCAGCAGGTTTCAAAACAACCGTACACCCCGCAGCCAGTGCGGGAGCTAATTTCATGGCCGTCAATACAAGAGGTGAATTCCACGGCACAATCGCTCCGACCACACCAACTGGCTCTTTCTTTGTATAAGCAAATACTTTTTTGCCCGGCGGTTGATAGGAAATAGAGGTCGGTATTACATTTCCTTGAAGGTTTTGCGTTGCCCCAGCGAAATATCTGAACTGCTCAACCGCTCCGGGAATTTCCGCATATCTACCAACGTAAAATGGTTTTCCCTGATCGAGAGATTCAAGAGTCGCAAGCGTTTCAATGTTTTCTTCGATAAGATCGGCTAGGTTTTGTAACAGTCTCTCGCGATAACGCGGTGTGGAATTAGACCAAGGCTCTGCGTTCAGCGCGCCGCGCGCCGCGCTAACAGCGCGTTCAATATCCGTGCTATCACCTCGCGCAATCGTACATAATTGGGCACCATCAAAGGGATCAACAACATCAATTTTTTCATTTGAATGGGCCGTTAACCACTCATTATTTATGAGTAACTTCTTTTCAGAGTCAGCCAAAAACGATGCTACATCCTTGTTTTCCAGACTATCAAATGGTTTTTCATAAATCACAGGCTAAATCCTTGTTAAAATTTCTTATATTATAACGCAAGGCTAGCCGATATTTGCAACAATCAGTGCCATCTATACAATTTGTTGTTCATCAGACGAATAATTCTGATCCATATCTGCGTCTTGCGGCATAAATTCTCTATCTTAACAAATATAGGGAAAAACGCAGCTAAACCGCAAGGTTGAAAGTCTAGATATGGATACTTGTCAAGTCGTTATCGCTGGAGCGGGACCAGTAGGCTCATTCGCTGCTTATTGTTTGGCCGAGAAAAATATCGAGGTTATCGTTGTCGAGGCTGATGATCGTTGTGCAACGGATATGCGCGCCTCAACATTTCATCCGCCAACATTAGAAATGCTGAATGCTATTGGCGTAGCCGAGCCTCTCATTGATCAAGGGTTAAAGGCACCAATTTATAGACATAGAGATCGCCAAACAGGTCAATATATAGAATTTGATTTTTCAGAACTCCATGATGCAACTCAATATCCCTATCGGCTTCAATGCGAACAATTTAAAATGGCAGAATTGCTTACGCAAAAACTAGCCAAACACCCCAAAGCAGATGTTCGATTTAAAAACCGGATTGTTCACTTTGAGCAATTTGCCAATCATGTCGATGTTAATGTTGAAACAAACCTGAATGTCGAGAAAATACGAGCGAACTATCTCATTGGAGCGGACGGGGCCAATAGTATTATTCGTAAATGGCTAAATCTGAATTTTGAAGGGTTTACATATCCGGAAAAATTTCTGACGCTCAGTACACCAGCACCAATTGATCAATATATTGATGATCTTTGTTATGTGAATTATGTATCCGATCCGAAAGAATGGCTCGTATTGCTGCGCGTTCCAACTGCTTGGAGAATATTGGCGCCAGCCCATGAAGACGATGACGTCCTAACATCTGACGCCTATAAAGACGGGCTTTTTTCTAGACTTTTGCAATCAGACGATAAAATAACAACAAATCATCGCACTGTGTACAAAGTACATCAACGCGTTGTTGAGAAATATAATACTGGCCGGGTTATTGTCATCGGTGATGCGGCCCACCTCAATAATCCTCTTGGTGGCTTTGGGATGAATAGTGGCCTACATGATGCTTGGTCACTAACATCTGCCCTCTCGAATATTTTTCATCACGGTGGTAACGCGACTGCTTTACTAGATTCATTTGATGATGAACGTCGCTCTGTTATGCGAAGCTTTATTCAGGCACAAACAATCAAGAACAAGAAAGCAATGGAAGCAACCAGCGGTGAGGCACAACAGGCCTATGTTAAAGAATTAAGAAATATTAGTAATAATAGCGCAAGACGCCGTGAATTTCTGCTCTTTCAATCCATGTTGAAATATCCAAAGCTTGCGAACGCCGCATAGGTTAAATTATAGTGCCTATCCCAGATTCAGTTTTGCAATTCTTTTAAAATTAAATTTGGCAAAAAGGCATTATCCCAAGCTAGTTCACGAGAAAACTCCCGGGATGGCGTCCCGCCCATTCGAAGAATGAGCAAATTTTTCGACGGCACCATATAAAGAACCTGATTTGAGTTACCGTCAAAAAGAAACAAATCATCCGCTTCATAAGGCGCACTGTGATATGTGGGGACTTTCTCTAAATCTGGATTATGCGCACCGCGCCACTGCGTAAACGGGTTTCCCAAATAAACACCCAGCCCTGCATTTTGATTTTCATTTGTGGGCTTGCGCATTTGCGCAACATATCCCTCGGGTAAAAGACGCGTCCCGTTCCATACGCCATCTTGCAATAAGAGTTGTCCGACTTTGGCAAAGCTTTGCGCTGGTAATAAAATGCAACACCCCGAATGGGCAACACCCTTATCACGGTTAAGCCATATCTCGCCGCCAGCAGCGCTAAGCAGGCTAAGAATTTGCTGAGAAACCCATTGTTCATAGGATTGTCCCGTCGCCCGCGCGAGTAGCGGCGCAATAAGCTCGGCATTGGCATTTGAATAATCGTAGCGCGTTCCCGGCTCGTGCAACAGCGTATATTCGTTAATGAGAATATGCTCATGACGCGGATGTAGATAAGCACGGTTCATGATGTCCTCAGGGGTGGGTGAGAAACTTTGATGATGTAATCCAGAGCGCATTCCAAGCAATTGCCGGATTGTTATATCTGCCTTGGATGTCCCTTCCCATTCCGTCAAAAAATCAGCCGCTCGCTGATCAAGTGATTTGATATGCCCCTCACTGATAGCCCGACCAACCGCCACAACGCCAAGTGGTTTTGCAAAAGATTTCCCATTTATTTTAGAGGCCGCTGATGCCTCTTCGAAATAATGCTCCAGCAAGATTTCTCCATCTTTTATCACTATGAGCGCTTCAGAATTTCTCTCCCCGGCATAGGTAATCGCCGCATTGATGGTTTCAGGCTTTAACAAAGAATTCTTGGCATTGGGAAAAAATACTGGATTTGAGACACCAGCAACCGGAGCCAAGTTATCGTATAATGATGAAGTTTTTGCACCCGTACTAAAAACCTCAATCATGCGGTTATACCGTTCAAGATATAGCGCCTCATGACGGGCAATTATATCAGTAGGGATATCAGTTTTTTCTTGGCTTGATAGTTCCGCTGGCAGTTGATTAATCGGGTTTTGATGATCCTGAATTTGAGTGTCAGCGCCGCTGCAAGCACTTAAAAAACCCAATATTGCGCTAGTGATAATCGAAAAAGATAATTTTCCGATTTTTGGCCGAGCCACCTTATTCAAATCAAATTTCATTTCATAACTCTTTTCTTGCCAAAATTAAAAACCACGTAATTTTTAGTCTTTAGCCGCAATTTCATCCAATAGATTTTGATAGGCTTGGGGGGAGTCTATCTCCCCAAATTCAGAAATTTCCTGATGCATAACAGCCATTAACCGATCAAGATAATCTTGCCGCCTTGTCTCGCGTTCAGCCAGCGCATTATCATCAAAATGATAGTCTTCTATTTCTTTTGCGAGAATAATACCCTTTTTATCGGCAACCCGTTCGATTAAATCCAACCGATCACGCATCGCCGACACTTCCTCAGCCAAAGCCAGGGTAATCCCCATAACGTAATCAACGCTGCGATTATCAAAAAATTGCGGACGCTTACCGCGCACCGTCTTTGGTAAATTAGGTTTTGTCATTTGTTTTATCAAACCTTGGTTTGTCGCCAGACCTTTGTTCACATCCCATATTAATTTTTATTTTTGTGCAACAAGCACTTCCCAACCACCGCCGGGAGCATATTCGCCAGCTTCAAATTCACGCTCAGCGACATTTTGCGACGCTTGCGCATCATAATCTTCCGACATTTGCGCAAATTCCATAATCGCCATCGGCGCTGTATCAAAATAAATATTCTCTTTGTTGAATCCCGCCTTCATCGCAAGCTCAACCTGATCGAGTTCACGCATTGCCCCCCAAAAAGGCTCATTATTATAATAGGTCTCATTATCCAATATGAGCTGTTGGTAGGCATCCATATTTTCGAAAGGGGGTAAATCCGCATGGATCATTAACCCACCCGGCTTTAAGATACGGAAACATTCTTCGAATATTTTGGGCATTGCTTTGCCAGAAGTTTCATGAAGCAAAATATGTGAAACAACAAGATCAAAGGACTCATCTTCATAATCCAGTTGCGATGCATCTTGCTGGGCAAAATGAACCTCATGCTCCATCGCTTCTGCACGGGCGTGGGCATAGCGTAAAATCCCCTCACCAATATCAACCCCGTGAACTTGCGCACCCGTAAAAATTTCCGCAAAGGGAAGCGTTGAATGACCGACCGTGCATCCCAAATCTACGATAGTTTCTGGCTGAAAATCAGGGAATTTCCGCTTGATGTAATTGCAAACCGAACGGCCCATATCATCATTAAAGGGCCCCATATAGCCCATCGCATATAAGAACACACCCCGATCATAAATGGCACCAGCGGAAATATCGTTTTCACATACCGTATTTGCATAGCCACCGGGCATACAATGAATATCAATGGCGGTTGCGTATCGCGGAGGTTTAAACCCCGGTTTAAGGGTAAGGCTTCCCAATGGGGTTGATATGGATTGTGCTTTTTCTATTAACCCGTCAAGCTGGCGCTCAACACTATCAGAAACACTGCGCCACATCATTTCCTGACTCGATCTTTGCAAGGATAAATAACTCTGGAAATAAGAATCCCCCGCTATTGCCTTGCGCGCCTCATGACGATTTTCCGGGGCGTGGCCATAATCAGCCTGAAATTGCCGGGAGGATCGGTTTTCATAAACCTGCTTTACACCCGGTAAAATTCTCTCCTGGATATATTGCTTGAAACTCTTGGTGAAATCCTGACGGGCATGTTCATCTTTTGATGCAGTTGGCAAAAAATCATGGGAATGTTGTTGAAAAATATTGACAGTGTCATTCATATGGCAGCGCTCCCCGGAGCATTTAGACGATTGCCTTCTATTATCACATAATATCGGGCACCCAAAATCAATAAAAAGCCTCTCAAATATAATCACACCCAGGGTTTTCGGTCCGCTTATTCCTAAATTCTATCGCTAGATGGATATTGTTGATGATTTTTGCCCTACCCCAACCCGAGCTACACAATTGGCGTAGTTTTTTCGTCTGTCGAGCAACATGGCCAACCAGCTTCTATTTTGCGGCCATTCCTCTAGATTGTTATTTCTTAATTAATTGACCCACAGGATTTTGCACTCTTAATGACGATATCAACCAACACCTCCCCTCTTCGCGGTTTAAAAGTGATAGAATTCAGCCATATGATTATGGGACCATCGGTAGGGCTTATTCTCGCCGACTTAGGGGCCGAAGTCATTAAGGTGGAACCGATTGGCGGCGATAAAACGCGCCGCCTTAAGGGGGCTGGAGCTGGTTATTTTCCAATGTTTAACCGTAACAAAAAATCCGTATGCATCGATTTAAAATCAGAAAAAGGCGCAAAGCTTGCCAAACGCCTCATAAAAACTGCTGATATTTTCATCGAGAATATGCGGCCCGGCGCCCTTGATAAATTAGGGTTTGGATATGAGACATTATCCAGCGAAAATCCGGCGCTTATTTATTGCTCGGAAAAAGGATTTTTAAGCGGCCCCTATGAGCACAGAACCGCACTGGATGAAATCGCGCAAATGATGGGCGGACTTGCCTATATGACCGGTCCTCCGGGCAGGCCATTACGCGCCGGGGCTTCGGTTATAGATATTACAGGCGGCATGTTTGGGGTTATTGGTATACTCGCCGCCTTGCGCGAACGCGACATTACCGGCAAGGGATGTCAGGTCACAGCATCCTTATTCGAAACAACTGTATTTATGGTCGGGCAACATATGGCGCAAAAATCAGTTACCGGAGAAGCAGCAAAACCAATGCCCGCGCGAACGTCTGCATGGGCAATCTATGATGTGTTTGACACGCTCGACGAAGAAAAAATATTCGTTGGCGTGGTCTCGGATACGCAGTGGCCGGTTTTTTGTAAATCTTTTGGCTTTGAGGATTGGCTAAACGACAAAACTCTAAAAGAAAATAATGCAAGAGTAGCACGGCGAGACGAAATTATACCGATTGTCCGCGATGCCTTTTCCCGGATCGAAAAGCAAAAGCTTTTGGACGCGTTGGAAAAAGCCGGTCTTCCCTATGCTCCCATTACCAGACCGGAAGACTTATTCGAAGATCCCCATCTTTCCCAGTCTGGGGGGTTGATTGATTTAACATTGCCAGATGGTAGCGACACGCGCCTTCCCGCCCTTCCCATCGAGTTTGACCGAGAACGCCCCTCCCGCAATGCCAATCCCCCACAAGCCGGGGCAGATACACGCAGCGTTCTTGAAACATTTGATATCGATGAAGAAGAAATTGAACAGATGATTTCTGAAACCGTAATTGGTACCTAGAAAAACTGGCCATGGCACAAACTTTATTTGATAAATTATGGGAGAGCCACCGCGTCACACAAATTAGTGACGAGGAAGACCTCATCGCGATAGACCGTGTTTTTCTTCATGAAAGAACAGGCGCTGCGACTTTAAACGCACTGGTCAATCAGAACCGCGAGCCGTTTGACCCTTCACGTGTTTTTTGTGTGGTCGATCATATTGTTTCAAATGATGAGAACAGAAATCGCGATAGCGCGCGCTCTCCCAATGGCGAAGACTTTATTCGCTCGGTTCGTGAAGCTGCAGAAAAATTTAAATTAACTTTGATAGATAGCGACGATCCGCGTCAGGGCATCACCCATGTGATTGCACCAGAACTAGGCTTAGCACTACCGGGATTAACAATTATCTGCCCCGATAGTCATACATGTAGTCTGGGCGCTCTTGGCGCATTAGCTTGGGGCGTGGGATCAAGCGCTGCAGAGCATGCAATCGCAACCGGTACCCTTCGCCTGAGGCGACCAAGGCAAATGCGCATTCATATTGACGGCCAATTGCAACGCCCCGCAACCGCCAAAGATTTAGCACTCTTTATTATCGCAAAATTTGGCGCAAAAGGAGCAAAACGATGCGCCATCGAATTTACCGGGCCAGCAATCGAGCGGATGTCCCTTGAAGAACGCCTGACTCTTTGCAATTTAGCAGTGGAGTTTTCAGCCTTTACCGCAATAATTGCTCCCGATAAGGATATTATCGATTATTTCAGCAACCGCCCCATGGGCCCCGCAGCGACAACACTCCCTCAAGCGCAATCATATTGGGCATCCCTAAAATCTGATGCTGCCGTATCTTTTGATGAAGAGTTTTTTATCGATGCCAGCCATGTTAAACCTATGATCAGCTGGGGTACCAGCCCGCAAGAAACAGCGCCCGCAAACGCAGAGACGGGAGACTCAAATTATATGGGTGTTAATGTAGGTCAAAAAATTGCCGGCACCCCTATCGACGGTGCATTTATAGGGTCATGCACAAATGGCCGACTATCAGACCTTCGCCATGCTGCGCAATATCTACGCGGAAAAACTATCGCAGATCACGTCCGCGCTATATGTGTTCCCGGTTCGCAAAAAGTAAAAGCGATGGCAGAGCAAGAAGGCATTGACCAGATTTTCAAAGATGCCGGTTTCGAGTGGGGGGCCTCCGGCTGTGCTCTTTGTTTTTATGCGGGCGGGGAGACTTTCCCGAAAGGAGCACGCGTGATCAGCTCGACCAATCGCAATTTTGAAAGCCGCCAAGGGCCCGGTGTGCGCACTCATTTAGCAAGTCCCGCAACGGTTGCCGCTTCGGCGGTTGCCGGTGTCATTGTCGATATTGCGTCAATAGAAAATCAAGAAAAGTAAAACCCGATGCCCGAACCAATAAAATCCGTGAAAAGCGTGCCCGTTATTTTTTCTGATGAAAATATCGACACAGACCAAATTATCCCCTCGCGCGAAATTAAAAATGCAGGGCGAGATGGATTGAAAGACGGGCTTTTTGCAAATCAACGATATTTAAATATCGAAACCAGAGAGAGTAACCCTGACTGTCCTTTAAATCATGAGACAGAAAAAAATTCAAAAATACTCATTGGCGGAGAAAATTTTGGATGTGGATCCTCAAGGGAACATGCGGTTTGGGCACTATATGATTATGGTTTCCGGTGCATCATTGCCCCGTCATTTGGTGAAATTTTTTATAATAATTGTATCAATAACGGCTTGGCACCGATTACGAGCACCCCCAAAGATTTGCATGAATTATGTTTATTGCTAAACCAAAAATCCGGGCAAATTTTAAGCGTGGATATCGAGACGCAATCAATTACAATAAATCAGGATCGAAAATTTGAATTTTCTATTCCGTTGAATGACAAATTGAGACTAATCAATGGGCACGATCTCATCACTTTGACACAAAAATATGATGATGAAATTCGCACATTTGTGAAACGCGATAAAGATTTTCGTGCATGGGCCTACTCTGGCCAGCTTGCAAACCAAAGAGATATGTAATGGAAAATAAAATTACGATCAGTGAAGTCGGACCGCGCGATGGTTTGCAAAATTGCGATGCCATTATGCCAACTCCTATCAAAGAAAAATGGATCGAAGCTTTATATAATGCGGGTTTGCGGGAAATTGAAGTTGGATCATTCGTACCGGCAAAACTTCTTCCACAACTCGCCGATACCAGTCAGATCGTTAACTATGCAAAAAATTTTAAAGATCTATGTGCGGCCGTACTCGTTCCAAATGAGAAGGGTGCGCAAAATGCAATCCAAGCTGGCGCCCATAAACTAACCTTGCCGCTTTCCGTAAGTGAAACCCATTCACTGAAAAACCTACGCCGCAATCACTCTCAAGTTATAGAAGAAGCGCAAGCCATTTCAAAAATGATAGCTGATCTTCCAAAAGGATCACGGCCCCATTTTGAAGGGTCTTTATCCACTCTCTTCGGGTGCACATTAGAAGGACCAATTCCAGATAAGCAAATATTACACTTGACCGAACAATTGCTGGAAGCAGGCGTCGATGAAATCGGGCTATCAGATACAACTGGCTATGCAGATCCGCTTAGTGTGCGCACCATGATTAAAAATGTGCGATCGGTTGCGGGCGCTGATAAAGTGTGCGGTATTCATCTCCACAATACCAGAGGATTGGGATTAGCAAATGCTTTGGCTGCATTTGAGGAGGGACTAACCACATTTGATGCCTCCCTTGGGGGTTTGGGCGGCTGTCCTTTTGCGCCGGGAGCAAGCGGTAATATCGCAACAGAGGATTTGGTTTTCATGTTTGAATCCATGGGTGTACATACAAATATCGACATGGAGGCTTTATTTGCAGCCCGTTCATTTATTGAACAAGGCCTCCCCGGCGAGCCCTTATATGGCTTTACGCCGGAAGCGGGATTACCGCTGGGTTTTTCTTCTACCAAAAATACCAAAAACTAAATTCCGAATCTAAATTCCGGAATAAAAATCTAGATTATCCTTTTTTAAAAGAAATCAATTCAATTCGCTCACCATCGAGCCCATATAATTGCATAACGGAGCAGCCATTATAGGGTGCTCTCTCCTGAATAACGCTATCTCGTTTTGCAGCGATCGCATCTGGATTAATAAAACTGACGCAAGAAAGACCGCGCTCGATAATCGCAGCGCGCTTTGATACAGGTTTAAGTTCCGGTGCTTGATCGATTTCAAAAAACACCGAACGATCCTGCCCTAATGTGTTTAGCCGGTGCTTTGTTTCTAAAGGAAGATCAAAAACCCGATTAATGGTTTTATACTCAATTTCGTGTTCTTCTTTAAGCTGAATGCCCAATAATGAGTTATAAAAATCACTACTGGAAGAAAGCGAAGACGCATTTAAGATCACAATGAAAATGTGGTCCACAAAACTTGTCGCAATTGGCAAGTCGATATCTTCTAGGTTTCCGCGAATTTCATTCAAATATAAGATTTCTCCATTTTTTCCCCGGCATTGAAATGGAAAAATTTTATCCGTAAAGGCAAGCCCTTTTGGCGGTGCAAAGGGTGTGAAATAATCACCCGCTGATAGTTTTTTAAACAAAGCTGCACTATCTTTTACCGTCAACTCGATGGCAAACCAATTGTGTAATGGCAGATCATTTTCTTCTATATCTTCATCACACTCAATGAGGCGTATATAGACCGGGGCATCACTTTTTGTTTTTAAAATACAAGAAGGGCGCAGAGCGGCATTTTCATCCCCCCAGATCGCAGCATAGTTTTCACATATCGGGGCATCATCCAGAATTTCATATTCAAGGTCTTCGCAATAAGCCTTTGCGGCAATCTCGATATCTCTCACACCGATGGTCGCCATCACCGGCCTACCCGATTCGTTTCGCGCATCTTCTAGATCAAACATAGATCACTCGTTTTCAAATATTTTCAATTAGACTGGGGGCGCGAAAAATCCGGATAGCGACCTAGAAAGAGTAAAAGCACCGCACCAAGAACAAACAGAACAGCACTTATCGCAAATATCTGGTTATACGATCCGGTCTTATCATAGACCCCACCAAATACAGCAGGAGCAGCAGACGCACCGATGGCAAAAGAAGCATAAAGCATACTGTATATCTTGCTATAATTGAGTAATCCAAAATATTTCGAGGCAAGATAGGCAATGATATCAAATTCGGCCCCTGCAGCTAAACCAATCAAAATGGTCGCCACATATGCAGCCGCGAGATTAGACGGGCTAATGATTAACAAAATCAAGGATATTGCAGGAAGCGCCATCAATCCGGCAGCAACAGCGGGTGCCCACAACCGGTCAAGGAGAAAGCCTGTAGCGACCCGACCGAAAATCACAGATAAGCCAACCGTCGATAAAATTCCCCCCGCTTGCGCCCGCGTAAAACCGGCTTCCACATAAAGCGGGAACAGGTTTGGAATTGATCCCCCAATTCCAAATGAAATGACAAAGAAGGAAATGGCAATAAGCCAGAACCGGTAGCTTCTGAGCGCATCTCGAAATGAAAGCCCGTTCATAATACTGTCACTAGAAGCTGATTTATATTCTTTTTCATGAAACAAGAAAAATACAATCGGAAATCCGATAATTGCGGGCACCAAAGCAAGATAAATATATGCCGAGCGCCAACCATACCCTTCAATGAGCCAGTTGGTTGCTGCAGGGGCAATAAATCCGGTTACCCCCGTTCCCATAAGAGCGAGCCCCAGAGCCACGCCTCTATTGCGCATAAATGCGCCGGTAATCGCTTTGGTCCAGGTGATCGGCATGGTCCCTGCCCCGGCGATCCCTAAAATAAATGCTGTCACGTAATATTGAAACAAGCTTCCCGACATCAACGAAAATGAGGCAAAAGCAAGAAAATATGTAATTAATGAAATAAGGGCTACCGGCCGGGCACCATATTTATCTGTAGCCCAACCAATTACCGGTAACAGCCCTAAAGCACCAATCGTCTGAAACAAAAGAGGCAATTGCACCGCACTCCGTGACCAACCAAATTCAGCTTGTAACGGCGTGGCAAATACACCATAGGTATAAAAGGGAAGCGCGGTTAACCCAATGGCAACGCCGATAAAAGAGGCTAATAATACTCGCCAGCCTTGGGCAAATTCTGAAGCATTTTCCTGAGCAATGAATTCCTCTTGTTGCATGGTTGCAACCTTATTATTGGTGTTAAAATAAATATCCGATTAAACATCCCAATTATTGCTTCTATAGTTGCACAAAATATCTTTTTCGCTATTTTGTTCATTAGGTGGATATTTTAAGGGCATCTTGATGTTTTAACGCTCCTCACCTCTCTCCAATTTTAATTTAAGAAAAAGAAATCATGGCGGAAAAATCTGGCAGCGTCGCGATAGACAAAAAAAATGAAACTGATGGTTCGATTCGGGCTATCGGACGTGGTCTTGCTGTCCTTAAGGTCATCAATAGAAAAGGGTCTGCTAGCCTGACCGAAATCGCTCGCGAAACACAAATTCCCTATCCGACCGTCTGCCGCATTGTAAATACATTGACGCAAGAAGAGATGATTGAACGCGAACCGAGTCGAAAACGCTATCGCCCAACCATGATGGTGCGAAGCCTCGCCGTGGGATACCAGTTAGAAAGTCGGCTTGTTTCGGAATCACGCCCGCTTTTGGAAGCGTTGTGCAGCGATCTGGTTTGGCCCGTTTCATTGGCGACCCGCGTTGGCAGCTGTATGGTTTTACTTGATTCAACCCATCAAATGACCTCCCTCACCCTGTCCCACTATTACCCCGGATACACAATTCCCATTACCGGCTGTGCAACTGGCAAGGCCTATTTGGCCCATTGTGATGAACACACACGCGGTGAGGTAATGCGCAATATAGAAACAATGGATTTTTCATCTCACGGTAAAATTAAGCCCACGACCTATGATGAGAAATTTTGGGAAAAAATTCGCGAAGACGGGTATGCAACTCAGTTGAATAATGTCTATTCCGAAGACCCTGGAAAAATGACGTCCATTGCAGTACCGATCATGGTTGGCGGCGCTGTTGTCGCTTCAATCGCGGTCATCTTTTTCAAAAGCAGCCTGAAACTAAAAGAAGCACAAGAAACATTTCCCGCCAAGCTCATCCAGACCGCCGGAGAAATTTCCAATCGATTGGAAGATACTGAATAGGGGGTAAAAGACACCCCTTTAACACATTGATATCTCTAATTAAATTGCATACGCTTTAAAAGCTGGCGCGCACTCGCCGCAATACGCGATGATTGCGGGCCCTTTAAAGAAACCAGATTAACCCTATTGTTCCAGCCGCGACCTTCGATTTCGGGTATTTCGATCATCGCCATTTCCCCCCGCTTGACTTCATCAGCAAATGTCTCGGAGGGCCAAGCGCTGATAAATGGTCCCGCATCCAGCATTGCCGCAATGACATGACGATCATACGCATCAATTTGCGCATAAGAGGCGGCACTTAAGAATCCATCCAGAAATTGCAAAGACCGCGAATCCATTTCAGCCAATCGGTCGCTAGCCAGCCATTGCAGGGGGGCGCCGTCGGGGTGATCGCGCGCCAGTTCATATGTTTCATTTGACATAAACACACAAAATCGATCTTCCCAAAGGCGGTCAACCATTAAATCTTCTGCCTCATCGCCCCGTCCCCCGGCGATCACCAGAAAATCAAACTCTTTTTTTCGCAACCTCGGCACCAAATGATGCCTCATTCCTGTTCTTATGCGCAAAGAACTTTGCGGCAATTTTCTTCTTAAATGTTCAGAGATTATAGAAATACGCAGTGTCGGGATTGAAACACCAAACCCGATCCGCACTAGTTGCGAATAACCCCGCTTCACCTGGGTCAGGTAGCGTTTTAATTCTTCAGTATCAGAAACAATCGCCGCGCCGCGCTCATAAACAATTTGTCCGTAACGGGTAGGCTGCGCGCGCCGTCCTCCGCCCCGTTCAAATAGGCTAACCCCCAGCTCTTCTTCGAGTTGCGCAATCATTTTTGTCAAAGACGACTGCGTAATCGACAAGGATTCCGCTGCTGCGGAAAACCCTTCCGCATCGATGACAGCTTTTAAGGCCGCTAAATGCTTAAAATTCATAATATTCCATTTTGGAATATTGTTTACACTGGATTTTAGGCGCCGTCCAGCATTTAGATAGACGTGAAAAATGGATGAATGCGTGGCGGAGATAGCGAAATGAATAAAGTTAAAATTCTAATGCCCCAAATGGCAACGTCAGAAGGTGTTTGGGAAGGTACATATATTTATACCGATCCTGAAGGAAAAGAGCTCGACCGTCATCGCTCCCGGTTAACCCACCAATTTCCAGACCATTTTCCTGATGAATATCATCAAAGAAATCAATATGAATGGGATGATGGAAAGACGGAAGATTTTGAATTCCGCTTTGGCCTGGATGAAGAGGCCGCTAAAGTTGGCGTTACGCAACTCGCCTGGGTTAACGACCGCTCACATGGGTACGTTTGGGAGGAACCAAAACGTGTTGGTGATTTGGCAACCATCCGTGTCTCATGGCACAGATCAGAAGTAGAAGGGTACACACCTTATGATGTCCCCTACGCAACATTGCATGAGCTCATTCAACAGACATTGGACGGAAGCATGCGCTCAAGAGTCTGGCAGTGGTATGTAGATGGTGATCTGATTGGCCGGACAATCATCAAGGAAAAACGCGTTTCACCCTGATTTTATAATGGATTGGCTGGTCTGACGATGCCTGATAAACCCCTGATAGATGCGCCCCCTGCCGTCACGGAAGCCACACGCCATGGCGTCTATCCTGAAATGTCACACGACGAAAGGGCCCGGCTCAATTTTTTAACGTCCGCCTACCGCGTTCTTTCCCAACGTGTCGCCCCCGGTAATCAACTTTCTTTTGAGCAAACCGTAGAGCCCGCATTTGTCAAAGAGCACGGGCGCAAACCCAAAGACCGTCACGAAGTGCGCAAAGCGATGAACGAAAATAGCTTTCACGCTTTATGGGGATCAATGCGCCGTTCGTTAATGGAAGTCAGGCAAATGACCGGTCAGGAAATTGTCCTTAGACAATTGGGTGATCTCTCAGAGCGGGCAGCAACCATTAATGATGCCCACAATAACCTGACCCTTAATCCCGATATTAAAACCCCGCGCTATGTATCTGAGGTTGATCATCATTGCATGCCTGGTAGTTACCATCGCGATTTGATTGACAGCGATGTCTCGCCCGGCGCTAACTATGATATGGGACTATTTGTTACAACCAGCGGTACGATCGGCCCGTTAAATGATGGCGGCGGACGCGCAATCGGTTCATGGCTGGAGACAACCCACCCTGATTTCCAACCCGAACGCGTACTCGATATCGGGGTCGCTGTCGGGCATTCCCTTTTTGGTTTTGCGCAACAATTTCCCAATACGCAGTTCACAGCAATTGATGTGTCTGCGCCGATGTTGCGATATGCGGCTGCGCGCGCCTCATCCCTCGGGCTTGAAAATATAGAATTCATTCAAGCATCAGGTGAAGATTTATCACAATTTGATTCAAGCTCTTTTGATATGGTGATGACATCAATCTTTCTCCATGAATTGTCCGGCAGCGCATTGCCTAGACTTATACGCCAGGCCTATGAGGCCTTAAAACCAGGCGGATTGATGTTACACTTGGAGCAACCGCAATATACGGATGATATGCCGCCATATGAGCAATTCATTCGAGATTGGGATGCCTATAATAATAACGAGCCTTTCTGGTCGGCAATGCACGCGATTGATCTCAAAGCTCTCCTTGCCGATATCGGCTTTCCTGAGGGACAAATTTTTCAAGCAGCCTTAAAAGCTCAAAGCGCAAAACAGAATGCAGCGCAAAAACAAGATCACGAAGAACATGGGCGCTCTCCCGCATGGAACGCTTATGGTGCCTGGAAGAACGGAGACACCAAATAATGTCCAACGCTCCCACAGGTTCAAATGATTTAGAGGGTTTTGAAAGCTTTGAAGACCTGATCACCTTTGCGGCTACAAAAGCAAAAGGCAAACGCCCCAGCTATGCGAGCGACCCAATGGTGGATCATTTAATTTCAATGGTTGCCGCCCTCGCAGCTGAACTATCCGTCGCCCGTGAACGAACCGATACGCTAGAGAGATTGCTGGAGAGCAAATCCATCATTGGGCGCGATGAAATCGAATCCTACATACCAGATCAAAATACTGGCCGTGAGCGCCAACAACAAACACTTGCCTTTACAACGCGTATGCTGCGCAGTTTGATTCAGGAAACACAATCCATGCAGACAAAAGAAAAGTCTGTCGAAGAAATGGTCGAACATCTAAAATCTTGAAGCCCGCCGACAAATTCAATCGGATCGATATTTAATTATGCCTCTAGAGCGAAAAATAGATTCCAGTCAGATCGATGCGCTCGCACAATTTTCTGTGGATTATTCCTATGAAAAAATACCCACATCCATAATCAATGTTGCAAAGAGATTTATCGCCGACACATGCGCCGTTGCCATTGCCGGGCGCGTGGCTCCCAGTCATGAAGCCATTATTAAAACCGCCCACCAGTGGAATGGCGGCGCAGTTGGGACTGCGTGCATTATAGGCGATACGAAAATAGAACTAACACCGGCCAATGCTGCATTCGTAAATGGGTATAAGGCTCATTGTCTGGAATGGGATTCTCTACACGAAGAGGGAATTGCGATTGCCTTTTGCACACCGGTAGGGGCTGTATTGGCTGAATGTGAAGGCAAAGAAATTCCCGGCACGCGGGTTTTGTCAGCGGTCACTATTGCCGCGGAATTTTTTATCCAGTTGGGATTAAAATCCGGATCAACAGCGCGCTTCTTTCGTCCCTCCGCCGGCGGTGCTATAAGCGCAGCCCTTGCTATTGCCCATCTTCGCGGTTACTCACACGAGTTAACGAAAAGAACGATCGGCCTTGCCTACTCTCTTGCAAGCGGAACAATGCAAGCCCATTGGGAAGGGGTTGCAACCCTTGCAATGCAAGTGGGTATTGCTGCGAAAAATGCAATCTATGCCGCCGACCTTGCCGCTAATGGCATCGAAGCCCCCGTTGATATTTTTACCGGACGCTTCGGGTTTTTCTCAATCTTTGAAGAAGCTGGAACATTTGAAGAAGGCCTTGCGCAACTTGGCAATGTTTGGCATTTGCCAGAGGTAGCCTATAAGCCATTCCCATGCGGACGGGCAACACAAGGTGTTCTCACTATTTTGCGCGGCTTAAAATCAAACGCAGCAATATCCCCTGACGAAATTCAATCGATAAAAGTAACTGCTCCCGCGCTTATATCCGTTCTTGTTAACCGGCCAATACAGGCTGAAATGTCTCCAAGTTATGCCCGGCTATGCTTGCAATATATCGTCGCGCTTTATCTGCAATATGGAGAAATTGATCCGCGTAAATTTACTAACAATACGCAAGCCAGCAAACAAAGCCTCGCACTTGCCGATAAGGTCGAACTTACTGTTGACCCCTCCCTCCCCGATAATATTTTAACGCCTATCAATGTGAATATAGAAACCAAAGATGGTAAGCAGTACGAGCAAACCTGCGTGGATGTTTGGGGAGCCCCCGCTTCAACATTCAATGATGATGATTTAATCGATAAAATTAACCGCTGCCTGTCTTTGGGGGAATTGAAGACGGAGGGCGTAAATTTTCTCGCCACTTTTTTACAATTAGACAAAACCCAAAATGCAGCTTCGCAAATTCGAAAATTATATTTTTAAAAACAGGAAAACCACAGGAAAACCTATGTTATCACGCGCCGCCCTCATAGACCTTGCAGAACAACATTATTTTATTGGTTGCAACAAACACGATCTGGAAACAGTTTTAGGAACCATGTCACAAGATTGTGCCATGCGGTTTTCCGCAGCGAAATATCAATATGTTGGCGGCGATGCAATGCGATCACATTTTACCGACTTTTTCTCCAATTTTCCCGACATTAATTTCCATGATTTTGTCAGCATTGTTGATATCGAACAACAAGCCATTGCCACACATTTCACGGTCACCTTGATCGATAATGGCGGGAAAACACTCAAGATGCACAATAGTAATTTTTTCAAAACCAACAAAGATGGTATTTTCAATGATGTCCTGATTTTCAATGCCTCCCCACTGAAAGAAGGGTTCGAGGCGGGCAGCCTCTAAGGCTTGCCCTTATTAGGCGACGTAAAAAACCCGCCTATATTGAAAAAACCACAAATTAAAAGAGGATAAACAATACTCATGCCCCTCTCCTTTGAATCGACAATGATCACCAGTGATGCGAGCGCACGCGAAATTTTTGAGCAAGTACGCGCTAATCAGGCCCGCGCAAAATTCGGCTTTGGATCGCGCCTCGCGATCGTAAATGTTGATATCCAACAAGCCTATACCCGCCCCGATCTATTTCCAAATACAGCTTACGTCACAGATCCCAATCAAATCGACTATGTGAATAAAATTTCTGACTTTGCCCGGCGCGCAAATATGCCGGTAATATGGACCCAAGTCGCCTATAAGGCTGACGGCGGCGATGCGGGGGTGTGGGGTACACGAACAGACACCCCGGACAGCCTACAAAACATCAAAATAGGATCAGAGCGCCATAAACTCGATCCGCGTTGCGAAATCAATGCTGATAAGGATCTTGTTTTTACAAAACGCATGCCAAGTGCCTTTCATGAATCGCCCCTGCAAAGCTATCTGATTTGGCACAAGATCGATACACTTGTTATTACGGGCGGCTCGACATCAGGGTGCATACGCGCCACGGCGGTTGATAGTCTCTCGCGCGGATACAAGACAATTGTACCCATCGAATGTGTTGCGGACAAACACGAGAGTTATCATTTTGCAAATTTAACGGACTTGCATCTGAAATATGCCGACATTGTCGATACGAAAGAAGTCATAGACCATCTTAAGGGGGCGGTGTGAAATCGGATCCGAATTTATATGATTATTGGCCTTTTGAGGGTCGCCCGAAAGTAAGATGGCCCGGAGACAAGAAACTTGCGTTCTGGATCGCCCCCAATATCGAGTTCTATGAATATCTTCCAAAGGAAAACCCTTATCGTCCGGGTTGGCCTAAACCCGCGCCCGATATTGTGGCGTACTCTCAACGCGATTGGGGGAATCGCATTGGGCATTGGCGCCTTATGGAGCTTATGGATAAATATGACCTTCGCGGGAGTGTTTCTCTAAATGTTGCTCTTTGTCAGCATCACCCTGAAATTATCGAAGCGTGTAACGAGCGCGAGTGGGAATTCTTTTCTCATGGGATTTACAATACACGCTATTCCTATGGTATGAATGAAAAGCAGGAACGGGCTGTTATTGAAGACGCCATCAAAACTGTAAAAGAGGCAACGGGTCAACGTATTCGCGGATATCTCGCCCCTGCGCTAACCCATACGGAACGTACACTAGACCTTATCGCAGAATATGATTTCTGGTATAGTTGCGATCTGTTTCAGGATGATCAACCCCAGCCGTTAAAGACGAATAATGGAAAACTTCTTTCCATGCCTTATTCTCTCGAAGTCAATGACGTCATCACATATGGCGCACTTTCCATGACACCCGATCGGTATGCGGATATTCTCATTGCACAGTTCGATCAATTGCTTGAAGAAAGCGAAGAGACCGGACTTGTGATGTGTATTCCCCTTCACGCTTATCTGGTTAGCCAACCTCATCGCCTTCGCCCCTTTGAGCGCATTTTACAACATATTCGCGCCCATCAAGATGAAGTATGGTGTACGACAGCCGCCGAGATTGCCAACTGGTATCGTGAAAATTACTGGGTGCAATCCCTTAGCGATATAAAACGACGCGGTCTCATGCGCCCGGGTGTTGGCTTTGATGTAGAGGCAACATCATGAACAAGAAACTACCCGATGATTATCTTGATTATCCCAAAAGACAATATGGACAAGACCAAAACAGGTATGACTGGCAGGCAACCCCGGTAATAAATGAATCGCGCGAGCCTAGCCCCCCAGCAATCGCGCTGGTTATTCCCCTAGAAAGATTTGTCCTAAATCCTCTTGGTACCCCCTTTAAGGCGCCGGGCTCTATGGTTACCCAATATCCCGATTTACGCCATTTTACATCACGCGATTACGGAAACCGGGTTGGCGTTTATCGACTATTAAAGGTGTTACGCGCGCTTAAAATCACGGCGACATTTGCAATCAACGCTAAATTGCTCCCCAATATTTTGCCCCTTATTGAGCGTATTCAAGCGGACGGACATGAAATTGCAGCCCTTGGTTTGGATATGGATAATATCCATTGGGGGGGGCTTGAGCCGGAAACCGAGAAACAATGGGTGGAAGAAACCCGCAATCTTTTTGCTCAAGCCAAGCTTAACCCCAAGACATGGATGAGCCCCGCCCGACAACAAAGTGAAATTACCCTTGATTTAATCGCAGCTAACGGGTTTGAGGCCTGCCTTGATTGGGAATTTGATTGCGCGCCAAAACCCATGCGCACGAAAAACGGGACCATAAAAATGGTGCCAAACCTAAATGAGCTTGATGACAGAAAACTTTTGATAGAAAAGGCCCACTCCGAGCAAGAATGGGCAACCCAGCTTATCGAAGCCGCTGCTTACTCTAAAACAATATCTACAAAAGAGTCTCCGCAATCATTTGCCATAATGCTCACACCCTATATTAGCGGATTACCATTCCGCATCCTCTGCGTGCGTGAAACTCTGCAGCAATTAAAAGAGATAGTGGTATTCAAAGCTGCGCAATCGCTATGAAATTATAGCTGGAAATTTTGGCTTTAAGTTCCGAAACTAATATGAATAGATTGTCAGCCAAGAAAAGCGATCTACCGGTTTGCTGACCTCAACAAATACGCAATCCAGCCTGCCCTGCGTGAGGTGAATGAGCTAGGCAATTACAGCGTCTGGATCAATTTCGAAAAAGAAGGTCGAAAACTAGTTCGAATCATTCTGACGTGCTTCCCGTAAATTGATCCATTTAAAGCTGGAATTTTCCAATTATGAT
>CAYMPJ010000011.1:0-48788 GCA_964392325.1 uncultured Caulobacterales bacterium
CTGTAATCGGTGTACCGTTAAGGCTCAACACACCTTCACTTGCTGGTGGTAGTGTGGTCACTGTAACTGCGGTGACGGTGCCATCAACATCTGTACCCACTAGATCAACAGGGATCGGTGTATCTTCAGGGCCAGATGAGGTTGAAGGTGTTGACACTGGTGGATCATTCAAATCACGGAAATCAAGATCATTGACGAGTGGTGTAGCCGTACCAACTGAGGCGTCTCCACCCCCATCAGACAAAGTTCCATCAAGTGGCAAAATCCCTTCATTGACGACAAAGCCATCATTGGTTGCCATATCAATGGCTGTCTCAAATACATCGAAGAGACCATCACCATCAGCGTCGGTCGAGGCATCAGACAGACCTGTTTGAAGTGGGACTCCGAGTCCACTCTCTGTCGCATCATCGATGCCATCGCCATCACTATCCGTATCACGGAAGTCAGGTGTGGTATCTGCCGTTGTCGTCACACCCATTGGAGGGGTTGCTGCATCTGTGTTGACAGGCGTCAGACCATCGCCATCGCCTGTTGTTGCGGCAGCAGAATTAGCATCAAGCGTACCTGTACCATCCGCATTGCGGCTGTCGAAATTGTCGTCCAGACCATCCATATTGACGTCTGTAATACCTGCACCAATACCAGATGGCGCAATAAACCCAGCCGTTGTTTGCGCTTCGATATTGTCCGTAATGCCGTCATTGTCGCTGTCGATGTCGAGATGGTCGAAAATGCCATCATTATCGGTATCAATACCTGCAGACACAATAACCACAGGGCTGAGCGTGAAGGTCGTAAGGTCTATGCCCTCTGTACGGCTCGCATTGTGAACGACATTAATACCATAACTCTCACCATCATTTAGGTTAAACTCAAGGTCCAAGAGACGGTTATTTGTCGTTTGCGAGGTCCGGTCAAATGTTGTGCCATCAGCCAGCATATCATTGACCGAAATAGGAACGCCCCCAATTGTATGCGCGGCCGCAACAGGGTTGTTAATCACAACGGGGTCATTGCTAAGCGTATGATCAATCGTAAAGGCGCCGCCTTCTACGCGGCCTGGAACGGCAGCAGGGTCAAGCTGTTCACCGTCAAGATTATGGACAAAATCATTAAAGGTTATTCCAGTGGCCGTGATTGAATAGCCATAATCATGGCCATTATTATTGGGCAGCGCATAGACGAGCTCAAGCGTAATCTGTCCATTGACAATGCCAAAATCCAGTTCAGGCGCAACAAAGTTAGGATTTGCCGCCGTGCCTGTACCAAAGCCACTCCCACCTTGATCAACACCATCGCCCGTAAAGCCGAAATAATCCAGTGTTAGGAAGCCTAGCTCATTGGTAGAGCTATCAACAACTGCAATGCGGAAGGAACCGCTACCATCGCCGTTTTCAGTTAAGACAACATCGCCAATCGTAAAGTCAGCCGTTGAGCTTTCAACCGTGTCCAAAATACCGTCATTATCATCGTCAACATCATCTCTATCCGTGACGCCATCATTATCGGTATCCAAAATATCGCGGTAGTCGAGGTCGGCTGTGCCTGGCACAATCGTTCCGCCTGCGTCGCCATCTGTATCAGGCAGCGTTCCGTCAAGCGGGCTGATGCCTTCGTTGACAATAAAGCCGTCATTGACGTTACCGTCCAGCGCAGCCTCAAAGACATCGGCAAGGCCGTCGCCGTCCGTATCGCCCGCGGCGTAAGTGACGCCAAGACCGTTTTCATTGACGTCCAAAATACCGTCATCATCGGAATCAGGGTCGAGGAAATCAGGGTTGTCGAGGCCATCTGTGTCAACAGGGTCTATGACGGCTTCCGCTGTCGTCGCCGCCGCGTCGCTCGCTGTTAAGCTGCCGTTCCGCGTATCATAATTATCATCAAGACCATCTTGGTTGACATCCGTGATCGCCGCGCCCGTGCCTGACGGGGCGATATAACCATCCGTAGACTGTGCTTCGATATTATCGGTAATGCCGTCATCATCGCTATCGATATCTAGGTGATCCGCTATGCCATCACCGTCGCTATCGTTTCCGAGCGTAACCGTAAAGTCCAAGATACGGAAACCCCGCTCAATGCCTGGGTTACCCGTGTAACTCCCTGTCGAGCCTAAAACGAATTCCGCAGAACTAAAGGATGAAAAATTAACGAACACTGTTGCGGCATCGTCTCCAATTGCCGTATTTCCTTCATCTGTAAAATTCGTCGGATCGCCGGCTAATGTAGGATCAAGCCTAAAATAATCGAATCCCGCAGGCACAGTACCCCCGTTAACAAATCCACCTGATGTTAAATTACCACCAAGCTCGACTGAATCTGCCGCAAGAGATTGAACCCCAACAATTTCCGAAATATCGCGATTATTCCCTGAATCAATATCCGTCAAAATCAACTCTGTTGGATTGTCCAAAGTGACCGCGATATTTGTGCCAGCTTCAAATAATTCTACACTATAGCGAACAAACGGATCTAAGTTGACATTTTCATCTACAGTTATTGATGGGCTTGCATTCGCGCTCAAACGAATTTCGCCACCAGGGTCCAAATTACCAGTTTCTAAAATTGTCAAAACAGCATCGATTGACTCGCTATCGATCGTTATTGAATTGGTGTAGCGAAGAACATCTCCGACTTGGAGAACGGTTTCAATGCCCGTGACAACTGTATCAATACCACCGCGTGTCAGTATCGTGCTATCTGGTGAAAAACTATCTTGTCTTAGGCCTTCATCAACATCCAAAATACCGTCATTATCATCGTCAACGTCTTCAGCGTTAATCACCCCGTCACCATCAGTATCATTAGCGATAGACACACTAAAAGCAGTACTGGATAAAGATGACGTATCGAATGGAGCAACACCGCCGCTATCATCTGGAACAAATGATGGCGGGTTGGAAGGAATGTCATCGCCTGTCAAATCGGAAATACGGAAGATTAGGCTGGTGCCATCAGTTAGGCCTGGCTCCCCAAGGAACCTAATATAAGTATCAGCAGAGAGGATCAGTGCTTGGCCATCTGGAACGGGCAGCGCATTTTCGTTTTCCGGGTCATTCAGTTCAAAATCCGTGAACTCATGATCTGGTAAATCAGTACGCACATATTGGAAGCGTCCGCCGCTTTCATCGGCGAAAATCACTCCGATACCAAATTGGGATTGTTCGATATCGCTAATGTTTAACTGTGCAAGCAGGTCAGTAACAGAAATCAAACCAAGATCGGTTGCGCTCGCCCCATTCGCAATAGCCTCACGAACCTGATCTCCAGTCAGGCCAGCAACATTTTCACGGCTTTCAGGGGTAATCGTCAAGATCGGGGCGGCTTGTTCGCCGCTATCTGTATCAACAACGGTACCGTTAAAAATCGGATCATTTTCATCCACGACTGTCGGTAGAGGTGCGTCGTTGGTTCGGTTAACTGTTATGGTTGATTCTGCAGTAATCATACCAGCCGGATCTGTGATTACAAATTCGAAAACCCGCGAACCGTTTGTATTGTCCTGATTCATATTCTCATAGGCGAATAACCGCAGAAAGCCTTCAAGGTCATCTGATTCAAATGTACCGCCGGCGGCATTTGTGATGATGATTTCATTTCCGACGTAATCTACATCAAAGGTCGTATCGCCCACTATAAGGTCAGAACTGGTTGTTATCAAACCGTCACTCAAACGGATGGACAGGTCAATACCGTTTGATGCAATCCGCAAAAATTCATCGTTGCCGTCATTGGGGGTCGGCAAGTCCGGTCTAATCGAAACTTGGGATATATTATCTTCGTCATCTTGAACAACAGCATCAATGGACAAGAGATTAGCTAAAGGTTGACCGGGCTGATCTTCCACAAATTCATCTGCGAAATCCGTTCCGGGGAGATTAGGGCCATTAAGATCAATGGTAGGAGCATCATTGTCGCCAATAATTGTTATTGTTACAGTTGCACTATCGGTTGGTCCTGTGGTTCCGTCTGACAATGTGTATGTGAATGTATCCGTACCTATTTCATCTTTATCAAGATTATCAAAAGCGCCATTCGGGTTGTAATCAAATGTCCCATCTGTGCGGATCGTCAAAACCGCGCCGGAGTCGAGTGTGATTTCCTCCCCGTTGCTAATATTTTCACCATTGATTTGTGTGATCGAAAGTGTTTCACCATTGGCGTCGCTATCAAGCCCGTTACCATTGTCAGTGAAGAGATTACCATCGGTGATAACCCCAATTTGTGGTGTGCCTTCTTCCGGGTTCTCGTAGATTTCAAAAGCATCATTCTGGGCGACAGGGGGAGCTTCATTGACTAGATTTACCGTTGCCGTGGCGACGTTTGATAAAACTAATGGATCACGTTGGAGGGAAATATTATCAATGCCGAAATCGTTCCCGGTGCCATTTGTAGAGGTATTACGAAGTTGTAGATTAACTTCATTCACATCGCCGGAATTAAACTTAAACGTTAATGTCTGCCAATCCCCAACGGGTCCGCCATTGACATCAATTTCTCCAATTGACACGCCATTAATCAAAACTTCAAATGGTCCTGCATTGAAGGAATTTTGACGTCCAATATCAATGTTAAACGTGTAGTCCTGATTGGATTCTACGGGAATATTATCGCGTCCAAATAAAATGCGCTGATCATCGGGCACATTACCATCTGTGTTATGGAATAAGAAAGTACCATCCGCATTACTTGCAAGTATCTGGTTGAATACCCCTGGATTATCAGCATCGTGAATTTGACCATTTTGATTGGCTGCACTCGCCCAATAAGGATCCGAACCGATCTGCTCCGCTGTTGCTTGGGTGCCAGGTGTTAATTCTTCAAAATCTATGACAAAACTTGCGGGATCAAATTGTGCAACCTGGAAATCAAATGTACGGGCAATTGTATTATCAAAGTTGCTCGCCTCATTGCGATAAGTAACGCTTCGAATAAGAGCGTCCATAGCCGCATTTGAAATTACTCCATTGGACACTTCACGGACAGTCAAAACGTCATCGCGGTAAGCGATATCAATAATTGTCGAAGTTTCAGGAATTATAACGCCGCCTTGGGCGAAATCAGCATCTAACGGAATATCAATGCCTGCGATTTGGAGAATTTCATTTTCCCCGTCAGGCAGTTCAGAAGTCGATGTAATTGTTAGAGAAGTAAAGCCTGTAACATGATCGCCTTCCAATGCATCCGCATCAATATCGGTAATCTGGATAGCTTCGGATCCAGTAATAAAGTTAGATGTAAACCCACGTTCTGTATTTGCATCGGAAGCGGTTGAGTTCAGATCAAGAATAGGAGGGTTAGGGATATCACGGAAATCGACATCTTGGCTCAGTGGCACGCCGCCGCTGGCATCCATATCCGCGTCCGGCAGCGCCGCTGCGCCTGCCTCGATACTTTCATTGACGTTAAAGCCATCATCAGCCGTTGTTTCATTTTGCGTGTCGAACACATCAAACAAGCCATCACCATCAGCATCATTATCAGATGTCGATAGGCCAGTGACGGGCGCGGTACCCAGTCCGGCTTCGGCCGTATCATTTTCGCCCTCATTATCGGAGTCGGTATCAAGAAAATCAGGATCGTCGATACCATCTGTGTTGACCGGATTGATCAAGGCATCTTCAGACGTTGCTGCCGTTGAATTGGCATCAAGGTTGGTGCGGCTGTCAAAATTATCATCAAGGCCGTCGCGGTTTACATCTGTAAAGTCCGGTGTCCCGCCGACACCAGAAGGAGCGATAAAGCCCGACGTGGTTTGCGCCTCGATAGTGTCTGTAATGCCGTCATTATCACTATCAATGTCGAGCCGGTTTACAATACCATCGCCATCAGAGTCTCCACTCAAATCAAATGCTTCGCCAAAGGTAAATCGATCAGCTGCTAATCGCTCAGTTAATCCACCACCTGTGCTGTCATCACCGACAACGATGATGATTTGGTCAAAGAAATTTTCTTGTGCGGTGACGGCATAGCCAAAAAATTGCGTTTCATTATTGCCATCACTTCCATCTGCATAGTCAATGAAGCCAGAGTCGATGAGGGCACCATCTTTATAAATCCTATATTCCGCCAAGGTAAATTCGGCACTGTTTTCAACATCTAGAAGGTCCAAACCAAAATGACCTATCCCGCCAGGGGTTGTGCTAAAATCAAATAACAATGCATTGCGAGTCGATGGACTTCCCCCGCTGGTATCAATACCAAAGCTGCCCACGCCATCTGCATCGCCTTGAGACGCGGGCAATTCGACATCAAGGTTACTTAAACTATCAATGTCACCGCCGGCCATGCCAGGTGTAATCGTGCCGTCGGGTGTGTCGCTAAAATTAATATCATAGACCGTATATACGAATGTTTCGCCGCCCAGTGTCCCTATTCTGGTTAGGTTTTCAACCGCGATTACATCGACAGGATCGGGTGCAAAATCGCCATCACTATCAATCACCATGCTAAGACCACTGGTAGCCAGAGCAATTTCAAAGTCAGCGCGGTTATTCAAATATGCATTTCCAAGTTCCGAAGGCACCACGTTTGGAACAGTAGGCAATTCATCAACATCGAGAATACCGTCATTGTCATCGTCGACATCGATGAAGTCAGCAACGCCGTCACCATCCGTGTCATCATCTTGGTCATCGCGGAAATCAACATCATGCGTTAGCGGCTGATTTAACGAAGCATCGCCATCCGTATCAGGTAGAGAGATTGCACCCGTTGCAAGGCTTTCATTGACGTTAAAGCCGTCATTCGCATCAGTTCCGCCTTGTGTTTCAAACACATCAAACAGGCCGTCGCCATCGGCATCTGTTGTGGCATTAGACAGACCTGTAGCTCTAACCTGCCCAAGGCCTGCTTCCGCTGTATCGGAGCCGCCTTCATTATCTGAATTAACGTCAACAAAGTCGGCACTACCGTCCCCATCTGTATCAACGGGATTAATGAGCACATCAGCCTCAGTCGCGGCGCTCGCATTCGCGTCCAGCACGCCATTCACAGACCGCGCATCATAATTATCATCGAGCCCGTCCATATTGGCATCGGTAATACCGTCTTCAATACCGCTCGGTGCGATATAATCCGCCGTGCTCTGGGCTTCGATATTATCGGTAATACCGTCATTATCACTATCAATATCAAGTGAATTTCGCAGGCCATCACCATCGGCATCCGTCGTGATACGAATATTATCAATGGCAAAACGTTCAATACGGTCAATCACTTCACCGACTGTATCACCGGCTTGCGCCAGATTGCGCTCATCTGTTGATGAGGCTGCGGCAATCAGTTCGGGACGAATGACAAACCCATCAATTTCGTTCAAAATAGCGGCGAGTTCAGCATCTGTGACGCCAAAATTTTCGCCCGTGAGCTGGATTGAGACGCTCTGAAAGGCACCAGAAGCGGTCAAGTTTAAATCTGTCTCGACAACGGTACTCACCGTGTCACCATTTTGCGCTGTTAGGCTAATAAAGATACCGCCCGCATTAAAATTAACATTCCTAACTTCATTCGCTGCAAAATTTAAATGATCGAATGTAAAGAAACGTCCTAGCTCAAATGCCGCCAATTGCTCGGTGCTCAGAGCCGTTTGCAGACTTGGGGAAATAATATCTGTGGGATTGCCCAAGCGATCAAATCCACCAATGAACCCATTACCATCTAGGCTAGGCACACCATTAGGCGCATCAATTGTAAAGCTTCCCTCAGCAAAGCCTGTGGCCGTTATAGTCCGCTCGCCATGTGTCTGTGTAAAATCAGGTTCGAGGAAAGTCGAGTCTAGAGTCGTACCTGCATTAGCTGCAATTTGATTAAAGCGCGCATTATTAGTCCGTCCTGTACCATTGCCGTTATTTTCGCCACTGCCGTTAACACCTGTTACTGAATGGACTAAAATAGCATCACGCCCACCAAATGAAGCGAAGGCCGTAAAGCCTTCATCCGCATCGACCGCATTTGCAGGATCCGTTTCGTCAAAGCTAAATAAAATAATAGTGTCTTGAGTGGATGCCGTATTAGCATCTTCAATGACATCTAAAATGCCGTCATTATCATCGTCAACGTCAATAAAGTCGATAACGCCGTCACCATCCGTATCAATCATTTCAGCATCGCGGAAATCAACATCATGCGTTAGCGGCTGATTTAACGAAGCATCGCCATCCGTATCAGGTAGAGAGATTGCACCCGTTGCAATGCTTTCATGGACGTTAAAGCCATCTTCAGCCGTGGTTCCATTTTGCGTGTCGAATACATCAAACAAGCCGTCACCATCGGCGTCATTATCAGATGTCGAAAGGCCAGTGACCGGCGCGGCGCCCAGTCCGGCTTCGGCCGTATCATTCTCGCCCTCATTATCTGAGTTGGTGTCGATAAAATCAGGATTGTCACTGTCATCTGTATTGACCGGATTGATCAACGCATCTTCAGAAGTCGCTGCTGCGGACATCGCATTAAGCTCGGTGCGGTTGTCAAAATTATCATCAAGGCCGTCTTGGTTTACATCTGTAAAGCCCGGTGTCCCGCCGACACCTGAAGGAGCGATAAAGCCCGATGTGGTTTGCGCCTCGATAGTGTCTGTAATGCCGTCATTATCACTATCAATGTCGAGCCGGTTTACAATACCGTCATTATCATCATCTTGTTCAGTTAGCAGATTGAATTGAAAAAACTGATCGTTAAATGTTATCTCCCCCGGGAGATCATTCTGAGCATCGTAAACATAGGCTCGTACAGAATAGCGTGTTGCGGGATCAAGTTGGAATTCCTCAAAAGAATCCGGGAATTGACCATTGAAACTACCGCTTGTTCCAGGTTGGAATTGCTGATCATCAATCAAGACATCAGAGGTTGCAAACATGTCATCGGAAATTAAATAGGTAACCCGGTAATCACCGCGATTGCTACCATTTTCGTCTTGAGCGGTAAATGAATGGAATAAAAACCGAAGAGATGATTGAACATCCTGTGTTGTAAATGACAGTTCAACGAAGTCCTGCGCATCAAAAGCTTCTTCAAAAGTTGCAGAATTCGCATCTGCCAGATCAAGCTCGAATAATGATGCTCTATCTGTGCCTTCTCCGGTCATTAAGACCGTCAAACCGGAGCCAACGACGATATCTTCTGCACTTGCAATCACTTCTGAAAGCGCGGGAGATCCGCCATTCTCATCGAAGTTTAACCCACGATCATTTCCATTATCTCCAACCTGGTCGAATAATAGCTGGCCTTGAACTTCGCTAATATTAAAACCTTCATCAATATCAAGAATGCCGTCATTATCATCATCAACATCAATCGGGTTAGCAATGCCGTCATTGTCTGGGTCATCATCAACATTATCGCGGAAATCGACATCATGGGTGAGAGGTTGATTTAGGAAAGCGTCATTATCTTCATCAGATAGCGTAGCCGCGCCTGTCGCAAGGCTTTCATTGACGTTAAATCCATCATTCGCATCAGTTCCGCCTTGTGTTTCAAACACATCAAACAGGCCGTCGCCATCAGCGTCGGTCATTTCATTCGAGAGACCAGTGACCGGCGTGGCACCCAATCCAGCTTCGGCAGTATCACTTTCACCGTCATTGTCTGAATCTGTATCCAGTGTATCTGCAAAACCGGAGTCATCGCTATTTACCGGGGTCAAGCCCGGTCCGCCGGCTGCACTCGTTGTCAAATAAGCCGAATTGAGCCCCTGATTGGTGATAAGCGTTTCGGCGTTATCCTCATTGGGGGCAATGAAGCCATTTGTGGTTTGCGCCTCAATATTGTCAGTGATGCCATCATTGTCACTGTCTATATCGAGATGATCATCAATACCGTCCCCATCACTGTCACGGCCTGTCGTGGTTGTCATGGGTGTATCAAAATTAAACTGGGAAAAATTAAAGCTAAATCCGGCACGCGAGTCATCATTATTGAGAAGTGTGATCTCGAACCTGTCCTGATTAAGGAAATTCAACTGAACATTATCATCCGGGTCCACCGTAGTGCCACGAAACACTACCGAGCCGTCTTCGATTACAGGCGTGAAAGATCCGCCATTTCCTTCAATTGTGTATGAGGCCAAACTGTCAAGGGTAGCGCTCACACCTTCAGTGCGACCATCAAGATCAATGTCAGATAGACGAACGCTCGTTGTAATTTGCAGCGCCGTTCCGCCTCCATTTGCTATTATTTGAGCGATTTCACCTAGGTTTCCGGAAAAATCAGGGTCATTTGCATCAAAAAACTGAAGGCTGAAATCTACCTGCTGCTCATCGGCATCTTCAACACCGCGAAATTCAAAGTTTGGGTTTCCTCCCGGATCCCGGAATCTGAAATTAATTTCTGTATCGGCGCTTAAACTCTCAATTGTATAAGCCAGAATTTGTGTGCCACCATTCAAGGAAAGAGTAATCACATCCCCTTCGCCTAATATATCCGTACGCGTTCCATCATCGAAACCAGATGTTTCGCCGGTTATTATCTCTTCACCATCAAGTGCTTCAACATTTGTGGAAAATCCCGTTCTGCCGTCTGTATCAATTTCATCAACAGAATATTCAAATTGTCCGATACGTGTTTCATTTAGTCCTTCATCAACATCCAAAATACCGTCGTTGTCGTCGTCGATGTCGATGTCATCGCTCACGCCGTCGCTGTCTGTGTCGGTTAGAACATCAATAACCTGAATGAAGGATGTCGCTGTATTTGACTCATGTAACTGTTCATCTGTTACAGTGATCTCAATTTCACGGGTGACAGTATCATCGGGGGTTGCAGACGTATTTTCAAAAGTAATCGCAAGAATCGCCTGCTCATACGCTTCGGAGGTAGCAATGCCGGTTAGGGTAATGCTGGTCGGTGAGTTGATTGCGGCTGTTATCCCGGTTGGTAATGAACCGGTGACTGCAATAAGATCATCAGCTTGCGCATTGGTGATTTCGATGGTCGCGCTACCTATTGAATCCAAATCGTCCGCAATTTGAATGTTATCAGCCGCAATAGCGACAGGGTCTTCACCTTCGGTGAAGATATTGGCAAATTCCGGGTTTGTATCTACAATTGTAGCTGTACTAAAAAATTCTGAGGAGAAATTTCCATCGATAATGAAGCCGCCGCCAATACCGCCTTCGCGGTTAAAAATGACCGAGAAATCCGAAGTGTTTGTAAAATTTAACTGGACGGCACGGGCACTTGTGCCGGAAGGACCATTATTGTCAGCAGAATGAAAAACAATTAAGCCATTTTCATTGAAAAGTGCGGGGTCATCATCGGCCTGGAAAATGACGTTATTATTCGCATCTTCTACGGATAAATCACTCCCTGTAGGGCTGTCGAGATCACCCTCGCCATTATTTCCGATAATAAAGCTATCAAGATTGTCAGTGAAAACCGCGATTTCCTCGAAACTCGTACCCGCTCCATTGGTATCGAGATCGCCAATAGTAATGGCAAAATTACCTGTAATCGGTGTTGTTGTGCCTGATAAAACCACAGAATAACGAATTTCAGCTGTTATTCGATTGTCAGGTCCATCTACGCCAACATTCACTTGAGCATCGCCATCATTACGACTTGCAAAGATTGGATTGTCAGCAAGGTCGGCCGGCGCCGCATCCGGAAATACCGTTTGATCAATCTGAGTACTCACGACCGTTGCGATCACATCTATGGACTGACCATTTAATGTGGCAACGTTGGAATAAATGACTGTTTCCCCATTGCCAACGCCGTCTCTTGCCTCCGTCTGGCCGTCATTGATAACATCAGAATTGGTCTCTCCCTCCCCATTAATACTTGGAAAATTCAATGCAATAAAACCATTTTGCCCCGGTATAGGCGCTTGAGAGGTATTCGCATCCAGATCAATCGTTGGCGCTTCAACGCTCGCCGTCGCTTCTGCCCGTACATTTTCTATGCTTTCCGGTATATCATTTTCATCCGTAGGCGATTGGCTATCACCGTTTGGTGCAACTACCCCGGATTGATCAAATGCGCCGCTATCAACCATTTCAGCGGCCAAATCACCTTGCTGTTGTGCTATTGCATCGACGGCACCATCTACCGCCGCAGAGACGCCAGCTGCATCAAGCAAAATACGCGGCTCAAGAGCTGTTAACGATAAAGATTTGCTCTCGTTGATGCCCGGAATTTTTATAGTGTTCCCGGTACTCATAGAGGTAGAGTTTTTCAGTTTTTTGTGAGCAGAAAGGTTACGCAGTTTGCGATTGAAAAGAGTCATTATGAATACCTGTGATGGAATGAGGATTAGATTTCGGGGGTATTAGAAAAATACCGGAGAAGATTATAAAGAGTTGCCGTTCTCGCGGTGTTCCCATAATTTTTTTAATGACGCAGATAAAGTCGCAATATCTTCCGTACCGTTTACATCAGCGCCAAATGGATCGAGACCAATTGAAGAGAAAAACGTCGCATGGGCATTTTGAAAATCTGCATAGGCTACGTCGTAACGCGCTTCCGATATGATCATATTCATCCGTTCACGCACTAGCGTTTGATAACTTACAGAACGGGCATTAAAGGCGGTATTTATTTGCGAGAGAATATCACTTTGTACCTGATAGCTTCTTTGCGAGGTTTCCAGGGACTCCAGGAGTGATTGATGTCTGACCATACTGACATGGACTTGACTGGAAACGGCCATTGCAGTTGCTAATGCGCGTTCTTTTTCCAGTGCAATATTGGCCTTTGCGCGCCGGCGACGGGCCGGGGTTTCAAAAACGCGAATAACATTCCAGCTGGCCCGCGCCCCCCAATTTGTGTAGCTATTGTTAAACAGGAAATCATTGCTGTCATAATTTAGGGCGCCATATATTTCGACCCCCGGTAGTGCTTCTAACAGGGCCGTTTTAAAATCACGATCACCCATGCGCACACGGTAGGCCGCTTCTCGCACTTCAGGCCTAGATGAGAGTGCAATTTCAATCGCTCTGCCCAGAGTGGTTTTAATATTTTTCGGCGATGAGCGTCTATTCGGTAGAGAGACTGTAAATTTTTCTCCAGCAGGGAGATTCATTAACTCTGCCAGTCTCTTTTTGGAAAGGATCAACTCGCGTCGTAAGGTTTGCGCTTCGGTAAGTATTTCGTTGAGCTCTCGCTGATAGGAAAGGGCTGAAAGAGGTGAGGTTCTGCGCTGTGAATATAGGCTGCGAGATTCATTAAATGCGCGCTGCGCATCCTCATGAATAGTGTCGAGTTCTTTAATCAGTCTTTCCGCACTCGCTGCGCGCCAATATTCGCTGCGTACTTCCTCGATAATCGTATTGATGATACGACGTCTGCGTTCTTCATGGATCAAGACCTCATCACCGAGCTGTTTTGATCTGATATAAGACAAGCCGAAATCCAGAATATTCCATGACGCGCTTAGATCAGCAGTGAAAATTTCACGTTCGCTAGACGTGGATGGTTCGAGAGATTCTTGCCCGGATAGTAAAGAGAAACTTGTGGCACCTGGATCATTACTCCGGTCAAAATAGCCGGCATTTGCAACCAATTGTGGTAATTGATCAAACCGCGATAGTTTGAAGTCCCGCTCTGAGAGCGATGTTTCCATCATCGCGACTCTATGTTCCAAATTATATTTAAGGGCGCGCGCCATTGCTTCATATAGATCAATGGACCGGGCAGGAGCTTCTTGATCCGCGGTCAGATTTTCCTGTAGAAACTGAGAAAATTCACTCTTCTCTTGATTTGTGAGAGGTTCTGGTGTCGACACACAACCAGCAAGCGCGATAACAGACGCGGTTGTTAAAATTAGTTTTCTCATTTTGTGTCCTTTGATGATTGGATTATGGTTAATAAGAAGATTGTCCGGTTTTTAGACAAAACCTGTTAAAAAAACACTTATGACGAGAATAAATATCGTTTTATAATATTTTAATGCAAGAAATCATAAAATTGTACGTATATTGAACATTAAATCATTTAAAATGCGATTTAATTATTTTTTAAGATAAAAAACCTATTAATGTTGCGATAAAGCAAACTTATATATGGGTATAATAGTGTATTATGAGAAATAAGCTAAGGAGCCCGATTTTTTTTGGGGCGGCTGCGTTATTGTTAGTGCCAACTAGTATTGCTCAGGAAAATTATTCCGAACGGTCCGGACTGAACGCGCCATTTGACTATGACTCTTTTCAAGATCGCACCGAGCAAACTGTAAGAGGTGTGATTATGGCCTCCCAGGAAGCCCAAGTGTCGGTTGATTTATCCGCGCGTCTGACAAAAGTGCCCTATGATATTGGTGACCGCTTTGAGCAGGGTGCGATATTGGTCAGTTATGATTGTAGAAGACTTCGCGCTGAGGCGAATGCTGCAAAGGCCAGTCAAAAATCGCTCGCATTGGCCCATGCAAATGCGCGAGAGCTTTTTAACAATGGCGCTGCGGGTGAACTTGAACTTGCAACCGCCAAGGCCGATGAACAACAGGCACATGCCCAGTGGCAAGCCCGCCAAGTCCGGGTCAATGATTGCGATGTGAAGGCGCCCTATAGCGGTTATATCGTCGAGCGATATGTGGACCCTTTTGAAACCCCGGCGCCCGGCGATCCATTATTAAAAATTATCGACGATCAGCCAGTAGAGATACACCTCATCGCGCCGTCATCATGGCTTGGCTGGTTGAAAATAGATGAACCTTTCAATTTTACGATTGATGAAACCGGTGCGCTGCATACGGCAAAAATTTTCCGCATTGGCCGCGCGGTCGATTCCGCCAGCCAGACAATAAATTTAGTCGCCCGGTTTATAGAAGATGATAAAAAAATTATCGCCGGTATGAGCGGGACAGCTGATTTTTCCTTTGAAGGGAATTAAGCCAAATGGGATCCGCAAAAGCAAAAGCTCAACCTCGCACAATTAGCCTATCCAAAGAGCAGATACAGAACGCGAAAAAGGCTAAAAACGCAGACTCGGCCCTTGAGCAATTAATTCACCTGGAAACACAGGCACTCGACGCCCCTGATCGACGCAGTTTGCGCCATTTAATTGCCAATAATACACGCCGCATTGTTTCTTATGGCCATTGTTTCATCTTTATACGAAATGATTACCGTGATTTAAAAGCAAAAACCTGGATTACAAAAACAATTTCAGGTCAGGGTGTGGTTGATCGTACGTCTCCCTTTATTGTCTGGCTTGAAAATTGTGTGAACCGTCAACTTACCGAAGCCAAACCTAAAGGCGGGTCAGCTGAAAAACTTACGCAAAACAATTTACCAAAAATGTTGACCCTAGAGAGCGAGGGCGAAGGTAGTGATGATCTTTCCTATCCTTATAAATATGGATTATGGATCAATCTTGCCCCTGATATTTCATTGCTCTTTGCGCGGCCAAAAAAATGGCGCGAAAATGATATTCACATCCTTAGCCGACTATCGAGACTCTATGGAAATTGTTGGCGGGCACTTGGTGCAGCAGCGAAAATTTCGACAAAACATCCGTTGCGGCGGCGTTTATTCCAGGCGGCGGGGCTCGTTGGGCTTATTTTTATGCTGTGGCCCGTTTCCATGACAACCCTTGCCCCGGCTGAAATCATAGCGGCCAAGCCACAAATTTTAACAGCTCCCATTAATGGTGTGATCAAGGAAATTCATTTCCCGCCAAATACGCTCGTCAAAGAGGGGGATGTGATTGCTTCTTATGAGGATACAGCGTTGCGCAATGAATATGCGGTCAGCGCAGAAGAAACCCGCATTGCCAGAGCAAGACTTGATACGAGCCGGCGCGTTTCAATCAATGATGCACAACAAAAAAGAGGCTTAAAAGTTCTTGAAACAGAACTGGATCTTGCAAAAAGTCGAAAAAATTATGCTGGCGATCAATTAGCCAGAACGCAACTGATTGCCCAAACGCAAGGGCTATTGGTTTATTCAGATGCAAATGATTGGCGCGGCAGACCGGTCACTGTCGGTGAGCGTATTGTCACAATTGCAAATCCGAACGCTATTGAAGTTAAAATTGAGGCTCCGGTAGGGGACGGAGAATTATTAAACGAGGGGGCGCGGGTGAAATTATTTCTTGATGCAAAACCGATCAACTCTATCAAGGCAAAACTTCGTTACGCTGCCTTTTTTGCGGAGCCGACACCGGGCGGACAGCTCGCCTATGCGGCCAAAGCTGATATTATTGATGATGAAATTCCGCGAATAGGGGCTAGAGGGGTTGCTAAAATTTACGGCAAACGCGCCCCTCTCGGATTTTGGTTGATGCGCAAACCAATTGTTTCCCTGCGACAATTCATTGGACTTTAACCCATGCCACAATTACCCGAACTCAGAGAAGACCTAAATCTCCTGGAAGGAGATCGCCTTGCTAACGGTGATGAAAGCTGGCTGGTTCATGACCCCCTTAAAAATAGTTTCTTCCGGATTGACAAGAATGCCCTACAGATTTTGCGATATTGGTCCCTTGCAGATCCGCAAAAAATTATTGAGGCAGCAAATAAAAATAGTGATGACACGATAACCGAAGAGAATTTTAAAGAGACACTCCAGTTTTTAATTTCCAACCGTTTGACTTTAACGGGTCTGGATGAAAACAGCGACGCTTTTGCAGATCAGGAAGCGGCTGCATCGCCCGCACTCTGGAAACAAATTATCCATAAATATCTATTTTTCAAAATTCCGCTTTTTCAGCCTGACGGGTTTTTAAGGGCAACGGCGCCGTTTGTTAAAATATTTTTTTTAAAACAGACATGGTTATGTCTAGCTCTATTGGCTCTTGTCGGTTTTTATCTTGTTTCAAGACAGTGGGATGAATTTGTCCAAACATTTCTACATTTTCTAAGCTTTGAGGGGGCGCTGTTTTATGGCGCCACCTTGATTTTTGTGACACTCTTTCATGAATTGGGTCATGCCTATACCGCGCATCATTATAAATGCCGGGTTTCTACGATAGGCCTTGCGTTTATCGTGATGTTTCCAATTCTCTATACCGATACGACCGATGCATGGCGATTAAAAGACCGGCGACACCGTTTGCATATTGATATAGCCGGTATTGGTGCGGAATTAATCATTGCATCACTGGCGACTTTGGCATGGAGTTTTATTCCCGATGGCGCCATGCGAAGCGCCGCTTTTTTTCTGGCGACAACCAGTTGGACGTTAAGTTTATTGGTAAATCTCAACCCGTTTATGCGCTTTGATGGATATTATATTTTCTCTGACATGATTGGCATAGAAAATTTGCAACAAAAAAGTTTTGCGCTAGGGCGTTGGCGGGTACGCAAAATTTTATTTGGCCTGCGCGATCCTGCCCCCTTTGAGTTTAGTCGCAGAAAAACTTTACTGCTAACTGCTTTTGCTTGGGGGACATGGATCTATCGTTTTTTCCTTTTTCTGGGTATCGCGCTTTTTGTGCATGCCTTTTTTCATAAAGCACTGGGTATTCTTTTATTCATTGTCGAGATTGGCTGGTTTATTGGCCGGCCTATACTCGACGAGGTAAAAGCATGGTTTTCAATACGTGAACAAATTAGTTCGCATCGTCGTGGTTGGTTCTCATTGGCCGGGCTGGGTGTGTTGGGTCTGGCTATGTGTTTGCCCTGGCAAAGTTCGGTGAGAGCACCGGCAATCATTACCCCGGTTCAAAAAACGGAAATATTTGCACATGATCCGGGAAAGCTACGCAAAATACATGTTGAAGAGGGGCAAGCCGTTAAAAAGGGTGATCTGATTTTCAGTGTTGCAATGCCCGATATCGAGATAGCGATCAAACAAACCCAAATGATGATTGAGCAAACCCGGAGTCGATTAAACCGGCGGGTTAGCGACCGTGAGGATCGCTCGCAAACATCGGTGTTGCGACAAAGCCTTATAACAGAGCAAGAACGTTTGGCGGGGTATGAAAAACAATTGCAAGAAGCAATCATTCTCGCGCCCCATGACGGGATAGTAACGGGAATTGCAGGCGGGCTGGATGTTGGTCAGTGGGTCAATCGTGATTTACGCCTGACAACGATCATGAACCCGCAAGTGAGCGAATTGCTGGTGATGACAAACGAAAATGCGCGGGCTCTCCTCGAAGAAGGGCGCACCCTGAAATTTATACCCGATGATATTCAAATTTCGAAAAAAACCGGCATTGTCACAAAGATCGGCACTGTCGCCGAGGAACATATTCAGCTCCCTGTTTTCTCCTCTATTTTTGGGGGAGCCGTTGCGGTGGAAGAAGATGATGAGGGGCGTCATATACCAACAAAATCTATGTTCGCTTTGCAGGGCATGGTCAATCAGGATGAACCGATTTACCGGACTTTAACCGGCGTTGCCATCATCCGGGCAAAGCGCGAGGCGCCTATTAGCGCAATCTGGCGGCGGGTATCGGCAGTCCTAATCCGGGAAGTTGATTTTTAACCGTCCCAAAATGATCCATTTATGGGGTCCATCAACAACACAAATCATTAATCCTCTTTGAGGTGCTAAATATAGAGTATATTTAGCAAGAGATTTGCTTTGCTTGGTTAAACGTGAAGCATTCGACTTGCGGACCCAAAAATTGCAAATCGTAATCACTCTGAAAACATTGCAATATAGGTTGAGTTCGTCTTATGCATAATGAACGACGAAAGACGGGACGACAATTGTTATGAATATCTATCCGGTAATTATGTGCGGCGGATCAGGGACGCGGTTATGGCCAGCCTCGCGCCCATCGCGCCCTAAACAATTTATCGCCCTTGTTGGGGAAAAAAGTCTTTTTCGTGAGACTGCCGAACGGGTATGCGCGATTCCCGGTTTTAAAAAATTAATTATCGTCGCCGGTAATGTCCACGGCGCGTATATTGCGCAGGAAATTGCGGGCCTGTGTGATGCGGTTGTTTTATTGGAGCCGCAGGGGCGCGATTCTGCGCCGGCAATTGCGGTGGCGAGTGAATATTTATATCGTCACGATCCGGACGGTATCGCCGCTGTTGTTGCGTCCGATCATTTTATTCCCGATGTGTCGGCTTTTGCTAAAGCGATTGAAATTTCCGCCGCTGCTGCCAAAGAAGGGCGCATCGTAACAATGGGCGTGGTGCCGACATCGCCAAACACCGCATTTGGTTATATTCGCCCGGAAGAAACGGCCAAGGGCGCACAAAGCGTATCTCCGGTCATGGCGTTTGTTGAAAAGCCGGATAGGGCGACCGCTAAAAAATATATGAATGAGGGATATTTGTGGAATAGCGGAAATTTTGTGTTTTCCGCTGCTACCATGCGCAGTGAGCTCATGACTAATGTTCCGGAAATGATTGGATGTGTCGGCAAAGCGCTTGACCAAGGGGTTTATACAGAAACCGGTATCAAATTGGGGGAAGCCTTTAGAGACGCCCAGAAAATCTCAATTGATTATGCGGTGATGGAAAAAACCAAACACGCCAGCGTGTTGCCGGTTTCCTTGTCATGGTCCGATCTTGGGGCGTGGGACGCAGTTCATCAGGTGAGCGAAAAAGACAAAGCGCAAAATGCGAAGCTTGGTCAAGTCATCAATATTGATACAAAAAATTCTTATCTGCGCGGCGAAGATGGTATGACGGTTGCGGCGGTTGGTCTGGAAAATCTTGCGGTCATTGCGCAAAAAGATAGCGTGCTGGTCTGTCCGTTGGATCAGGCGCAATCTGTCAAACAAATTGTCGAGATCATGAAAGAGCAAAAAGACCCTCGCGTGGATATCGCCGAGGAGGATAAGCCGCCCTCGCTTGAGGGAATGAGTGCGTATTTTAAAGAATGGCTCTTTTTCAAGGCGCTGCCTTTGTGGTCGAGCATTGGCACTGATCATAATGGGTGGGGTTTTCATGAAAGCCTAACCCAGAGCGGGGAGCCAAGCGGGGCTGATCGCCGGGCGCGGGTGCAGGCCCGCCAAATTTATACCTATGGGGTTGCACGAGAATTAGGCTGGACGGGCCCATGGAAGTTTATCATGCAACGGGGCCTGGAGCATCTCACGGTTAAGTATCAAAAGAACAGAGAATTTATTAATACGCTTACAGATGATAAGGGCGTTATTATCAATGATGCAAGCTTGCTCTATGATCAAGCGTTCCAGATATTGGCATTGGGCAAGTCAGCCCCATTTTACGACGAGGCTTCGACCCGCGCATTAGCCATTCTTGATCAAATCGAAGCAGACCTTACCTTGTCTCAAGGGGGATTTATTGAATCGGGGGATCAGCCTTATCAATCCAATGCGCATATGCATTTTCTCGAAGCATGTTTGGCGTGGTACGAAATAAGCGGCGAGCCGCGATGGCGCGATGTAGCCGAAAAAATAACGGATATGGCCCTGACTTATTTTATTGATGGGCAAGGTGGATTTATTCGGGAATTTTTCAATGAAGATTGGTCTCCGGCGAATGGGGCATCTGGTTCAATTGTAGAGCCGGGCCATCAGTTTGAGTGGGCTTGGTTATTGGCGCGCTGGTCAAAGCTTGGCGGCGGAGAAAAAGCATTGCAGGCTGCATATAGATTATATTCTGCGGGCGAGAAGGGTATTGATCAAGATCGCGGTGTTGCCGTTGATACCATGAATGAAAAATTGGAGCAGGTCACTGAGCGCGCAAGGCTATGGCCGCAAACGGAGCGCATGAAGGCAGCATTATTATTATCCGAGATTGCGGATAAGCAAATGCAAGGGAAGTATCGCCTGGATGGCTTGAATGCTGCCAAGAGCCTACGGCGTTATCTTGATACGCCGCTACAGGGCTTGTGGTGGGACAAGCTAACGGCGGACAATGAATTTGTTTTCGAAGATGCCAGCGGCAGTACCTTCTATCATATTATTGAGGCTATTGCTCAACTCTTGAAAACTCAAAACTAACGATATCGACGGCGTCCATCGGGGCGCTCTAAGGGAAAGCGTCGCTTACTGTTGCTTTTCTGTCCCGAGTAAAATCCTTGAACATATGATCGCGAAGTTTTGCTACGCGGGTAACCAGAATAAAATCCCTGAACATAGGGAATCCGCTCGCCATATCCAGAAAAATGACCAATGACACGGACTTTGGCGGTACCCGATTTTGATGTGCGGGAACGCGGGGAAGTCTTCGTTTTTGTTTTCGCCTTAGCCGGCAAAGGATCGCCGCCCAAGAGCGCGGGCAGCGCGTTATTCTGGCTGTTGCGTTTTTGGTTAATTCGTTTTGTGCCAACACCGCGCCACACCGTTACACCTTTTTCGTGAGCGCGCTCAAATGCGTCTCCCTGTTTTGCCTGAAAGGCGTGTGCGTGCGTGTTTATGCTCATTATACTGAGTAACAAGATAAATATACCTGATGCTTTAAAAGAAACATGAAACCTAAACATTTTTTATAACCCCAAATTAGTAGTCACCACACAAATACAGTCTGCTCTTATTGGCCTATATCTGACAAGACCATTTTCGAAGCATTGTGCCTGTTTGCGGGTTGTATTTGAAAATGTGATCATACCTTTTGATTGTTTTTTTAAGAATTTAACGATAATGGGAGAATTCAGAAATATTTTTTCACCCCTTTGATGTGTCATGGGTGATGTGTTGATTGTTGAATTTTTATTCGTTTACAGAGTTAAACTGGTATTGGATTAACCTTATGAAATTACCCGCGCAAAATACTGATCCTGTTTTAGATGATTGTCTATGGACTGATCGCTTGATGTTAAAACCTATGGGTGCGGGGGATGTCGAGGCGCATGTTGATATGATGCAAACGCCTGAGCTTGCAAAGTTTTTAACTGATGCGGGTACTCCCCGTGGGCGTCTCGATGAATGGCGTGTTGCTGCGACCCTTATTGGGCATTGGCAAATTCGGGGTTACGGTTTTTTCTCTGTGTTTGAAAAACAAAGCGGCGAATGGATTGGCCGTGTGGGTCCTTGGCAGCCCTATGGCTGGCCCGGACTAGAGGTTGGCTGGGCCATCCGTAAGGAATTTTGGGGAAAGGGCTATGCGCCAGAAGCCGCCATTGCGACGATGGGCTGGGTCTTTACCCGTTTTCCCGATCTAAAGCGTATCCTCAGCGTGATTGACCCGGATAATAAGAATAGCCAACAGGTGGCCGCTAAAATCGGGGAGACCAATAGCGGCGAGAAGTTTGAACTTTGGGGACATACCCTGGATCTATGGTCGATAGATCGCGAAGTTTGGGCCGAGAAATATGGCTGATTAGTTATTGCAGGTTTATTGCGCCAGCTGTTGAGATCGTAACTCTTCAATCACTGGCAGGAATTTTGTATTCCAGTCATTGACCGTAATGGGGCCCGCATGTTTGTGGCGGATATGACCTGTATGATCAATAATAAAGGTTTCGGGCGCTCCGGTTACACCAAAATCAATTGCTGTACGTCCTTTTTGGTCATCGCCAATAAGGGTGTAGGGATTACCAAATCGTGCAAGCCAATTCGCCCCATCACCGGGTTCATCTTTCCAGTTAAGCCCCATGATGGGAATTTCATCGGCTTGGCTAAGGCGCATAAGCAAGGGATGTTCAACACGGCAGGAAATGCACCAGGATGCAAAAACATTCACGAGGCTGACTTTTCCGATTAAATCCTGACGGGAAAATCCTTCCGGTAGCGCGATAGTATTTTGACCGGATTTAATTGCGGGCAGGGCAAAATCGGGCGCAGGCTTATCAATCAAAACCGATTGAAACGGGTCCGAGGGATGGCGCAGCGACGTCATGAAAATCGCGCCCAGCATCAACAAGATCGTTAAGGGGATGGCAAAAAGTAATTTACGCATAGATTGGTTTATTGCTGAATAGAGACCGGAGAATTGAGAATTGTGTTTTCCAAAAAGGAGTTTGCATCATAGATATTGATCCCGTTTCCCGGTGCGCTGACGGTGGAATCGGGGTGGGGGTAATTGCCCATTATAATTTCGATGCGTGCCGTATAGAAAACCTTGGCTCCGATAGTGCCAAAATTACCGCCGACACCAATGCCCACGCTTGACCTGCGTCCAAATCGGCCTGACCCGACACCGCCGCCAACAGATACACCGCCGCGGTCTTGGCCGGTAACTTCGCGGTTGATCACCTGAAACCATTCATAACCGTCTTGAACTGTAAGCTCTGCCGCGCGCCGTATCGCCAGCAATTCTATATTATCTGCGCCCGCCCCCGCAGAGCCCTTATAGGTTATGCGGTAGCGCGCTTTTTCAAGTTTTGTTTCGCTATAGCCGAACTTGTTGTCGTATGCCGGACCATAGCCGACCGGACCGGAAGAGGCGCACGCGCTTAAGAATAAGACGGATATGGTAAAAATCGCAGCTAATGTTACATTCGTCTTCATGGACTGTGCCTCCTGTTTCCGGCGCGTCGGGCTCCTGATGATAGGGCCAAATTTAGAACACTCTGGGCTTAAAGCTCTCAAATTAGCGTTGGACCATTCTACCCTGTCCATATCGTTAGAACAATAGATATTAAAAACCGAAGAGGCTTGCGGGCCAATATGATAGGACATTTTCGATGATGCGGATCAACCCGAAATATGCATTCATTCTATGGGGTTTTATGGTTGGCGTGCTATGTATTGCCTGTAGCCCGCGACATTCGGAAAACTCCCTTCAACCCAAAAATGTGAAAGGTGAAACCAGAACCATGGATTTTGAAATATTTAAAGATACCCCGCATATAGGATCTTCCAGAAAATCACTTCATCCCGGTTCCGTAAAATGGCCAACCCTTGATGGAAATCCGCCAATTATTATCGCCCATCGCGGCGCAAGCGGGTATCTGCCAGAACATACGCTAGCTGGATATGATTTGGCTATTGATCTTGGGGCAGACTATATTGAGCCAGATTTGGTAATAACCAAAGATGGTCAACTGGTAGCCCGTCATGACCGTTATCTCTCCTCAACCACCGATATTGGCGATCACGGGGAGTTTGCCGATCGTAAAACCGTCAAGGAAGGCCGCGAAGAAGCAAACTGGTTTGTAGAAGATTTTACATTGGCCGAACTTAAAACATTGCGCGCCGTACAACCGCGTGAGGGGCGTAGTCCTGAATTTGACGGTCAGTTCGAGATACCGACATTTGAAGAAATTTTGCAATTAGCACAGCATCGATCACTGAGCGCGGGGCGACGCATTGGTGTTTATCCAGAAACCAAACATCCAGCAGCGCTCGAAGCATTAGGGCTTTCATTTGATGATGAATTATTACGCCTGCTTGATTCATATGGGTTTCAAAATGCCGATGATCCGGCATTCATTCAGTCCTTTGAATCAGAGAATTTAAAACGCTTGCGGGTGAAAACCAATCTGCGTCAGATTTTCCTTACTGAAAACGAGCCAGAGATTGCGATGGATGAAATCCGACGTTTTGCCGATGGTATTGGCCCCTATAAGAAGCTTCTTATTGATGAAGCGGGCGGGGATAGCGGTTTTGTGGGCCGGGCCCATCGGGCAGGTTTGATGGTGCATCCCTGGACATTTCGTGATGATGATGTCTGGCCTCTATTTGAGGGCGATACCAGAGCAGAAATAGAAATGTTTATGCGCTTAGGAATCGATGGACTTTTCTCCGATTTTGCCGATACACCGGTAAGTGTGCGCGCGGTACTTCACAAAAAATTGTTCTATAGCGACGGCGAAAAGAGCCGTTGATCTTAACGCTCCGTCAGGATTGATTACCAATAGCTTAACAAGACTTAAAACTTCCCGGGCGATCGGTAAGCTTGGCGGTTGCGCGCGCTAATATTCTTACCTCCTTACGTTGCAAAACACACAAACGAGATTCGTGCGAAGAGGCGGCGCAATATTTTCTTTCATTTTCGGCTAAAATTCACCGGATATTGACTTGTTTTTGCCAAAGCTTAACGGTGCTTTGGCCGATCTTGAACTGAGCATAAAGGTCACTTGACGAGCGTCATCAGCGGGCGCAAATAACGGGTTTGATAACATAAAAATGTTGTTGCATTAGGATGAATATGAAAGATCACGAGGAAAAATTAGCCTTTTCCAAAGCGCTTTTGGGACAAAATAAATTAACGCAATCGCTAAGTGTTGATTTGACCGGTGATGATAAAAATTCGACATCACGCCCAAAAGATTTTGATCTGAATGATCATACCCGTACTGAAGACTTTAATATGGATATCACAGTCTCTATGACCGAAAAAAATATAAACGCTGTTCCTCTCAGCCTAAGAGTGCCAGAACCAAAATGTCGCCCTGGTGATTTGCCTGATTTTACCGAGATGGATATCCCGAGGGCAGGGGCCCAGCCCCGTCCGCCTGTTGATGTTGATCCGGCGAGAATTCGCGATATGGCCTATTCTATTATCCGGATAGTAAATAATGCCGGTGATGCAGTGGGCGAATGGGCAGACTATGTGCCAGATGATGCGTCTTTGGTGGAAGGTTTAAAAGATATGTTACGTGTGCGTGCATTCGATGCGCGTATGTTAATGAGCCAGCGTCAAGGCAAAACGTCCTTTTATATGCAATGCCTCGGAGAAGAGGCAATTGCTTGCGCTTATGCAAGAGCGCAGCAAAAAGGCGATATGAATTTTCCGACTTATCGCCAGCAAGGTTTGTTGCTTTCAACGGGTTATCCGATGGAAGATATGATGAATCAAATTTATTCCAACTCCAAGGACCCGCTGGAAGGTCGTCAATTGCCAGTTCTCTATTCGTCAAAAGAACATGGCTTTTTTACACTTTCCGGCAATTTGGCAACGCAATATATTCAAGCCGTTGGCTGGGCGATGGCGTCTGCGATTAAAGGAGAACAGGCGATCACAACGGGCTGGATCGGTGATGGATCAACTGCTGAATCCGATTTTCATTCTGCGCTGGTTTTTGCCTCAACCTATCAAGCGCCTGTTGTTCTCAATATTGTTAACAATCAATGGGCAATTTCAACCTTCCAGGGCATAGCCGTTGGTGAAGCGGGAACTCTAGCGGCGCGGGGGCTAGGGTTTGGTATTCCGGCTTTACGTGTTGATGGAAATGATTATCTGGCCGTATATGCGGTGGCATGTTGGGCGATGGAACGTGCACGGCGTAATTTAGGCCCAACCATGATTGAATTTGTAACCTACCGGGCCGGCGGTCACTCGACATCCGATGATCCTTCTGCCTATCGTCCCAAAGAAGAATTTTCTGCATGGCCTTTGGGGGATCCGATTGAACGGTTGAAATCGCACCTGATCAAAAAAGGTGTCTGGTCAGAAGAGCTGCATCAGGAGACAACGACATTGCTTGATGAAGAAGTTGCCCAGATACAAAAATGCGCTGAGAAAAATGGCACGCTGCATTCCGGCGATAGTGTTTCGGCAAAGGCCATGTTTGAGAAAGTGTACGCATCTATGCCAGAGCATTTACGGCGTCAACGTCAAGAGGCGGGGGTATAGATATGGCACAAATGACAATGATCGAGGCCCTTCGTAGCGCCATGGATAATGCGATGGAAGCTGATTCCAATGTGGTCGTATTTGGTCAGGATGTCGGATATTTTGGCGGCGTCTTTCGGGTAACGGCTGGTCTGCAGGAAAAATATGGGTCATCGCGCTGTTTTGATGCGCCCATTAGCGAGAACGGAATCGTTGGCGCTGCAATCGGGATGGCGGCCAATGATATGCGCCCCTGCATTGAAATTCAGTTTGCTGATTATATGTTTCCCGGATATGACCAGATTGTTCAGGAAGCGGCTCGAATTCGATATCGCTCTAATGGTGATTTTACTGTTCCCCTCACCATAAGAATGCCAACGGGCGGCGGTATTTTTGGCGGGCAAACCCACAGTCAAAGTCCCGAAGCCCTGTTTACCCATGTGGCCGGATTAAAAACTGTTATTCCTTCTAATCCTTATGACGCAAAGGGATTGTTGATCAGCGCTATTGAAGATGAAGATCCTGTGATGTTTTTAGAGCCCAAGCGGCTTTATAATGGACCCTTTGATGGCCATCATGATCGCCCGGTGCGCCCTTGGGACGGTCATGAGCTCGCGCAGGTGCCAGAGGAGACTTACCGGGTGCCGCTGGGCAAAGCCGCGATCCGCCGCGAGGGCGCCGAGGTTACGGTAATTGCGTACGGGACGATGGTTTATGTAGCTGAAGCGGCGGTACAAGATACGGGCATTGATGCGGAGATCATTGATCTGCGCACGCTTGTTCCCCTTGACCTTGAGACGATTGTGCAATCTGTCAAAAAGACTGGTCGTTGTGTTGTTGTGCACGAAGCGACAAAAACATCCGGTTTTGGCGGTGAATTGATTTCTCTGGTGCAAGAGGCTTGCTTTTATCATTTAGAGGCGCCGATCGCGCGGGTAACTGGCTGGGATACGCCATATCCTCATGCACAGGAGTGGACATATTTTCCCGGTCCCGATCGTGTGGGCGCGGCCCTTAAATCAGTGATGGAGCCGGCATAGGCAAAGCATAGGCCCGGCATAGCAAGGTTGGTTATTAAAATTTCGAAAAATCTGGAATTTCATAATTCCAGTATCTTAAGCGAGTGAATGGAATGGGACAGTATACGATCAAATTACCTGATGTTGGAGAAGGCATTGCGCAAGCAGAACTTGTCGAATGGATGGTTGAAGAAGGCCAGAGTGTTCGTGAAGATGAAGTTCTTGCCGCCGTGATGACTGATAAAGCAACTGTTGAAATTCCTTCTCCGGTTGAAGGTCGCATCATTTGGCGCGGCGGCGTACCGGGAGACAATATCGCAGTTGGTGCCCCGATCATTCGCCTTGATGTTGAGGAGGACGTTGATAGCGATGATGAGGTTGATACTGGCGATAGCCAACCGGCTCCGGAAAGTTTTGAGGACATTAATACGCCAGCCCCTATCCCGGAACCGGCTGTAAGCGGAGCGCCAGACCCTCGCCTGCAACAAATTTCAAATGCGACCATGATCGCAAAAGCGCGCCCCTCCGGACAAAAACCATTGGCGTCACCGGCCGTGCGCCAACGCGCGCGTGAGGGCGGTATTGATTTATATCTGGTACAGGGAAGCGGACCGGAAGGCCGGATCAATCATAGTGATCTCGATGCAATTTTTGCCGGTGAAAACCCGGTGCATGTTTCTCCCGCCACACAAAGCTTTCAAAATGGCCAATTGGCTAGCGCGGCAACGGGTTCAATAAACCCGCCAATGGATCAACCTTTTGATATGGGTGATGAAGACCCCAATCAGATTACGCAATTGCCAGTCATTGGCCTGCGCCGAAAAATCGCAGAACAAATGACGCGATCAGCGTCAAACATTGCGCATATCACTTATGTCGAAGAAATTGATTTGACCGATATCGAGATTTTACGCGAGCGTCTAAATAGAAACCGCAATGAGAGTCAGCCTAAATTGACCATTTTGCCATTTGTGCTCAAAGCCCTGACCCGCGCTCTCGAAGAACACCCAAAGATGAATGCCCGTTACGATAGTGAGGCGGGCATATTGCATCAATATCACCCCGTGCATGTGGGGATCGCCGCACAAACCCCTGGCGGGCTTATGGTGCCGGTTGTGCGGGACGTTGCCACACTTTCAATATGGCAGTGTGCGGCGCAAATTGATGATCTTGCTACAGCCGCGCGTGAAGGTACTATAAAGAGAGATCAGTTGACTGGCTCAACAATAACAGTGACCTCATTGGGCGCACTGGGAGGCGTTGTCACAACGCCCATTATTAATTATCCGGAAGTTGCTATTTTAGGGCCTAATAAAATTCAGACAAAACCGGTTTGGGATGGAACAAGCTTCATCCCCAGAAAAATTATGAATTTTTCTTCCAGCTTTGATCACCGTGTGATTGATGGCTATGAATGCGCGGTTTTTATTCAACGTATAAAATCCTTGCTGGAATCGCCTGCAGAAATTTTCATTCAGGAATAATCCAGAACAGAAATGCTATAAATTTAGAGACAGGCATATTGGTATGAGTAATGTTAAGTGTGATGTACTGATTATTGGCGCTGGCCCTGGCGGGTATGCTGCGGCGATCCGTGCGGGGCAATTGGGGCTTGATACAATTGTTGCCGAAAAACAAAAACCGGGGGGTACGTGCTTGAATGTTGGCTGTATTCCATCAAAGGCGCTTATTCATGTCGCCGATGAATTTCAAAACACGACCCAATATGCCCAACTAGATAAAAACGCGCACTCTGACATTGGCATTGAAGTAAAATATCCCCGCATTGATTTACGTAAAACTGTGGGTTGGAAAAATACTATTGTTAAGCGCCTAAATCAGGGCGTTGCCGGTTTGTTAAAACGTGCGGGTGTGCGAACGATTACCGGATCGGCCTCTCTAATTGATGGAAAGAATGTAGAGATTAAAACTGAAGCCGGGGAAATTTTAGTCCATTGCGAAAATCTTGTGATCGCCAGTGGATCAACACCGATTGAAATTCCCAGCCTGCCTTTTGGCGGGCGTGTCTTATCATCAACACAGGCCTTGTCCCTTGAAGATGTGCCGCCAACCATGGCCGTCATCGGGGGAGGTTATATCGGGTTGGAATTGGGCATCGCCTACGCAAAATTTGGTTCCAAGGTCAGTGTTTTTGAAGCGGGGTCAAGTTTGCTCCCCCATTTTGATGATGCCTTGGTAAGTCATGTGCAAAAATCCATGGCCGCATTGGGAATGGACATTCATCTGAATACCCATGTGAAAGGGATTAATCAGGAAACCCAAGACCTGATTTGTGAAAATGCGAATGGTGAAATTATAAATTCACTTTTTGATAAAGTTCTTGTTGCGGCAGGGCGAAAAGCGGTGACCGAAGGCTTCTCTCTGGAGAGTTTGATGCTCGATATGGATGGCAATTTTATTCGTATCGACAATAAGTGCCAAACCTCCATGCGCGGGGTTTATGCGGTTGGTGATGTTACCGGAGAGCCAATGTTGGCGCACCGGGCCATTGCTCAAGGGGAGATGGTCGCCGAAATTATTGCAGGTAAAAACCGTATTTGGGACAAACGCGTTATTCCTGCCATTTGTTTTACGGACCCGGAAATCGTGACGGCTGGTATGTCGTTGGTTGAGGCACAAGAAGATGGGCGCAAAAATGGCTTTGACGTCATGGCGGAAATATTTCCATTTGCCGCCAATGGCCGCGCTATGACAATGGAGTCCGAAGAAGGCTTTATACAGATTATTGCGCGCAGCGACAATCATGTGATTTTGGGAATACATGCCGTCGGCGGCGGCGTTAGTGAACTTTCTGCGAGTTTTGCATTGGCAATAGAAATGGGCGCGCGCCTTGAGGATATTGCCGCGACTATTCATGCGCACCCGACAATGGGTGAAGCTTTCCAGGAAGCGGCTATGCGAACCCTTGGAATAGCCTTGCATATTTAATGTGATTTTTTGGGACGCTCGAAAAAGTAAATTCGTCAGAGAAAACGAGCTATACTCTTTTTCCTTTAACCGGGTCTTCGTCAAAAAGCTCGGCAAGTTTATCGACCATTGCACCGGCCAATTGTTCTGCATCGACAATAGTAAGGGCGCGTTTATAGTAGCGGGTTACATCATGCCCGATACCGATAGCGAGTAACTCAACGGGAGACCGGGTTTCAATTTGATGAATGACCTCGCGTAAATGTCGCTCCAGAAAAGCGCCGCCATTGGTGGAAGAGGTGGTGTCATCAACGGGCGCGCCATCTGAAATTACCATCAGTATACGCCGTGATTCAGGTCTGCCAATCATGCGGTCATGGGCCCAGATCAGCGCTTCACCATCAATGTTTTCTTTCAAGATGCCCTCTTTCATCATCAATCCAAGAGAGGTGCGTGTGCGCCGCCAAGGGGCGTCAGCGCTTTTATAGATGATGTGGCGTAAATCATTGAGACGGCCCGGTTTTGCCGGTCGGTTATCCTGAACCCATTTTTCCCGCGCTTGCCCGCCTTTCCAGGCTCTGGTGGTAAAGCCCAGAATTTCTACTTTAACTGAACACCGCTCCAGAGTGCGGGCGAGAATATCTGCGCAAATAGCAGCGATTGTAATCGGGCGTCCGCGCATTGAACCGGAATTATCAATCAAAAGGGTCACAACCGTGTCACGAAATTCCTGATCTTTTTCCTGTTTATAAGAAAGCGGTTGCATTGGATCAATCACAACGCGGGCAAGGCGCGCCGCATCAAGAATGCCATCATCAAGATCAAACATCCAACTGCGATTTTGTTGCGCCATTAATTTACGTTGTAATTGATTGGCAAGACGCGAGACAACCGCATGATAATTTTCAAGTTGACGATCAAGCGTGCGGCGCAAGCGCTCTAATTCTTCTCCATCACACAAATCAATCGCATCGGCGGTTTCATCAAATTGCGTCGTGTAGGGTTTATAGGTTGCGCCGCTATCGCCGGTTTGTGTATCATGACCGGAAACAGCGCTGGCTTCTTCCGAGGCCATATCGTCTTCTTGGCTGGAATGATCGAAATCCTGCTCGGATAGGTCAGCATCCCCGTCAGGGGTATCTCCGCCATCGGGGAGGCCTTCTTCAGGTTGTTCCGCAGTGGGATCATCTTCCTGGTTATCAGGTTTGTTATCATCATCTTCGGACTCGTTCTCGTCCTCATTTTCCTGATCGCTTTCTTCCTGATCACCTTCCTGCTTATCATCAAGTTCAAGATCGCGTAGAATATTTCGAGCCAATCGCGCAAACGCATTTTGATCTTCGAGATTTTCAAATTTCGAAAAGGCCTCAAAACTATCGGCGGCTTTTTTCTTTAGTTCGCCGAGCCAATGTTCAATATGGGGGGCGGCGCTTTCGGGCATGGTGCGCCCGGTGAGTTTTTCGCGCACCATCAAGGCGGCAACATCGGCAAGCGGGCCGATATCATTATCAGCGCTATTGTCATAGGCTTTTTGCGCAAAGGTCTGCTCTAATGCGGCGGCAAGATTATCGCCAATGCCTTTCATGGCTCTGGTGCCGATGGCCTCAACCCGCGCATTTTCGAGGGCGGTGAAGACAATTTTTCCGGCAGGATTTTTGGGAGATAAGCGCAGATGATCGCTAGCATTATGATGGGCAAGTCGCAGCGCGGCTGCATCCGCTTCACCGCGGGTAATGGCGGCGGTCTCGCGCGATAAAATACGATCAGGCAGGGGAATGCGCGCAATTTTACCGCTGACCTGCGGCTTGTCGCCGCCAAAGCTAACTTCTGCCTCTTGAGTGGCAGAAAGGGCTTTGGTGGTATTGAGCAGTGCGCGTTTAAACGCCTCGCGAACTTCTTCTGACTTATCCATAATAAGGACCATAAGGGGCCATGTTGAAAATCCCAAGGGTGAATTCATCAATCGGGCGCGTCAGATTGCTACGTGCCCTGTTACCATTGTGATAAAGCGGCCAGGTCAGCGCGCAATTCAGGCAGGCCATCGCCTTTTTGAGAAGATGTAGCCCGGATAACCGGATGTGCCGCCGGGCGCCGCACAATCGCCTTTGCAATGGTGGTGGTCAGTTTATCGAGCTCGGTTGGTTTTATTTTATCAATCTTTGTCAGGACGATCTGATAATTTACGGCTGATTTGTCGAGCATATCGGCTATTTCAAGATCAGATGGCTTTAACCCGTGGCGACTATCGATAAGCAGGCAAATACGCCGTAATTCCGCGCGGCCACGCAAATAATCGCGGGTTAGTTTTGTCCAGGCATTACTGGCCGAGCGCGAAGCCTTGGCATAGCCATAGCCGGGCAGGTCGACGAGTTTTAAATGTCCATCGAGATCGAAAAAATTTAACTCTCTGGTGCGCCCTGGTGTGTTCGAGGCGCGCGCCAGGCCGTTACGCCCGGTTAATGCGTTGAGGAGGGAGGATTTGCCAACATTAGAGCGTCCGGCAAAAGCAATCTCGGCGCTGGACCCATCGGGCAGGGCATCCATTGAAACCACTCCGAGCATAAAATCACATGGCCCCGCAAACATTTTACGCGCTGTTTCTAGAGCCTCTGGTGTGTGATCATCCATTAAATTTTATTTGTCTTTTGGCGTTTTGATGACGCTATCGAGATCGCTATCGGTTGCCCCGCCGCCAACCGTGACGGTTTTATTTTTGGGGAACAAAAAGCTAAATCGCTCGCGCCATTCCACTGCAACACCGTTCTTCTTCATAATGACCAATTGTTGAGCCACCGATAGAACTGTATTCCAGATCCAGTAGACGACGAGCCCGGCAGAAAAACCTGCGAACAAAAACACAAATATTAAGGGAAGAAATGCAAAAATTTGTCTTTGTACCGGATCTGGCGGCGGTGGGTTTAAGGACATCTGGAACCACATGGCCGCGCCCATTAAAATTGGCAAAACACCTATCCCTAAAAATGCGCCGATGAGCGGCAATGATGTGGGATCAAATGGAATAAGACCAAACAGGTTAAACAAATTGGTCGGGTCCGGGGCTGATAAATCTTTTATCCAGCCAAAGAAAGGTTCATGGCGCAACTCAAGGGTGACAAAAAGAGTTTTATATAAAGCAAAGAAAATCGGCATCTGGATTAATATGGGCAGACACCCGGCCATCGGGTTTACCCCTTCTTTTTTATATAAGCTCATCATCTCCTGTTGGAGTTTCATTTTATCGTCTTCATGACGTGTACGAAGCTTTTCCAATTGTGGTTGAAGCTTCTTCATTTTTGTCATCGACTCATAGCCCTTATTGGCGAGAGGAAAGAGCAGGGCCTTGATGCATAGGGTGAGAAGTAAAATTGCAATTCCGTAATTGCCAACAAGGCTGCCGAAAAACTCAAGAACGAAAAATATTGGACGGGTCAGGAAGTTCAGCCAGCCCCAGTCAACGGCCTTGTCAAAATCCACTACGCCCAAACGGCCATCGGCTGTATTAACCTCGTAGGCTTGCAAGGTTTTAACTTCCTTTGCGCCGCCAAACACACGCGATGAGACTTTCGCCGTGCCCCCTGCGGGAATCGCAACCGCAGATAGAAGATAGCTGGTGCGAAAGATTTCTTTGCCCTTTTGCTTGCCGTCGTTGACATAGGTCACATTAAAGGACTGATCTTGCGGCGGTATGGCAGCGGCCAGCCAATATTTATTGGTTATTCCAACCCAGCCGCCAGTGCCCGAAGCCTCAACAGTTTTGCCTTCTGAAAGTTTTTTGTATTTTGTATCGAAAAGTTTTTTGCCTACAACGCCTACCGCTCCTTCATGGAGAATGGCCCCGCCTCTCAGCGCTTCGGGTAGTCCTTGTTGAATAACGAGGGCATAGGGAATAAGCGAGGTGTCTTCTGTCGTGGTATTGGTGACTGTTTGTTCAATCGAGAACATATAGTTTTCATCGACGGAGATGGTTTTCTCGAATGTCAGCCCATCTTTGCTGCGAATGAGGGTGACGGGCGTTGTCGGGGTGAGGGTATCGCCAGATTTAACCTGCCAGACCTCTTTGGAACTATTGCCGGTGCCCGATAACCAGCCCTGTTCGATATAATGGCCATCTTCCGTGCGCTGCGGTTTTAGAAGTTGAATATTGCCGCTGTCACCATCTAGCGTTTCGCGGTAATCGCGCAATTCAAGATCATCGAAGCGTCCGCCGCGTAAATTGATCGAGCCCGAAAGCCTTGGGGTATCAATGGTGACCCGTCCCGGGCTATCGGCAAGGGCGGTGTCCAGATTTAAAAAACTGGGCGCTGTGTCAAAACTGGCTTCCTTGGTGAGTTTTCCAGAAGGGTCGACCTGCTGACCAGCCTGTTCGGCTTGGGCCTTTCGGGCCGCTTCAATGGCCTCGCGCTGGGGCGCGCCAATCAGGACTTCATAGCCAAAAAGCACTGCCGCCGACAAAACAATCGCCATAATCAGATTACGATCCATGAAACACCTTTAACTCCTGAGGGACCCTATATCGCAAGGGCTGCTGGTTTTCTGCCAGATAAATTCAATTCTTTTAAATTCAATTCTTTCGGGTTTTTCCTTTACCCGCTTTTAGAGCAAGCACGGCCTTTTCCATATCTCTTAGGAGTTGATCAAAGGGGCGATCAACGGCTTTAGCATATGCGATTACTACATAGTCAGCATTTGGCTCGGCTTGAAGAGGAAAAATGCGGGCGACGACATTTTTCAGCCTGCGACGGATGCGATTGCGGGTCACGGCATTGCCGATTTTTTTTGTTATTGTGTAGCCTACTCGAATATCTGGCTTATTACCGGCTCTATTGTCGGGGGTATCACCGATGTCCTGATTATTTCGCAAGGCGCATGCAATCCGGAAAGAAGGCGTTGTGATGGAAGGGGCTTGGCGGAGCGCCAGGAAATCAGCCCTTTTTCGTAGTGGCATGATCACCATGGTCATCGTTTTCTAGTCACTCGCCCAGCTGGTTCGGTTCTGATTATTCGGTTCGACTCACTCTGATATGCACGATTTCATAGTCTATAAAGACCATTTTGCTTTGAGCGTGAAAAAACCCTCAGAGTATCAATGGGTTAGCCGCCAGAAAGCCAATCAAAGCGTAAGGTTTATCTATGCAGAAAGGTTCTTGCGGCCACGGGCACGGCGACGTGCGAGAATTTTGCGGCCTGCTTTGGTTGCCTTACGAGCACGAAAGCCGTGGCGGCGTTTGCGCACTAGGCGGCTTGGTTGATAGGTGCGTTTCATGTCGTGTCCTCCGCCAGCACCATGGGGTCTGCCAGCGTATTTTGTAAAGAATTCGATCAAATATCCGGGTGAATATGCGCCATAACGCTTATTACCCGTAAAGAGCACGGGAAATAGCGAAACGCAGGCTAATCGTCAAGAGATAAGTGATGTGGATAGGTCAAAAGAGTTCAAAATAGGAAAGTGGGCACTTGGGGCCCTTGGCGCCTATAATCCGGGATTATTGACTGTTAAACCCAATTATTCAAGAACGGCTCACAAGGGTGTTGAAAAGGGGTAATTTTTTCTCTCTGATATGTGATTTTGCGTATATAATCTTTTAAGTGAATTCTGGTCACAACGTGTTAGGTATGATCTCGAAATGGCTGGCTATGGTCTGGGTGGCTATTCATTTTGGGGGATACTAAAAGATATAATCCATTTTAGAGATTTGATACGCCAGATAACACCTTGCCCCAGTTAGCACTTTGCCCCGGTTCGCACTTTGCAATGCGCCGAATATTTTAGAGAGAAAATAATGACAGAAGAAACCCCAAAAAAAAGTAACCCGTTGGTTCGTTTCGGGCCGCTTTTAGTAATTCTGGTTGCTGTTGGCGCCGTATTTGCCACCGGCGCCCATAAATATCTGTCTTTAGATGCGATAAGCGAAAACTATGACGTGCTGACCGGGTTTGTCGCCCAAAACAAATTTCAGGCCATCGGATTGTTTATGGTTGCCTATATTGTCGCTGTGGCGCTTTCACTGCCCGGCGCGAGTATCTTCTCGCTACTAGGGGGCTTATTATTTGGCATTGTGACCGGTACGGTCGTTGTTGTCATTGCCGCGACAATCGGTGCAACGATTATTTTTCTGGTCGCAAAAACTGCGCTTGGAGACAGTTTACGCTCTCGTGCGGGCGGGTTTATTAACAAAATGGAGGAAGGGTTCAACAATAATGCGTTCTCCTATCTCCTTCTCTTGCGCCTTGTACCGCTATTCCCGTTTTTCATTGTGAACATTGTGCCATCGGCTCTTGGTGTGCGCACGCCAACATTTTTTCTGGCAACACTGATCGGTATTATTCCCGGGACCTTTGCTTATGTTAGTGCAGGCAATGGTGCGGCTGAAGTCATACGACAGGGCGGTGATCTGAATCTGGGTGGACTTTTGACCAATCCCAATATTTTAATCCCCATCGTGGCGCTTAGCGTGTTGGCTTTAATACCCATTATCTATAATGCGGTGAGTAAGAAGTAATTTGCTGGCTTGCCATTTGGCTCTATAAGCACTGCTTGAAAAATTTTGATCACAGCGCTTGAGTTTGGGTACTATTGTCGAAATGGGATCTTCTCATTAGGGGCAATGATATGGCAAACAGTTTCTTGTAACTGGCCTCCCTTGGCCTGCTGACCATTTTACCAGTTCGAACGACTTAATCAGGAAAAAATATGCCTACTAAAATCAAAGCTGACATTTGCATCATTGGCGCTGGCTCCGGGGGACTTTCGGTTGCGGCTGGCGCGGCGCAATTGGGTAAAAAGGTTGTCCTCATTGAAAAGGGCGAAATGGGCGGTGATTGCCTCAATTATGGGTGCGTTCCCTCCAAAGCGCTGCTCAGCGCCGGCGCGGCCGCTCAAGCGATGCGCATAACAGCCCAATATGGAATCACGCCCCATGAACCGGAAGTCGATTATGGGGCTGCAATGGATCATGTGCGAAAGGCCATCGATACGATCGCCCCACATGATAGCCAGGAGCGTTTTGAAGGTCTTGGATGTATCGTCATCCGCGAACATGGAAGTTTTACCGGCCCACGTCAGGTAACCGCTGGTGATAATGTCATCGATGCAAAATTCATTATCGTATCGACTGGCTCCTCGCCATTTGTGCCGCCAATTCCCGGTATAGATTCTGTTCCCTATCTTACCAATGAACACCTTTTTGAAAATCGCACCAAGCCAGAGCATTTATTGGTTGTTGGCGGCGGCCCGATCGGGATTGAAATGGCGCAAGCCCATCGCCGTCTTGGATGCGAAGTTAGTGTGATTGAGGCTGCTCCTTCCATTATGGGTAATGATGATCCTGAACTGGTTGATGTGGTTCGCAAGAATCTTGTTGCTGAAGGCGTCAATCTTCTCGAAGGGGCGAAGGCGACAAATGTTCGTTCCGATAGCGGTGGCAAAATTGCAATTGATCTTGAAGGGGGCTCCCAGTCTTCCGTTACTGGCTCTCATCTGTTGATGGCAGCAGGGCGCAAGCCCAATATTGACGGCCTGAACCTTGAGGCTGCAGGCGTTGAATATACCCGCGCTGGTATCAAGGTGAATGATTATCTGCAAAGCAGTAATAAGCGCGTTTATGCGATTGGCGATGTTGCTGGTGGCCTGCAATTTACCCATGTTGCCGGCTATCATGCCGGATTGATCATCCGTAATCTGTTATTCAAACTCTCTAAAGGTAAAAACGAGGCCAGTACGATATCGCCCTATGTTACCTATAGTGATCCCGAGCTTGCCCATATCGGATTGACCGAGTCACAAGCAAAAGAAAAATATTCTGACTTTAAAGTAAGACGCTGGGAATTTACCGAAAATGACCGCGCGATTGCGGAAGGTGCAACGTCAGGCCTTGTCAAAGTTATCACCGATAAGAAAGGCAATATTTTAGGGGCTTCGATTGTTGGCAAGAATGCCGGTGATCTCATTCAAACCTGGGCTTTTGCCGTTGCTAACAAACAAAATGTGAAAGCCTTTACCAATTATATTGCACCCTATCCAACACGCGGTGAGGCATCCAAGCGGGTGTCCAGTGCATTCTTTACCGATCAGCTTTTCTCCGATAGAACAAGAAGCCTTATCAAATTTCTTTCCTTGTTTGATTAACCAAACAGTAGTTTATGCAAAAACGAAGCCCCATAACTACAATTATAAATGCCATACCGGGCATTAGGCGATCACTATCAACCCAGCTCTTGTCATTGACGGTTGTCGTTGTCTTGATCACCGAGATCATCATCATGATTCCCTCTGTTGCTTATCAGCAAACGAATTGGCTGACGATGCGGGCCCAATCTGCTTATCTTGCTGGTCTCGTTCTTGATGATTCACAGGAATATGTTGAGAACGATGTCTTGCTCGATAAAATATTTATGTCCGTTGATATTGCCGGTGTGAAACTTCTTTCAAATGAGGGCGAGCGAGAGATTACCGCGCCGGGTGTTACAGATATGGACTATGCGGATAGTCAGAGCATCGAACTTAAAGAATATAGTGCCTTGCAAAATATTTTAGATGCGTGGCGCACCGTTGCAGGGGGGGGATCAGATTTTATTCAGGTCGTTGATAGAAATGCATCTGCCAAGCGCGGCGACAATCATATCCATAGCGTGTTTCTGTCCCGCGTGGATTTACGCACAAACCTTCGCAGATATGCCCTAAATATTCTCGGCCTGTCCTTGCTAATATCTGTCATCACTGCTTTTTTTGTATTTGTCTCTCTCAACAATCTTATCATTAAGCCGGTGAGCCGCATGCGCAAAAATATGGCTGCGTTTCAAACGGATCCGGAATCATCCGAGAATATATTGCTTCCAAGCGACAGGATTGATGAGATCGGTCAGGCTGAACGCGGCCTTAGCCAGCTAGAACAACGCTTGCAATCCCTTCTCAATGAGCGCCGCCGTCTCGCGGCTTTGGGTTCTGGTATTTCAAAAATCAGCCATGACTTGCGTAATATTCTAGCCAGTGCCCAACTAATGTCAGACCGCCTTGTGGCGAGCGATGATCCACGCGTGAAAAAACTCAGCCCCCGGCTTGTTGATGCGCTTGATCGGGCAATTACGCTGAGCCGTGAAACTTTAAACTATGGGCGTATGTCGCCAGAAATTCTCAACCGAGAAACCATCAATCTGCGTGAACTGATCGAAAATGTTTTTGATGATAGTGCATCCATGTTTGTCACGATGAATAATGATGTACCAGAAAATCTCAATGTGAAGATTGACCGTACCCAGTTTTACCGTGGACTGACTAATATTATCCGTAATGCCGTTGATGCGCTGAAGCCAGAAGATGCGGATTTTAGCGAGCCGGAAAATTATGAAGCCTGCGTAGATTGCAACAGCGTGGTTAGCGTTAGTGCCCGGCAAGAGGGGGATATGACTATTATTGATATCTCTGATAATGGTCCCGGCCTGCCGGCGTCAGCAAAACAGTTTTTGTACGAACCCTTTAAAGGATCCCACAAAGCGGGTGGTTCAGGATTGGGAATTGCTATTACCTCGGAAATTCTCAGTGCCCATGGCGGTGAATTCAATCTTGTCAAATCCGATGAAACCGGGGCAACGTTCCGGATGGCAATCCCGACAAATCCTGCGCCGCCAAAATCCTCAAACGGCATTGCGGTTTAGCGGATTTAGAGTTTTAACGGCTTCACACTTGTAAGCGGTCACTATAAACTGTTCTCATGCGCGCTATATCAATGATAAAGGCTTGTCCATGAAACTCTCAATCCAGATCGGAAAACGCGACGTTGCGCGCGCTGCTGGAGAGAGCTTGCGCAAAAGCTATGGTCATGTCACCCCGCAAGAAGCCGATGTGATTGTTGCTGTGGGCGGGGATGGCACCATGCTGGAGGTTCTGCGCGCCAATATGCACCTGAACAAGCCGGTTTACGGGTTGAATAGAGGCACTGTCGGCTTCCTGATGAATAGCTATAATGAAACAGATTTAGTGGGTCGCATTGAGCGGGCGGAAACAGCTGTGATTCACCCCCTTTCCATGCGTGCTTATACTGGTGATGGTCAGGTAATCGACGAGTTGGCGATAAATGAGATTTCCCTCTATCGCCAGACGCGCCAAAGCGCAAAGTTGAGAATTTCGGTTAATGACAAGGTCCGGATGGAGAGCCTGACTTGTGATGGGGTATTGATAGCCACTCCGGCGGGCTCAACCGCCTATAATCTCTCGGCTCATGGGCCGATCTTGCCTCTTGAGGCGCGAATGCTTGCTCTCACCCCAATAAGTGCTTTCAGGCCCCGTCGCTGGAAAGGCGCGCTCCTCTCCCATCAGGCAAATGTACGTATTGATGTCCTCGACCCTGAACATCGCGCGGTGTCTGCGGTGGCTGATAATAGCGAGGTGCGCGATGTGGTGCGGGTGGACGCGACAGAGAACCGGCAAGTTTCCATGAAAATCCTGTTTGACGAAGGTCAGTCCCTTGAGGAACGCATATTAAGCGAACAGTTTGATTTTTAAGCATAAAATTGAACGCCCACGCGATTTAGACTGAAAAATCCAAAATTTGCATCCCATGGGCGGATAATCAGAAATTCCTCTCATAAAATTCATGCGCCGCTGGCCAAAGGGCGATAAAAAAGCGCCTGACGATGAGAAAGCCCGCATATAGAGGCAGTTTTTTAGGTCGAGTTCTTAGAATTCCCGGCGATTTATGCCCAAATTGGTGGAAACTCGCGCCATTTGAGGGTTTTTCAGGTCAAATTTACAAACCCCCTTGTCTGATTCGCCCAAATCAGCCCAGTGTCCCGTTTTTTATATGTTAGTAAATATTACTGATTTGCGTGATGTGTTTAGCGGGAATTAACCCTTGATCAGCATGATGGTTATGGGTGCACTTAACGGGGCTCACCACCCGTAAAGAGGATAGGCGAAGATGGGCGCGCAAGCTGTCAGGCTCTCAAATATTGATATTGATCAGGCTCTGAGCAATCGGGACTTTGAGGTCCTGTTTCAGCCGATCTTTGATCTGGGTAATGGTGCGCTTGCGCGTATGGAGACCTTTGTACGCTGGCGACATGCCTCGCTGGGGTTGTTGCCGCCCGGGGCTTTTATTTCCTTTTTTGAATCCCAAGGGCGCATGAGCGAATTGTCCCGATACGTACTTGACGAGGCAATGGAAAATTACCTTAGCTGGCGCGGTAGTTATGGCCCCGGCTTCTCTATCAATCTGGCATTGACCGACCTTAGTGACGATTCAATCAGTTCCCACTTAAGCGTCTTGTTGCGCAAACATGATTTTCCTGCAGACGCGGTTACATTTGAGTGCCCGATGCCTCCTGTAACTGTTGATAGCGAGCAGACATTGGAACAGCTTGGCCGGTTGCGGGCGAGCGGTGCGCGCCTTGCTATTGAAGTGCGCGGACGGGCAAATGAATTTTTACGCACGATTGAACCTTTTCCATTTGATGAAATTAAAACAGGCGGCGCGGCAATCTTGCGCTTTGCCCGCACAGTGCGCGGACCCGGCCTGAGCGCAATCTCCGAGTTGCTCGATATCGCTAATAATGCAAATGCTTCTATAACCGCTGTCGGCGTTGAGGATCAGGCTTCTCTTTCCGCATTGCGCGGCCTCGGGTTTAGCGCGGCGCAAGGAAACCATTTGGGTAAGGTGGGTGATCTCAAAGATTTCCGTCCTGCTATGGTCAATTCGGTTCGCAAACTTCTAGACCTCGATGATTTAAGCCCCACGGCCCTAAGTGACTTATTTAGAACCGGTCGTCCTTCGGCTGATACGGAGCCATCCAAAGATATTTCCAGTAAAAAGAGCGCGACGAAAGCGAAGAAAATTGAGGCCCAAAAAGATGAGCTAACTCTTACCAATAAAATTGATGAGAGCTCTCAGACATCTCTTGCAACAGCTGAAGCTTCTCGGCTTTCTGGTACATTAGAAACTGACGATGAGGCGCTCGAAGATGGGCAAGGCAGTCATAAAGAAGGCTCATCCGCCGAGACAGACGCACAAAGCGCAGAGCAAAAATCAGTACCGTTGAAAAATATCTCCACGGTTGAACGTGCGCGCATTAAGGCGAATGCACTTGCTCGCAAAAAAGGCAAGGATGTTCTGCGTGCAGAGATTGCTGCAAGACGAGCCAAACTTGGATTGTCTGCTCCCAAGATTGACGAAATTGAGCCGGTTCCCGCTGCAAAAGGATTGCAGGACCGTCTTTCCAGCGAGTTCACCGAAAATCTAGAGACGAATAGTGCTGAGCCTGAACATATTGAGGAAAGCAATGTTGAAGGAGCTTCCTCTGAAATTGAGGCTCCCTCTTCTGATGAAGACCGGTTACATGAAGACGATGCACCAGAGAGCAAGATAAATGATGAGGCTTCGGATAAAGCAGTAGATAGTGATGAGCCAGAAAATTCATTACTTGAAACTCATGATGATAATGATCATCCCGTTACTGAAGATAGCGTTCAAACCGGTTTTGAAACTGAAAGTGCAACCTCCCCGATTGAGGTCGATAAAGAAGCCCCCGTTCAAAATATCGGTGACAGTGTGGATGAACCGGCTCAGACAAATAGTACTGATCAGGTTAATCTTTCCCGATTAGACGGGATGCCGCTTACTGGCCGCGTCAATCATGAACATCAAGAAAATGATTTGGCCAGCTCAGAACCGCAAGCTAGTCCCTTCGCTGAACATGGGGATTTGCAAAAAGAGGCAATCCAAGGCCAAGAGCTACAAGGTTTGGAACTCCAGCCTATTGGCGCGGAAATGAAAGCCGAGGAGTTAAGCCTTAAAGTCAAACCAAAAACCGGTTTGTTGTCAGGAGATAAACCCGTTAGCTTGGCCAAAGGGAGAGTTGCTGCTTATTTGAGCACGATTATTTCTGTTCCAACACATCAGCTTGCTGTCGATCCGGAGCCCTCGCGCGCCGCTTATAAATATCCTGATGATGCGCCGGTTACACCCCATTCAATTCAGACCGGACAAGAAGGGCTGCAACAGGCTGCTGCTCTGGATATTGAAGATGAAAAACAGCGCCGTAAAGTCGAAGAGAATTATGTTCTATTCTCATTGGATGAAAAGAAAGAGCGCCCCCATGACCGGGCGGCGCAAATCGCAAAAGCTGAAATAGCTGATAGTCATCATGAATCCAGCAGTGATGAAATCTTAGCGAGCGCCGAGCAAAACAAAGCGGATAGTCTCCGCGAGGACTTGCAAGCGCACCCTGATTTCGATGAACGTGATAATGGGGAAGACGCGCTCTTGACTGCTCGAGGCATGGAAAGCCTAAGTGAGCCGGATGATCAGGAAACGGGCTCAGAAATAGTCGATGTTGAGCCGCAAGACTTGGTTGACGGACCTGTTGATCTTTCAAATACGAGAGTGCTTGAGCTGGAAGAAAATGAAGCGTCCATGATTTCCCAAAGCGCCTTGATTGGCGAAGGTAAGGGAAGAGCGCGTAAACGTAAAAATTTCCTAACCCGCCGGTATCGTTTATGGCCCGATCATTTTTGGCCGCGAAGTTGGACCCGGGCTCTACGTCGGCGTCAGGCTCAAAAAGAATTTGTGCGTAAGGCCAAAGCCAGAGCGCATCAGATCAATAATCCGGATACCGAGCCAAGAGACAGCTTGTTCTAGCGGTCAAATAGTCCCTGCCCGTCATTTCTCTCTATCATCGTCGATACCCTGATTGTCATTCCCGCATAAGCGGGAATTTGGCAATTCCAGTTAGGCGATAGTCTTGTGATTTAAAAAAGTAGATAATCAACAAAAAACGCCCGGAGAAATCTCCGGGCGTTTTCATGAACTTGATAATCAATCGTGTTGGATTATTCAAACAAGATTGTGATATCTGTACGACGATTGAGTGGCTCACGTACGCCGTCAGCTGTACTCTTTGCTGGATTGCTTTCACCCAATGACTGGGAAGAAATAATGCCAGCAGGGATGCCTCTTGCAACCAATGCGTCACGAACAACACGTGCACGGCGCTCGGAAAGAGCTTGGTTATATGCAGAAGAACCAGAGCGGTCAGTATTACCAACAACACGAACACCATTTACGTCAAACTGACGAGAGCGTTCAACAGCCGCATCAATCAGACTAGAGGCTTCTGAAGTGAGGTTTGATTTGTCATAATCAAAGTACACTGTAACCTGGATTGGGTCTGCAACTGCAGGCTGGTCTTCCCGGATTTCAGGAGGACAGCTAGAAGTTCTTGGAACTGAGCTTCCGTCCCAGCAATCTTTGTACACGATCGCAGGCGCTGCAGCTGCAGCGATAGCTGCTGGTGCACCGAAGTTAAAGCGAAGCGCAGCAAGAACACTGTGGGAGTTAGGTGTTGAACGAACTGATGTCGGTATGCCACCGATAATAGCATCGGAGCCGCCTTTGCGTGTCCCGAAGTAACGATAGGACAGATCCAAAATCACATTTTCAGTGATATCAAAAGCTGCACCAGCGATACCCTGATAAGCCAAGGCAGTTCTTGTGCTATCAAAATCCAATGTTGTTGCACCGTTAATGCCGGTTGGATTATTGCCATCAATATCAGTATTAATGATAGCAATACCAAGACCGCCACCAACATATGGTGTTACAGGCATACCAAATTTATCGGCCTGATGGAAATCATAGAGCACATTGCCCATAAGAGCGTATGTCTTCAGGTCGCCTGTAATTTGGCCCTGATCGAATCCTGAGAAAGAAGGGTCGTTCGAATCAAGATCGCTTACATCATTTGTACGATAGCTGAATTCGCCTTCGGTACGAAACCCGTTGCCAAAAGCATACCCAAGAGCGGTTGTGATGCCGACACCTACATCATAGTCGAGGTCACCCTCAGCAAATGCTTGTGGGCTGCCGACTTCAACTTCGAAGTCACGTGAGTCTGCAACATAGTTTGCGCCGGCACCAATGGCACCGTATAAACCCTCATATGGATTTGCATGTGCTGCAGAAACAGCAACCATTGCAGTCGCGCTAGCGAGTAAAATTGTTTTAAACTTCATTTGACCCCTCCTTGGGTGTTAAGTTTAGATAATCTATCCGGTCTATCACTGTCCGATTTTTAAACTCAGTTGTGTCTTTTCCCGGTATTTCTTGGTTCATTGTTGTGAGTAGCCATCAAGGTTTCTACTGGTATTTTATGAAGCAGTCTTAAACAGCGACATTTTTGCCCTTATTAACCTTAGTTCAAAAGTCCAAATCCTCCACGAAGGTGGAAAAACTTGGTTTATTAATAGCGTTGTTAAACTCCGAGATATAGGCTTTTTTGGGGCTTTTCTCGCTAAGAGACTACAAAATAACTGACCGTGTTGCATGATAGCATCGCATTCTTGGCAAAGTTAATCAGTCATTCATTTTTCCTTACAAACTGTTAAGAAATTTCGCCCCTAAAACCCACTGCCGGCCCTAAACCCAAGGGAGATTATTGTGCCCGGTACAGAATGTTATAATGTCACATTTTCTGAGTCGGGACCCCTTGTTAAGTCACCGATTTTGTCAGCTCGTTAGTGAGCAACCAGAAGAGGCCAATAAAAGAGTAAGGACTTTGCCAAGCGCTGAATTATTCGTCAAAAAGCGACTTCTGGGTTGCCTTCATTTTTTCTTGGGAGGCGGGGTCTTTTTTCGCAGTGGGTGGTTTGTTTTCTGCCCGGCTTTTGGTTTGTGGCTTTGAAGGGGATTTTTTGTCGGAAAAAGTGACGGCGTGTCTTCCATCAAAAAATTCAACTTCCCCTTGTGATCCCGGGCTGATGGCCTGGCGCGAGCGAACAAGTTTTCCGGATTCGTCCCGGATAAGCGCAAATCCGCGTGCCAGAACATTATGATGGGACAGGCTGGCGAGGAGTTTTTCAAGGGCACTTAAAGATTGCTCCCGGCGATTGACCAAATTGCGGGTTGTGTTGGTAAGGCGCGCAGCGAGGCTATCGACCGCAGGGCGTGCGTCTGCCATCCGCCTCGATAGGGAGGCCGGGACAAGACGAATGGAATTGATCCGGTCCTTACGCCGTTCCAGTGAGCGCTCCATTCCCGAATGAAGGCGTTCTTTGGCCCGCGTCATGCGTCCCTCTCGCGCCTCGAATCCCGCATTTAATATGGAGGGTGAAAACCGTCCTGATGTGCGCGCCAAAACTGTGCTTGCGGTCTCCAAATGGCTGCGCAAGCCATTGTTCAGGCGGTCGCCGGCGCGGTCAAAGCGCTGGGCATGCGTGCCCAAAATTTCGTCTGGCCGGCCAAGGCCGCGCTCGGCGGCGCGTAATCCCGATCGCAAAGTTTCCATAAGCCTTGATTGCGCATCAAGGAGGCGGCGTTCTTTATTAAGTAGCTCACTGATCAGATCGGCCCGTACCGGTGTTGCCATTTCTGCAGCTGCTGTCGGGGTGGGCGCGCGTTTATCGGCAACATAATCAATCAAAGTGGTATCGGTTTCATGCCCCACCGCAGAGATCAGCGGAATATCACTGCCTGCTGCTGCGCGCGCGACGCTCTCTTCGTTAAAGCACCATAAATCTTCCAAAGAGCCGCCGCCCCGGGCAACGATTAATAAATCCGGACGCGGAACACTTCCCCCTGCGGGGAGGGAATTAAAGCCCTTAATGGCTTTAACGATCTGGGCCTCTGCCTCTTTTCCTTGGACCAATGTTGGCCAAACCAATACATGGGCGGGGTAGCGCTCACGTAAGCGGTGAAGAATATCGCGAATAACCGCGCCGGACGGCGAGGTAACCACGCCAATGACTTTGGGTAGAAAGGGGAGGGGCTTTTTTCGTTCGGGCGCAAAAAGTCCCTCAGTCTCTAGCTGTTTTTTACGCTTTTCAAAAAGCGCCATTAAGGCCCCAACGCCGGCAGGCTCAAGACTGTCGATAATAATCTGGTAGCGCGATTGCCCCGGATAGGTGGTCATGCGCCCGGTTGCGACAACTTCCATGCCCTGTTCAGGGTCAATTTTTAGGCGACTGGCATTGCCCTTCCAGATCACACCATTAATGACAGCGCGATCATCTTTGAGGTCCATATACATATGGCCCGACCCCGCGCGGACGACGCGTCCCAATTCCCCGCGTACCCGAACACGCGAGAAATTATCCTCAATAATATTTTTTACCGAACTCGATAGTTCTGATACGGAATATTCATGAAGATTAGTGGTCGTTTCAGACATATCTATTCATCATTATTGCCAATTTCTTCCAAGGCATCACGGTCATTATCAAGCTCGCGTTGAATTCGCTCAAAGCGTCTCGCATCGCGGCTATTGCGATCGGGCGGCGGTAAGGGCTGGCGGCCAAGCGGGCCGGGGCCAATCCCGATACCGGTTTCTCCCCCTGTCGTGGAACCAGATAATGGATCACCAAAATCAACTGCAGCCGGATCGGCAAGATCTCTGCGGCCCGGGGATTTTTGTAGGCGCTCGATGGTTTCCCTATCAAGATTACCAAATATAGGATCGCCAATAACATCTTGCGCGCTTGAACCAAATTCACGCCTGTTACCGCGCCCTTTGGATTGTGCTTCGCGGATCAGCGCAACGGCGCGGGAATAATCCCGGAAGCTATCATCAGGGCGCCAACCAGATAAAATCTGTACACGGCCTGCACATTCGGCAATTTTTTCTTTATTGCTAAATTGTTCTTCGCAAAAAATTGCTATGACGCCGGAATTTCCTGCAAGGGCACCCGATGCCCCTGTTTGGGCATCAATGGTTGGCAATTCGACAATAGGCAAACGAGATCTCGGGGCGCTGGTTAAACGGCCAGCACGACTCCCCAGAAAGACTTCACTATCGAAAGCATCATCACCGGAAACGATTGCGGTAGACCCGCCGTCACGATTGTTTTTTTGCAAAGCCTGTAGAACTTCTTCAGGGGTGAGAACGCGTGTTGCGGCATCGGAGGCGACTTCCTCAGTGCCCGTCTCTTCATCATCTTCGCCTTCATCCTCAAGCTCGGAGAGCAGCTCTTCAACAGGCAAGTCCTGAGGCGCGTTACTATTGTCGCCCGCTAAATCTTCATTGGCGCGCTCGCCCACCTCGAAAAGCGGATCGGCATCTTCCGTGGGGCTTTGCGGATCATTGGACGAAGTATCCGCATTGGTTGCTTCCACCAAAGGCAGGTCTTCGATGAGAACTTCTGTTATTGGTTCCGGCTGCGAGGTCACGGGATCGGGAATCAAAGGCAGGTCTTCAATCTCGACAGGGACCGAGAATATGTCTTCCCTTATGAGATCAAGTTCTGGCTCGGGCTCCGGTTCGGGTTTTGGCTCAGGTTCGGGCTCAGGCTCCGGTTCGGGTTCGGGTTCGGGCTCGGGCTCAGGTTCTGGTTCCGGCTCAGGCTCAGGTTCTGGTTCTGGTTCCGGCTCAGGTTCTGGTTCCGGCTCAGGTTCCACTGGTTCAGGTTCTGGCTCGGGTTCCGGTTCCACTGGTTCAGGCTCTGGTTCCGGTTCCACTGGTTCAGGCTCTGGCTCTGGTTCCGGTTCTGGTTCGGGAATCACGGGTTCTGGCTCCGGCTCGGGCTCAGGAATGACCGGTTCCGGTTCTGGCTC
>CAYMPJ010000011.1:48888-115152 GCA_964392325.1 uncultured Caulobacterales bacterium
GGTTCTGGCTCTACGGGCTCCGGTTCTGGTTCTTCAATCAAGACAGGTTCAGGTTCAATTTCTGCTTCCAAACTGATTTCCGGATCACGCAATTCTGCATAAATCGGATCTGCTGCCTCACTGACGAGAGAGATATTGATCGTGCTGGGGGCCGCATTAGGAATATAAATCTGCACGCGTCCATAAATGGCCAATATTGCGATCAGAAAAATATTCAAGAGAGACGCTAAAAACAGCGCCGACATACGCCGGTCCCGGTCTGTATCGGCGAATGCGGCGATCAAAAGAGCGTTTAAACGTGCAGATTTTTTCGAGAGTCGCGAGAGGGACCTGCGCATACGACGGGGCAAGAGAGAAAACAGAAATCCGGCAACCGTCGGGTGCGGCGTGGCAAAATAATGATCACGCTTTATATCGGCAAATAATCTGCGCACAGGTTTGCGGTTATTTGGCCCCTTAGGGGCATTGTCAGTGGGTTGGTTGTCACTCACAGCGGATCTATTTCCTGCCCTCAATACTTAGCACTAATCTCACAGGATCGTCGGAGAGATTGAGGGCAAAACCGCGATCATTGCAAAAAGCCTGTTCCCGTTTTCCCATTCCGGGTGTCCCTTGGTTGATTGCGCTGAAAACTATAGGTACACGCTTGCTGGAACAATTATGGAGAGTCACTTGAAGGTCCTGTTGATAGGCGGTGGTGGCCGCGAACATGCTCTTGGATGGAAGCTCGCCCAAAGTAGCGCGCTCACTAAACTTTACCTTATACCGGGTAATCCCGGACTGGAACAGATTTCACAAACTTTTGTTGAAACTTTGCCCATAAAAGATAGCGACATAGCAGCTATTGCCGATGCAGCAATAGCCAACGAGGTTGATCTTGTGGTGGTTGGCCCGGAAGCCCCTCTTGCCGAAGGGCTTGGGGATCGTCTGGGCGAGGTGGGCATTGCCTGTTTTGGCCCGTCAAGCAAAGCGGCTCAACTGGAAAGCTCTAAAGGCTTCATGAAAGATTTGTGCAAACGCTACTCCATTCCAACGGCCCAATATGAGCGTTTTTCAAACCCGCAAAGCGCAAAAGCTGCCCTTGATCACTTTCAACCCCCTTATGTGATCAAGGCTGACGGTCTGGCCGCGGGCAAAGGCGTTATCATCGCCGAGACAAAAGACCAGGCCGTTTCGGCCATCGAGACGATGATGGACGGCCAGTTTGGCGATGCTGGCGCGCAAATTGTGATTGAGGAATTTCTCGAGGGAGAAGAGGCAAGCTTCTTTGTTATTTGTGACGGAAAAAATGCATTACCGATGATGGCCGTGCAAGATCACAAACGGGTCGGTGAGGGGGATATGGGCCCCAATACTGGCGGCATGGGGGCCTATGGGCCCGCGCCGGTTTTTAACGACGCCATAAAAAAACAGACCCTCGATCAAATCATTGCCCCAACCCTAAAAGGCATGGCCAGCGAGGGGATGCCGTTTTGCGGCGTGTTGTTTGCGGGATTAATGATCACGAAAGAAGGGCCAAAGCTGATTGAATATAATGTCCGCTTTGGTGATCCGGAATGTCAGGTGATGATGCGCCTGATGAAATCCGATTTCCTCCCCATTCTCGATGCCGCCGCCAAGGGAGCCCTTGAGGGCCAAGACATTGAATGGTCGAAAGAGTTTGCAGCGCTGGTGGTTATGGCAGCCCAAGGATATCCCGGTGATTATGAAAAGGGCAGCGCCATTCACGGTATTGAAAAAGCCGGGGCCCTTGATGAAGTTGTTGTATTTCATGCGGGCACGAAAATGCAATCGGGTCAACTGGTCGCCAATGGCGGGCGGGTTCTCAATATCACTGCAACGGGTGCGACTATTGTCGAGGCTCTTGAGCGCACCTATGAAGCGGTTGATCTTATCGACTGGCCGGAGGGGTTTTGCCGCAGGGATATTGGCTGGCGGGCGCGCTAAAATTTAAAAAGGTTGATCTGCAATGGTTTTTGAATTTATGGAGCCTGCCCAGTGGAGGGAAAAAGCAAAACCTTTTGAAATCAATAATTTCACACTGTCTAGCTGGGTCAGCCAAAACCCCAAAGATCACCGACCATGGGTTTTATTGATTCATGGCTTTCCCACTTGCTCATGGGACTGGACCCCTTTATGGCCCAAATTAGAAGAAAATTTTAATCTTGCCGCGATTGATATGCTTGGCTTCGGGCTTTCTCAAAAACCCTCCGACCACGATTATAAAATTACTCAGCAAGCTGATTTTATGGAAGGCTTTCTTGAGGCAAATCATATTTCCAAAGCGCATATAGTTGCCCATGATCACGGCGTTTCGGTTGCTCAGGAATTATTGGCCCGTCATAATAGTCATTCTCAAGAAGTTGAGCGTAATGGAAACCGCTTAGGTAGAGAACTGCTAAGGGCTGTAGACGCATACAATAACATTGGATGTGGAGTTGGAGTTTAATGTGTTATGTTATCTTGCAATATACAATAAAATTATGGCTACAATTCCCCCATAAAGAATCTGTAATAAGAAAAATAGACTGAGGCGATGTCTTGTTGTTATTTTTCCATATTTTTTTTCAAGAAATTCAAGAAAGAAAATAAAAGAAACGATATAGAGAATGGCAATTGTTGTCGCAAGAATAAATAATTTCAGTAGTTTGATAGACGAAAAACTATCATAACCTAAAATCGAGCCGAGACCAAAAATTAGTCCTCCTAATGAGCTTGTCAGCAAAAAAAGAGAAATAAGTTTATTCTTCACAGATTCAATTCTCTCGAATAATAAAAAGCACCCTAAAATTTTCACCGTTGAGTAAGAAGTTTAGAACATGTCGATAAATCCGCCTATCGTCAAGCCAGAAAAACATAAACATTAGCAAGGCGTTAATACCACCTTTGATATTTGATATTGGTTCTATATGTTTTCTCAATGGCGGTCTCTTCCCCGCCTATCATCGCCCCCGGCTCATTCAAAAACTTGCCCTGTTGCCCATTGGGCCAATCGTTAGTAGATCGCTCTCAAAAGCAAAATTGCAAAAAGCTTTTCATGATATTTTCGGGCCAGATACAAAGGCCACCGCGCAAGAAATTGACGGGCATTGGCATTTTCTCTCCCACAATAATGGTCAGGCTGTGTTTCACAAGCTGATGGAATATATGAATGACCGAAAAATCAACGCAACGCGCTGGCGCGAGGCGATGATTGAAACCAATGCCCCCTTGCGCTTGATTAATGGCGGGCAAGATCCGATTTCTGGCAAACATCTTTATGATCATTACCGCGAGATCATTCCAAATGCAGACGCTGTATTATTGAGTGATATTGGTCATTATCCGCAGACGGAAGCGCCCGCACGTGTCTTTGACGCTTTGATGGACTTTCATGGTATGCAAGTATGACAGCGCGTTCTGGAGGGGAAGCTTGAATTATGAGTTTTGATTATATAACGACCGGGGAGGCCATTGCGGCATCGGGGGTACGCATGACGGTTGTGAGCGGCGTGCCGAGCCCGTGGGGCGAATCTGCAAAAAATATTTTGCATATAAAAAACATTGCATGGAGCGCGGTTCGGCTAGATTTAAAAGACAAGGCGCAGCTTGATTGGTCAAAAAACAATACCGCGCCCGCCCTCATCAATAATCAGGACCATCCAATTGATAAGTGGGATGATATTCTATCCTTCGCCGAAAAACTGGTGCCCACCCCTTCGCTATTGCCCTCAGAGCCATCGCAAAGACAATTAGCCTTAAAGCTCTCTGGTGATTTTTGCGGCAGCAATGGGTTGGGTGCAAACCGTCGCCTACAGGCCATTCATCTGGGGCTTACCGGAAATGGCGGTTTTCCAAAGCAGGTTGCACGCTATCTTGCTGATAAATATGGCTATACGGAAGAAAACGGTGCAGCATCCGTTGATAGAAACATCGCCTTACTGAATAAATTTTCAGAACAGCTTCTTGCCCAGAAGGAAAAAGGCAGCCCATATTATCTGGGCAATGCGCTAAGCTGTGTCGATATATATAGCGCTACATTTTGTGGTTTGTTTAGCCCCTTGCCCGAAGAGCATTGCAAAATGGATAAGGGTGCGCGGATGGTCTTTGAAAATTGTGATAGTGCAACCCGGAAAGCCTTGTCGCCTATTCTTCTTGAACACCGCGATAGAATGTATACAGAGTATTTTGAGTTGCCCCTATCGCTTTGATTGAAAATGCCCGCTTTAATTAAAGATATTGGGGGGTTGCAGCTTCAATCCTATTTCAATCATTGAGGTCGAGGTCATAAATTTTTGCAAATGCTGCAAGACCCGTTTCAATCTGATCATCTATCGCGCTATCGAGATCTTCGGGCACAGCGCCCATCAAGATATAGGTGTCGAGAGGTTCTGTAATCAGCGCCCCCAATTGCCAGATTGCGCGCTCGGGATCATCGATCTTAAGATTGTCGCGCTGGATGATGCGCCGCATAATCGGTGCCATGGTTTTGACTATCCGGTTCGGACCATTCTCCAAAAAAGCCAATCCCAGTGAGGGTGTGCGCGAGGCCTCGAAGGCTGCGATCCTGCGCAAGGCAAGGCTTTCCGGTTCGAGCGAGGTTTTCATAAATTGCCGCGATAAGGCGCGTAAGAGTTGGCCTATCGGCAGGCTATGTTCAATTTCTTCCAGATTAACCGGCAATATGCGCTGGCAAGTCTCGAGGATGGCAGCAGCAAATAGCTCTTCTTTGGAGCGAAAGCGATTATAGACTGTGCGCTTGGAGACATTTGCGGTCGCTGCGATGGCATCCATGCTGGCAGCGTCGAACCCTTTATATAAAAATGTTTGCCGTGCTGCCCTGACGATCGCACGCTCTTTTTCATCCGCGGGGGCGCTATCCCCGCAAGGAAGCGCATCGTCTACTTTATCCTCACCGGACGAAGTCATATCTTGCGCGGGGGCCCCAGTTGTTTTCGCCGGTTGCGTCATAGACTAAAATTATTCCTTCATTATTTCCAAAATGGTCTTGTTCTCATCCGCGCCGCCAGTTTGCCTGTAATTGTATTAGACCGATACCAAACCAATATTGACCAAGCGCCCTGATTTTCAGCTACAACCCTATAGGATATCCCTTAACAACTCGCCCTTTAAGTCCTGCTCTTGTGGGCGCTTTTTGAAAATCACAAGATCCCTGATGCTTTCACTAATCATAGTGCATAGCATAACAAGTTTGGGTTGAAGCGCTAGAGCGTTTTCCCGGCTCGTTAAGGGCCAGAGCCTTTAAGGAGTTGTTTACCCTATATTTACCAATCTTGAGCATAGATTAACAATGTCTGAAGACGACCCCTTAGCCCACGGCGATAGCCGCCTGCGCGCGCCTCGGCGTGCCTATTTGCACGAGGGTGCGGCGCTTGGCTTATTGGCGGCGCGGGGGGCAGGTAAAAAATCGCGATCCGGCAGAAAAAAGACCGGCAAGAAAAAGCGGGCCCGAAGATCTGGCTCTCTATTGGGGAAATTTGCCCTTGAAATCAGCGTGTTCGGGCTCACCGTGTTGCTCGCCTTTGCCGGGATCATAGCCTTTTATGCCAGCGACCTTCCCGCAACAGATAGTTTGTGGCGGCCCGACCGCGCCCCGCATTATTCAATTCTTGCATCCGATGGCTCGCCTTTGACCGTACAAGGGACTCAGTACGGCGCGCCGGTGCGTCTCTCCCAATTGCCCCGTCATGTGACCGATGCGGTTCTTGCTGTCGAAGATCGCAATTTCTACCATCATATCGGGTTTAATCCTTTATCTGTAGGCAGAGCAATATTGGTCAATACGGGAAGCGGCGCGGTTCGCCAAGGCGGATCAACCATTACCCAGCAATTGGCGAAAAATCTGTTTCTCTCCTCCGAGCGCACCATAAAGCGAAAGGTGCAAGAATTGTTGCTTGCATTCTGGTTGGAGCAAAAATTCAGTAAGGAAGGAATCCTGACCCTTTATCTCAACAGGGTTTATCTTGGCGCGGGGGCCTATGGTATTGATGCGGCGAGCTATCGCTATTTCGGGAAATCCGCCAAGGATTTGAACCTGAATGAAGCGGCCTTGATTGCGGGGCTGTTAAAAGCGCCGTCCAAATATAACCCGACCCATAACCCGACCGACGCCGGGCTGCGCGCACAAACTGTTATTGAAAGTATGCAGGATGCGGAGTTTATTTCGCCGCAAGAGGCAACCAATGCCATTCAAACGCCGATCTATTTAAAACCGCAAAAATATACCGCCTCCAATTATTTTGTTGATCATATTTTGGCGCGGGTCAGAACATTGTTTCCAGACAATGATGCGGATCTGATTATCCAGACAAGTTTTGATCCACAAATTCAGCGCGCTGCGGAATCCGGCCTTCAAAAAGCAGAACAAGCGGGCTTTTTCCCCGGTGACGGCGCAGGAGAAAATCCCGTCGAGACGGCAATTGTGATTTCCGATGGCAGCGGCGCGGTGCGGGCGATGATTGGCGGGCGTAATTATGCGCGCAGTCAATTCAACCGGGCCACCCAAGCCAAGCGCCAACCGGGCAGTGCATTCAAACCCTTTATATATCTTGCCGCTTTAGAGGCCGGTGCGCACCCTGAAAATATAATTCTTGATGCCCCGATCTCGATAGGCGACTGGTCGCCTTCCAATTACAAAAAGGAATATTACGGCGAGGTTACTCTCGCGCAAGCTCTGGCCAAATCGATGAATTCGGCAACCATTCGTTTGCAAGAATGGGCCGGACGCCCCAATGTTATAGCGCGGGCACGCATGATGGGGATTGAGGGGAAGCTAAACCCCGATCCGGCGCTGGCGCTTGGCGTAGATGCGATTTCTCCGCTAAAATTGGCCCAAGGCTGGACGCCCCTCGCCAATGGCGGGCTAAGGGTGCAGGCCCATGCAATATTGTCGATTAAAACGGCTGAAGGCGATGAGATTTATCGACATCAAAACCGCATTTACGAGGTCGCGGCCTCGCCCTATTCGATTGCCAATCTCAATATGATGCTGCGCGGCGTGACGCAATGGGGCACGGGCAAGAATGCGCGGGTGCCGGGCCGAGCGGTTGCGGGTAAGACAGGCACCACCCAAGCCAGCCGCGATGCATGGTTTGCCGGACATATGGACGGGCTTGTTGCGGTGGTGTGGACGGGCCGCGATAATTATAGCCCGATGAAAAATATTACGGGCGGACGCTTGCCCGCTAAATTATGGGGACAGGTTATGAGCGAGGTTGCTTTGACACTGCCAGCGCCCATTGCCCCGCCACCCTTTATTGTCGCTGCGCCGCTTGATCAAAATAGAGCGCCACAACCGGCCCAGCCAATAACCTATTCAGCCTATGATGATCCAGCCTTTACCTCGCGCCCCGCGATTATTGGAGGGGGCCGCCAAGTACAGGGCCAAGGTCAAGTACGGGGCCAAGTACAGTGGCAGGAACAGAGTCAAATTCTTCAAACGCCCTATGACCAACAACAAAATATCCAGCCGCAACAGGATTTAACCGAGTTAATCGAGCGCGCCTCAGGGCCGCAAAACACCCCGACGATTTCGCCCTCGCTTTAAGGAAAGCGTTTGAATTTAAAAACCCCGTGCGATGATGTTCGGCGGGGCAGATAGCGCCGCCGATGTTTTCGTTGACGGGCGCGCCTTAAATGTTGAAGACTGAAAATCATGAATATTGTTGAAAATGCCCGGACTTTTAAAATCACCATCCGCGTCTATTACGAAGACACGGATTTTTCCGGTATTGTTTATCATGCCAATCATCTTAAATTTTTTGAACGCGGGCGCACCGATGCGCTTCGCTCTTGTAATATAACCCATACGGATCTTCTTGCCCGCGATGAGCCGCTGGTCTTTGCGGTGCGCACAATGCACACCAGTTGGCATAGTCCGGCGCGCATTGATGATTTGCTGGAGGTGCAGACCCGTTTCGTCTCCGCCAAGGGCGCGCGGATGATACTCTCGCAGGAGATGCGCCGCGCGGAGGATGATGCGCTAATCGCAAGCGCCGAAGTTGAGGCGGCTTGTCTTTCCGTCGATGGAAAACCAAGACGCCTACCGGGCGATGTGATTGAAAAGCTTAACCTAGGAAATTTTTAAAGAGGTTGCCGTATGAGAAAAATCTATTTCACTGTTTTGTTTTTATTGTTTCTCCCTGCCTGCGGGGCGCAAGAGCGCGCGGCGCTGACCGAGGAGGCGGTATATCCGCAAAATATTTCAGCGGACCTTGCGGAGCGATTTGCAGCCCTTGCTTTAAACTGTGTCCATCAGGAATTTCCCAATAAAATCTCCCGCACAACCGACACCGCCCAAGCCATCGGGCGGCCAAAGGTGATTTTTCCGGCCTTTTATGGGTGCTTTGACTGGCATAGCTCAGTGCACGGACATTGGCTTTTGGTGCGCTTGTTGCGGGTCGGCCCGAAGGATGCGGCTTGGCGCGAGGGGGCGATCGAGAAATTAAATCAAAGCTTCACCACGGAAAATCTCGCCGGTGAGGTTGCCAATTTTTCAAGGCCGGCGCGCGGCTCATGGGAGCGCCCTTATGGTCTCGCCTGGTATTTGCAATTGACCGCCGAGCTGCGCGAGTGGGATGATCCTCTTGCAAAAAAATGGTTGGCGATTTTGCAACCCTTGGAAGGCGATATTGTTGTCAGCCTGAAAGAGTGGTTGCCGAAACTTGCCTATGCGATCCGGTTGGGCACCCATAATCAGAGCGCCTTTGCCTTTGGTTTGATGCTGGACTGGGCGCGGGTATCCGGTGACACAGAATTTGAAGACTTAATCATTGAGCGCGCCAAGGCTTTTCATATGGGGGACGTCAATTGCCCGCTCGCCTATGAACCAAGCGGAGAGGATTTTCTCTCGCCGTGTTTGATGGAAGCGGATTTGATGCGGCGTATCTTATCGGCTGAAGAGTTTTCAGTCTGGCTCGGCGATTTTCTGCCGCAAATTCCGGAAAATGGATCGGGCACATGGCTCGCGCCGGGGATTGTTAAAGATGCAAGTGATGGCAAGCTGGTGCATCTTGACGGGGTCAACTCATCAAGGGCGTGGAATCTGTTCCATATTGCCCGCGCTCTACCCGCTGGTGATCCCCGAAAAGCAGCCCTTATCGCTGCTGCTCAAATCCATGGGCAGACCGGCGTTGCCGCCGTTTCTGCCGAGCATTATGCGGGAAGTCACTGGCTGGCATCCTTTGCCACCTATTTGATGACCGATCGGGGTTGGCAAGGGGGCGAATGAATGGGGGGCGCTAGGTGAGGCCGCCTTAATTTTGCCCGTCAAGGGTGCGAAAAGCGTAAAAACCGGCAAAAACGCCAGATTATTTCACGAAAAGCCCTATTGGGGCTTGCCGTTCAATGGTAACCATATTTCAATAAAAAATTGGCTGTGATCCATTGTTGTTACAGGCAAAGTCGCTAATGTTTAAAGTTGCTAATGTTAATTGAAATTCGATCTTCGTGATGAGATCGCACGGGTAATGTTTTAAGGGTAATGTTCAATGATGATGGAAATTTTGGCCTCCCTGGCCACACAAACAAGTGCCGGGAGCGCAATAACCGGGAGTGCGGTAACAACTGCCGCTGAAATCTTATCAATTGAGGGGGGGATCTTACAGATCATTGCCCAGACTATTCAGGTACAAGATGCTTTGCCCAATCTTGCACCCACCGCCGTTCCGGTTGGCGAAGTCACCACCACTCAGCTCGAAGGCGGAGAATTTACGCTGCTCGGCCTGTTTCAAAGTGCGGGTTTCGTGGTCAAAGCGGTTATGGGGGTCTTGATCCTCGCTTCGATCTGGTCCTGGGGCATTATTTTTGACAAATCCCTTTTGTTTGGACGGCTAAAATCCAAATCCCGAAAATTCGAAGCCATGTTCTGGTCCGGTAAGCCCCTTGATGATTTATATCGCAAGATTGGCGACAAGGCCGACCATCCTATGGCCCGTGTGTTCACAGCAGCAATGGCAGAGTGGACCCGTAATAAAGGTACTACATCAACAACAACCGGACTGGCTGTCTCTGCCAAAGAGCGCATAGACCGGATCATGAATGTTGCGGTGTCGCGCGAGCTTGATCGCGCTGAGCGTCATCTTGGTACTTTGGCAACAATCGGTTCAGCATCGCCCTTTATCGGTTTGCTGGGTACGGTCTGGGGTATCATGACCGCCTTTCAGGCGATTGCCCTAACCAAAGATACAAATCTTGCAGTTGTGGCACCGGGGATTGCCGAGGCTTTGTTTGCGACGGCGCTCGGTCTGGTTGCAGCGATTCCGGCGGTTATTGCCTATAACCGTTATTCTTCGAAAATTAATTCCTATGCGGTGCAATTACAGGGTTTTGCGGACGAATTTTCGACAATCCTCTCGCGCCAACTCGATGAGAGGGCGCGCTAATGGCTCTTTCCTCTTCAGGACGCGGGGCCGGGCGCGGACGCACACGGCCCATGTCCGAGATCAATGTGACACCGCTGGTTGATGTGATGCTGGTGTTGTTGATTGTATTCATGGTTGCGGCCCCGCTTTTACAGGTTGGTATTTCGGTGGATTTACCAGACACCTCCGCGCAACCCCTTCAAGATCAGGGCGAACCGCTGACGGTTACGATATCGGGTGATGGTACAATTTTTGTGCAAGAGAGCGTTATCGAATTTGATGATCTCGTGCCCCATCTAAAAGCGATTGCAGCGGCTGGTTACGATCAACAAATCTATATTCGCGGCGATAAATCTCGTTCATGGGAAGATATTTCAAAAGTCCTTGGGCGGATTAATGGCGCGGGCTTTCGGAAAATCGGTCTTGTGACGGACCCTGAGCGATAAACGCGGGGAGATTTTTCACCAATGCGGTTCGGATTTGCGGCCTCGGTTTTATTCCACTTGATATTGGCAGGTGCTGCTTTTGTATGGGGCCGCGACTGGAGCCCTGATCGCGACTATGTGAGCGAGCCGGCTATTCCGGTTGAATTGATCGCAGAGGCGAAAATTTCTGATGTGACCAATGTCCCTGCCGCGGTTGAAGAGCCGGTAGAAGAGGCGCTCCCCGAACCGGAAGTGCCCGACGATCCGGTGCCGGTCATTGAGGAACCCATTATCGTGGCCGAGGCTCCGCCTGAACCAGTAGTCCCGCCGGCCCCGCCAGTAAAAGACGAGCCCGAGCCCGAACCCGAACCCGTGGTCGAGGCACCAACGCCCGAGCCAGAACCAGAGATTAAAAAACCCGAACCGCCCAAGCCAAAACCGGTGGTCAATAAACCTAAACCAAAACCGCAAGGGCTTGATCTCGATGCGCTATCAAAGCTTGCCGAGAGCGCGAAAGATGCGCCTTCTGAGGTACGCAAACCCCGCGAGACGCCTCAAGGAACAACGACGCGCGGCGGATCATCTGGCGGCGAATTAACCGCAACAGAAACCGCGCTTGTTAGGGCGGCAATGCAAAAATGTTGGACCCAGCTGGACGGCGCGCCCAAACCCGAAACATTGATTGTTAAAGTGAATGTACGGTTTAACCGCGACGGTACGCTGGCAGGTGAGCCAAAGGTTTTGAATGCAAGTCAGATCGCCCTTTCCGGCAATCGTTTCTGGAATGTTGCCCGGCAAAATGCCGTCAGAGCTCTTGTTGAATGCGCGCCTTACGATTTTTTGCCAGCGGCTCGCTATGAAAACTGGAAAGAAATAACGTTTAATTTTGCACCCGGTGCATAAGGGCATTCCGGCAAATTGTTTCTGGCTTATGATGTTCTTGTCGCATAATGGTCATGAAATCATCATATTACTCGGTATCAGTGGTTATAATTGAAAATTTCAAGAAGAAGAGCGAAAGCAAGATGAGCACCAAGATCAAATCATTTTCAAAACATCTTTTCATGATCCTTATCATGTTTCCGGCCCTGATTAGCCTCCCTGCTTCCGCTCAGGTGACAATCGATATCACCCAGGGCAATGTTGACCCGACCCCAACCGCGGTTCCCGATTTTGTTGGTGGCTCGCAAGATGTAACCCAGCTGGGCAGTGATATTACCGGCGTTTTAAAAGCCGACCTTGATCGCTCCGGGCTGTTCGCGATTATTGATCCGCGTGCTTATATTGAAGACTTAGAAGGTGTCAATGTGCGCCCGCGCTTTGTTGACTGGCGCCAGATCAATGCGCAAATTCTGGTGGTTGGTCAGGTCGATGAGCTCTCCGATGGCCGCATTCAGGTCTCGACGCGCATCTGGGATAGCTTCACCAATCAACAACTGGCTGCAGTTGCTTTTAAGACCCCTGCGGATAATTGGCGCCGGGCAGCTCACAAGGTTGCAGATTTTGTCTATAAAACCCTTACCGGTGAGGATGGTTATTTTGATACTCGGATCGTTTTTGTTCATGAAACGGGGTCAAAAGAGGCACGAATTAAACGTCTGATGATTATGGATCAGGATGGAGACAATCCGCTGGAGCTAACAGACGGGACCCGCTATCAGGTTTTAACGCCGCGCTTTTCTCCGACCCAGCAACAAATCACCTATATGGCCCTGTTTGATGACAAGCCCGGTCAGGTCTATCTCTTCAATATCGAGACCGGTGAGCAAGAGCAATTGGGTACGTTTCGCGGCATGACATTCGCGCCAAGATTTTCCCCAGATGGAACGAGCGTGATCATGAGTGTCGAGCGCGGCGGAAACTCCGACGTTTTCACCATGGATCTATCAACGCGCCGGCTGACCCGCCTTACCAACCATCCCGCCATTGATACCTCGCCGAGTTTCTCCCCTGACGGCAAGCAAATCACCTTTTCGTCTGACCGGGGCGGTTCGCCTCAGCTTTATGTGATGAATGCTGACGGCACCAATCAGCGCCGGATTACTTTCGGGGATGGGCGCTACCACACGCCTGTATGGAGCCCGCGCAGCGATTTGATTGCCTTTACCCGCCAGCATAGGGGGCAATTTTATATTGGTGTAATTCGTCCTGACGGCACCCAAGAGCGCGATTTAGCGCGTAGCTATCTGGTGGAAGGGCCAACTTGGTCCCCGAATGGACGGGTTTTAATGTTCTTTCGGGAAACTCCGCCCAGAGCAGATGGCTCTGGCAATAAGCCCAATTTATGGTCGGTTGATTTGACCGGGCGAAATTTGCGACAGGTCAGAACCCCGGGTTCAGCCTCTGATCCAGCATGGTCGCCCACACTTCCCTAGGCTTAGGCCCTTAGGGTTGGCCCTAGGCTTGGGCCCCACCTAAAAATAAAGGCCAATATCGCGCATGAATAATTGCTAATCTTTCATGGGTGTAGCATTTATGACAATATTAGCCCCTAATGAAGAAATAAATCGGCTAATAACGGAATTTTCATAGTTCTGGATATAAGACTAATATTGCGTCGAATCGCATACGCGGTTAGTCTCATTTTGATACAGTTGATCGGATGCGCGGTAGAAAGCTATTCTTATATCACACGTTTTATGATATATTTGCGCGGGGTATTGCAATCGGGTTCGTTCAATAGGGCTTTGGAGGCAGACCAAAGAAAAAGGTTTTTACGCGGGATCTCTGATGTAAAAGCTTTCGGATAAGTCTTTTAAACTTGCCAAATGGCGGGGTTTAGATGGGGCTTGAAATTAGATTGCCTGATAAGCGGGCATGTAAAATGGCAAAGTGGAGCATGAAACCATGTTTGGGAAGTCGATAACGAAATTAGCAGGGACAGTGTGTGCAATTGTGATGCTTGGAGCTTGTGCATCAACATCAACACCTGATGTTCTGGAAGTTGTGGATACGACTGCATCGACAGTAGTATCGCCATCTGGCCCGGTACCCGGTAGTCAGGCTGATCTGGAAAACAGTGCAGGTCACAGGGTGTTTTTTGGATATAATGAGTGGGCTTTGACGCCGCAAGCTCAAGCCGTTCTAGGCCGTCAGGCTTCCTGGTTGAAGCAATATCCTGAAAATCGCATCCTGATTTCCGGCAATTGCGATGAGCGCGGTACACGCGAATATAACCTTGCTCTGGGTAAACGTCGTTCTGAAGCGGCTAAAGCCTATCTTGTGAGTTTAGGAGTGGACAGTTCACGTATCTCCACAGTGTCATACGGTAAAGAACGCCCAATCGATCCACGCTCCAATGATTCAGCATGGTCACTAAACCGTAATTCGACAACGTCGGTTACTGGTATTGGCGCTTAAAACCATACCTGATTGAGCGCTCTAGGGCGCTGAATTGAATTAGAAATTATAATAAACGCCAGCTTTCGTGTTGGCGTTTATTTTTTGCCTTAATTTTGTAGCTTTCATTTGGTATAAGGTTAACAAATGTCATCGAACCCATTTATGGTTTGGCGGGGTATTTGATGATAACCGGTTTATGCATTAGGTTTCGCCTCATGTTTCGGGCGGGGTTCTAAACCGGATTAAAAATATTTTGAGAAGTGAGAATTATCCATGCGCCGTTTATTTTTACTGACGACTGTTTGCTCACTGATGGCATTTTCATCTTTTATGCCGTTCGGGGCCGATCACGCACATGCGGGTAAAAAGGAGGATATTGTCTTCCTTCAGCAAAAAGTCCGATCACTGGAAGCGCAATTGAGCACCCTCTCACAGCGCACCGGCCAGGCAAATGCAGATGCGACCGTAAAAATAGCGCAACTGGAACAGGAAAATCAGACCCTTACTGGACAAGTGGAGACTCTTAGCTTCGAGATGAAGCAAATGAAAAGCCGTCTTGATCAAGTCACCCGGGTTCTTGCCGGGGAGAGCTTTTCAGGACTGGATAGTTCAGCCCCGCTTACAAGCGCAAACTCTCTGACGGGTTCGACTACAGTTACAGATACAGGCAGCTATCCTGATGCGGGGCTCAATTCTGGACCAAATGGCGTTAACGGTGTTGCTCCCCTTAATCCGGTTGATCCAGCTCTAGGCGGGACACAAAATGGTCCTGTTCCCCTTGGTGCCCCTCTTGGTGCTTCCCCGGGCGCTTCTTCGGGCACTACTCCCGGCACTTCTGGCGACGCAGTTTTACAAGCGGGCGGTGTTGCGTTGCCGGCGGGTGATGCGCAGGCTTATAATTATGCCTCAAATTTTTTGCTGACGGGCGATTACATTAAAGCGCGTGAAGCTTTTGAGCTTTATGTGCAAACCTATCCCAACTCACCGCAAACGCCTGATGCGCGTTTTCGTCTGGGTGAAATCTATCTGGCTACCGGATCAAACTCCGATGCAGCCCAAGCCTTTATCGGGCATATTCGCGATTACCCCCGCGACCCCAAAGCAGCAGAGGCATATTTAAAACTCGGCATGTCTTTTTCGCGTTTGGAGCAAACCGATCAGGCTTGTACGATTTTCAATCAGGTGCGGACCAAATTTCCCAATGCATCTAATATTGTTCTCTCGCGCACCGATTTGGAAAAACAGCGTATCGGTTGTCTTTAAAATTTTTAGACGCCGGGTGCGCACCAAATTAAATCATGACAATTCTGTACCCGGATGATTTTTTTCAACATTTGAAAACGCTCTTAAATCCGCTCCCTGAAAAAGTGTTGATAGCAGTTTCCGGTGGGCGCGACTCGATGGTGCTCGCCTATCTGTGTGCAAATCATTCACCGGATTTTGAAATTCCAGAATTTATTGCCGTTACGATTGATCATGATTTGCGTGAAGGCTCGGGGCGCGAGGCGGTGCAAGTCTCTCAGTGGTGCAAAGATATGGGGTTAGATCATCATGTCCTGAAATGGGGGCATGAAGAAAAAAATCACCAAACCGGAGAAAAGGAAAATTCAGGAATTCCCACCGGGCTCCAGGCCCGTGCCCGCGCGGCTAGATATGGGTTGTTAATCCGGGCTGCGGCCTATCACAATTGCGGGGCTGTTCTGACAGCTCATAGTGCGACGGATCAGGCGGAAACGGTGATGATGCGCCTTGCTCGCGGGTCGGGGCCGCGCGGATTATCGGGGATCCATCCGATCAGAGCGGTTGCAGCGGGTGCGGGGGCATCATGTTCGCTTGTGCGGCCTTTATTATCCGTAACACGTCAGGACATAACAGAATTTGCCCATACGCATTCTATTCCCTATACGGATGACCCATCCAATGAAAATCAGGACTTTGAGCGTGTGCGTGTGCGCGCGCTTTTAAAAGATATTGAGCATGGCAATCAAATGATGAGCGCTAATCTTTTAAAAACTGCCAAGCGTTGTCGGCGCAGTGGCGCAATGATGGCCGAGCGCATTAACGGCCAGTTTAAAAAAATCGGGGGTGTTTTTCATGCCACCGGCGCAATTAGTCTTGATGGTACGCGCCTTGAATTGCCTGATATGGATGAGATGCTTGCACGGGCAGTTTATGCGGTTGGGGGCGGTGATCATCCCCCCGACGAGAGGGCCAGCGGGCTGTGCGCTCAAAATGCGTTGGAAAGCGGCAAGGCAACTTTGGGCGGGGCGTTGTTTATTAAAAAAGAGCGCCGGTTATGGATTGTGCGCGAACCGGCTGCATTTTTCGGGCGGGGCAAAGGCAAGCAAGGAGCTTGCGCTCAAGAGCAAAACCTTCAACCCGGCCAAGCCCGTGTTTGGGATCGCCGGTTTATCATTGAAAATCTTGACCCCGAAAGAACGGTGCACTTGGTTCCATCCCAAAATTCAAATCAGTCAACATTGGTGGAGGGCCCGATTGAGGCTTTACAAAGCCTGCCCGCGATTTGTGTCAGCGGTGAGTGCGATCCCAAAAAACAAGGGGATAGGGGCCAAGGGGATAGGGACATGGTGGGTGATAATTTCCAGCAAAATCACGGCAGAGGGCCCGGCGCTTACCCCGCCTATATTAAAGTTTCCTCACTTTTGCCCGAGCGCTTTGAGGGGCATGTCATCCGTTTTCCCTGAGAACCTTAATAGCATGCTTACTCTTCATGGGCTCGATCATGGGCTTGATCACGTATCTGATCACGGGCCCGATCACCTAATAGTCATCGATATGCGAATTTAACCGTAAATTCCTGTCTATTTTCTGACATACAGGGCTGGTACTGTGGTTTTTTAACCCCTATTTAGTAGGGTATTGGCATAGTTGGATGCATGCTGAATGAGTTGCTCCGGTAAGGGGTGAATTCTATGATAGTGGCGTCCAAAAAATACGCTGATCGCTGCGCGTGGTGCGCGGGGTCAAAAAAGGAATTACCATGAACGGTCGTAACCTCCTCATTTGGGGTCTAGTTTTTATTTTCTTCCTGTTTGCGCTGCAATTGTTTGAAATGTCCTCACCGGGACAGGATGTGCGCCAACTCAGCTATACAGAATTTTCTGCCCAGATTGACGCCGGTAAGGTCAAGAACGCGGTGATTAATACCGAAGAGGGCACAATTGAAGGTAAGCTTTCAGATGATAGCGTTTATGTAACGGCTATCGGGGAAGAACAAGGCGTTGCCAAATGGCTCAATGATGCGGGTGTTGATACGACCATTAAGCCCAAGCAGGAATTGCCGCTGGCCTTGTCGGTTCTGTTGAATATTTTGCCAATAGCGCTGTTTCTTGCCTTTTTGTTTTTTATCATGCGCCAGATGCAAGGGGCTGGTGGCAAGGCCATGGGTTTTGGCAAGTCACGGGCGAAATTGCTAACCGAGCGCCAAGGGCGTGTCACCTTCGAGGATGTCGCCGGTATTGATGAAGCCAAGGAAGAACTTGAAGAGATTGTCGAATATCTTAAAGACCCGATGAAATTTCAGCGGCTCGGGGGCAAGATTCCCAAAGGGGCTTTGCTCATTGGTCCGCCAGGTACTGGTAAAACGCTCCTCGCACGGGCCATCGCAGGAGAGGCTAATGTGCCCTTCTTTACGATTTCCGGCTCTGATTTTGTTGAAATGTTTGTCGGTGTTGGTGCATCGCGTGTGCGCGATATGTTTGAACAGGCAAAGAAAAATGCGCCCTGCATTATTTTTATCGACGAGATTGATGCGGTGGGTCGCTCCCGGGGCGCTGGTCTTGGCGGCGGTAATGATGAGCGCGAGCAAACCTTGAACCAGCTATTGGTCGAGATGGACGGGTTTGAGTCCAATGAGGGCATTATCCTGATCGCGGCCACGAACCGCCCTGATGTTCTGGACCCGGCGCTTTTGCGTCCCGGACGTTTTGACCGTCAGGTTACAGTGCCAAACCCCGATATTCTGGGCCGCGAGAAAATTCTCAATGTTCATATCAAAAAGGTGCCTCTTGCCCCTGATGTGAATGTCCGCACCATTGCACGCGGCACACCGGGCTTTTCCGGCGCTGATCTTGCAAACCTTGTCAATGAAGCTGCTTTGTTGGCTGCGCGTCGGTCCAAACGATTTGTTACCGCAAAAGAGTTTGATGATGCCAAAGATAAAGTATTAATGGGCGCAGAGCGTCGCTCTATGGTGATGACGGAAGACGAGAAAAATCTGACCGCCTATCATGAGGCCGGCCATGCGATTGTTGGTCTTTCCATGCCGGGCAGCGACCCTGTCCATAAAGCGACGATTATTCCGCGCGGACGCGCCCTTGGTATGGTTCAATATTTGCCCGAGCGCGACAAGCTTTCTTGGTCGCTGGAACAAATGCGGGCCCGTATTGCCATGGCGATGGGCGGGCGTGTTGCCGAGGAATTAAAATTCGGCATGGAGCAAGTCACCTCCGGTGCTTCTTCTGATATCGAAACGGCTACAAAAATCGCGCGGGCGATGGTGACCCAGTTTGGTTTGTCGGAAAAATTGGGACCAATCGCCTATGCGGAAGAAGAAGGCGAAGTGTTTCTTGGTCAATCTATTGCCCGCTCCAAATCGATCTCCGGTGAAACCTCTAAGATTATCGAGGAAGAAATCGCCCGATTTGTGAATGAGGGATATGAAAAGGCCCGTGAAATCCTTATACGGCGCAATGATGATTGGGAGGCAATCTCGCAGGCATTGTTGGAGTATGAAACACTCACTGGTGAGGAAATCGATCAATTGCTCAAGGGCGAGAAGATTGTCCGCGAGGATCCAAATGATAATCCCGATAACCAGGCCCCAAGTTCGGTACCGGTGACTGGTGACAATATGGGCCCCGAACCTCAAGGGGCGTAGTGGGAGTATCGTGAAAAAGAATTTGTGGTTTTTCTGATAATCTCTTGATGACATCACAATCACTTTCCACCACGCCTGTAACGATGCCCCGCTTAATGGGCATCGTTAATGTCACACCGGACTCGTTTTCTGATGGCGGCAAATATCTTGAGGGGCAAACCGCGATTGCCCATGGTTTAGCCTTGCTTGAAGAAGGTGCGCAAATTCTCGATATTGGCGGCGAGTCCACCCGTCCGCAGGCGGAAGAAATCAGTGTCGAGGAAGAATTATCCCGTGTCATGCCGGTTATTGAGGGCTTGCGAAAAAAAACCGATGCCATTCTCTCGATTGATACAAGAAAGCCGGATGTGGCCCTCAAAGCGATCGAAGCAGGGGCGTCAATCTGGAATGATGTCTCTGCATTGACGTTTGATGACCGTAGTATTGCAATAGCGGCCAAGCTTGAATGTGAGATTGTTTTAATGCATGCCCAAGGCCTGCCCGCTGATATGCAAGATAATCCTCACTATGAAAATGTTGTTGGTGAGGTGCGCGAGGCTTTGCTGGGCCGGGTGCACGCTTGCATCCTCTCGGGGGTTGAGCGAAACCGTCTTATTATTGATCCGGGTATTGGGTTTGGAAAAACGCTGGACCATAATTTGGCATTGACGCGAAATCTGGACGTATTTGTAAAAACCGGTTTGCCGGTCATGTATGGTGCTTCGCGCAAAAGCCTGATTGGTGCGATGGACGCAAATGCTCCGGCTAATGAGCGGCTTGGCGGCTCACTCGCCCTGGCTTTGGAAGCGGCCAGCAAAGGGGCGAGCATTTTAAGGGTTCATGATGTTGCTCAGACCCGTCAGGCACTGGCCGTTTGGGCATTTATAAATCGTTAATATTGATTTTTGTACAAAGACAATTACGACCTATTCAGATTTTTGTGCTATAGGAAGCCGGTATAATAGGAGTGAATACCCCATGCTTGGTGATGATGTAAAAGACCCGACGAACGCAAAACCTGCTGCCGGCGCCTCCCCAAAAGCACCAGTGCGCAAAATTTTTGGCACTGATGGTGTGCGCGGGCTTGCTAATACCGGCGCGTTAACGCCCGATGCCTTGATGCGTCTTGGTATGGCGGTGGGCCGGGTTTTTCGCAATGGCGACCATCGCCACCGTGTGGTGATCGGTAAGGATACACGTCTTTCAGGATATATGATCGAGCCTGCGCTCACCGCCGGATTTGCGGCATCTGGTATGGATGTGTTTTTGCTCGGGCCTTTGCCAACACCGGCAATGGCGATGTTAACGCGTTCACTGCGCGCAGATCTCGGGGTGATGATTTCTGCTTCCCATAATCCCTTCGAGGATAACGGGGTGAAGTTTTTCGGTCCAAACGGGTTCAAACTCTCTGATGAGGCAGAAGCGGAAATAGAACGCCTCATGTCATCAGATCAAAGTGAGGGTCTTGCAAAAGCTCAGAATTTAGGACGTGTGCAACGTATTGATGATGCGAAAGCACGCTATATCGAATTTGCAAAAAATACATTTCCCAAAAGATTTTCCCTCGATGGCTTGCGGGTTGTAATCGATTGTGCGAACGGCGCGGGCTATAAAGTTGCCCCCACTGTATTATGGGAACTTGGCGCGGATGTTAAAAAAATTGGCGTTGAGCCCAATGGTTTTAATATAAATCATGAATGTGGCTCCACCTCGACCAATGCGATGTGTGAAGCAGTGCGCGAATATCGCGCCGATATCGGCATTGCCCTCGACGGCGATGCAGACCGGGTTATTATTTGTGATGAAAAAGGCCAGATTGTCGATGGCGATCAGATCATTGCCTTGATCGCGAAGTCATGGTCAAAGGCTGGCCGTTTGCAAGGTGGGGGCGTTGTCTCCACGGTTATGGCTAATCTAGGTCTTGAAAAATTTCTGGAAAGCGAAGGTTTGTCCTTAACGCGCACCAAGGTTGGTGATCGTTATGTGGTTGAAGCCATGCGCGAGAAAGGTATCAATATTGGCGGTGAACCATCTGGACACGTCGTATTGAGTGATTATGCAACCACTGGCGATGGCCTCGTGACAGCGTTACAGGTTCTGGCGGTGGTAACAGAGAAAAAAACCAAGGTCTCGGAAGCGTGTTATAATTTTACCCCCTATCCGCAATTGCTGGAAAATGTCCGGTACAAAGATGGTGATCCTCTATCGGATAAGAGCGTACAGGCAGCGATTGCCAAAGGCGAAGAACGCTTTGGGGATACGGGCCGCCTTGTTATTCGCAAATCGGGCACCGAACCGCTTATCCGGGTTATGGCCGAGGGGCAGGATATGGCTCTGGTCAAAGAGATTGTCGGCGATATTTGCGCAGCTGTTGCGAAAGTCGTATAGCGCGCCCTATCATCGGAATTTTCCGCGTTTGGTAACAGGGGAGGCCCATGCAGTCTAATACCTCCAAACAGGGACGTGTGCTTATTATTGCCGGTTCCGATCCCTCGGGGGGCGCGGGCATTCAAGCCGATCTCAAAACCGTAACGGCCCTTGGCGGCTATGGAATGTCGGCGATAACCGCCCTTACCGTGCAAGATACAAAAGGCGTTTATGATGTCATGCCGGTTTCGCCTGATTTTATCTCGGCGCAAATCAAAACCGCTATCGCTGATATTGGCGTAGACGCGATCAAGATCGGTATGATTGGCAATGTAGAGACCGGAGATGCCATTCTTGCTGGCTTAAAAGAGGCGGGATGGGAATATCCGGCCCGCAATGATGCGCACATGATACCGCTTATTCTTGACCCTGTTTTGGTTGCAACAAGCGGTGATCAATTATCGGGTGAGGGTGTAAAAGAATTTATCGTCAACCGCTTTTTGCCAATATCATATTTGATAACTCCTAATTTGATGGAGGCGGAAGCCCTTTGTGGGTTTAGTGTTCAGACGAAAGAACAACAATATCGCGCGGGCGAGAAATTTTTAGAAATGGGCGCTGAAAATGCTCTCGTCAAAGGGGGTCATGGCCGTGATGCGGTGGTGCACGATATTATGATAGGCCGTATGGAGAGTTTTACATTTGAAAACCCGCGTATTGAGACAAGTTCAACCCACGGCACGGGATGCACACTCGCCTCGGCGCTAGCGACGGGATTAGCGCAAGGTCTGCCGGTCAAAAAAGCCGCCGGGCGGGCGATCGCTTATGTGCAAAAGGCGATTGAAACCGCGCCGGGTTTTGGGGCTGGACATGGTCCGCTCAATCATGCACATACGGTTTTTCCCTTCGATGTGGATGAAGATCAATGACCGATTATAAATTTCAGACCTTTGATGTTTTCACCAAAGAAAAATTTTCCGGCAATCCTCTTGCGGTGGTGTTTGATGCACAAGGTCTCTCCACGGAGCAAATGCAAACGATCACTGCGGAATTTAATCTCTCGGAAACTACATTTATTTTTCCTCCCGAAGACCCGGGCCACACGGCGCGTGTGCGGATTTTCACCTTAGGCTACGAGATGCCATTTGCGGGTCATCCAACCGTTGGGACATCGATTGCGATTGCCAGAGCGCGCGGCCTTTCCGGGGCGCTTAAATTGGAGCTTAATGCCGGATTGTTTGATGTTGAATTGCGCGGCGATGATTATGCGCAATTTACCAACCCCAATATTCCAGTGGAAGTTGGTGATGCGCCCAGCCACGAGAAATTGGCACCGGTTTTTGGGTTGGCGCAAGGCGATATTGAGACCGGTGCGCACCGCGCGCGTCTTTGCGGTTCTGGCGGTGTCAATTATCTCTATGTGTGCACCTCCCTCGAAGCGGTGCAACGCGCTGTTTTGAATAGAGCCCATTATAGTGCGCTCGGCCTGGACGAAACTGTCGGGATTTATCTCTATGCTCATGGGGGCATTGATGCGGGCTCCACATATCATGCGCGCATGTTCGCCCCTGATGCGGGCGTGGAAGAAGATCCGGCCACGGGATCGGCTGCAAGTGGATTGCCAGCCCAAATTGTGTTGGCGCAAAGGGAAATGGACCAACCCCTAAATGATGGGTCCCATCATTGGGTCATTGAGCAGGGCTACGAGATGGGCCGGAAGAGCCAAATCATGGCGCAGATCGACGTAAAAGATGGCGCGCTAAAAAGCGTCCAAATTGGCGGGCATGCAGTACAGATACAATCGGGTATTTTATCAGTTTAAGTTACCAGAACTAAAAACCGCCATCGTAAAGACATTATTCTCATATAATTTGAATTTAGAGACGCTGAAGATTAACACTCTGTTAAACTTGTTCGTTAAGAAGCGGGTAATCGAATAGTGTAATCTGAAGATTCGCGCGTTAAAGAACAGCGTTTCTTAAATCAAAACCTACCAAGGAGTACTATGATGGATGTAATGGATATTGCGAAGATGATGTTGGCTAAAAAATTAGGCGGAGATAGCGCGCAAATCGGTAACGCATTAGGCGGATTACTAGGCGGCGCTAAAGAAGGCGGCGGTCTTGATCTCGGCAATATCGTAAGCGGTCTACAGTCTAAAGGTCTGGGCGATGTTGCAGAGTCATGGCTTGGTGATGGTGAAAACGCAGAAATTTCTGCCGAGCAGGTTCAAGAGGTTTTAGGCCAGGAAAGCATCACAAAAGCGGCAGCTGAAATGGGAACCGATGAAGGCTCATTGCTTGAAGGTTTAAAAGAGGCGCTTCCGCAAATGGTTGATAAATCAAGCAGCGGCGGTTCTCTTCTGGATTCTGTTGGCGGCGTTGGTGGTTTGGCTAACATGGCGAAGAAACTTTTCTAGATCGCCATTAGCTACAATAAAATTGAAGAAGCGTCCGGCTAAAACCGGACGCTTTTTTATTTGTGATAGGTGTTGATCGTTAAAGGCGTTCTTGTAAGTCAGCCTGAAACGCGCGGATGCGTTTGACATTTGCCCCCAGATCGGAGCGTCCCACACGGGATTTAGAACGCACATCGACCCGCGTACCATTTTCCACCGGCGCAATGCGAATACTGATATCATCGATAAATCCAAACCAGCGCGATTTGTGCGTGGCTTCAATCATACCGGCAACATTGTCTTCACTCAGAATTTCCCACCCTTGTGCAAGTGCACTTGCGCGCGCGGCATCAAAAACAATTGTCTGACCTTGCGTAAATGTTTGCGGCGCAAGATCAGGATAAATTTTTTGTTGTACCTCGCGCACGGTGGACCCATTACCACTATCTTGGTCGCCAACATAATTAGCCGGGTTCTTGCGATCGAATTTTGCACCGGCAATAATCGCTGGCGGATTTGCAAAATCGGTGGTGATATCATGGATCGGATGCTCACCGGCGGTGCTGCGCATAGTCATCAGTGAGGCCATGACCGAACCGGCAATGATAATTGCCAATAGGGATGGCAGTGCGAGGCCGGGTACTTTTTTAAAAATCGCAAAAATTAATCCAATGAGGGAGAGCCCTGCCCCAATCATTAAGAGAGGGGCTAATTTTTGCATCAGTTTAAAGGCGGTGCTCCAGTCAATAATACCGGTTTGCGAAATAGGCCCGGAAAAGGCGACAAAACTGCCGATTAAGATCGTCAATACAGAGATTATTTTAAAAATGAGCGACATATAATGTCTTTCCTGATCGTGTGAATATTGCTTATCGGGACTGGAATAAATCCAAAACAGCGGCTGTCATACCCTCAACGCCGGTTTTCAAGGTTGGTTCTGGTACCGGCGCAAAAAACGGCGAATGATTGGACGCCGGGCGCGGACCGGTACCGGCCTGATATGCGGCAAAGGCCGCAGGGTCAGCGCCGCCTAGCCAGAAAATAAAGGAAGGAATATTTTCATCGGTTTTTGAGAAATAGGCAAAGTCCTCACCGCCCATAACCGGAGGGGATTTGATGACACGCTCTTTTCCAAAGCGCGTTTCAAGAACGCTGGCCACCCGTGTGGATAGTTCTGGATCATTGTAGGTAGAGACCAGATTATCCGATTCAACAAGAACCTCAGGATAAAGATCTTCGGAAAGTCCCGCCGAAATTGCCTGTGCTTGTGCGGTGCGCTTGATGCCATCAATCAATTTGTTGCGCACTTCATCAGTATAAGAGCGCACTGTAATTTTAAGATGAGCTTGGTCGGGGATAATATTATGTTTAAATCCGGCTTGAAATGATCCCACTGTGATAACGCCGGATTCGAGTGGGTCTACTTCGCGTGCGACAATGCTTTGCAGGGATGTAACGATCCGCGAACCGATCAGAACCGGATCAACAGCCAGATGCGGCGAAGCGCCGTGTCCGCCAACGCCTTTGACGATCACATCGACAGTATCAACATTGGCAAGTGCGAAACCGGGCGTGTAAGTAATGGTTCCAGCCGGCGCTGCGCCCGTTACATGGAGCGCGATATTATAATCGGGGGTGGGAATGCGCTTGAATAAGCCGCCATCAATCATCGCCAGAGCGCCAAGACCCAATTCCTCAGCAGGCTGACCAACCATGATCAAGGTGCCGGACCATTTATCTTTCATCGCAATAAGTCGGCGCGCTGTGCCGACCATAACGCTCATATGCACATCATGACCACAGGCATGCATAACCGGCGCTTCCTGACCTTTATAGTCAATGCCGGTTGCTTTTGATGCGTAGGAAACACCGGTGTGCTCTTTTAAGGGCAGCCCATCCATATCCGCGCGTACAAGAATGGTCGGGCCTTCGCCGTTTTTGTAGATGCCGATCAAGCCATAGCCATCAACGCCGTCTAAAACCTCGCCGACATCGGTTTTTGCTTTTTTGCGGGTCCATTTGCGACCAACATTCTTGCTGACTTTAAAACCCAATTGTTCCAGCTCGCTGCTGATTTTTGCCGCGCTGTCGGATTCTTTAAATGAAAGTTCGGGATTGGCGTGAAAATTTTTATAGAGTGCCTCAACATAATTATAATCACTGGCAACACTCTGTTCGAGGTCGTCTGCCGAAGCGCTTGTAATCATGGCGGGCAATAGGGCTGCGAGGGATAGGCAAGTGTAGAGAGTGTGTTTTTTTGTCATGATGTGTATCCAGTGCGTAAATTCAATCCGTAAATCCAGCTTTGCGCTGTGTGATTTCCAATGCGGGTTTAAATGATATCATGGACTGCCAGCGCGGGAATGGCAATAATTTCAAGCAGAAAATGAATGGGGTATAGTCAATTTTTTGAGTGCTTTTACACAGCTTTAATATTTATCATCGCTACAGTATCAATGGGACTACTGGCCCCCGAACTTCTCGCGCCATTCTTCCAGATCTTCATCGCTCACCTTGGTGAACAGGACTTCCGGCTGCTTGAACGGGGTATCTGGTTTTAAATGTGCGAGTGTTTTGGCGATATCTTCTGGCCAGAAAAGATCATCAAGGCTCTCATCGAAAATAGCGAGCATTTTTTCTGATGTAAACGGAATGATTGGTGCACTGATATGGGCAATAAGGCGAATAAGATTAAGCCCCATGCGCACACTGGTGGCGGCTATTTTCGGATCTGTTTTAAAGGCGGTCCACGGGGCGGTGTCTTGTAGATATTCATTGCCAAGGGCCCAAATGCCCCGCAGCTCCGCTGCGGCTTTGCGATATTCCATGGCGTCAAGATAATCTGTATAGGATTTAATGCGTGTCTCCAGCGCTTTGGTGAGCTGGTGTTCGGCGTCACCATAATCAGCGCCAGCGGGAACACTCAGATCAAATTTCGAAGCGCAAAACTTTGTGATCCGGTTTACGAAATTACCCAGAACATCGGATAGGTCTTTGTTTACCACACCGGTAAAATGCTCCAGCGTGAAAGAGCTATCGTCGCTTTCAGGGGCATTTGATATTAGATACCAACGCCAATAGTCAGCGGGTAAAATTTCAAGAGCCTGATCCATAAAGATGCCGCGTTTTTCACTGGTGGAAAATTTACCGCCATACCATGTAAGCCAGTTTAGAGATTTGAGTGTGTCTACACTTTTCCAAGGTTCCCCAGAGCCAAGCAATGTCGCGGGAAAACTGACCGTGTGAAAGGCAACATTATCTTTACCCATCACCTGAACATATTTGATATCTTCTGCACCATGATCATTGAGCCACCAGCGCCGCCAGTCATCGCCATTTTCTTCGGCCCATTCCTGAGTGGCGGCAATATACTCAATTGGCGCATCGAACCAGACATAGAAAACCTTGTCTTCAAAACCGGCGCGCGGGGCCCCTTTGCGGGTCACGGGAATGCCCCAGCTTAAATCACGGGTGATGGCGCGGTCGCGCAATCCCTCTTTTAGCCATTTACGGGCAATGGAGAGGGTCAGGTTGGGAAAGTCTGTGCGGGTGGCTAGCCAGTCTTCGATTTGTTTTTGCTGGCGCGATTGCAATAGATAAAGATGGGTGGTCTCGCGTACCTCCACATCATGAGAGCCAGAGACAGCCGAATAGGGATTTTTTAAATCTGTCGGGTCTAGCAAGCGCCCACAATTATCGCACTGATCCCCGCGCGCTTTTTCATAGTCGCAATGGGGGCAAGTCCCCTCAACATAGCGATCGGGAAGAAAGCGTTTGTCTTCGATTGAATAGATCTGTTTGTCTGTACGCTCTTCGATCAGACCATTATCTTCCAATAGATCGGCAAAATGCTGGGTTAAGATATGATTGGCGCTGCGCGATGAGCGTCCAAAATAATCAAATGATAAGCCATACCCTTTGGCGGCTTCATACTGGATTTCATATTGTTTCGCGCAAAATTCTTCAACGGGCATATTTGCCGCCGCCGCGGCCAATTCCGCGGGCGTGCCATGTTCATCGGTTGCACAGATATAAACCGTCTCGCGGCCCATTTGGCGGCAAAACCGGGCATAGACATCAGCGGGCAACATTGAGCCAACCAGATTACCTAAATGTTTGATGCCGTTAATATAAGGGAGCGCAGAGGTGATAAGGGTGCGTGTCATTGGAATCCGGAAAATAAAATGGGCGTAATCGCGGTGAATTAAGTGAGCTTTTATTATCTTGTTTCATCGCCCGAGCAAAGCGGAATTAAAGAGGGGTGTTGGCGGCGTGCCATCGGGGACAATCAATCGCATGATTTTGAGGCAATTCGGTTGTTTTACGGCCTTTCTTCTGGGGCAAAAATCTATCCCCGCCCTGAAAAGCTGTCTTAAGGTTCACGCCATGGAAGAGCGATCAGGACAATATCATATCAGTGACCCTGCCACGGGCTCTACTTGTGCTGTGGGAGAGGCGTGCGATTTTGAAACTGCCAAAAATGCCCGTTATGAGCGTTTGTCGTTACTCACCCTCGATATGGCTGAGGCGGCGGGCAAATGTGTGCGCGATAAAAGGGAAGAGATCGCCCCCTGCGAGATAAACCGCGCCATTGCCGCTGTTTCCCGCGCTATATGGGCCCATCAAATTATTGAGCGTTTGCGTCTGGGCAAGCCTTTGTCCCGGCGTGATTTAATGGTTTTGGCTTTAGGTAAGCACTATAAAAAGCGGACGGTTTATCGGGCGCGCGCGGTTTATGCTCCATCGTATAAAGAAGAAATTCCGCAAACGCATTCCGCTTCAGCGCTATCCCCGGATTCGGGCTCTGATGATGTCTCATCAAAGTTGCTGGATTGTGAAAAACCGCAAAGCGGTTTGCATGAAGATCAGCAAAAACCCGCAAATAGCCCCCCCAAAGCATTTCCCAGCAAAAGTGGTTTAGTGGTTTTGCGGTTAAGGAAATGCGGCACTCAAGAAGCATTTTCTAGCAAAAGTGGTTCAGCGGTTTTATTGGGGAGCCCTTTGTTTAAGAGCCCCCAACCATCAGGGGTTTTATCTCCGCATTTATGCAAATACGGTCAGAATTACGGGCCAGCATTAAGCGTCTATAATAAATTTGAATTGTCCCCATTACCACCCTAGCACCTAATCGGAGAACGCGTTGCGGGTTTATTCATCTCACGCTTTTGGTCGCACTTTTGGCATCAATGAAAGTGCAATTAAAGCTTATAGCGCGTTGAATGATTTGCTAGTGGGAAAAATCATCGCTTTAAATAGTGTTGCTTCAAACTTGCGCTTCAACTTGTGCAAGGGTGCGCGCCCTTACATTATCAAACCAATCTCGCAATGCGCTGCTTTGCCGGCTTGATAGTTTTGAACGCATACTGACAAATTTTTGCCCGGTCGGAGTTTCATAAAAGCGAATTAGATCTCCCAGTTCCGCATCGGTAAATTCTTCCGCATAGATATTTGTGATTCCATTCATCAAGTCTGGAAGCGAGACCATCATGTCGTTGCGCACTAACGCGGTAATGTTTTGCACTGTGGTTGCGGGGTAGCCGCGCCGTAAAAGTTTTGACCCGGCAGATTTAAGGGAGGCGTCGATTGCCTCTACCAATTGTGTTTCCAGTTGCAAAAGATTTACAAGCTGTTCTGCCTGCTCTACTGAGCCTGCTCGAGCGCTTGGTGTAAAATGGGCTGGTAGCGAGACGCTGACCATAAACACAGCCACGATAAAATAATGGAAAACAGATTTTTTCATTTTGATCCCCTTGAATTGCGCCAGCAATACGCGACGTGCTAGCTCTGATTTGTGCCCTCCAAGCACATAGTCTTGTTAACCATGATACTCTTTGCCAAGTAAATCAAGTTAGTTGCTGGTATTGGGAAATTGCGCAATACTTGGTTTATGCCCCGCGATGCTGCCAATTCGATTGACCCAGAGGAAATTTTAAAAGCCTATACGCTAGGTTATTTTCCAATGGCGCGCACCCATGAAGATGAAAATGCGGTTTGGGTTTTGCCTGAATATCGCGGCGTGTTGCCCCTCGACCAAGCCCATATCCCCCGAAAACTGCGAAGGCTGGTTGCAAGCAATACATTCGAGATGACAGCGAATGTCGATTTTAAAGCTGTAATCAGCGCGTGCGCAGCGCGCGGTATGGGGCCAGGAGCGAAGGTGCGCGAGGAGCGCGATGAAACCTGGATCAATGATCAAATACGCGAAGCCTATATCGAGCTGCACCGTCTGGGTTTTGCTCACTCGCTGGAATGTTGGCAGGACGGGGCCCTAGTTGGCGGATTATATGGCTTGTCCCTTGGCGGGGTCTTTTTTGGTGAGAGTATGTTCTCCAGAGTGAGCAATGCCAGTAAAGTTGCTTTTATTCATTTAATTGGTAGGCTGATTATTGGGAAGTATCAATTTATCGATACGCAATTTTATACCGATCATCTGGGGCAATTTGGCGTAGTTGAAATTAGCAATGAAGACTATCAAATTTTGCTGGGCAAAGCGTTGCAGCATTCTGCAAGGCTTCCTCTAGGGTCAAGCTGGGGCGCGCACCGAGAATTCTCAGATCCAGTCAATTATGGAGTTGCTGAATTTTCGCCGGGTAAAATATCGTCTGGTAGCGTATCGATGACCGCTTCGAGATCAAAACCATCTTCTTCATCGGAAGGTCCGGATTTGGGCGGCGCAGTGGACGATGTTGTTTCAGGTTCAGAAGACAAATCTGTTGCCCCTGTTGTGTCACCATCGGCGAGTGGATCAGTTTCAACGAGCTGTGTTTTGCAGTCGATAATCCAGACATCATAGACTGGATGTTCGAGGGCATTCAAAGCTGGCGATGAAGCAAACATCCAACCGGTGAAAATGGAAGGGTATTGGGAAGGAGAGGTGTTGCTATTGACGTTTTTGCCGCCTGCATGATCGGGCGTTGCGAGGACTGTTGGCTCTTGTTGAGGGCTTGTCTCATTACTTGATTTTGCGGCTGCGCGCGTGTCGAAAATTTCAAGAAAGGCCGAGGTTTCCGGAAAATCTTCTGGTGGGCGTTTGTCGCAATAGCGCGGTAAAATTTCCAGTGTGCCAAACTTTGCAACCTCGTTCATAGGCACTTTAATATCAATGGTCGTGGCGGTAATTTTATCAAGGGCGCGCACAGTAACGGTGACAGGTTCGCGTTGTTTTTCGATAACAATTTCCGCAAACGGATTATTGCCGCCAAGGGAGAGTTGATCAAGTTCACTTAATGGCTCATCGGCAGGCGTGCTAAGAGCCGAAAGCTCATCAACTGGCCCGGTTTGAGCGTACAGTGCTTGGCTGAAGGTCGCGCAGAAAAGAATGGCGCTGCTCGCCGATACAGTTCCCATTACCGTAATCGAGGAAGGTTTTAATGGGTAAGATTTAAAGGCCATTTCCTAACCCTTCAGCGTCCGAATTATTATTGCCGCCTGAATTACCGCCGCCGCTACCAGCTGTGAAAGCCTGCATTGCAACGCCCAGCAAATCGACTGATCCTTGGGTGATCGTTACTGTGCCGCCATCCTCGAGATAAAATTCCGAGGCACCAGGCTCAAGGGCAATATGAGCGCCGCCAAGCAGGCCGTCCGAGACAACTTTTGCAACTGAATCATCTGGTATGCGAATCCCGCGATCAATGCTCATGCTAACATTGGCTTCGTAGGTTTGTTGATCGAGGTTGAACTCAGTGACGGAGCCAATCTGAACGCCCGCAATGCGAACATCCGCCCCGGAGGTTATTCCATCGACCCGGCCAAATACGGCGCTTAAAAGATAGCTATCCCGCCCGAGGCTTTTGCCGCTTGCCTGATAGGCATAAATGAGGAAGAGGACCGTCACGGCGACAACAAAAATGCCAACGAGCGTTTCTAGAAAATTACTGCGAGTCATAAATTAAATTCACCTACTCAGGATTTCGTGTAAATTAGCGTGAAGCATTATTCGCGCTGACCAAGATTTATAACACCATATTTGCGCATAAAAGTCAGCCATTATCGGCGAAAACTTTACCTAAGGGGTGTTGGAGGTTAAGCCGGATTAAGACGTTTCCGGACTCCAGGCCTCATAATCGGAGGTGATCTCGCTAAGCTCGCCGTCAAGTTCCAGGCTGCCCTCGGGGTGATAGGCTAGCGGTGTGCCGGTCATATTGGGGAGATGGGCGCGTTCCCAATCCTTGACTTGGAAAGGTGCATCTGTAGGGGGCTCATCAAAGGTGTGGTGCAGCCAGCCATGCCAGTCAGCAGGAACCCGGGAGGCATCAGCAATGCCATGATAAATTACCCAGCGCCGGATTTTACCGGCAGGTCCAGTTGGTTTCTTTTCCTGATAATAACGATTTCCCTGCTCGTCAGTACCAACGAGCTCGGCGCCTTTGCGCCATAAAGTTAGGGAAGTCCCGTAAGTGCTTGTGTCCCACCATGTAAAAAATTGAGATAACATTAGATCGTCCGATAGGTTACTTAGGCTACTACAAATCACCCCAAAGCCACTCCGGGTTAACTATAATGAGGTATCTAGGCGAGATTGAGGCTGCGCGCTAGGGTAAAAGATCAAACTTTGCGAATCGTTTTACCCGCCTGCATGTTTGGTTGCGCTAAACTGCGTTATAATTCCCCAATGGGTTGTTTTTGGGTTCATTTTCCGCCTGCCCGGCTAGTCTATTTGCAGAGCCGCCCCGGATACAATATCTTAGGATAACAACAACAGACTTACTGATTCGCGACCCCAATCAGGCTTATAGAAACCCTTAATTTATGCAAATTGAGCGCTATTATACACGTACTGGCGACCCAGTAGAAACAGATGAGAATTCGTCTGGGCAGGCCGAGAGCCTACGCGCGGAAGCCGCCTATAAAGGAATTGGGTTTGCCGAGCGCTCAAGCGAGATTACGACCATCACCGGAGAGCGCATTTTTGCGATGGACGATATCGAGGTTCCACGTAATTGGAGCCAGACGGCGATCGATATCCTTGCCCAGAAATATTTTCGCAAAGCCGGGGTTCCCTCGATTGCGAAACGCGTAGCAGAAGAGGGTGTTCCCGTATTCCTTCAGCGATCCGAGCCTGATATCGAGGCTATGGAACGCCTCAATATAAAACATCAATTTGGCGCTGAACATTCGGCAAAACAGGTTTTTCATCGCCTTGCCGGTGCGTGGGCTTATTGGGGTTGGAAAAATAATTATTTCGAGACGGAAGAAGCCGCGCGCATCTATTACGATGAAATGCGCTACATGCTGGCCCAGCAGATTGCCGCTCCTAATAGCCCGCAATGGTTTAACACTGGCCTTCATTGGGCCTATGGAATTGATGGTCACGGGCAGGGCCATTTCTTTGTTGATGAAAATACGGGCCGGTTAAAAGCCTCGATTAGCGCCTATGAGCGCCCCCAACCTCATGCCTGTTTTATTCAATCCGTAGACGACAATCTGGTTGGTCAAAACGGTATCATGGATCTGTGGAAGCGAGAGGCACTTCTATTCAAATATGGTTCTGGCACAGGGACCAATTTTTCCAATATTCGGGGCCGTGATGAAAAACTCTCCGGGGGGGGCGTCAGTTCGGGGCTGATTTCTTTTCTGAAGGTTGGCGATGCGGCCGCTGGTGCGGTCAAATCCGGAGGGACTACACGCCGGGCCGCCAAGATGGTCATCGTCGATGCTGATCATCCCGATATTGAAGACTTTATCCATTGGAAAGTGCGCGAAGAACAAAAAGTTGCTGCATTGGTGACCGGCTCGCGCATCATGGCAAAATACCTCCCGCCCGTATTTGAGGCCTGTCAAGATTCTGGCCAAGGTTCTGGCCAAGGTCTTGACGGGTTAGAAAATAGCGAAGACCGGTTTGAGCCGTCGAAAAATCAAGCGTTAAAGTCAGCTCTTAAAGATGCACGCAAAGCACTCATTGCCGATCCGATTTTAAAACGTGTCATTGATTTTGCCCGTCAGGGTTTTTCCGAATTTCGAATTGAAGAGTATAATCTTGATTGGGACAGTGAGGCCTATCGAAGCATAAGTGGGCAAAATGCTAATAATAGCGTGCGGGTCACGGATGGATTTTTGCGGGCTGTTGTCGAGGATGAGCCTTGGGGGTTGCGTGCCCGCAGCGATGATACCCCGACAAAAACCGTGAAAGCAAAAAGCTTATGGAATGATATTTGTGAAGCGGCGTGGATGTGCGCAGATCCCGGCTTACAGTTTCATGACACGATCAATGCATGGCATACATGCAGTGAAGATGGCGAAATCAAAGCCTCTAATCCGTGTTCTGAATATATGTTCCTTAATGATACGGCCTGTAATCTTGCCTCGATAAATTTGATTAAATTCTTACATGACGATGAATTTGATGTTGTTGCCTTTGAGCATGCATGCCGATTGTGGACGTTAACGCTGGAAATTTCTGTCGCAATGGCGCAATATCCCTCGCCCGATATTGCCAATCGCTCTTATGATTATCGCACTCTCGGACTGGGATATGCTAATCTTGGCGGTTTGATTATGAGTGCCGGATACGGGTATGACAGCGATGAAGCAAGATCAATCGCAGCGGCCATAACGTCGCTTATGAGCGGAACTGCATACGGCGCATCTGCGCAGATGGCAAAACTTGTGGGCCCGTTCCGTAGATTTTCTCAAAACCGTGATGCGATGATGCGGGTTATACGCAATCATCGCCGTGCTGCTATTGGCAAAAAAGAAGCGGGAGAATTTGAAGGGCTGACGGTCGATCCGGCCTTATTTGATCCAAAAAAATGTCCGTGGGCGGCGTTAAATTCGCGCGCGCAATCAGTTTGGAGCGATGTTTTCGAGTTAGGGGCGTTGCATGGGTTTCGCAATGCGCAAGTCAGCGCAATCGCCCCAACCGGTACAATCGGCTTGGTGATGGATTGCGATACGACTGGCATTGAGCCTGACTTTGCTCTGGTGAAATTCAAAAAGCTTAGTGGCGGTGGGCATTTTAAAATTATCAATCGCGCCGTCCCCGTGGCCTTGAAAAACTTAGGCTACAGCGCGGGTCAAATTGAAGAAATTGTCAATTACGCCACTGGCAGCGGAACCCTTAGCGCCGCGCCCGGAATTGATTACGAGGTTTTGCGCGATGAAGGTTTTGGTGATGCCCATATAAAGGCTCTTGATGAGCGTTTGAAAACTGCATTTGATATGACCTACGCTTTTACGCCTCAGGCGCTAGGCGAAGATTTTTGTCTTAATATTTTAGGGTTTTCGCAAAGCCAGTTAAATCAATCCGGTTATCAGGTTTTGATTGATCTGGGTTTTAATGACGAAGAGATTCATGCAGCAAATCTATATTGTTGTGGCTCGATGACACTAGAGGGCGCTCCCCATTTAAAGTCAGAACATTTTGCGGTATTTGATTGCGCCTCTCCATGTGGTCGGTTTGGCGAGCGCGCTTTAAGCGTGGATGCCCATATTCATATGATGGCTGCAGCACAACCGTTTGTTTCGGGCGCAATTTCCAAAACCGTCAATCTTCCGGCCAAATCAACCGTCGGAGATTGTGCGAGAAGTTTTATGTTAGCGTGGCGAACCGGATTGAAATCCATAGCGCTCTACCGCGATGGGTCTAAACTCTCACAGCCATTAATGTCAGCGCTCTTAAATGATAGCGCGGATGAAGAGGCGCAAGATTTCGAAGAAGCGTTGAGCGCCGCGCCGCAAGCCCAGCGCTCAAAAATAGTTGCCGAAAAAATAATTGAACGGATCATTGAGCGCCAACCGGGACGCCGGCGCCTGCCCGATCGGCGTAAAGGATATATTCAAAAATCTATTGTTGGCGGGCATAAGGTCTATTTGCATACAGGCGAATTTGATGATGGCGAATTGGGTGAAGTCTTCATCGATATGCATAAAGAAGGGGCTGCATTTCGTTCTTTGATGAACAATTTTGCGATCGCGGTTTCGCTGGGGCTTCAATATGGTGTGCCCCTTGAAGAATTTGTTGATGCTTATGTGTTTACACGGTTTGATCCATCTGGCCCTGTGCAAGGGAATGATCAAATTAAACATGCAACTTCCATTCTTGATTATATATTCCGGGAGTTGGCGATCTCATATTTGGGTCGTAATGATCTGGCCCATGTCGACCCATCTGAATCGGCTGTAGATGCTATCGGTCACGGCGTAGATCAGGAAAAGGCACAGGCAGAAGCGACAAAACTGATCTCCAAAGGTTTTTCCAGATCGACCGTTATGGATAATTTGGTTGTTCTGCGGGGCGGTGACTTTGATCGTATGCGTCTTCAAAGTAATGAAGAACAAGACCACCATGAGGAGGTTGGCGAGGAAGAGGGCACCCTTGATGCGGTAGATATTGAAGCCCATGTTAGTCAGTTGGCAGAGCGTATGGGGGAGAGCAAGAGAATACCCAAGGGGAGTTTGGCCGACCCTCAACAGACGGATCATGGTATTGATCGCTCTGATGCGAGAGCAAAAGGGTATGAGGGTGATGCCTGTAATGATTGCGGGCAATTTACACTTGTGCGCAATGGAACCTGTTTGAGGTGCGATAGTTGCGGAGCCTCAACTGGCTGTTCTTGATGCGTGCTCTGAATTTAATTTTGTTTAGAATCCCAGAGATTGAAACAAAAATCATAAATCACAAACGCAACGGCAATTGGGTGTCTGACTAGAAAATTTTACCCATGGCGCGGTTTTTTTTCAGGTAGGTTCTTAACCCAAAAATGCATTTGTCCCATATTGGCACACAATTTCCAGCAAACTACACAAATGCTTTAAACCAATATTGATAGTTTTCCCCCATAGTGACGGAAACCGGAATTAAGCTGTCTTGAGCGAGCAAGAGGGGAGGGACAGCTTACCTATAAGAATTGCTCGTTCATGTTTTAGGTTGTGTGATTTGGTACGGAATTTATCCCTACGGGCTATAGGAAAATAGTTTCATGTCGAGAACGATATTTTTTACTTTATTGTTTGCGTTTGCGGTGATGTCGACCGTGGGTTCTTATTTGTCGAACATCAAATCCTCAAGGCGTGTGTCCAATCCGATTGTCGCTCTGGGGCGTGATATCGGCGATAGTTTCTCTAATGTCGATCAAGTCGGCCCGGCACTTTCGAAAGTTATTGGTAATGTTGATATACAATTGCCAAATTTTTCTTCCGATAAGCGCCTTTATAAAGGTGAGGATAAGATCGATGAAGATCTTATGGGGCAAGATTTTTCCGGTAAAGCGTTGAGTAATGCAAATTTTAGCGGGGCGATGATATCGGGGAGCAGTTTCCGGGGGGCTATTCTTGAAAATAGCAGCTTTGAGGGCGCTCAAGGACAAGGGGTTGATTTTAACAATACCCGTCTTCGCGGTAGTCGCCTGTCAGCAAGCTTTTTTGCGGGTAGTGATTTTACCGGTTCTGGTATGCGTGAGACGATTGCTCGTGCAACACAGTTTTCCCGTTCGAAATTTATTGACGCGGATTTATCTTTTGCAAAATTCTCGAGCTCGAATTTTTCCAAGGTGGATATGTCCGGGTGTTATTGTGTGAGCACAGCTTTTTCGAATGCTCTTTTCGATAGTGCGGTTTTCAACGGCGCTGACATGTCGGGCGCGCGATTTAATAATGCAAAGCTCGTCGGTGTGGATTTTACCAATACAGATGTTCGGCTTGCTGATTTTTCTGGAGCGAATTTAAGCGGCGCGAATTTGAGTGCGGTTATCAATCTTGAAGCAACGCAATTAGAAGCAGCGTGCGGCGATGAGGGCACAAAGCTGCCCGATGGTATTTCTATCGCGGTTTGCGGATTAAATGGTTAGCTTTGGATATTTAAGCTAATGGGAGCGGGTTAGCGAGGTTTCGACCAGATCTGCCAGAATTGCTGTGTATTCATTGTCAGGTAAAATTTGCAGGCATTCAATTGCTTTTGCCGCATACTCATTAGCGAGCGTGAAAGTTGCATCGACGCCATTATGTTTTTGTATAAAGTCACAAGCCTGATCAAAATCGCCGTCACTTTGTACGCCGTCGGTGATGGTACGCTTCCAAAAACTCTTTTCTAATTGATTGGCATTTGAAAGAGCAGCAATGATTGGCAAGGTCATCTTGCCTTCACGAAAATCATCGCCGACAGATTTTCCAAGTTTTGTTTCATAGCCGGCATAATCCAGGGCATCATCAATGAGCTGATAGGATATCCCGAAATTTCTACCAAACCCGGCCATTGCATCCTCGATGGGGGGCGCGCTTTTTGCAATCACAGCGCCGACATGAGTAGCAGCGGCAAACAATGCAGCCGTTTTGGCGTTAATCACATCGATATACATATCTTTGGTGGTGTTGAGATTTTTCTGGGTCGCAAGTTGCAGCACTTCACCTTCAGCGATGACGCTCGATGCGTGAGAGAGAATTTGCAAAATGCGTAAATCTTTTGCCTCTACCATCAACTCGAAAGCGCGCGAAAATATAAAATCTCCCACCAACACGCTTTCTTTGTTGCCCCAGATGATATTTGCGGTCTTTGCACCTCGACGAAGAGCAGAGCCATCTACAACATCATCGTGGAGTAATGTCGCCCCGTGGATCAACTCAACGGCAGCGGCTAGGTGAATGTGATTTTCGCCATGGTAATTTAGCGACCTGGCAGCTGTCAGGGTCAATAATGGGCGCAGGCGCTTGCCCCCCGCATTGATCAAATGTCCCGCTAGATCAGGAATCATCGAAACCGGTGATGCCAGCCTTACCTGAATCCCCTCATCAACTGCGTTGAGGTCTGATTCATTCAAGCTGCGCAACTGGCCGACGATACGCGTGAAGCTGGCCAGTTTATCATCCGTTTTGAGTGCGACTGCCAAGGGTAACTTGCCTTTCACGGGGCCAATTAATGGGCCTTTCAAGAGCGACTTTATATTTGTTGCCTGTTTATATACTATTTAACGCCGTCTATGTCATAATACCAGTTAGGTCGGGGTATTTCTATGGTCATATTGTAACTAAGAGCGATTTGGCGCTGCGTCTTATAGGCCCAACTCTAATATATGCAAATGCCCTTAAAGCGTGCATATTGCTAATGGAGCAACCGCCTCCGATTTATGAACTATAGCAAACCCACGGCTTTGGCGATTGGTGGCGGGGAAAAATTTAATCAGATAGTTCCGGTTTTTATATTCATGCCCCCATACATTGCATTACTATTTGCCTTTTCTCAATATATTGGCGCGATAAAGAGATGCGCAAATGACGCTTATTGCGGCAAAACGCACTGCCAACACGGAAAAATATGATATTTTCATTTTGCTTCCTTAGGTAATAAATTCTAATTACGAAGACGCTTAGCGCCTCCTTTCTAGTTCTTTAACAACTTTTATATGGATAGTGGCCAACCACCATGATCAACTTTATTAAACCCTTCACAGCTCCCTTGTTTGCGATGTGGAAATTTCTCCCCTTTACGGGTAAATCTAAGCCGTTTGTAACGGTTTTGCCCCTGACAGGGATGATTGGTGCCGGGGGTCCCGGATCGCGCCCGGCCTTAAATTATGCGCGCCTTGAAAAATCTATTGAAGCAGCCTTCAAGCCGGATAATCTTACAGCGGTTGCGCTTTCAATTAATTCTCCCGGTGGCTCGCCAGTACAATCAAAACTGATTTTTTCCTCTATTCGCCGGCTCGCTGAAAAGAAGGATGTCCCGGTTCTGGCCTTTATCGAGGATTTGGGGGCATCGGGCGGATATATGTTGGCTGTGGCCGGAGACGAAATCTTTGCAGATGAATGCTCAATTGTTGGTTCAATTGGTGTGATTAGCGGTGGCTTTGGGTTTCCGGCGGCGCTCGAAAAACTTGGCGTGGAGCGGCGCGTCTACACGGCCGGAACCAATAAAAGCCAACTCGATGCGTTTGCCCCAGAAAAACCCAAAGATGTGGCACATTTAAAGACGATTTTAAACGATACCCACGAAAAATTTGTCGCTATGGTAAAGTCGCGACGCGGGGATAAGCTCGACCTTACTCATAAAGATATCTTCACGGGTAGTTTTTGGACTGCCTCGGGGGCAAAACAGCGCGGTTTGATAGACGATACAGGGCATCTGGATGAGATTATCGCCAAGCGTTACGGCGATAATGTCCGGATAAAGAAATGCGAGCCACAAAGTCCTTCTATCCTCTCAAAGTTTATGGGTTCCTCAAAGAGTGCAGTTGAAATTCCAAATGGTTCATCTTCCAAAGGACTAGTCGATCTCGATCAATTGAATATGCTTGCCCAAGAGCGTGCTTTATTTTCCAGATATGGATTATAGAAATAATTGCGGCCACTGATGTGATTTGCGAAAACAGCAAAAATCTGTAACTTACCAACAATCATACGATTGAATGCCCGATCGTATAAGGTGTGTTCAGGGGTAATTTGGAGGTTTTCTCATGTCGACGCTAGGCGCTATGCTTGCTGGGTTTGCTGTTGCGGTAGGCGGGGTCATGGTTGGCAGAAAGTTGGAAAAAATTAAAACATCTCTTAAAAACGACTCACGCGGGCACAAACAGACAAATAAAGAGAAAAAAGAACAAATTATTGATGCTGAAATGGACCCGGAAACCGGCGTGTATCACCATCGAAAGTAGGGTAAATCTGCCGGGTGTTACCGGTACATTTACTATCTGGTTTTTTCGGTGATTCTCGGTTATCGAGAATTGGCTGGATTTTGTGGCATTAAATTTTAAATATACACTATGGTTGGGCGCGTGCGACTGATTCTAAGTACCGTATCAATATTAAACTTAGGAATTAAGCCCGGCGAGCGTATGAGTAAACATTTTTGTAAAAGCTATTGAGGGAAGTCGTGCAGCGGAGTTTATCAACACAAAGCGAAGACCATACGAATGTTTTGTCGGCGCTTGCCCCAAATGGTCCGTCTGCCGCGTATATCGATCTTGAGGCTTCCAGCTTGCGTGATAAATCCTGGCCAATTGAGGTTGGGTGGGCAAAGAATGGTGAAACGCCAGATTCAATAATCATTAAACCCCATGAGGATTGGCCAAAATCTGCATGGGACGATAAAGCCCAAGAGCTGCATGGTTTATCCCATAATGATTTAATGGAACATGGCGTTGATGTTACGCAGGCGTGCAAAACCCTCAACAATGCCCTTGCTGGCGCAACTGTTTATTCTGATGCACCTGACTGGGACGGATATTGGCTTTATCGTTTGCATAGTGCGGCGAGAATGCGCCAGACATTTAAACTGGCACATTTTGCCGAATTGATGCCGCCAATTGGACTGGCCGATAAGTTGATGCTGGTTGCAAAAACCAATGCACTTGCACCCCACACCCACAGAGCCGCAGATGATGTAAGGCATATGCAAGTTCTTCATGCATGTGCTGTTCGGCATCAATTTTCAGCGTGAAAACTTTTGGATAATTCTAACAATAGTCTGCCGCCCGTTAAGGCAAGCCGATTTACGAGTGTCGGCCGTGATGGCAATTTATGTGGATGGTTTTTTCCTGCATCAGGCAAGGAAGAAACAAACTCCCCGCACGTTCTTCAAGCAAAGCCGCTATCGACTAAAAACCCCGCTATCACCATCGTTTTTATCCATGCGACAGGTTTTTGCGCTAGTACTTACAAACAAGTGTTTGCAAATAATCAATTTGATGTCGATATTTTCGCACCGGACATGCGCGGTCATGGCAGGACACGTTTGCCGACTGACCCGAAGAGGTTGAGAAGCTGGTCTACCTATAGCGAGGACATTCATGAGTTTCTCGATAATTTGAAAAATGGCAGGGTCTTGCAGTGCGAGGGTGCCTTAGCGGATAAAAAGTTCGATGCTATTAAGGGGCCCATTTTGCTGGCCGGTCATTCCATGGGCGCGGTAACTGCATTGATGGCATCGAAGAACCGGGATGACATTGCCGGGGCGGTGATGATTGAACCTGTTATCATACCCGATATTGCCTCAAAGTTCGCAGCGAGCCCTCTTTGGTCGCTGGTCGCCAGTCGCTTTCCTATTGCGGTCAAAGCAGAGCAGAGGCGAAACCAGTGGGACAGCCGTGATGCGGTTTTTGAATCCTATAAACAAAAACCTATTTTTGCCAATTGGCATGATGGCATGTTGCGCGATTATCTTGAAGACGGTTTGCGCCCAATAAGTCATGAAAATTACGATGAAGGCGCAAGCGGGGTTGAATTGTCCTGCACGCCTTCCTGGGAGGCGGCGACATTTCGTGCACAGGCAAATTCGTTCTGGTCGGCTCTTCGCGCCCTAACTAAAGTAAAACATACATCTGATGTAGCGCGCGGTGCCCTTCCCATCCATGTTTTGGCAGGACGCGTGAAAGGGTCCACTATCTCCGCGCAAGCCGAGGCACAACTGCAAAAAGCGGGCATTAAAACGATACGCGAGGAGGAGTATGGTCACCTTCTTCCGATGGAGAACCCGGCCCTTGCGGCGCGGTTTCTTAAGAATATCGTTGCCGCATTGGGGGCGTGATATGAAAGAGCGCACCTGAATTTGATAAATATCTCGCGATAAGCCGGATAAAAGGCTTTGAGTGTGCTTGCATTTTTGCTAAGGACGCCCGAGATTTATATGGTTAATTATAATTTTACTTTACGACCTTAGATTATGTTGATCATGGCGTTGGCAAAGTTAACTTTACAGTCATCAACGTTAATAGGGTTCAGTAGTTAAAAACTAAAAAATTTCTTTCCAGAAAGGCCGACCAATGAGTGAGACAGCAGGTTCACCGCAAATTACGGGTAAATTATTTCTTTTCGAACGCCCGGAACTACTTAACAAGGAACAGCATGGAGGTTTGGGGGTAAGCCCGCCAAGCGCGCCTTGTAAGTTCTGCGCTAATGTTGCTGCCATCCCTTTGACGGCAAGCGAAATACCGGCAGCGGTAAAAGATTATCCGGTTGTTTTTCTTTCTGAAGAAGAGCCTATGCCCCTCGCGGTCGTTGGTCTGATTGATCAGGTAAATCTGTTTGTGAATGAAGATGGCCAATGGGCATCAGACACTTACATTCCGGGTTATATCCGTCGCTACCCATTTGCCATTGCCAATGAAACAGACGGTGATCGTCTGGCGATTGTCATCGATAGTGCTTATGACGGCGTTGTTAAGGGGGGCGACATGCCACTCTTTGAAGCTGGCGGTGAGCCAACAGCAGCAACACAACAGGCTATAGAGTTTTGTAAAGCTTACGAAACAGATCGCCGCATGACAGAGCAATTTGTAAACTTGTTGAAATCTTCTGGACTGGTACGCGGACAGGCCGCGCAATACACGCCCAAAGATGCAAAAGAACCACAACCTTTTGCTCAATATTTCGGTGTTGATGAAAAGGGTCTTGCGGACCTTTCTGACGAGAAGTTTTTGGAGCTACGCAAATCAAACATGCTCCCCTTCTTATATGCCCAGCTTATGTCATTAGGAAATTGGCGCAATCTGCTTATGCGCCGGGCCAAGCGCTTTGACCTGACAGAAGATCAGGTATTCCAACAAATTCAGCAAAACTCATAAGATTTTTTGCATTCCTGCAAGATCATTTGCTGAAAAAAGAATTTTGAGAGAGGGGCAATAGCCCCTCTTTTTTTGTGGGAAAAGATACTCCCTCCCCAAAGTCTTGCTGTGAGGTGATTAAAGAACCGCCAGCAATGCCCCCCCGATGAATGAAAGCCTGTGTTTACGCAGGTTCTAAAGACCTCATTTATATTACCGTTCTAACCGAAGCGAAATTTGATCAAACAGAAAATATTTTCAGTCTCTTGTAATTATCACTTGCAATGAGAACAAAAAGAGAATATAGAACATATATCGAACAAAAAACGGAGCAGGGTTGATGAAAGAGTCGCTAACCACAGAATTTCAAACATTGGAAAAAGAAATCTTGCGCGATGCGGTGGGTCTGGGCGTATTGGTTACATTCGTCTCAATGGCGGTTATGTGGGGCGCTGTTCTTGGGGGCTAGAAGAGATTTCTGATCCGGCCCCGTAACAGGTCTCAAGACACCTCGAAGAATCATGACAATGATTTTTGGGGGTGTTTGTTGAAAGGATCACGAGCTTTATGGCCGAATTGAAAGTTGGGGAAAACATGGGGTCTGATGCGCGCGTGAGCCAGGCCCCCTTTATTCATCTGCATTTGCATTCTGCCTATTCCCTCGCAGAGGGTGCGATTACGATTAATTTGCTTCGCGATTTGTGTCTGTCCAACCAGATGCCCGCGGTGGCGGTGACCGATAGCAATAATCTTTTTGGGGCACTTGATGCATCAGAAACCCTCAGCGCTGCTGGTATCCAACCCATTACAGGCTTGCAACAGGGAATTAGTCCGCAAAGCCTTGGCCTGAATTCGGATCGAAATCTAACTCCGCCTAATCTTGTATTACTGGCACAAACTGAAGCTGGTTATGGCGGCCTAATGGAAATTAGCAGTCGAGGGTTTTTGAATTCTGAAGAAGAGGACAGTGTTTGTGTGTCACTGGATTTTCTTTCAGAGCGCAGTGTTGGTATTATTTGTCTTTCGGGGGGCTTTGACGGGCCTCTGGATGTTTTATTGCGCGATGGTCGAATAGATGATGCGCGCGCATTGGCGCAAAAGTTGGCGAAGATCTATGTTGATCGTTTCTATATAGAAATTCAACGCCATGCGGGCCGCGGCATCAAAGAGCACGAGGCGGCTTTAATCAAGATTGCCTATGATCTTGATTTGCCGCTGGTCGCAACCAATGAACCTTTCTATCCGTCTAAAGAGGATTATGAGGCCCATGACGCGCTGCTTTGTATTGCCGAAGGGGCCTATATTCATCAAGATGATCGTCGACAAGTAACGCCTGAGCATTATTTCAAATCGGGCGAAGAAATGAAAGCGTTGTTTCGCGATCTGCCTGAAGCCATTCTGAATACAAGTGAAATTGCCCGCCGGTGTGCCTATCGCCCCCTTATGCGCCCGCCCATTTTGCCCAACTTTCTGGCAGAACAAGGCGAAAGTGTTGAAGGGTTAGATAAAAATGAAGAGCGCCAGCAAGCTGAAATGAAGGCTCTTGCTAAAATGGCGCGCACGGGACTGGAAAACCGCTTGGCAAGCGTTGAACTTGCCACAGATCGGGAGAGTTATTTTGACCGGTTGAAAGTAGAGTTGGATATTATCAATTCTATGGGGTTTCCCGGTTACTTTTTAATCGTTGCTGATTTTATTCAATGGGCAAAATCCCAATCCATTCCAGTGGGACCAGGGCGTGGATCGGGGGCCGGTTCCGTTGTCGCTTGGGCATTGACAATCACTGACCTTGATCCATTGCGGTTTGGATTATTGTTTGAAAGGTTCTTGAATCCCGAACGGGTTTCCATGCCCGATTTCGACGTCGATTTTTGTCAGGATCGCCGCGATGAAGTGATCCGTTATGTGCAGGAAAAATATGGCGAAGACCGGGTCGCACAAATCATAACCTTTGGTAAATTACAGGCAAGGGCGGTGTTGCGCGATGTTGGCCGTGTACTGAACATGCCTTATCCTGTGGTTGATCGCTTATGTAAATTGGTTCCCAATAATCCGGCTAATCCTGTCACTCTTGCTGAGGCGATCGCCACAGAGCAAAAACTGCGCGAGGAACAATCCAGCGATTCGACTGTTGCAGCGTTAATAGAAAAAGCACTCAAGCTCGAAGGGCTCTATCGTCATGCATCGACCCACGCCGCCGGCGTTGTGATTGGCGACCGCCCCTTGGAGCAATTGGTTGCCCTCTATCTTGATCCGCGCTCGGATATGCCGGCAACCCAATTTAATATGAAATGGGTCGAGCCAGCGGGTCTTGTGAAATTTGATTTCCTCGGCTTAAAAACCCTGACCGTGATTGCGCAAGCTGTTAGCTTTTTAAAAGACCGCGGCGAGATTATCGATATCGATACTATTCCGCTCGAAGATGAAGCCTCTTTTTCGATGCTAGGCGAAGGTCATGCAACGGGGGTGTTCCAGCTTGAGAGCGCAGGTATGCGCTCTACCCTGAAATCCATGAAGCCGGATAGTCTTGAAGATATTATTGCGTTGGTCTCTCTTTATCGTCCGGGGCCAATGGAGAATATCCCGACCTATATTGAACGAAAACAGGGGCGCGCGGAGCCCGACTATCTCCACCCTAAATTGGAGGGCATTCTTAAGGAGACTTATGGTGTCATTATCTACCAAGAACAAGTGATGCAGATTGCCCAGATCCTTTCTGGGTATTCTCTGGGCGAGGCGGATTTATTGCGCCGTGCGATGGGTAAAAAGAAAAAAGAGGAGATGGATAAACAGCGCAAGCGTTTTGTTGACGGCGCTGTTGAACGCGATGTCGATGCTAAAAAAGCTTCCTCTATTTTTGATCTGGTGCAAAAATTTGCAGGGTACGGATTTAATAAATCACATGCCGCCGCTTATGCGCTTATCGCTTATCAGACGGCCTGGCTAAAAGCCAATTATGCGCCGGAATTTCTTGCAGCCTCTATGTCGCTTGATCGTACCAATACGGATAAATTGGCGATCTTTATCAAAGAGGCCCGCCGTTCCGGTATTGAGGTTCGCCCGCCTCATGTGAATTATTCGATGGCCGATTTTTCAGTGGAGGCGTCCCCTGCTGGCGCGCAAGACCAAGCGAGTGAGCTGCCCCGCGCGATTGTCTATGCGCTCTCTGCGGTGAAAAATGTTGGCGAAGGTGCGATGTCCCATATCGTTGAGTGCCGTGAAAAAGGGGGCGTGTTTAAAGATGTTTTTGATTTTGCCGAGCGTGTGGACCTGCGTCAGGTGGGTAAGCGCGCAATGGAAAATCTTGCTCGTGCGGGCGCTTTTGAAGGGCTTTGCGCATCAAGAGAGCAGGCCTTTAAGTCAGCTGATTTGTTGATAAGAATATCGGTGCGCCATCACGAAGAACAATCTAGCGATCAGGCAGGTTTGTTTCAGCTTGATAGCGCCCCGCAACTTGCGCGCGCGAGCCTACCCATTGGTGAAGACTGGATGCCGATGGATATGTTGATGGAGGAATTTAAAGCCCTTGGTTTCTATTTTAGTGGTCACCCGCTTGACGCTTATGAATCTGAACTTTCAAGGCTGAATGTTGTCTCTTACAGCGAAGCCCAAGATGCCGTCCTTCAAGATGATGAAAGTGCGTTCCAGCTTGCCGGTGTTGTGCGCAGTGTCAAAATGCGCCGGTCCAAATCGGGCAAGCCCTTTGCCTGGGTCGAAATATCCGATGCTTCGGGCGAGTATGAGGTGACTGTTTTTTCCCGGGTTCTCGAATCTGCTCACGATCTCATCGAAGTGGGTACTTTGCTGTTAGTTAGCGTCTCGGCAGATATTTCTGACAGCGGGGATATACGCTTTATTGCTGAAGCCATTGCCGGGCTGGATAAAGCAGCAGCGAATGCTTCGTCGCAATTGCGGATCAAGCTTTCCTCCCAAGGGGCCCTAGAAGGTGTCCATAAGCGGTTAAAAGCTGTGCGGCCAGCCAATGATCAGGAGCGCGGTCAGGTTGTCTTGTTTTTTCAATTGCCAGAGAGTGGGCGCGAAGTAGAGCTTTTATTGCCTGAGATGGCGGCCGCAACCCCGCAAATGCGCAGCGCTTTGAAGGAAATCAATGGGGTATATGACGTGGAACTGGTGTGACTCCGGGAGACCGGCATTATTTTGAGCGTTTTTCAAGAGAAATTTGCTGTTTTAGCGTGAATCCTATTGATCTTGAGGCAAAGACCCGCTAACCCCACGCCATCCAACACGCAGATGCCATCCGCGGTGGCCCTTTCGGGCTCCTCGGCGCTGCGGAAGTTAAACCGACGGAGACACATAAAATGGCTTTACCTGACTACACAATGCGTCAGCTTCTGGAAGCTGGCGTTCATTTTGGACACCAAACCCATCGCTGGGACCCGAAGATGAAGGAATATATCTTTGGGGATCGTAATGGTATCCACATAATCGATCTTTCACAAACCGTTCCGCTCTTGCATCAGGCATTGGTGAAAATCCGCGAAGTTGTCGCTAGCGGTGGACGTATTTTGTTTGTTGGTACCAAACGCCAAGCGCAGGCGCCAATTGCTGAAGCTGCGGCTGCATGTGCGCAATATTATATGAATGTGCGCTGGCTCGGCGGTACCTTGACCAATTGGGAGACAATCTCGAATTCTATTCGCCGCTTAAAAGAGATGGAAGAAATGCTCTCTGGCGCGGGTAAAGGCCTGACAAAAAAAGAACAACTCCAAATGGAGCGCGGGCGTATAAAGCTTGATGCGTCGCTTGGTGGTATCCGCGAGATGGGCGGGCTCCCTGATTTGATGTTCGTAATTGACGTTAAAAAAGAAGCTATCGCTATTCAGGAAGCCAAAAAATTGGGTATTCCTGTTGTTGCTGTTGTTGATACAAATTGTGATCCGGGTAATGTTGACTATGTCATTCCTGGAAATGACGATGCATCACGCGCGATCAGCCTTTATTGCAATCTGGTTGCTGATGCTGTCATCGACGGTATTTCCGAAAGTCAGGCATCGCTCGGTGTCGATATTGGTGCGATGGAAGAAGTCCCTGTCGAGGCTGCGCTGGAAGCTGAACCGGCTGTTGCCGAAGCGGCAGCCAGCGAGGAAGCAACAGCTGAACAACCTTCTGCTTAAATAGCGTCTGGATGATTGGCGAGACAATAGAATTATTATGGTGCTCGGGGAACCGGGCGTATCTTGAAACGTAAAACAGGAGATAATGCGATGGCTGCAATTTCAGCGGCGATGGTAAAAGATTTGCGCGAGACAACAGGTGCCGGCATGATGGATTGCAAGGCTGCCCTTCAGGAAAATGATGGTAATCTGGAAGCTGCTGTTGATTGGCTGCGTAAAAAAGGTTTGTCCAAAGCTGCCAAAAAAGCTGGCCGCACTGCGAGTGAGGGACTTGTCCAACTTGCTGTTGAGGGTGGTAGCGGCGTTGTTGTCGAGGTTAATTCTGAAACAGATTTTGTTGCCCGAAACGAGCTGTTTCAGTCAATGGTTGCCGATGTTGCAAAAACGGCCCTGAGTGTGAACGGTGATCTGGAAAAGTTGCGCGTTGCAAGCTTTCCCGGTGCTGACAAAACTGTTGATGAACATATTACCGAGATGGTTGGCCAAATCGGTGAGAATATGTCATTGCGCCGCGCTGAAGGTATTGGTGTTGATGAGGGCATTGTTGCTGCCTATGTTCATGGTCAGGTGACTGATAATGCCGGTAAAATCGGCGTGTTGGTTGGCCTGAAATCTGCTGGGGACAAAGCAAAACTGGAAGCCCTTGGTAAACAGATTGCGATGCATGTCGCTGCTGCCCGTCCCTTATCGGCAAGGGTCGATGAGCTGGATGCGGATACAGTCGAGCGCGAAAAAGCGGTGCTCGCTGATCAAGCCAGAGCCTCTGGAAAGCCTGAAGAAATTATTGGCAAAATGGTGGAAGGGCGTCTTCGTAAATTTTACGAAGAGTCAGTTTTGCTGGAACAAATTTTTGTAATCGATGGTGAAACCAAAGTTGGCAAGGTTATCGAAAATCTTGGAAAAGAGCTTGGCACTTCTGTCGAGTTGATCGGATTTAAACGTTTGGAACTTGGAGAGGGCGTCGAGAAAAAGGATGATGAAGATTAACTTTCTCAAACCAGTGAGCACAGTAAAATCGCATGATGGTTCTACGCTGTCTCGCGACAGCTGCGCCATTCGCCTATTCCGACTAGAATATTAATTGTGAGAAAACCGGACATAATTGTCCGGTTTTTTTTTGAGGTTCTTTGGTATCGGATTTATGAAGCGGGTTTGCGCGCGCTTATCGTGACACGGGTAAAAATTTGCAGATACAAAACAACAGAGCACAACGAGAATACAAAAGTTTTACATGCCAAAGAGCATCAAGAGGGCGTTATGAATACAAAACCATCACCTGATCTACGATATAAGCGGGTCCTATTAAAAATTTCTGGTGAAGCCTTAATGGGCGATGGGCAATTCGGGATCGACAATACAACTGTGGAACGTATTGCCGGGCAAATTAAAGCGGCGCTTGAGCTTGGCGCGCAAATCAGCTTGGTGATCGGGGGCGGAAATATTTTTCGCGGCGTCTCGGCAGCCGCCGCAGGGATGGAGCGAGCAAGCGCTGATTATATGGGCATGCTTGCAACGGTGATGAATGCTCTGGCCATGCAAAACGCCTTGGAGCGTCTTGGGGTGTATACAAGGGTTTTATCTGCCATAGAAATGACTGCGATTTGCGAACCCTATATTCGCAGAAGGGCGATGCGTCACATTGAGAAGAATCGCATTGTTATTTTTGCCGCTGGTACTGGTAATCCATTCTTTACGACCGATACAGCGGCTGCATTGCGCGCCGTAGAGGTTGGCTGTGATGCGCTCTTTAAAGGGACGCAAGTTGATGGTGTCTATTCGGCAGACCCCAAAAAAGACCCGACAGCGGAGCGATTTGAACATTTAACTTACCGCGAAGTTCTAAACCGGGATCTACAGGTCATGGATCAGACGGCGATTACATTAATGCGTGAAAATGATATCCCGATTGTGGTGTTTCCCCTTGGCGGTGATGACCCGTCAGATAGCGGTATTGTTGGCGCTTTGACCGGGCAGGGTCCATTTACAACAATCTCGAATTAGCGTCGGTTTTGCGGCGGAATCGGGTTTTTCAATGTAAATTGCCATTTTGCATTGAAAAGATCAGGGTTTCACTGCAAATGATGTATTTGAAAGCTGGCAATAGCGGTCTTTTTTGTGAGAGTTTGCCAAAAGAGATTGGCTCGGGATTAGAACAGGAGAAATTTGATGAGTGATGCAATTGATATGGCGGCTCTCGAAAAACGCATGAGCGGTGCAGTAAATGCCCTAAAGACCGAATTTGCTGGTCTGCGTACTGGCCGGGCGTCTGCTAGCCTCGTCGAACCGATCATGGTTGAAGCCTATGGATCACCAACCCCAATGACTCAAGTCGGTACAGTGGGCGTCCCCGAGGCGCGCATGCTCTCCATTCAGGTTTGGGATAAAAGCCTTGTGGGTGCGGTGGAAAAAGCCATTCGCGAATCGGGACTTGGCATAAACCCAGTTGTAGATGGCACCAATGTGCGCGTTCCAATCCCGCCCCTCACTGAAGAGCGAAGAATTGAGCTGACCAAGGTCGCCGCTAAATATTCCGAGCAGGCAAAAGTCTCCGTTCGCAATATTCGCCGGGATGGCATGGAGGCGATTAAAAAAGCAGATGGCGTGTCAGAGGATGACCAAAAGAAGCTTTCCAATCAGGTGCAAAGCCTAACTGACAAGATGGTAGGCACTATTGATGAGGCTTTGAGTGCAAAAGAAAAAGAGATTATGCAGGTTTGATAGCCTTTTCGCTATTTTTTTGCTAAATCTAATATTTGTTTATAAAAAGCGGTTAGAGAGCAAATCGAGTGATAGCTGTCTCCCGCTCAATTAGATTTGAGGTTCGCAGCTTTTGATCTTGGTTGTGTAACCACACCTCATAGCCATCATCGCGTCGCTCCTCTAGATGCGATTTTTAAAGGTAAGGGTATTTGTGGCCTTCGTGCGTGCAGCGAATTTGCAAGAAAGCTCCGGAGGCGAGGACAATAAAGATGTCTCGCCTGGGCGCGCTTCTGGTGTGCGCCATGCGGCTGTCATCATGGATGGTAATGGACGCTGGGCAGCGGCGCGTGGTCTACCGCGCTCATCAGGGCACCGGGCCGGGGTTTTAGCGGCAAGGCGCGCAGTTGAAGCGGCCCGTGATCTGGGTTTGCAATATCTGACCCTCTATAGCTTTTCCACAGAAAACTGGCGACGCCCAGCAGGTGAAATTCGTGACCTGATGGCGCTCCTTAGAGAGTTTATTGCTGCTGATCTACCCAAACTTGCCTCCGAAAATGTCCGGGTTCGCATTATCGGTGATCGCACGAAACTAGATCGCACACTTCTTGCTTTAGTTGAAAAAGCCGAGCGGGATACTGCGGCCAACGATAAATTTCATTTGCAAATTGCTTTTAATTACGGGGGCCGCGACGAGATCGTTCGCACCGTTAAGGTGATCGCGCAGATGGCCTTGGATGGGAAACTGAAACCAGAGATGGTCGATGAGGAATTGATCAATCAAATGCTGGATACGCAGCACATTCCTGATCCCGATCTGGTTATTCGTACAAGCGGAGAAAAACGGGTCAGTAATTTTCTGGTATGGCAGGCAGCTTATGCGGAGTATGTGTTTTTAAACGAACATTGGCCCGATTTTGACAAGGCTTTGTTTGCACAGGCCCTCAATGAATTTGCCGGACGTAACCGCCGGTTTGGCGGCGTTGATGATAATGTTGACGATAATAGTGTGTCACATGATATTGCCCATGATGGGTCTAGGTAAAGGCTGGCATGACGAAACCTACCAGCGATTTACCCCATAAAGTTGAACAGCCGAGTAAACCCAAGTTCAGTATCGCGACGCTGAAAACGCGCATCGCATCGGCTCTGGTGATGGTGCCAACTGCGCTGGCGGCCGTTTATTTCGGCGGAGCGACCTTTTCATTGCTTATCGCAGTTGCTGGATTGGTGATGGTTTTCGAATGGGCGCGAATGGTTGATGGCACCCAATTGTCATTTAGTTTTTATGCATTAGGAATAGCCGGGCTTGTTGCTTTTGCTTTGGCCGGCACTGGTTATTATGTAAATGCTTATATGGTAATTAGCGTCGGGGGCATGGCGGCATGGCTTTCTGGTATTGGTAAAAAGCGTGGCGGCTACTGGCATGGATTAGGGGCGCTCTATATTCTTGTGCCTTCAATAGCCTTGATATGGCTCCGCAATGAACCTGCCTATGGCCGCTCGCTAACCTTTATTTTGTTTTTTGTTGTGTGGGCGACCGATAGCGGCGCGTATGTTTTTGGAAAATGGTTGGGCGGACCAAAATTGAATCCGCAAGTCTCCCCAAAAAAGACCTGGTCTGGTACATTGGGCGGCATTTTGACCGGCGCATGCATTGCTGCTTTTGCCGCCTTTTATAGATTCGGCTCCCCTACGGCCGCCTATTTTTTCCTATTGGGCGCGGCTTTGGCGGTTGCTTCTGTGGTTGGCGATTTGGCGGAGTCGGCCGCTAAACGAAGTTTTGGCGTCAAGGATTCAAGTGGCTTTATCCCGGGCCATGGCGGTGTTCTGGATCGCCTCGACGGAATGTTATTTGCCACCCTGGCTATGACGGGTCCACTATATTTGTTTGCTGTCTTTGATTTTGTAATGGGGCGTTAAAAATGGCTGGTTTGAATAATCTGGCGCAATCGGGTGCCGCGAAAGTGGTGGGCACACATCGGGGCAGTGAAGCTGCGCCCCGGAAAGTAACAATTTTGGGCTCTACAGGGTCGGTGGGGGTTAGCACCCTCGATCTTATAGAGCATTCCAGTGCCATTCCTCATGAGCGAGAGATTGTTGTCGAGGCTTTGACGGCCAATGCCAATGTTGAATTATTAGCCGAGCAGGCACGCAAATTTAATCCAAAATTTGTGGCGATCGGGAATGAAGAAAAACTCCCCCAATTGCGCGATTTGCTTGGTGATACTGATATTGAGATCGCGGGCGGTACGAGCGGTATTTGCGAGGCCGCGCAACGGGATGCGGACTGGGTGATGGCTGCAATCGTTGGCGCAGCGGGGCTTGCCCCAACCCTTGAGGCGGCTAAACGCGGCGCGGCCATCGCTTTGGCAAATAAGGAATGTTTGGTGTGTGCCGGCGATGTTTTAATGGCAAAAATCAGGGATGCCGGTGGATCGTTATTGCCTGTTGATTCCGAGCACAATGCCATGTTTCAGGTCTTTGATTTTGAACGCCCCGAGCGCGTGACGCGGCTTATATTGACCGCGTCAGGGGGGCCATTTCGGACTTGGGATGCAGGTAAAATGGAAAATGCAACGCCTGCACAGGCTGTTGCCCACCCCAATTGGTCCATGGGCGCAAAGATTTCTGTGGATTCGGCAACAATGATGAATAAGGGGCTGGAACTGATTGAGGCGGCCCATATCTTTCCCGTTCACGCCGATAATATCGAAATATTAGTGCACCCCCAGTCTGTCATTCATTCTATGGTTGAATATATCGATGGCTCCGTGCTTGCCCAGCTTGGGACCCCTGATATGCGCACCCCGATTGCATCCACTCTGGCTTGGCCTGATCGTATGTCTAGCCCGAGCGCAAAGCTTGATTTTACCAAAAATGCAGAACTGACCTTCGAGGCACCAGATGAGACAAAATTTCCCGCCTTGCGTCTTATCCGCGAAGTGGTTGCAAAGGGCGGTGCTTATCCGGCGATATTGAACGCCTCAAATGAAATCGCCGTGGAAGCGTTTCTGGGGGAGCGCATTAAATTTGGTGATATTGCCAGAGTTACACAATCTGTTCTGGACAAGGCAGATCAGGAAAACTGGCCATCTGCCGGGCTTTCGACAATCGAGGATGTGATAGAGGCGGACACCAAAGGTCGATCTCTTGCGCAGGCGGTTGTCAAGGCACTTGCCTCATAAAAAAGTCAATAAACTCTTTTGGCTTTATGCGCTAATCGTGTTACAAGGTTACATCGGGTGCAGCAAACTTTAACATGGATGGTCAAGATGACTGCGAGTAATGCTGATTGTATTGGATTTATGCGATCGAAGCACCTTATACACAAAAATTCTGTTCGGGATAGCCAAGTCAGGCTATCCAAATTGAGCCAATTTGTGTGAGATAAGATATCTTCAAAACGAATAGCTAAAATAACTTCAGAAAGTCCAGACAATAAGGGCGTTCATACCATTGGCGTGAATTTTAGACCGCTAGCAAGAGTGTTACACAATTGAATATGAAATTTAGCCTCTTTAATAATTCCGAAGAAGAAAAGGGATCGCGCGATGTCATCAGATCAGCGTGGCATATCCCTGACTATGCACTTTGCGTGACTGGGCTTAAGTGCACAAAATTCTCATGTTCCCATCAGAAAGTGACCCTGGATGAGCATTGATCAATTCATCATAGTCCCGGTTTCCATAGTGTCGTTTCTCGTCCTGCTCGGGTTCATCGTCTTTTTTCATGAGTACGGGCATTTCTCTGTTGCCCGGATGCTGGGCATTCGCGTGGACACGTTTTCAATTGGCTTTGGTAAGCCCTTGTTCAACTGGATGGACAAAAAAGGGACCGAGTGGCGGATAGCCCGTTGGCCCCTTGGGGGATATGTAAAATTTTTCGGTGATCTCAATGCAGCCTCTCAAGCTGACCCTTCTTTGAGTGATGATCGTAGTGAGGGGGCAGAGGGGAAGTCCGGGGTGAGAACCGAGTTTCCAACCGGAGAAAATGCGGCCTTAGCCAGTTCGATGAGTGAGGAAGATCGCAAAGTCTGTTTTCACTTCAAACCCGTTTGGGCAAGAGCCATGGTTGTGGCTGCAGGGCCATTCGCAAATTTTCTTTTATCCATAGTAATTTTTGCCAGCCTTTTGTTGATTTTTGGACGTGCCTATATAGCGCCAACAGTCGGGCAGGTGATTGAAGATTCAGCGGCAGCAGAGGCGGGGTTCATCCCCGGTGACCGTATTTTGTCGATTAACGGCAAAGAGATCAAAGATTTCCAGGATATCAGCTCCGTTGTGCAATTGGGCACTGGAGAACAACTGAGCATACTCGTTGATCGCGGCGGTAAGAGTGTCACCCTGACCGCTATTCCCCGCAGGGAAGAGTCGGAGGATGCATTTGGAAATAAGGTAAGTATGGGCCGCCTTGGTATTGGTGCTGGTGATAGCGTGGAATTTTCATCTGTCGGTCCGATAGAAGCGATTGCGTCTGGCGCAGATCAGGTTTTTGGTGTCATCACCACAACTGTCCGATTCATTGGACGGCTGGTTCGCGGCAAAGAAAGTTTCGAGCAATTAGGTGGCCCCATAAAAATGGCCAAATTTTCTGGTCAGGCGGCCACTATCGGCTTTAGTGATAAAATCAGGGATGATGTGAGCTTTGGTGACAGGCTGACACTCAGTTTGCGCTACTGGATTACACTAACCGCTTTTATTTCAGTTTCTATCGGTTTTTTAAATCTATTGCCCATTCCGGTGCTCGACGGTGGCCATTTAATGTATTATGGATATGAGGCTGTAGCGGGAAAACCGGTTGGTCAGCGGGTACAAATGGCAGGTTATCAGATCGGATTATTGATTTTGATGTCTTTTATGATTTTCGTGACATGGAATGATATAACAGGGCTTTTATCTTCCACTTTCACTTCTAATGGGTAATGTAGCGTTGGTTTGCGTAAGTTAAGTTCTGATCAAATGAAGACGGTAGGCATCAAAGTATCATGCAGTTAAGTTCAAAGAGTGACAATGTGCGAAGCTTTTTTTGTGGTGTCTCTATCATAGGTTTGGCTGTGGCGGCAGGTTTTGGCGGGTTTACCGACAGTGCTAGCGCCCAGCAGGGGGCTACCCAAGCGCCGCCCCAACAAGCTGTTGGCGGTGCGCAGCCACCCTTAAGCCCGCAAGAGGCTAGAGCCAGACAGCAACAAGCCGAGGCTATTCGCCAATCTGTACAATTGCTCGCACCCGCAGAGGCGCCCGTTATCAAGGGGCTTTCTGTCCAAGGTAATCAACGGATTGAACCTGAAACTGTTGCCTCCTATCTAACCTTGCAACCTGGAATGAATGCAGAAGAAGAATTGCTGGATCTTCAGGTGAAGACCCTCTACGAGACCGGCCTGTTTAGTGATGTTGCGGCCGAAATGCAGCCCAATGGGACTTTGCTCATTGCGGTGACAGAAAACCCCATCGTTAACCGGGTTCTTTTTGAGGGGAATAAAAAACTTAAAGAAGATAAGTTTACGGAGGAAATCCAGCTTACAGCACGGTCGGTGTACACACGTGCAAAGGTTCAAGCCGATCAACAACGTATGATCGAGCTATACCGGGCCAGTGGGCGTTTTGCTACGACCATCACTCCTAAAGTTGTCCCACTTGATCAAAACCGGGTTGATGTGGTTTTTGAAATTGATGAGGGCCCTAAAACGGGCATCGCGAAAGTTAATTTCGTTGGCAATGAAGTTTTTACCTCTGGCGAACTTAGCAATGTCATTTTGACCAGTGAAAGCCGCTGGTGGAACTTTTTTGGTGCCTCCACATCTAATTATGATCCTGACCGCCTGGAGTTCGAAAGAGAATTGCTGCGCCAGCATTATGCAAAAAATGGCTATGCCGACTTTAAGGTTGATACGCTTGTTGCCGAGTTAACCCCGGACCGTAAAGAGTTTTTCGTTACCTTCACGGTGACAGAAGGTCCAAAATATACCGTCGGGGAAGTCAAGGTTCGCTCGGCTCTGGATAAGCTCGACGAAAATGCATTCCAACGCTTTGTGTCGATCAAAACTGGTCAAACATTCGATGGTGAGCGTGTCGAAAAGGCAGTTGAGTCTCTGACCTTCATTACCGGGGCATCAGGCTATGCCTTTGTTGATGTCAATCCGCGTCTTACCAGATATCCTGAAAGCAAAACGGTTGATATTACTTTTGATATCAATGAGGGCCCCAAGGTCTATGTTGAGCGCATCAATATTAAAGGGAATACAACAACCCTTGATAAAGTGGTCCGCCGGGAGCTGCGTCTTACTGAGGGTGATCCTTTCAATAAAGTGCAAGTCGATCGATCAGAATCGGTAATTCGCTCACTTGGCTTTTTTAGTGATGTTACCATTGAGGAAAAACCGGGTTCCGCTCCTGACCGTACAGAGCTTGATGTTACCGTGTCCGAGCAGGCAACTGGATCTTTCTCCGTTGGGGTTGGTGTATCGTCTACCGATAGTTTTATTGCTGATGTATCCGTAGAACAGCGTAATTTTTTGGGTCGCGGCGAAGCGGCGAGGTTTCGGGTGCAATTTTCCCAGCGTACCCGGCAAGTTGATTTACGCTACACCATACCCCGTTTTCTTGATCGTAACCTAACGGCGGGCGCATCAATTTTTTATAGCCGGGTTGATAACAGCATTAATGTAAATAACGGTGACCGTGGCCTGGGCGGCTTTATCCAGGAGCAAATTGGTTTTGGTTTTAATTTGGGCTTTCAAGTCTCTGAGTTTGGTCAGGCGGGTATCAATTATCAATTCTCGCGCGCGAATGTGGATTTTGGTATTGATAGCCGTATCACTCCCGTGTTTAACGTCCCTAATCCAAGTTTTGCATTTATTCCGAACCCGGATTTCAATGACGAGTCTCCTCCTGGTACACCGGCACTGATTGCAAATGGGCCCGAAAACCTTACCTTAACGGCCCTTGCTCTGGATGAAGATGGAAATCTCATTACTCCCTTGGGTCCAAACAGTACCGCGACACCAGCCGGATTATTCGCGCCTGCGGGAACTGCGAATGCTGGTGGGATTATCGATCCGCTTACTGATCCAGTGTTTGGTTTGCCAAATAATGTGACAAACTTTCAGATTGCGCCATTGGGAACAACCGGATCAGGTCTTGCTCTTGATGACAATGATTTCCTTCTAAGTAATGGTGCCCTTGCGCTTGACCCTCTTGTTGCAGCCTTAAATGGTTCTGCGGCTCCTGCATTTATTTTCGATGATTGTGATCCAGATCTTGTTGTTACCCCTTTCCGTTGCGAGTCTGAAGGGCGGTTTACAACCTCCCTGTTAAGCGGCACCCTTGCATTTAGTACGGTGAATGATCCATTTAACCCGCGTACCGGTTGGCGCGCGCGCGGGACAGTCAGTATTGCGGGGCTTGGCGGGAATGTACAATTTGCCAGGGCCGAGTTTGATTCGGCTTATTACAAGCCTCTCTACAAAGATTTTATTGGTGTCTTGAAATTGCGTGGTGGGTATATTACCGGCTTTGCTGGCGATACAGTTCGTATTCAGGACCGTTTCCGGCAAGGCGCCGCAAGCTTCCGTGGCTTTGAAATTTCAGGTGTCGGGCCGCGTATTATCATCCCGACGACTTCGATTGCCGTGGAAGATCCTGAAAATTTTGCTGAATTGCTCAATTTTGTGGGTAGTGGTGGTTTTGAAACTGGAAACGGTGTTTCTTTTCAATCCCAATCAATTGGTGGTAATGCTTATCTGATAGGTACTGCTGAAGTTTTGGTGCCATTACCCTTGCCGCCTTCTTATGGGATCAGGGCATCGATATTTACTGATTTTGGTACAGTTGGTTTGGTCGATGATGAGACTTTAGAAATCAACGATAATCCCGGTTTCGGAGTAAGTATCCTGGGATTGGATATTGATGGTGATGGGTTAATTGACCCAACACCGGTTAATACTGGTTTTGGTAATGATGGCGAGATTAATCCAAATGCAGGGCAAGACATTTTCTTTGCCGGTCCGGTGCAAGATGCGCTTTCCTTCCGATTGTCTGCCGGTGTTACAATTAGCTGGAATTCTCCATTTGGTCCGATCCGTTTTGATATAGCTGAGGTCTTTATAAGAGAATTTTTTGATGAGACGGAATTTTTCAGATTTAGTGCTGGGACAACTTTTTAAAAACGTAAAGGTGTAGTGATGAAGAAAATAATATTTGCGGTACTGGGTGTTGTAACCCTCTCGATGGTTTCGATCATGACATTAAGTTCATTTTCGCAAGCCGAGGCTCAAAAAAATGGAAAAGCGCCATTAATATTGGTAGTGCATCAGGCGCAGATTATTGCTCAGTCAAAGGCTGGGAAATCGATGACCGCTCAGGCTGAGACATTGCAAAAAAGCGTCGGCGAGGAATTGCTCGGCGAGAAAACAAAATTGGAAAAAGATATTGAAAGTTTCCAAGCTAATAGTTCTCTCTGGTCAACAGAGGAGCGAAACAAGAAGCAACAAGAGCTTGCCGCGCGTACGCAAGTTGGTTTGCCTCAAATGGGTAAAGTGATGGAAGCTGCATTCGTACAAGCAGTGCGCAACGCAGAAAATGAAATTCTCAAAGAAGCCGGCCCGATCATGCAAAAAATTGTAGAAGATCGCGGCGCAACTGTTTTGCTTGATCGATCAGCAATCATGTATGCAGCTGCTGAAACAGATATTACTCAAGAAGTGATTGCGAAATTGGACAAGAAACTCAAGACAGTTAAGGTTGAGCAGATTTCGCTAAAAGAACTGCAACGACGTGCTGCTGAAGCGAGTAAAAAAGCTAATTAATAGTTGTTAGTTGGTGTGAGCGCACAAATGGTGCTTGCCACAAAGAGTGAAAAGAATAAAGCCGGGGCTTATGGGCCCTGGCTTTTATTGTATGGTTCCTATTTTTGGAGCTTTTAGAGGTCTGATTGATTGCAAATTGCTCTGAAGAGAGTTTTTCAGTACTACTAGGCTATGACAAATTTACCCTTCTTTGATCTGAGCAGCCCGTTGACGATCAACCAGATTGCTACCCTGGTTGGTGGTAAGCTTATCGGTGGGCGCGATTGTGGCGAAGAGAAAATTAAATGCGTTGATGCTTTAGATCATCCGGCCAGCTCAAACCGCCCGGACGGGACTTGTGTTTATGCGAGTGATAAAACAAAACTTGAGGACGCTCTGTGCCAATCATTTTCTCTATGCTTTATAAATAGAGAGCTCGCATTACAACTTCCAAAAGATGGTCATTTCGGCGCGCACGAAATCAACGGCGTAAAAACGGGCGCGTTCATGGAAGTTGATAATGAGAAGCTAGCTTTCGCAATATTGGCGAGTGTACTCTATAGGGAAAAAGAAATTTCCAGCCCCATTGAACATCAGAGCAAAGAACTTAAAAATGTGAAACTGGACGCCAGCGCTATTCTTGCTCAGGGCGCGGTAATAGGTACGGGGACAAAAATTGGTCCCCATAGTGTGCTTGGTCCCGATGTGCGTATCGGCGAGGAATGCATCATCGACGCTAATGTGACAATCACCCACGGGGTTATAGGAGACAGGGTTCATATCGCAAGCGGTGCGCGCATTGGTCAGGCTGGCTTTGGCTTTGTCTCCCACGAGGGGAATGTCGTTCGAATGCCACAGCTTGGCCGTGTGATCATCAATGATGATGTAGAGATCGGCGCGAATACAACAATTGATCGCGGGGCTCTTGAGGATACGATAATCGGGCGCGGCTGCAAAATTGATAATCTGGTGCAAATTGGTCATAATGTGGTTCTGGGCGAGAATTGTATACTCGCAGCTCAGACCGGAATTTCCGGGAGTTGCCGGATTGGTAATAATGTGATGTTTGGGGGTAAAGCAGGGCTTGCGGACCATCTAACAATTGGCGATGGTGCAAAAATTGCCGCAAATGCAGGGTGTAAACATGATATTCCTGCGGGGGAAACCTGGGCCGGCGCGCCTGCGAGGCCCGTCATGCAATTTATTCGTGAGGTCGTGATGCTATCGCGACTTACCAAAGACCATAATAGGAAGACTTAGAAATAATGCCGACTTTGGAACCTGGACAAACAACGCTATATCTGGACGCGATAAAAGAGGTCTTGCCGCATCGTTACCCATTTTTATTGATTGATAGAATGATTAATATCGCGCCGGGTGAGGGCGCAGTAGGAATCAAGAATGTCACGGCCAATGAGGAAATTTTTCAGGGGCATTTTCCTCAGGTTCCAGTCTTTCCCGGTGTTTTGATTGTGGAGGCGATGGCGCAATCTGCGGCAACATATGCAGCCTATACAGAAGATGTTGATGTGGACGGAAAAATTATCTTGTTCATGGGGGTCGAAAAAGCAAAATTCCGACGGCCTGTAGTTCCCGGTGATCAGTTGGAACTTCATGTAAAAATAACCCATCGTCGCCCGCCCGTTTGGCGGTTTTCCGGGGTTGGTATTGTTGATGGAAAAAAAGTCGCTGAAGCAGAGTTTTCTGCGATGTTGGCCGATCCAATATAGGCGTAATGGTGAAGCTTTTTGATGGAATGAGAATAAAAGGTTTTTATGTCTGATCCTGTAATTCATTCCAGCGCTATTGTTGAAGACGGTGCAGAGCTGGCCAAGGGTGTGGAAATAGGCCCGTTTTGTTGTGTTGGTCCTCATGTCAAACTTGGTGCGAATGTAAAACTGATCGCGCATGTTACTATTCAGGGGCGTACAAAAATTGGCGCGAACTCCAAAGTTGCGCCGTATACTGTGTTAGGCGGAGCGCCGCAACATATTGGTTATCGCGGCGAGGACACATTACTCACCCTTGGCGAGAACAATGATATACGTGAAAATGTCACAATGAATTTGGGAACCGTACAGGGGCGCGGCGAAACCCTGATAGGTGACAATGGTCTATTTATGACCGGCGTGCATATTGGTCATGACTGTATAGTGCATGATAATGTTATTTTTGCTAATAATGCGACTCTCGGAGGTCACGTTATCATTGGGGATTATGTCTTCATTGGTGGTTTTTCGGGTATTCATCAAAATTGCCAAATTGGCCCTTACGCTTTTTTGGGGGCTATGTCTGTTGCTAATCATGATTTAATTCCCTTCGGATCCGCTAATGGTATCTATGCTGATCTTGCTGGATTAAATTTAATAGGCATGAAGCGACGCGGAATGTCTCGTGACGTTATTAATGAGTTGCGTAAAGCTTATCGCCTATTGTTTGCAGATGAGGGTTCGTTCAAAGAGCGAATGGACGATGTCGCCAGTCTTTTTGAAGCGCATCCAGAGGTTATGAAGGTGATTGATTTTATCAAAAATGAACGCGCTCGTCCGATTATGATGCCAAAAAATTAAAGTGCAACTTTGTCTCGCCCGGTTTTGTTTTGCCTGGGCCCGTATCTAAAGCGGACCAGTATTTAAAACGGGCTAGTATTGAAAAGAGAGAGCGCCATGCGCTGGAAAAAACTGGGCATTATTGCGGGCGGTGGCTCTTTGCCGAAAGAGTTGGCCCATTATTGCGAAAGTCATCATCATGATTTTTATGTGATACGATTGGCCGGAATGGCCGATGAAGGCTGTGATGAATTTCCGGGAATGGATTGTTCGATAGCGGAAATCGGAACAATATTTCGCACGCTGCGCGAACAAGGGTGTGATGGCGTTGTTATGGGGGGTAATGTGCAGCGTCCAAATTTTTCAACCTTGAAACCGGATTGGCGCGGTGCGGCCCTATTACCTAAGTTTGTATCGACTGCAATGAAAGGGGATGGCGCTCTTTTGACGGCGATTGTGAGTGAGTTCGAGGCGGAGGGGTTTTTGGTTATTGGCGCGGACGAAGTTTTAGATCATGTCACGCCGCCGCCCGGTGCGCTGGGAGATTATGAACCCGATCAGAAGGATTTGCTCGATATTAAAAAGGCTGCTGCTATTGTCCGAGCGCTGGGCCCTTATGATGTTGGCCAAGGCGCCGTCGTTAGTGATGGTCAGGTGCTTGGTATTGAGGCCGCTGAGGGTACCGATGATTTGCTTTTACGATGCGCAAATTTACAGGAGCGCTTGTCCATTACACCGCCGCGCGGTGTGTTGGTCAAATTACCAAAACCGGATCAGGAGCTTCGCGTGGATTTACCAACAATTGGTGTAAAGACGATTATTAATGCCAGCCATGCTGGCTTGCGCGGTGTTGCTCTTTTGGTGGATAGGGCTTTGATATTAAATCGGAATGAAATGCTGGCGGTGGCTCAAGAGAAAAAACTCTTTGTTTATGGGTTTACCTTGAAGGAGCTAGACGCATTAGATGGGCGTTCTGCTGGTTTTGGTATGAATAAGAATGGTTAATGGTTCGAAAATTATGCTTGTGGCAGTCGAGCCATCTGGAGATGCTTTAGGTGCAGCACTGATCGAGTCGTTAATGAAAAAGGGAATTGCGGTAGAGCAGCTGATTGGTTGCGGCGGTCCTTTAATGTATGCGCAAGGGTTTCAAAGTGCGTTTTCAACCGAGCGACTTGCGGTCATGGGATTTAGTGATGTTGTGCGCATCCTGCCTGAAGTTAAAAAACGTATTGGGCAACTGGCGGGACTCTTAACCGAGGACCATCAAAATGATAAATTTACGAAACAAACATGCAAAGCCGTTATATTTATCGATGGCTGGGGGTTTTCACGTCTTGCCGCTGAAAAATTTCGGGACACAGACCCATCTGTAAAATTATACAAATATGTTGCCCCGCAAATATGGGCATCGCGGCCCGAGCGCATCAATTTTGTAAAAAAATATTTTGATGGCGTGCTGACATTATTTCCATTCGAGCCTGCTTTGTTCGAAAACGAAAATATTCCTGCGCGATATGCAGGTAATAGCATTTTTCAGCAATCATGGCACGCCCGCGGACAGGGCGAGGCTTGGCGCGCAAAGAACAATTTACAGGGACGCCCAATTCTCAGCGTATTACCGGGAAGCCGGGCAAGCGAGATAAAACGCCTTGCTAAACCTTTTATGGAGACGGTTGGGCATTTGCGAAAGAGGGTTAAAGATTTGGTTGTGGTCATGCCTCTTGCCACGGGTATGGAAGAAAAAGTCCGTATGGCTTATGGCGCATTGGATGATGTTGTTTATGCACCGCAAACAGACAAATATGCAATTTTCGATGCTGCGGATGCCGCACTGGCAACCTCGGGAACCGTAACGACAGAGATTGCCATTCACGCGACCCCTCAAGTGATTGCGTATCGGGTCGACCCAATTACGGCTTTATGGGCGCGTATGGTGCTAAAAGCACCTTATGTGAGCATATTAAACATAATGGCTGAGCGGATGATTATCCCTGAATTTCTACAATATGAGTGTTCTCCATCGGTTATGGCGCAAACCCTCGAAACTTTCTTTAAGGATGACAGCGCGGCGCAGGCTCAAATCGAGGCACTATCCCCAATTTTGGACAGATTGGCCCTCAATGGGGCAGATGCGAGTGATATTGCTGCAACGGCGTTGCTCGACTGGATCGGGCTTGAGGCGTAGAGCGCCTGTATTTCTTAACAAAATCTTAATGCTGGACCCCTCCCTATCGGGCACGTTAAGATATCATTCACCTTTGGCACAAAAATTGGATATTTCCTTGGGTTAATATTGAACTGGTCTCTGTGGTGATTTGGGTTGGTAGCCATTGAGTCACTTAAGCTTTTGGGTTTGTGGGAATTGGGATGAGATAATGAATATTCATTTAGGATTGAAAGCGTTCATAACTGAAATAAAACGGCTCAGCTTTGCTTGTTGCGCCGCGGCGGGTTTATTTTATGTATTGCCTGCGACTGCGCAAACATTCGAAGCGGGAACCATCTCAATTCAGGACTTCACCGGCCATGTTGAGATAAAGACGACCGCCGCGGGACAGAGCGATAAATCGATCCGTGTAGATATTCGTCAGGGGAGTACCGAACATGAAGTCCTGAGCGGCATGGATGGGGAAGTGTTGGTGATTAGCGGGGAGCCCTGGAAAGTCGAGGACGAAAAGAACTGTTGTAACTACCGTATAAACCGCACGGTCAATACTCGCAAAGACCGGACTGTAACGACAGGTCAGCCGGTTGATGAGGCTTTGTTTGAGCAATATCCGACATTGACGGTTACATTACCAAAAAAGACCGATGTGATTTTCGTTGATACGCGGATGAAACTCGCCATGGAAGATCTGGATGGCAAACTGGATCTTCACGGTTGCTATGTATATGGTCGCACCGGAAATATAGATGAGGCTGTTATTGGTTTGATCGAAGGTAGCCGCCTTTATATGGGTGATATCCATTCTGGTATTGAGGTTGATATTTCAGGGGACGCGGATCTAAAACTTGGTACCGTCTCTATCGCTGATGTTGATATTGCTGGTCCCGGGGATGTGGTCTTTGACCGTGTTGAGGGTATTCTTGATATCTCGATAGCGGGCTCGGGTTTGGTGCGCTCGGATTGGGTAGAAGGTCCGATGACGGTGCGCGTTGCCGGCTCCGGGGGCGCGGCGGTAAAAGATGGCCGGATTGATAAATTGCGGGCGATTGTCGATGGCTCCGGGGGTATCATGTTTAATGGTGTCGCCAAAGACCCGGATTTGCGCCTATACGGCTCTAGCGAAGTGCGACTTGCCCGAATTGAGGGACACGTAGTCCATCATGGTAGTGGACAGCTTTTCGTTGGCGGCGAATTACGGGAAAACCGCTAGAGATATTTGCCTCTTAATTGTTGGGTTTTTTTCTTATTTTATCGTGAGCGTATGATTTAGGTTTCTAGGTCTTGCGCAACGAATTATGCAGCTACAGCGCTAGGCTGATCAGCCTCAGAGAGAATATGTTTCAATTCTCGGAGCACAATTCTGTTATCTTTATATATGCTCTATGGCTGCGAGACTCATAGGTTAGCGCTTCATTGGATCGCGCTCTTGGGCGAAACTGAGGGCGCTTTGGTGCTGGTTTTTAATGGCTCCAGACAAAACAATGTCTTGACGGGAAGAGCCGGTGTGCCCATTGTCAATTCGCTGTAGTCACATGATTTACAGAGTGTTATGATTAGAATTAGTGATTCAGACCATTTATCTGAAAACTCTATATTTAGAACGGCCTAGGGGTGTAGCTCAGTTGGTAGAGCATCGGTCTCCAAAACCGAGGGCCGGGGGTTCGAGTCCCTCCGCCCCTGCCATTCAAGA
>CAYMPJ010000012.1:0-48846 GCA_964392325.1 uncultured Caulobacterales bacterium
ATTTTCTTCCCGCAACATTTCCTTGGTCTTCAAGGCATGCCGCGTCGCTATATCGATTACAATGTTGCTTTTGCAGAATGGAACTGGGTTTCATCTGTGGGCTACGCCATAACTATGGTCGCGATGTTAGTGTTTCTTATTACGATGATTGATGCATTTTTCATCTACCGCAAAAAAGCCGCCGCCAATCCGTGGGGCGAAGGGGCAACAACGTTGGAATGGACACTGCCATCCCCGCCGCCTTTCCACCAGTTCAACGAACTCCCGCGTTTTGATGGCGAAGAAGCAGACGCCCATTAATAACCGACGATAATAATTGATGATCAACCTTAAATCCCGCCCCGGCAAAAGGGCGGGATTTTTTGTACCAAACAATCCATAAAATCACTCATTTCAGTCTGCCTGCCGGCATACACGTCAATTTTGCCTCCTGCGCGGTTTTTCCACACCCAATTACAGGCAATCTACCGGTATGAAAGCCTTTATCCCCTTTGCTTTGGGACGGTTTTTAAGGCATAAGCTGGGCATTATTTTAAAATGGAAAGCAAGCCATGAGCGACGCTAATTTGGCCCAAAACAGCAGTCTTGAAACGCAACCGCTAAACATATCAGGCAATACAACCCTGCTTGCCGGTCCGGACGACTATTACGCCTTGTTGAAGCCTCGCGTGATGTCCTTGGTGATATTTACGGCGTTCATCGGAATGATTGTTGCCCCGGCCGGAATTAACCCGTTCATTGGTGCCGTCGCTCTATTGTCGATTGCCGTTGGCGCTGGTGCATCTGGCGCGCTCAATATGTGGTGGGACGCAGACATTGACCGCATCATGACACGCACAGCCAACCGGCCAATACCGGCTGGCAAAGTCAGTCCGCCAGAAGCCGCAACTTTTGGCATTTTTCTATCGGTGATGTCGGTCACCCTGCTTTGGCTGGCCACCAATATTGTAGCCGCTGCTCTGCTCGCCTTTACCATTTTCTTTTACGTGGTGATCTATTCCATGTGGTTAAAACGGGCGACCCCTCAAAACATCGTCATTGGCGGCGCTGCTGGCGCTCTGCCTCCAGTGGTTGGTTGGGCCGCAATGACGGGCAATGTGCCGTTACAAGCATGGGTATTATTTGCAATCATCTTTATATGGACACCGCCGCACTTTTGGGCTCTTGCCCTCTATAAAGAGGGGGATTATGAGCGCGCCGGAATACCGATGATGCCAAATATTGCTGGCGAGCGCTCAACGCGTAAACAGATTTTTGCCTACTCACTCCTTCTCGCTCCCTTGGGAACCCTGCCTTTCTTTTTGAATATGGCAAGCTCTGTCTATCTTTTGGTTTCTGGCGGCCTGGGTATTGGTTTTATCGCCTTGGCTTCAAAAGTTATGCGCGCCAAAAATGGTGATTATTCATCAGCCAAAAAGCTCTTCGGATTTTCGATCTTATATTTGTTCCTGCTATTTGGTGCCATGGGCATTGATGCAAGTCTATCAACAGTGCTGAGGGTTTATGGCGGATAACAATATCGAAGATATAGATAGTGCGCCCTCCCCAGAGGTAACCCCGCATTCAAATGTGAAGAGGGCACTGACTGAGGACGAACTGAACCAGAGAAAACGTCGTAACCGTGCCATCGCCCTGATGATCATTGGTTTTGTTGTTCTGGTTTATCTTGTGACGATTATGCGCCTCGGAGCCTCTGTTGCTGAACGGAGTTTTTAAGCCAATGGCCAATTCCCACAAAGCGGTACAGACATCGAATAAAAAAATCGCCGCAGGAATCTGCGTATTTGTGGCGGGCATGACCGCATTTTCAATCTTTGCCGTGCCGCCAGCCTATCGATTATTTTGTCAGGTCACGGGCTGGGGCGGTACAACACAACGCGCAGAAATTGCCCCGGCAAATGTATTGGAGCGAAAGATAAACGTGCGCTTTGATGCATCCATCGACCCGGATCTGCCATGGACCTTCAAACCCGAACAAATTGATCAAACCATGCCAATTGGTGAGTCGATGCTTGCTTTTTATCTGTCAGAAAACCATAGCGAAAATTCGGTAACCGGTCATGCCAGCTTTAATGTCTCTCCTGCAAAAGCAGGGCAATATTTCCGCAAAATTGACTGTTTTTGCTTCACCGAGCAGACCCTGAAGGCCGGTGAGAAAGTCTCCATGCCTGTGGCTTATTTTATAGATCCCGCCATTGATAATGATCGCAATATGGATGAGGTCGAAACAATCACTCTCTCATATACCTTTTTTCGCACCGATGATCCAAAACCCTCCACCACAGCGGCCCTTGCGACGCAATAGCGCGCAAAACTAATGGGCAAATTGCGCAAATCTGTTGGAAATCATAAGCAATGGCGCGTATAAGGTGGCGCGTAATCACGCATAACGCTCACGCCCTTTAATCCGGGCATCGCTTAAAGCAAAGATATCTAAGAGGCACGACCCATGGCTGGTGATGAAGTTAAACACGAATATCATCTGGTAAACCCGAGCGCTTGGCCATTATTTGGTTCCGCAGCTGCGGCAACGATGATGATTGGCGCCGTTGCATGGATGGAAGGCGATTCGGGCCTGTTTGGTATTACCGGCCCCTGGTTATTTGCCCTTGGCTTTACGCTGGTTCTGGTCACCATGCTTGGCTGGTGGCGAGATGTGATCAAGGAAAGCCTTACCGGAGAGAACACATCGACGGTTATCCGCCTCGGGCTACGCTATGGCATGCTTTTGTTTATTGCCTCAGAGGTGATGTTCTTTGCGGCATGGTTCTGGGCCTTTTTCGGAGCCGCACTTTTCCCCGGTGCAATGGACTGCGCTGTTACTTTGGCAGATGGTTCCCCATTCCTGAACTCTGAAGGCGCACAGGGCTGTATCGGCAATGATGGCCGCGCAATCGCGACGGGCAATGTATGGCCCCCGGTCGGCATTACCCCTCTCAACCCATGGCATCTCCCCCTCATCAATACGCTGATCCTGCTTCTATCTGGAACAACGGTTACCTGGGCCCATCACGCCGTTATTCACGGTCCTAAAAAAGATTTGGTCAATGGCCTAATCCTGACCGTTTTGCTCGGCATGGTTTTTACCTTCTTTCAATATCTCGAATATGCCGAGGCTCTGGGCGGCGGGCTATTTAAATTTGGCGGCAAAGATAGCATCTATGGCGACTCATTTTTCATGGCCACTGGCTTTCACGGGCTTCACGTTATTATCGGAACGATCTTTCTAATCATTTGCCTGATCCGTGCCCAAAAAGACCATTTCACTCCAGAGCGTCACTTCGGGTTTGAATGTGCTGCTTGGTACTGGCACTTTGTTGATGTGGTTTGGTTATTTCTTTTTGCAGCAATCTATGTGTTGGGCAATCAGGGGCTCTTATCCTAGGGATTTGTCTTCTAGCGAATTCGAGAGTCTTTGCCTCTCGCATGCAATCTTGTCATCTATAGGCATGTTTTAGGCTTAGCCCTCGATGTGTTAATCTGACGCTTGGAGACCTTTTAGAATGCGCTATTACCCGCCGGTCTCACCCTATCGAACAGGCCTTTCCTGTCGCTGCCCGCGATGCGGACAAGGGGCCCTTTTTCAAGGTTTTTTATCGCTCCTCAAATCCTGTCGCAACTGCGGGTTAGAATACAGCAAATCTGATAGTGGAGACGGACCGGCAGTTTTTGCGATTTTCATAGTAGGGTTTCTTTCTGTAGCCGTAGCATTGATTGTACGCTTTAGCTTCGACACAAACATTTTGATTGCCTTTATTGCCAGCACCTTTTTTGCCTTATTCCTTACTGCACTCATTTTGCGCCCCCTCAAGGCAACTTTGATATCGCTACAATATACCCACGCAGCGCAAGAAGGCGTCGTCACCAAGGCCAGCCGCGACATGACAACAAGCCCGGCACACTCAAAACCAGAACCAGATAGCGAGCAGCAATCATGAATGCGCCAGCCGGGGTTTCGTCTCGCAAATTTGTTTTCTATCCGGGTTTGACAATCGCATCGGCCATTGCGCTGATCATCTTAATCATACTGGGCACTTGGCAGTTACATAGACGCGAATGGAAGCTTGATTTAATCGCAACAATTGAAGCGCGCATCACAGCAGAACCTCAATCGCTGGCATCTGTGATTGCAAAATTCAATTCTGGTGAAGATATGCGCTACACCCGTGTCAATTTACGTGGACGCTTTGATCATGCAAGTGAGTCTCATATTTTTGGAACAATTGGCCCAGTCCCCGGTTATTATATCTTTACACCGATGATTCTGGAACGCAGTCCTGAAAGCCCATCAATAAATTCGATCTATATTAATCGCGGCTTTGTTCCCCAGGAGCTTAAATCTGTTTCTGGTCGAAGCGATGGCCAAGTTGATGATATCATCGAGGTCACCGGTCTATTTCGTGAAAAAGAACAACGCCGCGGAATTGCTAAATGGTTTGAGCCCGTTGATGATCCAGAAAAAAATATCTGGTACACGCGTGATCCAGAACGGTTTGCCGCTTTTCACGAGCTTACAAACCTTACAACCCAGCCATGGTATATTGACAGTTCCGGCATCGAAAATAAATCAGACTATCCGCGCGGTAATACAACCCGTATCGAGTTTAATAATCGCCACCTTGAATATGCGTTGACCTGGTATGGGCTTGGCGCGACGTTAATAGGTGTATGGATAGCTTTTTCATGGCGACGCGATCGCGATTAACTGCGGCTGGGTCAGGTAATTTTTAAGTTCAATATCCCCTATCTGGCGTATAAATCGCATAGATAACAAAAACCGGGCCTCTTTTAGGGTTGGATTTGATTTTGTTTATATCGCCGCGCCTGATTTTCAGGGCTAGATATGAGGTTTTAACAGCCTATAATGGCGCATTATCTCAAGGAGACCACACTTGGAATCACTGACATTTCTCGCCATTTTGGGGTTTTGTGCAGCTGTCTTGATTTGGTACACTGTCAATACAGGATCAGATAAGCCGGGTCTTATTGGATTGCTAGCATTGCGCAATGATGAGGATGAAGATATTCATCATTCGACTCCCGATGACCCACATAAATTAACAAGGGTACGCCTGAAAGCGCGCCATAGCCCGGACGAGAGCGATCAAGTCGTCAGGCGACGCTATAGGAAAAAAGAAATAAACAGTTCTCAGCGAGCAAGGCCGCCTCAAGACCTTGACGCCGAAGAAGAGGATTTAATGTTAAATCCGTCGCGCTATACCCTCAAAGACAATGTGCGCGCTATTCATGATATGGATGATTAAATTGAATGCATTCCGCACTGTGCCGAGATGTTTTTAAAAAACTGAAAACCGGTTCTGTGCTTTTCTAATCAAACATCTGTTTGAGCGGACACGATGCCATTTTCAAATTATTGCTTCGTGCTTTTAAGGTAAAGCCTTTCAAAAATATTCCAAACACGCACCTCATCCAAAAAAACACCCACGATCAATTTAAAATCGTGGGTGCTTATTCAAATTCTTTTTTAGATCACTTGCGTAACCTAATTATCCAAGAGCGGGTCAGGACTTAATATCTATCCCGACCTTTTCTTTTCTTGCGACGCTTTTTCTTTTTCGCATCACCAAAATTATTATCGATGAAATTATTAGTAATTTTTGGCTCAAGCCCTTCACGAACAAAAATAGCCAATCCATTATTACCAACAATGTCATTATCTTCGATGATAGAATTTGCACCGAATGGAATGGCAACGCCGTCCCCGTCATTTTGCAAAATGTCATTGTGACGTATCAAAGAAAGCTTGGCATATTTATCGAGAATAATACCGGCGCCCTTATTGTTACGGATCTTATTGCCAATCAATTTCGCGCCGCCATAACCGGATGATTTCACGCCGCTATCGAGATTGTCGAAAATTTCATTGCCCGCAATAACAACATCGGAATTACTACCCGATGCGATATCTACGCCAATTTTGTTGCGATCAATATGATTGTCGATGATGAAGCTCTGAGAAAGACTATGGCCTTGCTCAACAAAAATACCTTCCGAGCCAGCAGCAATTCGGTTTTTCTCAAGCATCACCGTACCACCGGAAATCTTGACCGATGGGCGTACGCCGCTACCGAGCACGTCACTCTCTTTCAAGGTGAACACACCGCGCTGAACATCAACACAGGCATTAGCACTCGAGTTAATTTTCGCTGCAAATTTTACATTCGCGACAACCGCATGGGAAACACCATTTAATGGCGAGAATTCCAAACATGGAGAATTCATGGGGGCGTTAATTTCCACCCCGCGACCGGGACCTCTATCGCCTTGAATGAAAACTGACTTTTTGATTTGCAGGCTTTCATTATAAACGCCGTGCTGGACATAAATAACGCCGCCCTCGGCAATATCGGCTATAGCCTTATTGATTGATTTATAAGGACCAGGACCATTCACATCCACAATAATTTGCTGTGGCCCAAGTTTGCTTTTCTTCTTTGTGCCCTTAATACCGGAATCACCCCCAGAGTAGGCTTTGCGGCCAGGCTCACGAATAGGAAATCCGCCAAGAGATTGCGCTTGAGCAATTCCTCCCATGAAAATGGTGGTAGCGCCCAACACAGCCGCCACCTGAGCAGTTCTTTTAATCAATGGTCGTCTCATAGATGCTTTAGTCATCACCAACCCCTTTACTGAATATCACGCGGTGCTTCGAAGCTTAGCTTCTCAAGCGATTTATTAGCAGGCTTGTAGCCAAGTGCGGCTGCCTGCGCGAAGTGGAATGCAGATTTTCCGGCATTTGGTTCAATCTGTTTTTCACCTTGCGTGCCATCGCGGTAGATAACACCCAACGCATTGTGTGCAATGGCAAGATTTTGGTCAGCTGATTTTTCAAGAAGCTGCACCGCTCTTTCACCATTCCGGAATACGCCGATACCACTTACATGCATAACACCATATACATATTGAGACATCGGATGCCCACTTGCTGCGGCTTTATGGAACAATTTAACAGTTTGTTCCGCGCTCAATGATCCGGTTGCTTTTGAGCGTTTTTCGTCAGCGCTCATTTTTATATCATGTTTAACCAAAGATAATTGAAAACGTCTGATCGCTGCGCGTGTACCGGGGCCAGGTCTGTTATCGACAACGCCGGCGCGGAAACCAAGAGCATTCAAGGAACGCTGGATCAATTCAAGATCAATGTCGGAAACACGTTTCAGGACTTCAATGCGTTTGATTTCATCAAGTTCCTTACGGGCTTGCTCTAGCTCTTCTTGTTGCTTAGTTTTCCCGCGATACTCTAGAGGCAGCGGCGGTTGCCATACGTCTGCATTCGCCAAAGCTTGCTCGATTTCTGCATCACTCATCAAATCTTCAAGAAGTTCATACGCGCCGCTTGCCTCTCCCACGCCTCGTTCCTGGGCAAGAGCATATAACTCCAGTGCACTGACATTATCTTTGCCAACACCAGCGCCTCGCTGATACATCAGGCCAAGATTGTATAAATCGTAGGCCGTGCCGGATTCAAATTTTTGTGCAACAAGTTGTTCGGCCTCGAAAACGTCATCTGAACTCATCCGGAAACGAATATCCGTCAAACGCTGTTCGGCGATGATTTTGTCGTTTACTTCCGATGTGGTTGGGGTCTGGTAATTTGAAAAATTATGATAAGCCGCAAGTGTATACCACAAGAGCGCTTCGACATTATCAACCGGGACTACTTCTAGTGGTGTCTCTGTTGTGACGACACCCTCAAGAGCTTTACCGGAATAAATATCGCCGAGAACCTTTTTGGAGCGTATATCCCCCGCCAACGCAAAACGTGTCCAAATATCGAGAGATTTTTGGGTCTGCCCGGCCAAATAGGCCTGCATTCCTGCATTAAAATCCGCATGAACTGGAGTGGTCATGAACCCAGCCCCTATCACAAGCGTTGCTGAGGCAAGTGCCGAGCGCGCAAATGATCTATTTTTAAGTTTCCTAACGCCCGAAATCTTGACGCCTGAAGCCGTTTTTTGGTCTTTATTGTTCATGATAACCCCAAATCTCATCTTCAAATTTGTTGGCTGCAAATCCTTAACAACCTTTAACGATAACCCTGATCTCATAATCACAGTATAACTGCCAAATGTCCATCAAAGTTAATACAATCACCAAGCTTTTGTGTTCGTTGATTTAATTCACACAATGAATCTTAACAGTAGGAATTAACTCTAGCATTAGAATCTAGATAGCACAAATTATCGTACTAAAATGGGACTATCTGGTGCCACATAGTGAAAAATCAGGGATTCAGGCTGTTTTAGGTGCCGTTTTTGGGCCTGCTGTGACCTGAAAAACGCAGGCCCCCTGCCTGTCAGCCAGTCTGATGGCCTTGTGCCCCCCTTCAAAACAAAAATGGGGGATATCAATCACCGCAATCGGGTCATCGGAAATAACAAGTAATTTTTCGCCAATTTCCAGCTCTCGCAATGCCGCTTCCATTTTGATCACTGGAATCGGACACGAAAACCCTCTTGCATCGATCTTGGCGGGAGTTTCGGAGTTAGAGTTGTGATTGGTCATGATGGAATTGCTTCAGCGGGATTTCAACCATTCGCGCATTGGCAGTATTGAGGCAATCAGTTCTTGATAAACGGCTTGTTTGAAAGGGACAACCAGCTCTGCCGCCCTTTCCAATGTTTCCCACCGCCAATCATCAAATTCCTGATTGTCATCCGCGGCAATATCAATTTCATTATCCTCACCAGTAAACATCATGATGGCCCATTTTTGTCGCTGACCACGCCATTTTTTACGCTTATATTCTGGTGGAAAATCATAAGCCAACCAGCCTGGGGTTATGGTCATCAAAGATGCCGAATGCACCCCGGTCTCTTCTTTGAGTTCACGAAAGGCTGCCGTTTCAAAATCCTCCCCCTTGTCGATACCCCCTTGGGGCATCTGCCAGCGGTAATTATCAACATAGGTTTCCGGATCAACAACATCAAAACCAGTTACGCGGCGGCCAAGCCATATACGACCATCAGGATTAAACAGCATAATACCCATATTCGGTCGATAATTTTTGAGTAGATCTATAGTCAGTAACATAAAGCCCCCCTAACGCGCCAAAAACTCCGTAAGAAATATCAAACCCGGTAAGCGTCGGATATTTTTAAAGATTAGTATTGCTCTTCCACATAAAGAACAGCAGATGCCGGGGCAAGATCAATTTGCGCGTTATAAAGCTCGCCCAAATAAGCTACCAAAACATCCAGATTGTCCGGGCTGGCTGCCACTTTGCCCAGAGCAAACCCCTTCTCGCCAGCACGCTCACGTAGCGCCTTGAGGTCGCTAATCATTTGCTCCGAGTTCGATGTGGATTTGGCCGAGAAAATCTGGTGTGCAATATCTCGCCCGACAATGCCTTGACTTTGGTCCCGCGTCGCAGCACCGGTATCGTCAATATACGCAACACCGTGGGCAGACAAATATTCTATTACTGGTGTTATGGAAGCTCCGTGTGAGGAGAATTTTGAGCCCAAATAATTGGTGACACCGAAATATCCTTGAGCACGAGACAATATCCAGTTAAGGCGCTTTAAATTATCCGCCGGGCTTTTCGAGGTTAAAAGCGCCGCAGGGCCCAATTGAGCGGTGCGGTGAGCGGCATGGCCCTCCATCGGTATTTCAAGTAAAATCTCATGTCCTTTTGCACGCGCTTTTTCAGACCATACGTCAAGGTTTTTTCCGTAAGGCACAAAGGAAAGGCCTATTTCCGCAGGCAGTTCATCAATAGCACGCTGCGTCAGAGCTTCATTTAAACCCAGCCCTCCAACGATGAAAGAAATTGCTGGTCTATCATTTTTCTTGGTGAAGCTTTGGGTATAAAATTTAGCAGAAATCTGACCATTTTTCGATATTCTTGGTATCTTTCCGTATGGTGATGGTTTTAGCATTTCGAATGCCGGCTCGTTAACGGCTGGCAATATTTTTGAACCAAGAGTTAGTGTTGGTTTTCTCGGTTTTGGAGTATCGACATTGCGGCCATCGATTGTGATAACCAATTCTCCGGGCGCAGCAATATCTGCAGCCTCAGGCAAATTAGACTGTGGCACTTTGTAAGAACGCGGTCCACTGGCAGATGCTCTCCGGATCGCTCTTTCACGGGGACCATCACTTGTCTCATTGCGGGTGGTTACGCGCACACTATCTTCGATATCATCTGAACGCTCATTTTGTCCCTCAACCGGAGCAAGGCTGGACAGATGAACAATTCGTTTTGACGGATCATTTTGATCAGCTTCTAATGACACTTCTGCATAACGCAGGCTTTTTACGCCGTCAGCGGTTACATTCAATGCCTGTGCAGGGGGCTCGAGATGCAAACTTTTTGGCGGCGGGGTAAGTTTTGTGATTTGTTCTTCAACATTGAGCGCAATGCTTCCAATTCTTGGCTTTCTTACCTGCTCAACAGCAAGCCAGAATGAAGAGGCAATCAGCACAACAGCAAAACCCATCCAGCCCCATACAAGACGGCCTAAAATTGGTCGGCGAAATTCGATACGACGCACAGCAAATATTCCCATGAAAAGCCCGATTTGAGGGCGACTTATTCAGTAGGCATAATTTACCGGCAATGAGGTTAACATTCTGGTAATGCACAGTGCGCAAATTACCCAAGAACGCTCAACTTTCAGGAAAATGCCGAGATCGCAGCGATACCGCTAACATTTGCGCCGCCCAAACGGCTTGCATTTTCATGGTTTATTCCGCCCAGAGCCAAAACTGGTAAACCGGCTTGCCGCGTCATAGCCAAAAAACCAGCACGCCCCAAATGGGGGGCCCCTTGGTGGGAGCGGGTTGCAAAAACAGGTGATAAAAGCGCTAAATCCGCCCCGAAAAGTGCAGCTTTTTGTAAATCACCCAGCGAGTGACAGGCAACCGTGCGAATGCCCTTAAAACTCTGCCACAAACCCGGCTTGGCCAACATCCATCCCGGTACATGCAAACCATCAGCATGAACGCGGCTAGCCAGAGCAAAATCTCCCGCGACGAGAAACAAAACCCCGTGCTGGGCCGCGCGTGTTCTTAGGGTTTTTGCCACAGCAAGGCGCTCGGGGTGGGCGTAGTCACGAAAGATAAAAGCACTCCCCCGTGGCAGGATCGAAAGCAGGGTTTCCGGGTCATCAACCCTTGTTTGATCGCTCATCACACAAATAGAAAAAGGCGCCCTTCCTGAATGGTCGCCAGAGGATTTTCCCATCATCACCAGATTGCGCGCAATTTTAGTGAGGGCGATAACCCGTTCGCGCCTTTTGGCGGTTGCTTCTTTTTGCGATTTGCGGGCACTTATAGATTTCATCATACTCTCTTACAGCATATGAAGACGCACCATGCCAGAAATTGAGTTGGAAAACTTACCTGACCCCGTTCTAGAGATAATATTACCTAATGACTGAATCCATAAACCCAGCTGCCAATATCGCAACCATCAAGGATGAGATTAAAAAAGCTGCCAAAATTGCACGACGCACACGGCCCCCTGAAATCACAGCCGTTAGCAAAAAACATAATGCAACGGCGATCCGATCTCTGCTTGAAGCGGGCCACAAAATTTTTGGAGAAAACCGTGTTCAAGAAGCCTATCAAAAATGGCCGGAACTTTTAGAGCGGTTTAATGATATTGATCTGCGCCTTATTGGCCCGCTACAATCGAACAAAACAAAAGAAGCGGTCGCACTTTTCACCACTATTGAGACGATTGACCGGGAAAAAATAGCCCGAACGATTGCGCAAGAAATACAAGCGCAGGGCAAATCCCCGGATTTATATATTCAAATTAATACTGGCGAAGAAGCGCAAAAAGCGGGCATTGCGCCCGATCAAGCTGATGCGTTTATTCATCTGTGCAGAGCTAACTATAATTTAGACATTACAGGATTAATGTGCATCCCGCCGGTCAACATGGTACCCGCACCACATTTTGCGTTACTCGGCAAAATTGCCCAAAGGAATTCAATCGAAAAGCTTAGTATGGGGATGAGTTCTGATTATATGGACGCCGCAAAACTGGGGGCAGATTATGTGCGCATTGGCACGGCGATATTTGGGGCAAGACCAGAAGAGTTAAATCAATAAACGGATTTAAGAAGGAATAAGAATTTCCATCACACATCCGGGTTCACACTTGGCGAGCACCTCTAGCATATCGTGATAAGACATAGCGACACATCCTTGTGTTTCGCGATAATCATCATGGGCCAAATGAAAAAAGATCGCACTGCCCTTATGGGGAACCGGGGGATCATCATTATGTCCCAAAATGACACAAATATCGTAGACGTGATCCTCTCGCCACATCTTCTCTGCGCTGGCTGGATAGGGTAATTTTACCGGACGATTATAATTTCGATCTAATGGCTCATCACACCAACCATCATTTGCCTCAATCACGCGGCATGGTAGGCCCGTTTTTGGCTTGTTGACTCTATCTTTCCGGTACAACACGGTTCTCAGGGGAAAAACACCAGCAGGAGTTGCATCGTCTCCCTCGCATTTGTCTTCGACGATTCCAGCTGGGCCTATAGAACAGCGATAAACTGCATCGCAATCACGATTGTCGAGATCATAACCCCTATTATTGGCCCCTGCTAATGGTCCGTTTTTTAGGCCAGTGACTATCAATTTGTTGTCTCGAACCAATAAACTCATTGTAAATCAAAGACTTCCCTATAGAGTAGCGATTATTGTGCAAAAAAGAGTTTCGTGAACTCACGTAATATTTCAACACATTGTGATAATATGTTCATTTTATATCAGTATGCAAACCTATAGATAAAGCCAACGGATCAATCGCATCAAGTCTTGTCACAAGAACCGCACATATATAGGTAAGCTGGTGAGACTCGGTTAAGGAGGATTATATGGCTAGGGCCAAAAGAATATTACTCGTCGATGATGACGAATTATTGCGCGACACACTCATTGAACAATTCAAAATGAGTGATGAGTTTTCAATAGAAACCGCGCCGAATGGTCAAGATGCCATCGAATGGGTCAAGAAAGAAGCCCATATTGATTTGATGCTCCTTGATGTTGGATTGCCTGATATGGATGGGCGCGAAGCCTGCCGGATCATGCGCAAAAATGGCTTTAAATCCCCAATCATTATGTTAACCGGGGCAGATAGTGAGGCCGACACAATCCTTGGACTCGATGCCGGCGCAAATGATTACGTTACAAAACCTTTCAAATTTGTGGTCTTGCTTGCCCGTGTACGTGCGCATCTGCGTAGTCATGAGCAAAGCGAAGATGCGGTATTTAAGGTTGGCCCCTATGAGTTCCGTCCAGCTGTCAAAATGCTGGTGACCGAAGAAGACAAGAAGATCCGCCTGACCGAAAAAGAAACCTCAATCTTGAAATTCTTATACCGTGCCGGTGGCAAGGCCGTTGGACGTGATATCCTCTTGGATGAAGTTTGGGGTTATAATTCTGGCGTGACCACCCATACGCTGGAAACTCACGTTTATCGTCTGCGTCAGAAGATTGAGCCTGAACCCTCAAACGCAACTATCCTGGTAACCGAGAGTGGTGGATATCGTTTGGCCCTTTAACAATTTAAAAGGCACCACTTTCAAATCTGGATTTACAGATATTATAGTTTTGCGAAAAAATTGAACTTCAGGACCAACTTCAAGACCCTTGAGGGATGATGACTAAAAACTATACGCTTTATCACAATCCTAAATGCACCAAGTCGCGTGGAACGCTTGCCTTACTTGCTGAGCGCGGGATTGAACATAAGACGGTTCACTATCTTGAGGATCAACTGACGCGCACAGAACTTGAGGGGCTATTTAAGGCCTTGGGTAAACTGCCAAGTGAGGTCATCCGCAAGAAGGAAAATGCCTACAAAGAATTAGACCTTGAAAATGCCAGCGAAGATGAACTCATCGATGCCATTATAGCGCAACCCATCTTATTGGAGCGCCCCATATTGGTGCTTAACGGTGAAAAAGCAGCCATTGGTCGCCCGCCAGAAGATGTTTTGGTGCTTCTGGAAAACTAAACATAAACTTATTGGACTTGATAAGTCGCAGCATTTCACACTGCTCGCGTGATTGAGGACATTTCTAATCTCCCCCAAAGCGGCATTGCAAAACAACAATGTTGGTGTAGACTATTTAGCTAACGCTTGATTGGGGATTTTAGCATGACGCATAATAAGTGCTTTTCTTTCATTGTATCTATATTTGCATTGATTTTTTCTAGCCTGATTAACGCAAATGCGATGCCGCCATTAGAAGTATACGGCAATCTCCCCTCCCTTCGATCAATGGAAATCACTCCCGATGGCAATCGCATCGGCTACATATCACGCACCGACGAGGGGGAGGCGTTTTTTTTATTCGATCTCGTTGAGAGACAACTCATGACCGGGGTGAGAACAGATAAGGTTAAAACAAATTATGTGACATTTGCCGGTCCCGATTTTGCTATCCTACACGCATCAAAAACGACCCGTTTGATTGGATATAGAGGAAAGTTTGATTATAGCGCTGCTTTTGCTTTTGACTTAAAGACAGAAAAATTAAAACAGCTTTTGAAAGGCACCGAAGAGTTATATCCGGCCCAATCAGGAATCGGTAGAATTGTTGGCCTTCATCAAGATGGCAATCAAGTTTTTATGCCAGCGTTTTCAGGTTCAACAACGCCGGTATACAGCCTATTCCGGGTCAATTTAAAATCCGGAAAGGGCAGACTTCATAAGCGCGGTAATAAGCATACAGATGATTGGTTTGTTGCCCGCGACGGGACGGTTCTGGCTCGTGTCGATTACAATGATGATAGAAATATATATACCATTCATGCCGGACGAGATGGTAAATTAAAAGAAATCTATAAAAAGACAGATGCCAAAATCCCGCCTTTTACTGTGGTTGGGGTCAAACCCGATCACTCCGCTTTAATTATTTTTGCAAGTAGCTCAAAGTCAAATTCAGGTATTATTGTCGAACTTTCTATGGACGGGAAATTTTCCGAACCTATTTTTTTCCGCGAAGACTCAGATGCATCGCCGCTTATCACCCAAAATCGTGAGGTCATTGGCGTGCAGTTTTCTGGGTTACGGCCTAGCTATGAATTTTTTGATAAATCACTCATGGCATCCATGAATGAACTTCAGGCTTTGTTTGGTTCTGCTTCTATTAGACTCACCAGTTGGTCGGATGATATGAGCAAAATACTTGTCGATGCGTCTGGCGGAACAGTATCCCCCAGCAATTATTTCTTCGACCGCAATTCGAACAAGATTATTAAATTGCCATCTACCTATAGTGGTCTTAACGACTCAGATATGGCTGAAGTGCTCACTATTAAGTATAAAGCACGCGATGGTAAACGCATTCCCTCTATTTTAACGCGCCCGCCGGGATGGAACCCTGAACAAAAATACCCAACGATCATTATGCCTCATGGCGGGCCTGAATCCTATGATGCTGTTGGCTTCGACTGGATGGCACAGTTTTTCGCCAGTCGTGGCTATCTTGTCTTGCAACCAAATTTCAGAGGCTCTGACGGATTTGGAAATGACTATCTCTTGGAAGGAAGAGGACAATGGGGGCGCGGCGTCATGCAACATGATGTCACCGATGGTTTAATGGCCCTCATCAGAGCTGGTTGGAGTGACCCGGAAAGAGCTTGCATCATTGGCTGGAGTTATGGTGGTTACTCAGCTCTTGCAGGCGGTGCCTTTACGCCGGACCTATATTCCTGCGTTGGTGCAATTGCTCCCGTTAGTCATCTTCCAAGGATGCTTATTGATGAAAAACGGGATCATGGGAAAAACAGTTGGGTTGTGACTTATTGGTCCCGCCTGATTGGCGATCCAAAATCAGAGCAGGAAAAGCTGCGACATATCTCGCCCGCACTTCATGCTGATAAATTTCAAGCCCCTGTCTTGTTAATTCATGGCCAGGACGACTTGGTGGTCCCTATTACCCAAAGTGTGATTATGGATAGAGCACTGAAAAAAGCGGGTAAAGATGTAGAATTTGTCCGCATCAAAGGTGAAGATCATAACCTCTCCGGGAGTGAAAACCGGGTGACGAGCTTGCGGGCACTCGAGGCATTTGTCCTAAAGTCAATTGGCCCAGGAATATCGCCAAACGATCAATAAAGCACGTATAATGAGAATTTTAACACTTTAAAGGTGTTTTTTTACGCTTTTTAAATATTTTTGCCCAATATTAGTTGTGATTTAATGAGATGGACGCCCACACCCTCATTATTTCACACCGGGAGGGTGAGATATGACCACAAAATCCAATTGGCTCAAAGATATAGACTTAGGAAAAACTACGCCGTTAAAAGAACGACGGGGGAAAGATCGACGTAAACATGAGCGCCGGTATCTGTCTGTACCCGTTGTAATGCTTGACAAAAATAATAATGAACAAACCGGACAACTTGTCGACATAGGCGCTGGCGGGATGAGAATTGCCACAAAAAGGATTCCCGATCTTCAAGATAGAGTAATTTGCTATGTCGACCATTTAGGGCGCTTTGAAGGGGAGATAATCCGCTTGGAGCACGGACATTTTGCATTAAAAATGTTGCTGAGCGAAGCTAAAGCAGAACGTCTGGATTTATCCCTGACAAAATTCTTCGATACACGTCACAAAGATGCACCCGTCTCCGATCGGAGATTAAACTCACGAGAAAGAAGGCAAAGTCCGCGCTGCGCTTCGAATGGCGGTGAAATTCTGGAAGCGTTTAATCAAAAGCAACAACCTTTCCAATGTCAGGTATCGAACATTTCTCTACAAGGCATAGAAATAGAGACCAAAGCACATCTAAACGTTGGCGAGAGCGTAACCGTTGGGATGTTTAATGGGTATGTAATCCGCATTACAAATACCGGCTATGTGATTGCCAGATATTTGGAAAAAAGCTGAGTAACTCAACCATCTTAATCAAGATGCTTTTTAATCGCCTCAAGGCAATAATCGGCATTATCCGGGTGCGATGTATATCCCATCAAACCGATGCGCCATATTTTGCCTGCAAGTGTGCCAAGACCTGCGCCAACCTCGATCTTGTCTTCAAGCAATAGTTTTTTACGAAGACCTGCCTCATCTTTGACCCGTGATGGAAAAATCACGGAATTTAACTGAGGCAAGCGCTCATCTTCAGGAACCAGATATTCAAATCCCATACCCTCTAATCCCGCGCGCAAACGCTTGTGATTATCGAGATGGCGCTTCCAAGCTGATTTCAATCCTTCTTGTGAAAGATGAAGCAACGCTTCATGTATTCCATACATCGAATTGATCGGCGCTGTATGATGGTAAGATCGCGCACCCTCACCTTGCCAATAATCGATGACGAGTGAAAGGTCTAAAAACCAGCTTTGAACTTTGTGTTTTCTTGACATCACATGGTCAACCGCACGCGGACTGAAGCTAATCGGTGACAAGCCCGGCGGACAAGATAGACATTTTTGCGTCCCCGAATAAACAGCATCAATCCCCCATCCATCAACATCTAACTCAACGCCGCCAAGCGAGGTGACACAATCTGCAAGCGTCATAACATCAAATTCTTTTGCTATTTCGCACAATGTTTTTGCATCACTTAGCGCGCCCGTAGAGGTTTCTGCATGAACAAAGGATAAGAGTTTAGCATCCGGATTCTCCTTCAAAACAGAATGAACTTTGTCCGGGGAAACCGCACGGCCCCATGGATCCTCCACAATGATAGGTACACCCCCGGCGCGTTCTATATTTTCTTTTTGTCGCCCGCCAAAAACGCCATTGATACAAACAACAACTTTATCACCTGGCTCTACTAAATTGACAAAGCAGGTCTCCATACCTGCAGAACCCGGCGCGGAAACGGGAAATGTTAATGGATTTTCTGTTTGAAATGCAGATCGCAGAAGCGATTTTATTTCATCCATTAATCCAATAAATTCCGGATCAAGATGGCCAATGGTATCGCGCGCGCTCGCTTTCAGAACATCTGGATGAACATTGGATGGACCAGGGCCCATTAATAGTTTTGCTGTGGGCACAAATGAACTAAATGACATAATATCGACCTCCAATTGAGATATGTGATGGGCAACGCTTTGGCGTGTGTCAACTCATAGGAAGGATGAATAATAAGCACAAAAACAATATATCCGGGAACCTTCGATATTTTTGCTTGAGCACCCTCCAATCCTGAACATTGAATTTGAACGATTTTAGGGGCTTTCCGTCAGGCTTCTAGCGAAAAACACACACTTAACCCTCCCCAAGCCGATAATGCGTATGCTATTAATTCTTGATGCGCCAAGTCAGCGTGATTCGTTTCACTCGATGTGTTATTCTTCCTATACCCAACAGAACTCATAAAAAACCATGGTCTCAACAGCACTCACTCCCGATATGATGGTTGTATTGGCACTGCTGGTCGTGACGGTCACTCTCTTTGTTACAGAGGTTGTTCGCGTAGACCTGACCGCCATGATCATTTTGGTAATGCTTGGATTTTTAAGTACGCTCCCTGGTCTTGGCGCGCTAACAGATATAAGTCATCTATTTGATGGGTTTGCATCCAACGCCGTGATTTCCATTATTGCCGTTATGATTATTGGGGCGGGCCTCGATAAAACCGGCTTAATGTCCAAGCTTGCAGCCCTTATCTTGAAATATGGTGGCACTACCGAGCCTCGCATTATTCCAATTGTGTCGGGAACGGCCGGCGTTATTTCTTCTTTTATGCAAAATGTTGGCGCTGCGGCTTTGTTCATCCCTGTTGTCAGTCGCATATCCTCGCGTACCGAATTGCCTTTGAGCCGATTACTGATGCCCATGGGATTTTGTGCAATTTTGGGGGGCACATTAACAATGGTTGGCTCGTCTCCGTTAATTTTACTCAACGATCTTTTGCACATTGCAAATGAGGACCTACCACCAGCGCAGCAGATGAAGCCTTTCTCCTTACTTGATATTACGCCGGTAGGCATTTGCCTATTGCTAAGTGGAATCTTATATTTCGTTCTATTTGGCAAACTCGTTTTACCAGTCGATGAATTGCGTACAGACCGAACCAGCGGCCAATCCGTTGCTGATTACCTGAAGCGCTTATACGGCCTGAATGCGAAAATATTCGAAGTCGAAATTCCAGCCGGTAACCTCCTCGTTGGGAAGACAATTGGTGACATTATGGAAGTGCACCATATGTATGTCATTGGTAGTTATTATAAGGGTTTGCGCGTTGTCGCCCCAGTTGCCAGCACAGAAATTCTGACGCCCTGCCGCCTGGCCATCATGGGGGATTATCATGTTGTTCAAGATATTGTGGACACATACGGCCTTAAACTGTTTCAGTCCCTTGAAATTTTTGCAGAAGAATTTGCACCCACGCAGGCAGGTGTTGCGGAGCTCGTTATCCCGCCTGATTCATCGCTCATTGGTAAATGCGCGAAAGATCTTGGTTTCAGAAAAGGCTATGGCCTTAATCTTCTCGCTATTCATCGCGGCGAAGGTACTTTCTCCCATGTTGAAACTGATGATCATAAAGCAACGCGCATTGGCCTGATCCCTATTCATGTGGGCGATACGCTCGTTGTCCAAACACAATGGACGCGGCTGACCAAATTAAAAAAAGACCGAAACTTTGTCATCGTCACTTCCGATTTTCCTCAAGAAGAACTTCGCCCACATAAAGTTAGATGGGCACTGATCTTCTTTTTTCTAACAATGTCTCTAATCCTGTTTACAGATATACGCCTTTCTTTATCTTTAATGCTCGGCGCCGTTGGCATGATTGCCTCCAAGGTCCTAACGATTGACGAAGCTTACGAGGCAGTTGGTTGGAGCACTGTATTCTTGCTGGCAGGATTAATTCCGTTAGGTCAAGCAGTACAATCAACTGGCACAGCAGAATGGATTGCAGCGCAGCTTTTATTTTTTCTGGGCGATTTACCAATATGGGGATTGCAAGGAGTTGTTGCCGTGCTCTCGGCTATATTCACCTTGATTATGTCCAATGTGGGCGCGACCGTATTGCTGGTGCCCCTTGCAATTTCCATCGCAATTGCGGCAGGGGGTGACCCGGCCATCTTTGCTATAACAGTTGCTATCTCAACATCGAATTCATTCCTAATCCCAACCCATCAGGTTAATGCACTGATTATGGGGCCCGCGGGTTATACTGTCTCGGATTTCATCCGTACGGGGGGCGCTATGACGGTGATCTTTTTCGTTGTATCAATGATCGCCATGAATGTGTTTTTATAAACCCGTCATCCTTATCCCAGTGATTTCTAGCTGATATTTGAATCCGGGAAACTCGCTTTTTTATCATCCATATATTTCACAAGCCTTGCATCAATATCAGGATCAAGCTCGGGCGGTTTATAGCTTGCCAACATTTCCTTATAAACTTTTTCAGCTCTTTGCTCGGCATCCAATTTGCCGTCTTCGATCCATTGTTCATACGAATTATTGTCAGCGATATTTGAGCGATAAAAGGCTGTTTTAAAATTCGCTTGTGTATGGCTACATCCTAAAAAATGTTGGCCCGGCCCAACTTCCTCTATTGCGGCTAGCGCCTGACCATTCGCACTCATATCAACGCCATTGGCATAGACAGCCATCATACCGGCTTGATCTGCATCCATTACAAATTTTTCATAGCCCATAGCCAGGCCGCCTTCCAACCAACCAGCTGTATGCAACATAAAATTCACACCAGCGAGCAATCCGGTTTGTAATGTATTGGCCGCTTCATACCCAGCTTGCGCATCGGGAAGCTTCGACGCGTTAAACCCGCCTGCACTTCTAAACGGTACGCCAAGTCGGCGCGCCAGTGCAGCACCAACATTAATCACAAGAGACGCTTCTGGCGTTCCAAAAGTGGGCGCGCCAGATTGCATCGACATCGAGCTCACAAAGTTTCCATAAATTACAGGCGCGCCGGGACGTATCAGTTGCGTTAAAGCCATTCCCACCATGCCTTCCGCCAGACTTTGCGCGGCAACTCCGGCAACCGTCACCGGCGACATCGCTCCAGCAACAATAAATGGACTAACCATTGAGCACTGATTGTGAGAAGCATAAACTTTTAGCGCACCCAACATCACGCTGTCAAAAGACAGGGGTGAATTAACATTAATCAAATTAATCAGCACACAGTTTTCTTCAACAAAATCATCACCAAAGACAATTTTTGCCATATCAACCGAGTCGCTGGCCCGCTCTGGTGCTGTCACCGAGCCCATATAGGCTTTGTCAGAATATTTGATATGGGCATAATTCATATCATAGTGACGCTTGTTCACGGGCAGATCAACAGGCTCACAAATTGTGCCCCCTGAATGATGCAAGGTCGGGGACATATAGGCTAGCTTTACGAAATTTTGAAAATCCTCTATCGTCGCATAGCGCCGTCCCTTATCGCGCGAATAAACAAATGGTGGACCATAAGCAGGAACCAGAACCGTATGGTCACCGCCAATGATCACATTATTATCCCGATTACGGGCAAATTGCGTAAACATTTTCGGGGCGGATTTTTGAATGATCTCCCGGCACATACCGCGCGGAAAACGCACTCTCTCGCCATCAGCTTTTGCGCCTGCCTTTACAAATATCTCCGTCGTATCAGGGTCTTCTTTAATATTGACGCCGACTTCTTCCAAAATTCGATCTGCATTTTCTTCCAATTGCGCAAGATCGCTATCGCCCAAAACACTATAGGGAGGAATTTTACGAGTGATATAAGCGGGTGCTTTAACCTCGTTCGCAGCATTTGCTTTTGCACGCCCGCGTCGTCCCCCGGTTCTACCTTCTCTTGCCATCTTTTGATCTCCTTTATTGTGTCGTCGTCTCAGTTGTCCCGCCTCTTTGCGAACGTCGCCGACTTCTACGCGATTTTTTATCACCGTTAGATGCTGGCGGCGCGGTCGGAAATTTCATCGCATCCACAAATAATTGTTGAAAGCGGGGTTCCGTTGCGGTTTCCAACTTTTCGACAAATTTAACCGCCTTAATAATTTGCTCTTTCTTACCCTTATTCAGAAGCGCCATCGCAGCGCCCATACCCGCAGCATTACCAATTGACGTAATCCGGGATGCAGGCACGTTGGGAAGGATTCCAATCTTCGATACATAGTCAGGATCAAGATGAGTACCAAAAGCCCCCGCCAGAAGCACTTTATCAAATTCGTTACATTCCAAATGATCGGCCAAAAGACTAACGCCAGCGCTAAGGGCTGCTTTGGCTAATTGTACTGCTCTGATATCTGTTTGTTTTATGTAGAGCGGATTTTCAGCCCGGTCTACTAGTAGGAATTTCCAGCTTTTTCCCTCTTCAACGAACCGGCCCGGCGCGCGTTCTGGAACAAATAGTCCGGATTGATCAATCAGACCATGATTTGCGAGCTCCACCATAATTTCAAAAATACCAGATCCGCAAATACCCGTAATGGAATGATTTGATAAATCCTCTCCATCATGGAGCCATTCATCATGGCCGATAATTTTAAACTGTGCCTGGAAACTATCTTTATCAAGGCGTATGCGCTCGATCGCACCGCGGCTTGCCCGTACGCCGCAGCTAATTTCCGCGCCTTCAAGCGCTGGCCCGGTTGGCGAAGATGCAGCCGCAACTTTCCCCTTATGACTCAGCATGATTTCAGCATTTGTCCCGATATCAACCAATAAAACAGTGGCATTAGCCATTACATCAAGTTGCGTGAGATAAGCCCCTGTCGTATCGGCGCCAACATGACCACCAATAAGGGGAAGCAGCGAGACACGCGCAGTGCCGGGCAAACCAATATCCAGATCATTTGAGCTTATATCCAACCAGTCTTTCGTCGCGAGCGTAAATGGTGACTGACCTAAATCGACCGGCGATGCACCAATAAACAAATGGTGCATAATCGGATTACCAACAACAACCATTTCGAGCAATTGATTGTCTCCCAGTGACAAGGATTGTGATGCTTCATCGAACATTGTTTTGATCTGTTTACGAATCTGCGACGTCAATATTTCTTCACCGCCTTTATTCATCATAATATAAGAGACACGGCTCATTAAATCTTCGCCGTAACGAATTTGCGGATTCATTGCCGCCTTTTCATAAACCAGAGCACCAGTACACAAATTGTAGACATACAGCGCCAACGAGGTTGAACCGATATCAAGCGCCGCCCCGTAAACATCAAATGGTGACGGAGGCCAGACATCAATAATCTCTACCCCATCGCGCACAACTGCTATCAAAGTGCGATCATATTCATGAAGTATCCCTTGAAGTTTTGTTAAAACCCTATGGGTTGGCTTTGCATTGATTTGCGAGCGCGCAAGCGCTTCACTCAAGGCCTCGCCATCGCTTGGATTATCCTCCAATGTCGGCGTTTCCAGCTGAACCATATGAAGCGTAATGCCCGGGTCCAAATCCACATCAAATAAAGTGCTTTGCTTTTGGATTGAGGTCTCTAGCTGGCGGCTATCGCTAGGTATTTCAATGACCACATCCCCGAGAATTTTAGCGCGGCAAGCAAGACGGCGCGGCGCTTCAATCTCACCGTCATGCAAGGCCTTTTTCTCAGTAGGTGATAACGCGCTTAAATGGTTTTCCTGAACTGTAACATTGAATTTGGCATGGTGGCCGGTTGATAATTCTATCTGGCACCGTTTGCATAAGCCCGACCCGCCGCAAATTGATTCAATATCAACCCCGCAGCGTAGTGCAACATTATAAAGACTATCCCCCGCGGTCGCGTCGGTTTGGATACCAGATGGCGTGAATATAACTTTATGTTTTTCCATTATCGATCATTCAAAGAAGGGCTTAATAGTCACCGGGTTCCTTGGGGCGGAAAGCCCACATATTGGGGCAGCCCATCAGTGATTTGGTAATAAGCACCTTTTTCTTCAACAAATATATGCCCCTTGACCTCTATTTCATCCGCACCTTGAATATTACCAGCAGTAATACTCACACTATCGCGCGTGGCTTCATCCCAAAATAAATAGCTCCCGCAAGAAGGACAATGTCCCGATCTGGAAAATTCGGAAATTGCCAGCCAATTTACCCCACCCTCAATAGTTAAATCTTCCCGCTTACATCCGGCAGCGGCGATATAATATCCGGTAAGATGCTGACATTGCTTGCAGTGACAATACCAGATATCTGTCAAGTTATAAGCTGTAAAGCGAACGTCGCCGCATAGACATTTACCATGATGAATCGTTTTCTTATGCTTTTCTTCGGCCACGACGCCCTCCCCTTGACCGGCCTTCCCCGCCTTGCGCACTGGGTTCTCGATATTTTGCAATCCAGTTCGAACAATTCGGATCAACGCCATTGAGCACATCTGCCGCCTTGATCGCCGGAACCAACCCATCATGGAGCGGGTTAACAATAGCAGATGTCATACCTGCACCGGCGAGCATCGGTAAAAAAGCATTATTGATAGCATGCCGATTGGGCAGCCCAAACCCGACATTCGATGCACCGCATGTGGTATTAACGCCCAATTCTGTGCGTAACCTGCGAATAAAATGGAACACGTCCTTGCCTGCACTATTTATTGCGCCAATCGGCATCACAAGCGGATCAACAACCACATCTTCACGCTTAATGCCGAAATCTTGCGCTCGTTCCGCAATTTTCTTAGCAACCTTATATCGCTCATCGGGATCATTGGATATCCCTGTTTCGTCATTCGAGATTGCCACTACCGCAGCGTCATATTTTTTCACCAGTGGCAAAACCTTTTCCAGGACCTCTTCTTCACCGGTCGTAGAATTTACAAGCGGGCGCCCTTCATAGGCTTCAAGTCCGGATTCAAGCGCAGCGATAATTGAACTATCTATGCATAACGGAACATCGGTGATGCTTTGAATAAGTTTAATCACTTCAGCCAGTATTTTTGGTTCATCTGCTAATGGGATGCCCGCATTTACATCGAGCATTTGCGCCCCTGCCTCAACTTGAGCAAGAACATCCTTTTCAACTCTGCTATAATCCCCCTCCTTCATTTCAGCAGCAAGCAACTTTCGACCCGTTGGATTTATCCGTTCACCAATCATCACAAATGGCACATCAAAGCCAATAGTGACTTCGCTTTTAGCAGAACTAATTATTGTTTTTGACATTATGGGTACCCTTTAAAAATTCAAATACTTGTTTAATTCTGCAATGGAATTTCTGTTGGTTCCACAACACCAATAGCACTATCGAGTGGCTCGGGGGCCCAAGGCTTACGATTACCAAGCACACCTGATCTTTTGACAACATCAGCGACATGACGTTCTTGCTTATACGCCATCACATGCACACCGCTAATGCCCTCAATCTCTTGCATTTGCTGCATGATTTCGACGCAAACATCCCTGCCCTCTTTTTTTTGATCGGTTGCGCCCTCGAGCCGCCTAATGATTTGATCGGGTATGTGCACGCCCGGCACATTAGTTCGCATCCACTTTGCAGTACGTGCTGACCCGATGATTCCGACACCCATTATCAAGAAGGACTTTTCGGCAAGGCCCATATCGACAGCGCGCTTCATAAATTGACGCAATCCCTCAATGTCGAAACAATATTGTGACTGGATAAACTCTGCGCCGGCAGCAATTTTCTTGGCCAACTGGTGCACTCTATTTTCAATGGGAGGAACAAAGGGATTGATGGATGCACCAATCAACATTTTAGGAGGTGCATCGATTTTACGGCCACTTAAAAATCTGGATTCATCGCGTTGAATTTTTATAGTCTGCAAAAGTGAAATACTATCAAAATCAAAAACCGCCTTCGCCTCTGGATGATCCCCCGCACTCACATCATCGCCGCTAAGACATAATACATTGCTAACCCCGAGTGCAGCAGCTCCCAGGACATCGCCCTGTATGGCAATTCGATTTCTGTCACGGCAAGAAATTTGAATTATTGGCGAATAACCAATTCTCGTCAGGATTGCACAAACGCCAAGGCTCGACATATGACAATGCGCACCGGAACCATCGGTAGCGTTGATCGCATCAACATATCCATCAAACATTTGCGCACGTTTTAAAACTTCGTTTGGGTCCGCCGAATCTGGCGGGGCTATTTCTGTCGTTACAGCAAAATTACCCTCGCGCAATACACGCTCCAATCGGCCATGAGAGACATGCCCATCCAGAATGGGGAGCGGATCACCAGGATTTACACCATAAATTTCAAAATGGCTGGATACCTCACTCATCGCGCGCAAGCCTTAACCACGAAGAAGTTCCCTTATGACGATGATCAATCGCGAACTCCAGATTCCGTATCTGATGCCCTTCCTTCATTTTACCAGCGCCACTCCATGCCTCTACCCAAACGCAGCGCATTTCGGGCTTAACTTCACACATGCCGTTCTCGCGAACACCGCCACATGGACCGTTGCGGATTGTCTTTGGACAATTCATCGGACAAGACATACCGGTTTTTGATAAGGCGCAGTTTCCGCACATTTGGCAATCGAATAACAGGCCTTTTACACCGGCTTCGGCGGCTGTTATGGGCCCATCAAGTTTAGTACCTGCAATCTTCGTAACGCCGCGTAGTAAAGCGAGTATTGGTTTTTCTGTCGCATGGTAAATGCGTTCCATAAAACGCGCATGACGGCTTGACCATAATCTAACTTGATACATGAGACGCCTTCCTATCAACCCCATGGTCACGTGTAAATTTATTCAAGATCCCATCTTCCAAGCCACCATAAGCGGTGTGAATAGTCACAAACTCAAGACCCAGCCGTTCTGCGGCGATCTCGGCGCGTCTGATCAAGTCAGCATCTTTAATCTGCGAAAGATAAACAAGCTTGGTGTAATGCTGGAAATAGGCATCACGCAAATGCGGGAATCGATCCAGCCCGAGCCCGGAGATTATGAGCCTATCAAAATTCTTAACCAGATAATCAGTTAGAAAAAAGCTACCTAGGTCTTTTTCCATAAGCTCTTCAAAAAGATGATTTCCTGCAAAAAATTCATAGCAATGTGCGCCGGGTAACCGCGTAGCATTATATTTTTCTAAAACTCTATCCAGACCACCGCCAGTTCCACAATCGCCATAAGCCACGAGGATGGTTTCATAATCTGCAGCACATTCGCTTAATATTTTTTCGATACCCGGTGCAATTTTTTCAGGCGTGTTATGATATTCAGCTGGCAAACATTTAAGTTTTATCGCCTCAAGCCCGAATTGTTTTTGCAATGTGACTATCTCACGTGCCAACGCACCACAAGCAATTATGAGACATTTCGGGTTAGAGGTTTGCGCCATCATTAGTGGCCTTCGCTTTTATTATTAACTATTTTTGCCCATGATTGCCTTAGCTAATTCAGAGCTCATCGCCGCATCACGCCCATAGGTATGCGCACCTATGGCATCTGCAAATTCCTGATTCAGCGGCGCGCCGCCAACCATAACCGGTATTTCCTTGAGCAATCCGCGTTTATCCATTTCCTCAATCACAACGCCCATATAGGGCATTGTCGTTGTTAAAAGAGCCGACATTCCGATTATATCGGGCTTATGCTCATCAATTGCCTCAAGATAATTTTCAACCGGATTATTGATACCCAGATCAATGACATCAAAGCCAGCGCCTTCGAGCATCATGCCGACCAGATTTTTACCAATATCGTGAATATCCCCTTTCACCGTTCCAATGACATATGTCCCTGTCGTGGCTTTTTCTTCGCTATTTGCCAGTATAGGGCGCAACAAAGCCATGCCCCCCTTCATCGCGTCCGCGCTTTGCAATACTTCGGGCACGAATAATATTCCGTCGCGAAAATCTATTCCAACAATCCGCATACCCTCTACCAGCGCTTCATTAAGCACCATATTTGCTTCCCAGCCCCGCTCGAGCAAAATCTCGGTACCTTCTTTGACCTCTGCTGCCATGCCGTCATAAAGATCGTCCTGCATCTGCGCGACAAGATCATCATCGTTTAAATCGCGTAAAATAACTTCTTCTTCATCACTCATAACGCAAATCCTTCAATCAAATTATGCTAACCCGACAATTTGTCCGTCTTTATCAAGGCCAATATTTAATGCAGATGGTTTTCTGGGCAGACCCGGCATAGTCATAATATCTCCGCACACCGCAACAATAAACCCAGCCCCAGCTGATAATTTTGCTTCGCGCACTGCCAGAACATGACCCTCCGGGGCACCGCGAAGAGTAGGGTCCGAGGAAAAGCTATACTGTGTCTTGGCTATACATACCGGTAAGTGCCCATAGCCAAGGCTTTCAAATTCCTTCAGGCTGCGCGCCGCAGCGCCGCTTACAGATATATCGCTGGCTCTATAAAGTTCAGTCGCAACTGTTTTAATTTTATCAGCTAAAGGCATATCATCAGGATAAAGAAGTTTCACATCTGGTGATCCTTCATCCAATTGCTTTTTCACCAGTGAGGCAAGATCAACCGCACCCTCACCGCCTTCAGCCCAATGCTTTGAAACTGCAACCTTGACACCCAAACCGGCACACACATCATTGATCACTTCAAGCTCTTCTTGAGTATCAGCAATAAAATGGTTGAGAGCAACAATCGGCGTGACACCAAATTTTTTCAAATTTTCAATATGCCTTACAAGATTAACACTACCCGAACGCACAGCTTCCGGATTGGATACCATCAGCATATCTTTCTCGACACCGCCTTGCATTTTCATGGCCCGAATTGTGCACACCAACACAACCGCATCAGGGCGCAAACCAGAATGGCGACATTTAATATCGAGAAATTTCTCCGCACCCAAATCAGCTCCAAAGCCAGCTTCAGTCACCACAACATCGCACATAGAAAGCGCCGTGCTTGTCGCCATCACCGAATTACATCCATGAGCAATATTGGCAAACGGGCCCCCATGGATAAAAGCGGGATTATGTTCAATTGATTGAACAAGGTTGGGTTGCAAAGCATCTTTTAAAAGAACCGCCATCGCACCATCAGCGCCGATATCCCTTGCGGTAACGGGGGATTTATCACGTTTGCGCGCAACAATGATATTACCGAGCCTTTTTTGCAAATCGGCAATGCCTGTGGCGAGACAGAAAATCGCCATGATTTCCGAGGCAACCGTAATGTCAAAACCTGTTTCACGTGGAACCCCATGAGCAGGCCCGCCCAAGCCTACAGTTATATTGCGCAATGCCCGGTCGTTCATATCCACAACTCTGCGCCACACAACCCGGCGGGGATCAATATCCAGCTCATTTCCCCATTGCATGTGGTTATCAATCATCGCAGATAATAATGCGTGAGCGGATGTAATTGCGTGGAAGTCTCCATTGAAATGAAGATTTATATCTTCCATGGGAATCACTTGCGCCCGCCCACCGCCAGCAGCCCCGCCCTTCATCCCGAAACAGGGACCAAGAGATGGTTCGCGCAAGCAGACCATGGACTTCACACCGATTTTATTAAGTCCGTCATTAAGACCAACCGACGTTGTCGTTTTCCCTTCACCCGCTGGGGTCGGGGTGACCGCAGTGACAAGAACCAATTTACCCTTTTTGTTCGAACTCGTTTTTTCAATATAATCGAGTGAGAGCTTGGCCTTGTGATGGCCATATGGAACCAATGCCTCTGCTGGTATGCCAAGGCGTTCCTCAGCAAGGGGCAAGATTGGTTTCATTGTTGCCGCGCGGGCGATTTCAATATCAGGCGCGCCGGGAGGAGGTAAATTATCATTGGCCATATTGATTTTGCTTGTCCCTAAGGCAGGCATCCCTTTTTGTTTATGCTCGATTTCAACACTATGTGTTTGATTGTACTATAGTTCAAAACACCAATAGTAACATGAATTTACAACAAAATTACACTCCCCAAAAATACGCGATTGCTTCAATACGACAAGAATTTGATGAAAACCGCCATGCACAAAATGACCATTAATTACAGTAATAGTTATATTCATGGCGGTGAATATCTGCGCTTGGCCCAAAATTTTTAAACTGCAACGACAAATAAGGACATGAGCCATATTGGGACAGAATTACCCGTCGCTTCTACGCCTATAAATCGATTTACCGGCCCAGAAAGTCTAGTTATCTTAGGCCCAGAATGTGGGCGATTCGATAGGGCACTGGCTAGATGTTTGGACTGACTTCTCATGCGGCAAAACGGCAATCATCAACACAAAATGATGCCCCCATCAGAGTAGATTTTCTACTCATACCCAATTTCTCGATGATTGCCTTCACCTCCTCAATCGAGCCTTTACGCATCGCCAACAGGATAAGCGGTAAAACACTTTATGTATGGAATACAATTAGTCAGGATGGCGAGGGCGTCAAAGCGAGTAATGGAGTGGCCGTCTCTGCTGATCGCTCTTTTGCAAATGAAATTGATACGGATATTGTCATCGTTTGCGCTGGCACCAACCCCGAGCGGCATCTTGATAAATCGACCAACGCGGCCTTGCGCCGTTATGCCCGCGCCGGCCTTCCCCTTGGTAGTGTTTGTACCGGTACCCTCGCATTGGCGGAAGCGGGTTTGCTCGATGGTTACCGCCTGACGATTCATTGGGAAAACATTGAAAGCTTTGTTGAGACATACCCCCATCTCAATGTGACCGCCACACTGTTCGAGCTTGATCGGGATCGTTTTACCTGCGCTGGCGGGACAGCAGCACTCGATATGATGCTCCATGCAATTAGCCTTGATCACGGAGAAACGCTGGCAGCAGATGTCGCGGATCTCCTGATCCATACAAACACCCGCCAACCCAGTGACCATCAGCGCATGCCCCTACAACATCGAACGGGGATTACAAATCCTAAACTTCTCGCTGCTATCGGGTATATGGAAGCCTACACAGAAAATCCGCTTGGGTTAGGCGAGTTAGCAGAATCGGTAAAAGTTTCTTTGCGTCAATTAGAGCGTTTGTTCCGCTCATCCCTTGATACAACTCCCGCACGCTATTATCTCGAACTGCGCCTTCAGCGCTCGCGCAATTTAGTGAAAAACTCTTCTATGTCGATTATGCAAATCGCAGTTGCAACCGGCTTTACCTCCGCTGCCCATTTCACCAAATCCTACCGCAGCTATTTTGGCCATACGCCCACTTCTGAAAGAAGCGCGGGTGAACGGTAAAATTTGCCAAGCAATTACTCAAATCGCATATTCCTCCGCTGCCTCAACACCGTCATTACTACTGCGTGGATCCATTTCAAAAACGCCGGGAGAAGTTCTTGGCACAGCTACATAATCCTCCTGGTCTTCAAGCGCGATAGAATCACGCCGCGTCAGGCGATACAACCCGAAGACCAGCAACGCGGAATGGATAAGCGCAGTGTAAGCAAACATGGCCGAAGGAGAAATCAAGGTCATGAAATAAGGCGCAATGGCCGGGCCGATGATCGAACCAATACCATATAATAATAACAAACCGCCACTCACCGCCACAAACTCATCAGCTTGCGCATAATCATTCGCATGCGCCGCACTCAACCCAAAAAGCGGCATTGCGAACAATCCATAAAGTGCACCCCCCAATAATAGCATTCCAATGGACTGGCTGCCAAACATCCATAAAAACATTCCCCCTCCTGCGCTGGCTCCCGCTACCATGATTAGTACCCAGCGACGATCTATCAGATCAGATATATACCCAACCGGCCATTGCGCCAAAGCCCCTCCAACAATTGCAACCGACATGAACAAAGCCACCTCATTGACCCCATAACCAAGCTGTTTAACCAGAACCGGGGAAATTCCCCAAAAAGCACCATTAGCCAGCCCTACGGCTAAAGCACCCATCACTGCAAATGGAGAAACACGGATTAATTTTCGCAGATTTAATGCTGTTTTGCTAATTGGTTCTGGTGCAATTGATTTGGTAAGTGCAATCGGAACAATAGAAAGAGCGATAAGTACAGAGACCATTGAAAAAGGGATAAAGGTCTCCGGGCTCGACAGTGTTAACATAAACTGACCCGAGGTTACCGCCACCAGATCAACAATTCTATAAACCGATAGGACTTTGCCCCGTTGTTCATTATCTGACTTTTCATTAATCCAGCTCTCGACGATCATATAAAGACCAGAAAAACAAAACCCGGCCACGACTCGTAACAATAGCCAGACATATTCATTGAGCGAGATCGCATGGATCAGGGAGACGGCAGCTGCTGTCGCGGCCAAAGCGCCAAATGCTCGGATATGGCCCACCCGAGCCACGAAATAAGGTGCAACAAAACATCCGGCAACAAAGCCGATATAGTAACCCGATAATAACAGACCAATAAAAGCTAGGGAAAAGCCTTCAACCTGGGCACGCACAGCAACCAATGTCGATAATAACCCGCCTCCGGCAAGCAAAATTGCCACCGACAATAGAAGTGCACCAATAGAGGAAAGAATAACGATCACTTCGAAACCCAAAAAAGAGAGACGCAAAATTTGCTCAAAATCGCGCTACCATGAAACTACGCGCTGAGCCATCAAAAAACGAAAATGATGTTCTATTTTCGTCCGTTTGGATTTAACTGATCATCTCGACAGCACCATTCGATGATTTCGCATAGAGCGTAAGACCAGCCTGATTTGCTTTTTGCAAGGCAAAATCTGTGGGCGCAGAAATACTCACTATCGCCGTAACCCCCCTCCGAGCGGCTTTTTCAACCAATTCATAAGAACACCGGCTTGAAAGCAAAACAAATCCATCCTCGATTTTTATATCGTCTAGAGCCAGAGCACCCAATAATTTGTCAAGCGCATTATGACGGCCAACATCCTCGCGCACCATCATGATTGCCCCATCTTTTTTTACCCATGCTGCCCCATGCACGCTGCGCGTTTTTTGATTGAGCTTTTGCACAGAACGAAAATCATTCATCGCACGGCTGATCGCTTCTGGTGCTATTTTAACTTTTTCTTTCGTTACAAGAGGCAAGGGCATAAACAAGCTATCGGCATTTTCCAATCCACAAAGCCCACACCCACTATTACCCGCAAGATTACGCCGACGCTGAACCACATCAAAGCGCTCTAGCGCCGCCTCACCAAGACGAAAGCGTAAATCAATGCCCTGATCGCTATAGACAATGTCCAAGTTTACGATATCGGCAAGATTGTTGATCAACCCTTCTGTCAGAGAAAAGCCGGTTGCGTAATCAACAATATTATCCGGGGTTGCAAGCAATACCGCATAGTTACGACGATTATAGACAAAAGCAACCGGGGTTTCAGTTGGCACAAACCAGTGACTCTCTACGCGAGTGTCGACTTTTATGTCAGCTTTATGGACTTCAGAAATGCCAGCCCGTTTACTGGTTTGAGGAGGCTTGCCAATAATATTGACCGGGAACATTATTATTCCGCCGGGGTTTGGACAATTTGGCGATACCCTTGCAGTTCATCAGCATACGTGTTTTGCCAGTCAGACTTATGATTTGCCGGAGACACTTCTACAGCCGTCACTTTATATTCGGGACAATTTGTTGCCCAATCGGAAAGCTCGGTGGTAATCACATTCGCCCCGGTGTCGGGATGATGAAAGGTTGTATAGACAACGCCGGGGGTCATGCGCTCGGAAATGACAGCGCGAAGGCTGGTTTCACCTTTTCGGCTTTTCACCGCAACCCAGTGACCATTTTGAATGCCGCGCATTTGCGCATCTGAAGGGTGAATTTCGAGCACATCCTCTTCCCACCATTCAATATTTTCCGTCCGCCGTGTTTGCGCACCAACATTATATTGGCTCAAAATCCGGCCCGTAGTCAGTATTAGCGGAAATTTACGATTGGTCTTTTCTTCTGTCGGCACATATTCTGTGACAACAAACAGACCCTTGCCCCGCACGAACCCTTCACGGTGCATGGTTGGGGTGCCTTCTGGCGCAGCATCATTACAGGGCCATTGCACAGAACCCTTTTCGTCCAACATATCAAATGAGACGTTTTTGAAGGTTGGGGTCAACGCGGCGATTTCATCCATAATATCTGAAGCGCTTTCATGTCCCATTTCATAACCGAGAGCCCGCGCCAAATCCTGAGTGACTTCCCATTCATGCTTACCGGTTTTGGGTTTCATGACCGGGCGGACGCGATTTATGCGACGCTCTGCATTAATGAAGGTTCCATCTTTTTCAAGAAAAGATGTCCCGGGTAAAAACACATGGGCAAAGCGCGCGGTCTCGTTTAAAAAGAGATCCTGCACAATCAGCATATCGAGCGCTTTTAGAGACGCTTCCACATGTTTGGTATTTGGATCTGACTGGGCAATATCCTCGCCCTGCACATACATGCCCTTATAGGTGCCGTTGCAAGCTTCATCAAACATATTGGGAATACGATAACCTGGTTCGCCATCCAGTTGCACACCCCATGCATTTTCAAATAGGCCTCGAACTTCGCTATCGCCTACAGAGCGATAGCCGGAAAATTCGTGAGGGAACGACCCCATATCGCACGAGCCTTGCACATTATTTTGTCCGCGCAAAGGATTAACACCAACCCCTTCACGGCCCACATTACCCGTCGCCATGGCCAGATTTGCCATACCCATCACCATGGTCGAGCCTTGACTATGTTCTGTCACACCAAGACCATAATAGATTGCAGAATTATTACTCTTCGCATAGAGCCGGGCCGCATTACGTAAATCGCTTGCCGGAACACCGGTGATCTTTTCAACATTTTCAGGGGAATTAATATCGTCAGCGACAAAATCCAGCCATTCTTTAAAAGAAGACATATCGCATCGCTCTTTAATAAAAGCGTGATCAATCAAATCCTCTTTTACCGCCACATGGGCGAGCGCATTAATCAAGGCAACATTGGTGCCGGGTAGCAGAGGCAAATGATAATTTGCTTCAATATGGGGAGAACGGACCAAATCAATCGCCCGCGGGTCCGCAACAATAAGATTTGCCCCTTGGCGCAAGCGCCGTTTCATTTGCGATGCAAAGACCGGATGAGCATCAGTTGGATTAGCGCCAATCACAATGATTGTATCGGCCTGCATGACACTATCGAAATTTTGTGTACCCGCAGATGTCCCATAGGTCTGCTTCAAGCCATATCCTGTTGGGGAGTGGCATACCCGCGCGCATGTATCGACATTATTATTGCCAAAAGCGGTGCGGATAAGCTTTTGTACCAGCCAGACTTCTTCAGACGTACACCGCGATGAGGTAATCCCGCCAATGGCTTTTACGCCATAGTCTTTTTGAGCCTTTTTCAAACCGGCGGCGGCAAAATTTATTGCCTCCTCCCAAGGCACTTCGCGCCATGGGTCAGTAATTTTTTCGCGGATCATTGGTTTGGTGATGCGTTCTTTATGGGTTGCATAGCCCCATGCAAAACGACCCTTCACACATGAATGGCCATGGTTTGCTTTACCATCTTTATAAGGCACCATCCGAATAACCTGATCGCCTTTTAATTCGGCTTTGAACGAACACCCAACACCACAATATGCGCATGTCGTTAAAACTGTGCGATCGGGAACACCGTGATCAATGACAGATTTTTCCTGCAAGGTCGCCGTTGGGCACGCCTGCACACACGCACCGCAGGAGACACATTCTGAATCAAAGAAATCCTCTCCCATGCTCGGCGAAATTTTGGATTCAAAGCCGCGCCCCTCTATGGTGAGTGCTAATGTACCCTGCACCTCGTCACACGCCCGTACACAGCGCGAGCAAACAATGCATTTGGAAGGATCAAAAGAAAAGTAGGGATTGGTCTCATCCTTTTCCTGTTCAAAATGATTGGCCCCCTCATAGCCATAGCGTACTTCGCGCAAGCCAACCGCGCCGGCCATATCTTGTAATTCACAATCGCCATTATCCGAACAGGTTAAGCAATCAAGTGGATGGTCGGAGATATAAAGCTCCATCACACCGCGCCGCAATTTAGCAAGACGTTCATTTTGAGTGTGAACGACCATGCCGTCATTCACCGGCGTAGTGCAGGACGCAGGTGTGCCGCGGCGTCCCTCAACCTCAACGACACAAAGCCTACAAGAGCCAAACGCATCCAGACTATCGGTTGCACATAATTTGGGAACGGACAAACCAGCTTCAGCCGCCGCACGCATAATCGATGTTCCTTCAGGAACACTGACCTGATGACCATCAATTTCCAGACGCACCATCTCTTTTGATTGGCTTTGCGGCGTTCCAAAATCTTTTTCAATCAATATTGCCATCTTATCCTCACGCATCAAAGCTAACTGTTCGATTATACACCAAAATCTTCTTTGAAGTGCTTAACAGCACTTCTCACCGGCATTGGCGTTAAACCGCCCATCGCGCACAATGAACCATCTTCCATTACGGTGCACAAATCATCAAGGACTTCCATATTTTCCACCCGGTTCTCGCCCTTGATTATTTTATCAATTGTCTCTTTGCCGCGCACAGCCCCAATTCGGCAAGGGGTGCATTTTCCGCACGATTCTATTTCGCAAAATTCCATGGCAAAGCGGGCCTGCTTTGCCATATCAACACTATCATTAAAAACCACTAATCCGCCATGGCCAAGCATCGCATCTATTTCGGCTAAAGCTTCATAGTCCATGGCAACATCAAAATCAGACTCCGGCAGATATCCCCCCAAGGGGCCGCCCGCCTGAACAGTCCTAATGGGTTTGCCGGACCGGGTACCACCACCAAAATCTTCGATCAATTCGCGCATGGTGACGCCATATGCTTTTTCAACCAGTCCGCCCCGCGCAATATCCCCGGCGAGTTGAAAAGGTTGCGTCCCGCGAGAGCGTCCTTGGCCAAAGTTTTCGTAATAGGCAGGGCCTTTTTCCAAAATGATCGGGACCGATGCGAGCGACAAAACATTATTCACAATCGTCGGCTTACCAAATAAGCCGCTGATTGCCGGAATTGGGGGCTTTACTTTTACCTGACCGCGCTTGCCCTCCAAGCTCTCCAGCATCGAACTTTCTTCACCGCAAATATATGCGCCCGCGCCAACACGCACATAAAGATCAAATGCGTTTTCACTTCCATCAATAGACGCGCCAAGCAAACCTGCATCTTTAAATTTCTCAATTGCCGCACGCATCGTTTTGATCGCATGGGGGTATTCCGAACGCAGATAAATATATCCTACTGTTGCCCCCACAGCGCGTCCGGCAATGATCATCCCTTCAATCAATGTAAAGGGATCGCCCTCCATTAACATCCGGTCAGCGAAAGTCCCGCTATCGCCCTCATCCGCATTGCAACAAATATATTTTTGGTCCGCATTAGCGCCAAGTGCTGTTTTCCATTTAATACCGGTAGGAAACCCCGCGCCGCCACGACCACGCAAGCCCGATTTGGTGATTTGGTCGACAATCGCTTCCGGACTTAATTTTAATGCTGTACGAAGCCCTTTTAAACCACCATTTTTTTCGTAGTCATCCAGTGATAGCGGATCAATAACGCCGCACCGCGCGAAAGTTAATCGTTCTTGCCGTGCTAAATAAGGAATTTCTTCCGTCAGCCCTAGTGACAATGGGTGACTGCTACTTTTTTCAGAGCCCGCCTGATAAAACTCTGCATCAAACAATGATTCAATATCATTTTCGCCGACCGGACCAAAAGCATAGCGCCCGGATAGATTTTCAACCTCGACAAGAGGCTCGAGCCACAACATACCGCGCGAGCCATTACGGATAATCTGTATATCAATCTTTCTGGTCGCCGCGTGGAGCGCAATAGATGCAGCAACCTCATCAGCACCAACAGACAAAGCCGCAGCATCACAAGGTATATATATTTTAAATGGGCCGTTCACCACTACACTCTCTCATTTAATAATTAACTTGCTTTGCTTTCAGGCAAATCTGAATTACTCGCTCATTTTCTCTGTAATGAGTGCCTCAAAACTGCTATTTGTGACCCGGCCATAGAGGCGGTCATCAATCATCATGGCAGGCCCAAGGGCACAATTGCCCAAACAATAAACCGGCTCCACCTTTAAAATATTTTCTTTTTCCATCGTCTTGGCATAGGAGACAAGATCATCACAGCCAACCGCCTGACAGGCTTCTGCCTGACAGATTTTTATTGTCAGAGCAGATTGTGGTTCGCGTTTAAAATCATGGTAAAAACTTACGACACCATGAACTTCAGCGCGGGAGATATTTAAAATAGTAGCCACATGGCGCAACGCCATATCGCTCAAAAACCCGTCACTAGCCTGAATTTTGTGTAAAATTTCTAGAAGAGCATCGGGTCTATCATCAAAATCACTACATATACGCGTCACGGTTTCGCGATCAAATGCATCATCAGCAATCGTATTAATCAGTGCAACCATAACAATATATTCCGGTCAAAAATTAAAGCAACAATATTGAACTCATCTGCGATCCGGCCCAGCCTTACAATTGATGAATTAGCCTATTAATGGGTGCCTGCCTAGTCAATCATCCTGTCATTAAACTCTTTGATCCTAACTATAATGTGAAGCACGACACACATCTAACATCATCGGTAAAACCATTCATCCATGAAGATTTACCTGCTATGACGCGCTTCAAACGCCGCCATTTGTTCTGGTGTCGCCGGCTTTTGATAACGCTTTTTCCACTCTTCATATTTCATACCATATATGCGTGTGCGCGCATCTTCATCGGATATATCAATCTGCATTTCGTCAGCAGCTTGCTTATACCATTTACCAAGACAATTCCGGCAAAAATCCGCCAAAATCATTAAATCGATATTTTGCACGTCCCGGCGCTCATCGAGATGACTTATAAGGCGTCGCAATACAGCAGCATCGAGTTTATCCTGATCGGCTCCACTAAGCGCATCCATTCTTGTCTCTCCATTCCATTCGCATCATTGGTGGTTTATTTTGCTCGAATTTTATGAACGCAGGCGTTCATTTTTTGGATCATAGGGGCTATCCTCCAGGATCATCGCCCCATAACGTTTTCCGAGTATCTCAATTTCAAGCTTTGTTCCCACCTGCGATAGTTCCGGTGTCACCATTGCTAATGCTAGAGATTTATGCAGGCGGAACCCGAAATTCCCTCCGGTTGCACGTCCCACAACCTTGCCATCTTTATAGATCGGATTATTCCCGAGCACATCGGCATCAGTGCAATCAAAAACTTCCATTGTCACAAATGCATTTTGCTCGCCGCGCTCTTTTCTTTCAAGCAGCTTTTCCCGTCCGATAAAGTCACCCTTATCCGGCGATACAAACCGATCAAGCGCAGACTCATAAGCTGAATATTCGATAGACATTTCCGTACCGATCAAGCGATAGGATTTTTCTACCCGCATGCTATCCATGGCACGAATACCAAATGGCTTAAGCCCATGGCGATCACCGTCAGCAAAGATCGCATCGAAAATATGGTTTTGATATTCAATCGGGTGATGAATTTCCCAGCCAAGCTCCCCAACGAAATTGACCCGCATCAATTTGACAGGCGCATGACCGATAGAGGTCTCTTTACCGGTCAGCCATTTGAAAACGTCAGGGGACAAATCGGTTCCGCAAATTGGTTGCAATAAATCTCGAGCCTTTGGCCCCGCAACCACCAGCACCCCCATCGAATTGGTTAAATTTTCAAACTGCACGGACCCATCGGTTGGCATGTGCTTTTTCAACCAGTCATGATCCATACGCTGATATGCACCAGCGGAGACAAGGTAGAAACAATCAGGTCCTTCGCGCTGAATGGTAAATTCGGAATGCACCCCTCCTTGTGAGGTCAGGCCATGGAGCAAGCCCAATCGCCCGATGGCTTTGGGGAGTTTATTGGCTAGCATTTTATCGAGAAAAGCTTGCGCCCCCGGTCCACTCACACGCGCCTTTGCAAAAGCCGACATATCGAGCAAACCGACATTTTCCATCACATTGCGACATTCATTGCCAACATGTTCGAACCATTTCGAACGACGAAATGACCAGTGATCTTCTTGCGGCGTTCCTTCAGGCGCAAACCAGTTTGGACGCTCCCAGCCAAATAGCTGCCCAAAGACAGCCCCCTTTGACTTCATCCGGTCATAACATGGCGATGTCCGCAAAGGCCGCGCCGCGGGGCGCTCTTCATCGGGATAATGGATTGAAAAAACATTTGCATAAGCCTCTTCATTCTTCTCAATCAAAAAGCTCTTGGTTGCGTAATCACCAAAACGCCGCGGATCGACGCCCAGCATATCAATCGTTGGCTCACCATCGACAATCCACTCTGCCAATTGCCAACCCGCGCCGCCAGCGGCCGTGATCCCAAAAGAATGCCCTTCATTGAGCCATAGATTTTTCTTGTCCCAAGCCGGCCCGATTATCGGATTTCCATCTGGGGTATAGGCGATGGCGCCATTATAGACTTTCTTGATTCCCACCTCTTCAAAAATCGGCACACGATTGATAGCGCTCTCGATATGGGGCATGAGGCGGTCAAGGTCTTCTTGAAACAATTCATATTCTGATTGCGCCTCCGGTCCATCGACATAACAGGCCGGCGCACCTTTTTCATAAGGCCCTAAAATCAACCCGCCCGCTTCCTCACGCAAATACCAAGACCCATCAGATTCGCGCAGCACGCCCATTTCAGGCAGGCCTTCTTTACGGCGAGCGACAATTGCCGAGTGGGGCTCGGTTACAATATATTGATGCTCAACAGGAATAACCGGAATATCAAGACCGACCATTGCGCCCGTCTGACGGGCAAAATTTCCCGTACAGCTAATCACATGTTCACATGTAATATCGCCCTTATCGGTCGAGACCACCCATTCGCCACTGGGGGTTTGTGTCAGTCCCTCTACGCTTGTATTGCGATAGATTTTAGCCCCCATAGCGCGCGCGCCAATCGCCAAACCTTGCGTTAAATCAGCAGGCTGAATATACCCATCATCAGGATGACGCAGCGCACCAACCAGACCATCGGGATTTACAAAAGGCCAAATTTCAAGAATTTGCTCGGGTGACAAAAACTCAACATTAACGTCAATTGTCTGCGCAACACCGGCATATTGGTAATATTCATCCATTCGATCCTGATTAGTCGCAAGACGGATATTGGAAACAGTTCGCAAGCCAACATCCTGACCGGTTTCCTCTTGTAGGCGACCATAAAGCTCAACTGAATATTTATGAATCTGACCCACAGAGTAACTCATGTTAAACAGAGGCAACAACCCGGCCGCGTGCCATGTCGATCCTGAAGTCAGTTCTTTTCGTTCGATCAGAACAACATCACTCCAACCTTTTTTGGCAAGATGATAAAGTGTTGAAACACCAACTGCCCCGCCGCCAATAACAACCGCGCGTGAGCTTGACTTAATGCTTGTTTCTTTTGCATTTTCTGACATAGACATTTCCTAGTTGGTAATATGGTAGTTTTGTACCATCGCATTGATAATCTGCGTGCATTCTTCCAGTTTTATTGATTTGCCGAATTTCTTTTCCATCCACAGACCATGCATCATGGCACACAGCTTTACGGATTCAAGGCGCGCCTGCTCGCGCTTCATGCCCGATGATTTCAAATCATAAGTAAAATTTGAAATCATCCTTGAGCTGTACATATGCAAGAGGCGCTCGATTTTTTTATTGTTTCCCGAGTAAATCCAGATTTGTGGCCACACCAGAGCATTTTTATTCGAAAGCCTATCAGGACTAAAAAAGGCATTAATAGATTTTTGCAGTCTCTTAAGTGGGTCTTTTTCATTTCTTCGCACGAAGATCAGATCTGAACGCATCTTGCCGATAAAATATTCAAATGACTCATAGAGCAGGTTTTCTTTGGTATCGAAAAAATAATGAATAGAGGCAGTAGAAACCTCGGCGCGCTCGCTCACTGCCTTGGTTGTCAGCTTGGAAATCCCGTCCTCTGCGATAACCGTAAGGGTTCCCTCAATGATACTTTGAGCCGTATCACTGGCGCCATTTCGGGTAACCGCTTGACTTTGCATATAATTTTCCCATAGTGGAAAACTGACTAATCAGTTAGTAAGTATCCGTAGCCACAGGACATCCCCTTGTCAATCGTGATCGAAACAAATGCGATAAAACCAGAGCCGATCAAATATTGCCTCAAATGAAAGCTGCTTTATGAGAGATAATAAGGCGCAGCACTCTCTTCTCAGGAAAAAACAAATGACATCAAGACCACAATTAATTGACGGAAAAGCAATTTCCAAAACGATCGCCGAGCAAGTTGCAGCCGCAACCAAGCAACTCAATACGGCGCTGGGCCTAACCCCTGGCTTGTCAGTCATTCTTGTGGGCGAAGATCCCGCCAGTCAGGTTTACGTGAAAAGCAAAGGCCGTATGGCCGAGACCTGCGGATTTAACTCCACTCAACATACTCTTCCCGCCGATACCAGCGAAGCAGATATTCTGGCTCTTTTAGAGACCATGAATGCAGATAATTCCGTTCACGGCATTCTTGTTCAACTTCCTCTCCCAAAACATATCGATGAAAGTAAAGTCCTCCTGGCTATTGACCCGCAAAAAGATGTTGATGGCTTTCATCCCGTCAATGTCGGGCTGTTGCACTCAGGACAAACCAGTAAAGCCCTTGTTCCATGCACTCCGGCAGGTAGCGTGTTGTTAGCCAAATCCGCACTCGGTAATAATTTATCGGGAAAACATGCGGTGATTGTTGGGCGCTCTAATATTGTTGGCAAACCGGCAGCGCAATTACTCTTGCAGGAAAATTGCACCACGACCATTGCCCATAGTCGCACTCATGACCTTCCATCCATCGTCGCACAAGGCGATATTGTTGTTGCTGCGGTTGGCATTCCGGAAATGATCAAGGGGGGATGGCTAAAAGAGGGAGCGACAATTATTGATGTCGGCATAAACCGTATTGATGCCCCAGAAAAGGGTGAAGGAAAAACCAGACTTGTAGGGGACGTCGATTTCGAAAGCTCCCTGCCACGCGCCGGTGCAATTACCCCCGTCCCGGGCGGGGTCGGCCCCATGACAATCGCCATGTTGATGGCCAACACATATAGTGCCTGCGTGCGCATGAATGATGCACAATCAAATCATGATCTTAGCCTGAAGGTTTGATGTATCGGGATGGGCGTCGTTGCAATCATTCTAGCGGGCGGGCGTTCAGCGCGCATGAATATCGCAAAACCTGATGCACCGCGTGCAGCACATATTGATAAAGCCCTTCTTACAATAGGCGGAAAGTCTCTTATAGAGCATTGTACGCGGCGCCTCGCAGAACAATATTCGCCAAGCCCCGATAAAATATTTATATCCGGCAATGAGGATTTTCTAACCGGATATCCAATCATTCCCGACCTTGAAGAGGGACCACCTGGCCCCGCCGGCGGTATCTTTGCTGCATGGTCTTACCTAAAAGCACAAAAACCAACACCCAATGGCTTTATCACAGTCTCGGCGGACTGCCCGTTTCTTCCCTTGGACTTAATAGTCAAACTACAAGCTGAAGAAGGTATGCGATATTGCGCAACGCGCTCGAGGAGCAAAATCAATGCCCATCGCACTTGCGCATATTGGCCTATGAAAGCTTTAGGTGAAAACTGGCCTCGTTTTATGGAGCCCGAACAACAAAAACAAGACTGGTCATTGCGCAAACTCATTGCCATGTGCTCGGGTGAACCCGTTTTTTGGGAAGACCATAATGCTTTTTTTAATGTGAACACGCCGCAAGACCTTAGCGAAGCCACGCAAATACACAGCAAATTTTTGAGTTAGAAAAAATCAAACCAATTCGACAATTGTTTTTTCCATTAACGCCACAATGTATGGCGCGAATGAACGCCAACACTCAACATAGAACTCAAATTCTTTTTGACGGCAGAGTATAATTTCTGCATTCGCAAATACCGTTCTTGTGCATTTTCCAACCGGAAATGATTTTAGCGATAAATCCAGCGGGCAAGAGCCATTGAGAAAAGCCTCGACTTGCGGCCCGCTTACGCGCAACCCTATATTGCGATGAGAAATATCAACGATACTGCATGACAGAGTGCCGCTCGCAGTTTTTATGAGCTCGTCATACTGATTTTTTTTGGAAACATCGTCGATAATCATCCACTCATCAGGACCAAGACAAAATACTTTGCCGCTGTCCGTTAAAACACTACCACCGATATTTCGGGGAAAATCAAGATCGCCAAAATTGTTAAATGCTTCGCCATCAAAAATTCGCAAAGAAAACCGTACATTTTCTTCACAAAGCTCCACACCTACCACATCCGGGTTACTCGTTAGCGCCAACCCAATGGACACGCCCTGGTTAATATTGCCATCGATATTTAAGGGCTTTTCTTGCAAACTAGACGACATTGAGGCGCTCTCCGGCTTTGTCATAAAAGACACTATCGCATATTTTTGCTTCAATCATTTGATCGGGCATCGGGATATAGACCGAGGACCCATCTTTGGAATGACCATTTTCAACCAATGCCAACGCAATAGATCGCCCTAATGTTTCACTCCAATAGGACGAGGTTACATGCCCAACCATGTTCATTGGTATTTTTTCGGTAGAGCTCCAAACAATTTGCGCGCCCTCTTCCAAAACAAGGTCAGGATCGAGCGTTGCAAGGCCCACCAGCTCCTTCCGGCCATCGCCAATTAAATCCGGACGGCTAAGCGAACGCATCCCAACAAAATCTTTTTTCTTTTTACCGATCGCCCAACTCATACCAGCATCTCTTGGCGATATCGTGCCATCAGTATCCTGGCCAACAATGATAAATCCTTTTTCCGCCCGCAAGACATGCATAGTCTCGGTGCCATAGGGCGTGATATCGAATTTCTGGCCTGCCTCAAACAAAGCCTCCCATAGAGCACGGCCATAATGTGCAGCTACATTTATTTCAAAACCAAGTTCCCCGGAAAAACTAACGCGCATTAAACGGGTTTCAATACCGCATATTTTTCCAATCCGGATCGCCATATGGGGGAAAGCATCAGGAGAGAGATCAATATCCTCGACAAAAGGCTCGATCAGTTTGCGTGCATTAGGGCCATTTAGGGCTATGACCGCCCATTGCTCCGTTATCGAGGTCAGCCTTACCTTCAAATCGGGCCATTCCGTCTGCAAATAATCTTCCATTTTCCCAAGAACACGCGGCGCGCCGCCAGTCGTAGTCGTTACGTGAAAGCGATCATCAGCAAGACGGCCAATCACACCATCATCATTGATAAAACCATCTTCCCCCAACAATAAGCCATAACGACATCGCCCAACGCCAAGTTTACTCCAGGGGTTTGTATAAATGCGGTTTAAAAATTCTGCCGCATCAGAGCCCACAACTTCGATTTTGCCAAGGGTGGATGCATCAAAAATACCCAGAGAATTTCTTATCGATATACATTCGCGATTGACGGCACGGTGCATATCCTCGCCGTCCCTTGGGAAATACCGCGCCCGGCGCCATAGACTAACAGGCTCAAAAACCGCACCACTCTCCTCAGCCCATCCATCAATTGGCGTCTTGCGCGTCACTTCAAATGTTTCACCATCTTGCAGTCCCAGCATCGCCCCAAAACTGGTCGGCGTAAAAGGAGGTCGAAATGTCGTCAGGCCAACCCGCTCCACGGGACGCCCGGTTGCTTTTGCCACTATTTGCAAGGCATTGAGATTGGATGTACGCCCCTGATCTGTCGCCATACCATTTGTCGTATAGCGTTTAACATGCTCAATCGATTTAAAACCCTCACGCACTGCCAAGTGGATATCTTTTGCAGTGACATCATTTTGGAAATCGACAAACGCTTTTATTTTTGTGGCATCTTTATAAGTCGGCATTGCCTCAAAAACCTCGCCGGTCTCTGGAGTGCCTTGGTTGGTTTCAAATAAAGGACCCTCGCCAGATAATGCACTAGCCCCTTCCCTTAAAACATCTGCCAAACCAAATGTACCATTACAAGCCCCGACACTCACGCAAGCTTCATTGGGTTGATCGGGAACATAAGCCCCGATATCGTCTCGCCATTTCAAGGATCCTTTTGAATGAGAGTACAAATGAATACTCGGCGTCCAGCCGCCTGCCATCAATAATGTATCGCACTCAACCGATTGCCCGGTAACTTCAATCGCGCCATTAACAATCCCGTTCACGTCGATACCACTAATCCGGTATGCACCGCTGGTTGCCGTCACAACACTATTTTTATAATGGGGTATGCCCCGTTTTTTAACTTCTTCACATAAGTCGTCCGGGATCCTCTCGCGCGCATCAATAATAGCAACGATGCGGCACTCCCCTTCGGCTAAATCAAATGCGGCTTTATAAGCACTATCATGGGTCGTAAAAACAGCAATCGCATCACCAACCGCCACACCGTAGCGATTGAGATAGGTTTGCGCCGCCGATGCCAGCATGATCCCGGGGCGATCATTATCATCAAACACCAATGGACGCTCGATAGATCCGGTTGCAAGAACTACATTATCTGCACGCACCCGGCACAAAGTCTCGCGCGCTTTTTCAGGATGAGGAAAGGCCAGATGATCTGTATTACGGCTGGCGAGTGCAATGAAATTATCATGATAATAACCAATCGCAGTTGTTCGACTCATCAATGTTACATTCTCTTGAGCCTTGAGGAAATTCAGAGATTGCTCAATCCATTCCCATGCAGAAAGATTATCAATCAAGGTTTCAGGAGAGGATAATAAACTCCCCCCCATCTCGTTTTGCTCATCGACAAGGATCACCCGCTCGCCGGTTTTAGCCGCCTCCAAGGCGGCCGCAATACCGGCTGGCCCTGCGCCAATAATCAATGTCTCACAATGGCTATAATGGCTATAATAATGATCCGGATCTTCATTTTTTGGCGCCGGGCCGAGCCCCGCCATCCGCCGAATTGCTGGCTCATAGAGCGGTTCCCAGAAAGATTTTGGCCACATGAAGGTTTTATTATAAAATCCTGCAGGAAAAAATTTCGAAAGTTTATTATTAATTGATCCGACATCAAACTTGAGGTTGGGCCAATTATTCTGGCTTTGCGTCGTAAATCCATTAAATATTTCCAACGAAGTAGCACGCATATTAGGCGTGACCCGTCCAATACCGCGATCAAAAGTCATTAAGGCATTTGGTTCTTCTGTGCCTGCTCCAACCACGCCGCGCGGGCGATGATATTTAAAAGAGCGCCCGACCAAATGAACCCCGTTTCCCAATAGGGCCGAGGCAAGCGTATCACCTTCATATCCGGAATAGGTTTTCCCATCCAGAGAAAATTCAACCGGAACATCCCAATTGATACGCCCACGTCCTTTACGTCGAAAATTTGCAATCTTACTCTTGCTCACTATTCAACCTCGATGCTTGTCGCGCATTCTTTATTGCTAAACGGGTCGCAATTTGTGCCTTGGTGGGCTTTGGTTCATCGCTTTTGTAGGTCATGACAAACTTATCGGTAACCGTATCGCGCACGGCATTAAAAAACCGGGCACAGCCATGGGAGTGGATCCAGCGCTCATAATGTATGCCGCGTGAATTTTCGCGCACAAAAAGATATTCCGACCAATCCTGATCATTTATTACCGAAGGATCTTGCGGCCGCGTGATATGCGCCTCGCCTCCATAGGTAAACTCAATCTCGGGACGCTTTTCTTGACAATAGGGACAATCAATGAGCAGCACGTCAATCTCCTAATGGGCTACAGCTGCAGCGGCAGCCTCATCAATAAGCCTACCATTGCGAAATCGATCCAGATTAAAGGGCGCATTGATTTTGTGGGGTTCATCTTTTGCAATTGTATAGGCTAATAAATTGGCTGCGCCCGGCGTTGCCTTGAAACCACCAGTCCCCCATCCACAATTAACATAGAGCCCCGCCACCGGTGTTTTTCCAAGAATTGCCGAACGATCCGGCGTTACATCAACAACGCCGCCCCAGCTACGCAGCATCCGCATGCGTTTGAAGATTGGAAAAATCTCGCAAATAGCTGCAATATTATGCTCAAGAATATGCAAGGCGCCGCGCTGGGAATAAGACACATATTGATCTGTTCCCGCACCAATAACCAATTCCCCTTTATCGGACTGACTAATATAGGCGTGTACGGTATTGGACATCACCACACTCGGAAAAACCGGTTTTACAGGCTCGGAAACCAGAGCCTGCAAGGGATAACTCTCAAGGGGGAAGTTAAGCCCGGCCATCTTCATGACAACGGAGGTATTACCCGCCGCGGAAACGCCGATCTTTTTTGAACCGATAAACCCTTTTTCTGTTTCGACGCCCTCGACTCCGCCATCCACGCTACGGCGAATACCCGTCACCGCGCAATTTTGAATAATATCCACGCCCAATTTTGATGCAGCGCGGGCATACCCCCAAGCAACAGAATCATGACGGGCCGTGCCTGCACGTTTTTGTAGGGCAGCCCCCATAACCGGATAGCGCGCTCCCGGGTCAATCGAGAGGGGCGGACAAAATTCTTTAGCTTCCTCTGGGGTCAACCATTGATTATCGACACCATTAAGGCGGTTTGAGTGAACGTGACGCTGGAAACTTTGAACGTCATGGACATTGTGGGCGAGCATCATGACACCGCGTTTGGAAAACATCACATTATAGTTGAGTTCCTGGCTCAGCCCATCCCACAAATCAACGGCATGATCATAAAGCACGGCACTCTCATCATAGAGATAGTTAGACCGAATGATGGTTGTATTGCGTCCGGTATTTCCGCCACCAATCCAGCCTTTTTCCAGCACGGCCACATTCGAAATGCCATATTTACTCGCCAAATAATAAGCAGCGCCAAGGCCATGACCGCCGCCACCGACAATAATCGCATCATAGGTGCTTTTGGGGCCCACATCAGGCCATTGCTGTGGCCACTTTTTATGACCGGAAAAAGCGTTGGAGACGAGTGTGCGAACCGAATACCGCATAGGTAATTTCTCTTATGCTGGGCGCGAGTA
>CAYMPJ010000012.1:48946-110202 GCA_964392325.1 uncultured Caulobacterales bacterium
CGAGTGTGCGAACCGAATACCGCATAGGTAATTTCTCTTATGCTGGGCGCGAGTATGCTGGGCGCGAGTAATAGAATAGTTTAGCCATGGCTGTGAGCTCTTGTATATTGTATTTGCGACATTTACTTGTCTTTTTACACCCATCTCACGCGGCAAATCATCCCTACAAATTGTCAAACAGTCTGGTGTCCCGCACTGAACCCGTGGGAGATACAAGTTAACTCTATACGGATTTAACGTGCGCGCCGTTTATTGACCCGTCGCAATTTACGACGCTCTGCTAATTTAATTTCCAATGGCGGCATACGCGCTGGTAATTCGCTCAAAATACGGGCGCGTTCCTCTTCTGGCTTGAGCGGCCAATTGGCTATCTCATCTGTGGTGCGCCCGCATCCAAAACAAAATCCTGATTCGCGATCCATGGAGCAAACAAGCTTGCAGGGGCTATCTGTCGGTTCCAAAATTTCATCATCTGACATAAGCCATACCCTATTCAAACCCGCTATTTAACCGTTGCCCCGGATCGGCGACGGCGTGCATTTCTCTCTCGCGCTCTGGTCTCTCCCGCATTTGACGTGGGCGGAGCCATTAGTGGCCCGATTTTAGAAACGATATCGTCAAAAGCAGGCCGCTCGCAAGCTTCATAACTATCAAGCGCCGCGCGCATCGCACGAATATGATCCGGAGACGTCCCGCAACATCCACCAATAATTCGTACACCGCTATTTGCTGCCATGCGAACATATTCTGCCATTAGCTCTGGTGTTCCCGTATAAACGGTCTCCTTGCCCTTTATGATTGGTATACCACAATTGGCTTTTCCGACAATGACAGCATCCTGATTGGCCTCGGTCATCGCCATTACTGAAACCAACAGGTCTGATGCACCAACGCCGCAATTTGCACCATAGGCTACAGGTTTTTGCGTCACGCTGGCGATAACATCACCAAGTTTCGCCGGATCAAGCCCCATCATTGTTTTTCCTGCAGTGTCAAAACTGGCTGTAAATACATAGGGCATTTCTAACTCAATTGCAGCGTCTACGGCAGCCAAAATCTCGTCAGGTGCTGACATGGTCTCGATCCAGATTACATCTACGCCGCCATCTTTTAGGCCGCGCATTTGTTCTAAAAATTCCGCCCGTGCCATATCCATCGTCATCTCGCCAAGCGGCATCAGCAACTCACCGGTCGGCCCAACCGAGCCCGCCACTACCACAGGGCGCTCAGCTTTAAGGGCAATTTCACCGGCGATCTGTGCACCGGCTTTATTAATCTCATAAGTTTGATCTTGCGCATTATGAAGCTTTAATCGCGGCGCATTCGCCCCGAACGTATTGGTCAGGATGATATCCGAGCCGGCTTCGATAAACATCTGATGCAAGGCGATCGGTTTTTCGGGCAGTTCAATATTCCACAAATCTGGTGGGAAGCCGGGCTCAAGGCCCATTCCCATAAAGTTTGTTCCCGTCGCACCATCCGCCAGCAAAATGGATTTTTGCGCTAACAAGTCTTGCAAGGATATACGCATCAATTGCCCTTAATTACACAGACGCCACGCCGCCCATTACCTAGATAATCTCGGTAGCTTTTAGTTTTTACAATGTAAAGCACCAATATCAATCCACTTACCCGTTCCAAAAAATATAACTAGCCGCCCTCACAATTGAAAACTATGGTGTCTTTATGTATACACCTGATTTTCAACCCATACTAACCGGCACTCTCGTTACCCTGCGCCCCGTTAAATCTGACGACTGGGAGGGACTATTCGCCGCCGCATCCAATCCCAACATATGGTCTGGTCACCCCAACAAAAACAGATTTGAAAAAGAAGAATTCCGGGCATTTTTTGACGACGCCCTAGCAAGCAATTCAGCATTTACAATAATCGATAAAACCAGCAACGCCATCATCGGGTCTAGCCGATATCATGCCTATAGCCATGAATTAAGCGAAGTCGAGATTGGATGGACCTTTATAGCCTGTGAATATTGGGGAGGGACTTATAATTTTGAGATCAAACGCCTGATGCTCGAGCATGCATTTTCTTTTGCCAAAACCGTTCTCTTCTGGGTCGGCGAAGAAAATTACCGCTCGCAAAAAGCTATGAAAAAAATTGGCGGCGCATTACGCGCAGGCGACTATTACAAAATGGTTGGTCAGGAAAAAGTACCATACGTTATATTTGAAATTAAATATGATAATTATTTAACCGGACCATTTATGCGGCCATAATATTGCTCGGGGGTGGAGCATGCCCAACAAACAAATCAGGCTGCATCTTCGCCGATAAGAATTTCGCGTTTACCCGCATGATTGGCCGGCGAAATAACACCTTGTTCCTCCATCCGCTCAATCAAGGTTGCGGCCCGATTATACCCAATTTGAAGGCGCCGCTGAATGTAGGATGTAGAGGCTTTTCGATCACGGACGACCACAGCCACCGCTTGATCGTAAAGCGCATCGCCGGAGCTAGTATTACCGCCAACATCAAATCCGCCACTGTCCCCCTCACCTTCGGCCATCTCTGTTACTTCCTGCACATAGATCGGCTTACCTTGTTTCTTGAGGAATTTGACAGTTTTTTCGACTTCACTATCAGAAACGAAAGGGGCATGAACCCGGCGAATACGCCCGCCACCTGCCATATAGAGCATATCACCCATGCCAAGTAATTGTTCAGCCCCCTGCTCACCTAAAATTGTACGACTGTCGATCTTTGACGTTACCTGAAAACTAATCCGTGTCGGGAAGTTTGCTTTAATTGTACCGGTAATCACATCTACTGATGGCCGCTGTGTCGCCATAACCAAATGTATGCCCGCGGCTCTGGCCATTTGCGCAAGACGCTGCACCATACCCTCAATGTCCTTGCCGGCAACCATCATTAAATCAGCAACCTCGTCGATGACCACAACGATGAATGGCAATTCTTTATAGTCGAGCTCTTCAGTTTCATATACCGGCTCGCCCGTATCTTCATCATAGCCAGTATGAACAGTCTTGGAGAGCGTTTCACCATTTTCCGCTGCAAGCCTGACCCGTTCATTGAAGCCAGCAACATTACGCACACCTACTTTTGACATTTTCTGGTAGCGCTCTTCCATCTCGCGAACCGTCCACTTTAATGCAACGACCGCTTTGCGCGGATCTGTTACAACTGGCGAGAGTAGATGCGGTATTCCTTCGTATACAGAAAGCTCAAGCATTTTAGGGTCAATTAAAATCAATTTGCATTGGTCTGGCGACAGGCGATAAAGCAACGACAAAATCATGGTATTGATACCAACCGACTTACCAGAGCCAGTTGTCCCGGCAATCAGCAAATGGGGCATGCGCGCAAGATCAGCAAATACGGCCTCACCGCCAATATCGACGCCAAGTGCCAATGTCAGGTCAGCTTTTGAATTTTCAAAATCATGTGATCCCAGCTGCGAGCGCAAATACACCATTTCACGGTTCTGATTGGGTAATTCAATACCAATGACATTGCGCCCGGGCACCACCGCAACACGAGCGGCCACCGCGCTCATTGAGCGTGCAATATCATCAGCAAGACCAATCACTCGGGACGATTTTACACCCGCTGCAGGCTCCAGCTCATAAAGCGTAACAACTGGCCCCGGCCGCACATTGATAATTTCCCCGCGCACGCCAAAATCCGACAAAACTGTTTCCAACATGCGAGCATTTTGTTCAAGAGCTTCATCAGAGATGATTGCCCGGTCCCTTGGATCAGGCTTGGCCAAGTGTGACAAAGGTGGGAGCTCATAACTGCCTGGTTGGAACACTGGTAATTCACGTTGATCGGAGCCACTTTCACGCTTGCTGGGCTTCCTGCGCGGTGCGGACCGAATAATTTGGCGCTTGCGATTAAGGTCCAGGCCAGGGGTTGCCAAACCAATATCGTCTTCTTCTTCAATTTCTAAAGTACCAATCTGATAATTATCGTCGATACCAACTTCATCAACATAGTCCTCATCCAGCGCATCAACAGCGCTCAACACCTCCCGCAATTCCTCACCATATCTCTTGTCTTCTTTTTTACCAAAAAGAGGTGCCATAGCCGCGACCATGATCGAGAAGGCGCTTGTGACCATCGCGGCAACATCAAGAAGTGCATTTTCGAGAATGTCCAACGCCGCTTCTGAACGTTCCCGCGTTAAGCCGCATACCACAGGATATGTATAAGCAAGGATAGCAAAAAAAATCATTCCACTGAATATTACCGGATAAGGTGGATCAATAATCGCAAACAACCCCGATATCAAATGAACCACTCCGTCCCCGCTAACACCGCCAAGAGAAGCCGCAAAAGGCCAACTGGCGGGAACGGGAAGGCAGGATAGCAAACCTGCACCCGCTAAAATCGATATGGGCGCAAGTAGTATGCGAACCCATACAGTAAAACTTGTTTGCTCAGGGGTGCCGCGCAGTAAAGCGACAAACCCCCAGATTATCATGGGGGAGAGCAATAAAAATATCGCACCGCCAATTGATTGCAATGTAAAATCGGCGATTGTGGCCCCCAGAGTGCCCATAAAATTCTGGGCTTTTGCCGGCGTTGCCGTGTTCCAAGTGGGGTCCGAGATCGAAAAACTAGCCAGTGATATCAACAGCCAGAGCGCGAGAAGAATAAGCGCACCGCCCCCGGCTCGCAGCATCACACGCCGCGAAAATCGCGCCAATCTAACCCCGGCACTATCTGGAAACCCTATGGCGCGCTCCTGATCTACAGCCTTCGAAGTGGTTTTTCTGGAAATTTTTTTGGCCATACGCTTAATCTTTCGTATCCCTCACAAACCTTGCAAAACATCACCATGCCACGGACGGGCAAAAAAAGGGTTAACGCGCGTTAACTCTTATTAAAAAAACATTATTTTTTTGAAAATAATTCCCGCCCAATGCACAAATCCGCAATCCCGCAAATGTCTATTTTGCTGGGATACTAGATGATTTACCTTTGCAAGCGATTTTTTACGCTTTTGCCCGATCATTAGGGCCTCTGTCATGCTTTCAAGATCGGGTATAATGAGCCAAGCAATAGAAGGGCGGCAGTACCGTTGAAAATCCGCATTTTTAATGGGTCCCCCAATAATTTACGTATTTGCGTTCCCAAAAGCGTCCAGCCACTAACAACTGGAAAGTTCACCATACAAAATACGCCCGCCACCACAAAAACCGACCAGAAAGGGCGCTCGGAGGGCGTATAAATGCTAATTGCGGTAACCCCCATCGACCAGGCTTTAGGATTAACCCACTGGAAAAGAGCCGCTTGAAGAAATGTAAATGGCCGAGATGTGGTATCATCTTGCTCAGTATCATCGGTGCCATCACCATTAATTGCCTTTGGCGTTGCTGTAGCAATTTTCCACGCAAGATAAACAAGATAGACCACGCTAAAAATTTTCAAAATCAATGCCGTAATCGGAAACGACTCGAACAAACCCATCAGGCCGCACCCGACCAAAATGATCATGATCGTGAATCCGATTCCTACACCAAGCATATGCGGGATTGTTCGTATAAAACCATAATTGGTGCCCGATGCCATGAGCATCAAATTATTTGGTCCAGGCGTTATCGAGGCGACCAATGCAAAAACGAACATACTCAGCAAAAAATCAATGGACATTGCTAAAACCCGATACTTACAAATTATTATTTCTGGCGCGAAAATTCCGGATAAGCCTCTAATCCGAGCTCGCCTTGATCAAGCCCGAGGCGCTCATCCTCTTCACTTACCCGAATACCAATAGAATATTTCAGCACAATCCAGACCAGAAAACTCATTACAAAAGCAAACAGGCCAATCGCACAGATACCTAATAGCTGACCAAAAATATTTGCATCGCTATTGGACCACGCCACAATCAAAGTGCCCCATATCCCGCAAAGAAGATGAGCTGGAATTGCGCCAACGACATCGTCAATTTTGTACCGGTCCAAAAGCGGCACACTGACCGTCACAATAATTCCGCCAATCCCGCCAATAAAAATTGCTTGCCATATGGCAGGCGATACCGGGTCAGCAGTGATCGAAACCAACCCGCCAATAACCCCATTGAGCAAAATGGTCAGATCAATCTTTTTAAATAGAAAATGTGTAGCGATCAGTACACTAATAACACCGCCGCAAGCGGCCATATTGGTATTAACAAAAATTTTCGAGATTTGACTGACATCTTCAATGCTGCCCAACGCCAATTGTGAACCCCCGTTAAACCCGAACCAGCCTAACCAAAGAATGAATGTGCCCAATGTCGCGAGGGGTAAATTTGACCCCACCATAGGCGTGATAATAATATCTCCTCTATCTTTATGGGATCTTTTCTTTGTTTTCCCAGATGCTTGGGCGAGATATCGCCCGGACCTTGGGCCCAGTAAAATTGCACCCGTAAGAGCGGCCCAACCGCCAACACTATGAACCAGAGTTGAACCGGCAAAATCAACAAACCCGCGTTCTGCGAGCCAACCCTCACCCCATAACCATGAGGCCGAGATTGGATAAATCAACCCCGTCAAAACAACAACAAAGGCCAGAAAAGGCCAAAAGCGAATGCGCTCAGCTAATGTTCCAGATACGATTGATGCACATGTTGCGACAAATACCATCTGAAAGAACCAATTGGAATGAGCGCTATAAGTCCCACTCTTCAAATCTTCAGCCTTACCCCAACCTTCAAAGCTGCCCAGATAGCCACCCGGCTCTATAGAATAAATAAGATGATATCCAAACAACCATACCATGATGCCAGCAACAGCATATAAAGAAATATTCTTAACACAGATTATTGCTGCATTTTTTGATCGGACAAGACCGACTTCCAGCATACAAAACCCAGCTGCCATGAACATGACGACCATGCCGGAAATCAAAAATAAAAAACTATCAAAAATAAATTTGGTTTCACTGCGCAATATTTCGATTTGTGATTGGTCCTGCGCGAAAGCACTCATAGTGACCCCACCCATAGATCCCACAATGATAAAGCTGCATATCAGCACTATTGGTTTTAGCATCGCATTTATCCGTTTATTTTCGGGCATTCGCCTATTGCCGGGGCCCCGGCCAAATTTCTCTAATAGTTTCCGTCTTATCCAGACTCATTGAGGCCCCTTGCGTAGCCTTAACCGCAATTTTGCTAGCATCAAAACCATCAAGGCAAAAAATATTTATTCCATAATGATCTGGTTGTGCGCGTTTACGATGAAAAGTATAAATTCCGCACTTCAAACAGAAAAAATGACGCGCAATTTTCGTGTTCCATTGATACTCCCCCAACTCATCGGCACTGCTTAGCAATTCAAAGTGATCTTCATGGACCTTTGTCATTAAGGCATTCTTTTTCACGCATAGCGAACAATCACATGTCGTGAGTTCATTTATTTCACCCACAACAGAAAATTGCACACTGCCACAATGGCATGATCCCGAATATTTTCTGTCGCTCATGATTGACCTGATATTATGATAATCTGTTCACTGCACTGACAATGGAATGTAGAGACGCTGTAATAATATTTGCATGCATGGCAACGCCAAAACGAGATTGTTTGTTTTGGTCAGCGATTTCCACATATGCTACAGCCTTGGTATCAGAGCCCTCTCCGATCGCATGTTCCTTGTAATCAACAATCTCGATTTTGCTGCCCATCACATCGCTCAAACCCTTGATAAAAGCATCCAAAGGCCCATTCCCAGATGATTCAATATCGATTTTTTTCTGGCCGCGCTCTAATATTGCCGCGATATCAACATCGCCGGCACTATTTTTTTGTTCCAGACCATAATCCATAACTAACAGATCATCTTGATTGCGGGTTAGATATTCTTTTTCAAAACAAGCCCAAATATCTTCTGGCGACATCTCTGCGCCATCATTATCCATCTGTTTTTGTACAACCTGGCTAAACTCTATCAAAAGTTTACGCGGTAACTTCAATCCATATTCGCGCTCTAACAGATAGGTAATACCCCCTTTGCCGGACTGACTATTGACCCGGATTACCGCTTCATAATTGCGACCCACATCGGCTGGATCAATGGGCAAGTAAGGGATCTCCCATAATTGATTGTTAGATTTTACCAGAGCGGCAAAGCCTTTGTTAATGGCATCTTGATGAGATCCAGAAAAGGACGTGTACACCAGATCTCCCGCATAAGGGTGGCGCGGATGAACAGGCAATTGATTGCAATATTCAGCAGTTTTGACCAAATCATTAATATGGGAAATATCAAGGCCAGGGTTTACACCTTGTGTGAACATATTAAGGGCAATATTTACCACATCAACATTACCAGAACGCTCGCCATTGCCAAACAAAGTTCCCTCAATACGATCAGCACCAGCCAGCAAACCAAGCTCGGCAGCGGCCACTCCGGTTCCGCGATCATTATGCGGGTGCAAGGATAAAATATAACTGTCGCGGCGCGCTACATTTTTATGAAACCATTCAATCTGGTCTGCATAAAGATTGGGAGTTGCCATTTCTACCGTCGCAGGAAGGTTCAAGATAACTTTTTTCTCGGGTGTTGGCTCAAAGACATCCATCACCGCTTCACAAATTTCCTTAGCGTAATCCAGCTCTGTGCCAGTAAAACTTTCAGGAGAGTACTCATAAGATACTTCAGTACCCTTTAGCTGTTCCGCCAGTTCATGAACTATTTTAGCACCATTGACCGCAATTTGCGTTATGCCGTCGCGATCTTTGCCAAACACCACACGGCGCTGCAGCGTTGAAGTTGAATTATAGAGATGAACAATAGCCTGCTTTGCACCTTTGATCGCTTCATAAGTACGGGTAATTAAATCTTCTCTACACTGTGTGAGCACCTGAATGGTGACATCATCAGGGATCATATTTTCTTCAATCAGCCAGCGAACAAAATCGAAATCGGTTTGCGAAGCAGCAGGAAAACCAACTTCAATTTCCTTAAACCCCATACCAATAAGCGTTTCAAACATATGTTTTTTACGTTCATGGCCCATTGGTTCAATTAAGGCTTGGTTTCCATCGCGCAAATCTACGCTGCACCAAATTGGAGGCTGTGTTGTCTGGCGATTAGGCCACTCGCGGTTATCCAAAGGAACTGCGGGAAAGGCGTTATATTTTTTAACAGGGTCGATTAACATGGGAATCTCTTTTGACGTTCATATATGGCAATTGAACATATGCCGTATTTCATCTTTAATTTTAAATGATAAAGCTGGCTAATTTCCGATCACCCATCCCGAAATCCGGGCCAGAACTATGGGCGACCGTATATAAGTCGCGTAATGAGACCCAGAAGGCAGATAATATTGTTTCGTAAAATCGCTAAACCGAACGCCCTCACGCAAGTTTCCCCGCACGTTGATTCGGTATGATATTTTGCAAATCCGCTCATATTTTCCTTATATCCTGACCCTGCATAAACTCAAGTCCGTTTGTGGGGTCTGCGTATAAATTTGCTATACAATCGCAGATATATGACAGGTGGTGATGCCAATTCGACGCACTCAGACCGCGTGCTCTTTACCTTCAAGAGCGGACCGAGCACACTGGACTCATGAAGAGTGACTTATCGTGTGATATTATCATTGTCGGCGGCGGGCTTACTGGCGGCCTTGCAGCGCTCGCACTTAGCCAAAGCGGTTTTGAGGTGCGCGTCATTGAGGGTCAATCCCCCAAGACCATGAACTCGAGCCGATTTGATGGCCGCACAACCGCAATTGCCTATGCATCAATGCGATTATTTCGCCGTCTCGGGCTTTGGGAAGCAATTGCCGATTATGCAGAACCTATCAGTGATATTCTGGTCACTGATGGCAAAAAGCAAACCCGTTTCAGCGATGGTGGACTGTCCAGCTTTCATATGCATTTCGACAGTCACCATCTAGGCAGTACGCCCGATGCCTCAACACCGCTTGGATGGATTGTGGAAAATCAGGCAATACGCCGGGCAATCTTCGCGAAAATGAATAAAACAGATTTGATTCATCTTCATGCACCCGCCATGCGCGTTAGCTCGAATTTTGGACAAGATCAAACCAATGCCGGGACAGCAAGTGTAAATCTTGATGATGGCACACACTTAACCGCCCCCTTGATTCTTGCCGCTGATGGCAAAAAATCACCCTTGCGCATGGAAGCAGGGATTCGCGTTAATCACTGGCAATATCCCCAGATGGGGCTGGTTGCAACTGTTAGCCATGAAGTGCCCCATGAAGGATTTGCTCAGGAATATTTTCTGCCCGGCGGGCCGTTTGCGATTTTACCGATGACGGATACCAAGCAAACCAGCACTCATTTTCCCCACCGCTCTTCTTTGGTATGGACCGAGAAAAAACCCATCGCACGCCAGATCATGAGCGCGAAGGGGGCTGCGTTTAAAACAGAACTGACACGCAGATTTGGCCCTTATCTTGGTGATCTATCGGTAATTGGTCGCGCTTTTTCTTATCCATTAAGCTTCCATCTCTCCCATGAATTTGCCAAGCCTCGCCTAGCCTTACTGGGGGATGCGGCGCGGGCAATTCACCCAATTGCAGGTCAGGGGTTTAATCTTGGCGTCAAGGATATCGCCGCGCTCAATGATGTCCTTGTTGAGGCCCGCGGCATTGGACTCGACATCGGGCATATGAGTGTTTTGCATCAATACCAAAAATGGCGCCGCTTTGATTCAACCGCGCTTGCTCTTGGCACAGATATTTTAAACAAAATGTTTTCCAACAACTTAGCGCCGGTTCGCTTATTGCGTGACCTCGGGCTCGGGGCAGTCAATACAACAACACCATTGCGAAAATTTTTCATGCGTCAGGCCGGTGCCGATGCAGGCACATTGCCATCTTTAATGCGCCCGTGATCATAAGCTTATTGGGTCAACGTCATTTCGCCATTACGCGTTTCAAAACGACTAAGCTTTGACAGAAAGCTCATACCCAATAAATTTATGTCGAGCTGTTCATCATGCAAAACAAATGCATCAACATTACGCACGCTGATACCATTTATTTCGACCTCATCCAGTTCAACCCTTGCAGCATAAGACTGGCCATTCGCGGTAGAGATCGGCTGGGTAAAATCAGATCGGCGCACAATCATGCCGGCTCTTTGTAAATCACTTTCACGCAAGGCAACAAAAGCTGCGCCAGTATCAATCAAAAATGGGAGTGACCTATTATTGACCTCGGCCTGCGTAAAATATTGTTGGTTTTGGCCAATTCTGATTTTTACAGATCGATTATAAATTGAATGTTTAGGTGCAGCATTATTATCTGAAAACTCTTGCTGCGTATGCACGTGGTTTTCAGGCGTGCGCATTTCCCAATAACGCACCGTCACAATGGCTGCCACTATCAGAAAAATAGCTGCGACGAGATCTGAACGCATAAAGATACCCTTTGCTTATCACTTTTTAGGGCAAGCTTAGCGCCATACTCTTAATAAAGGGGGAACCGGAATGACAAGAAAGCGTCGAATTAGGCTTTTAAAGCCCCAAAACATCTTTCATGTCATAAAGACCCGGCGCACGCAGATCTGTCCCATTTTGGGTCAACCACGAAGCAGCGCGCAGGGCGCCGCGCGCAAACAGGCTGCGATCTAAAGCATGATGGGACAAGGTGATTGTTTCTGCTTCACTCGCATATATCACGCTGTGGTCGCCAATAATCCCGCCGCCCCGGACAACACTAAACCCGATATCACCGCTGCGCCGCTCACCGGTAATCCCGTCTCGGGCACGCACAGATTTATCTTCCATTGAGACACCGCGCCCGTGCGCTGCGGCCTCGCCCAGCAATAAAGCTGTTCCCGATGGCGCATCCACTTTATGGCGATGATGGGCTTCGGTAATTTCAATATCGAAATCTTCCCCCAAAGATTTTGCCGCGCGCTCCACCAGTACCGATAAAAGGGTCACACCAGTGCTCATATTTCCCGCTTTTACGATGGCACATTTTTGACTTTGGGCGCTAATTTGCGCGTCCTCATCTGGGGTAAATCCAGTGGTACCAATGGCGTGTGCAATGCCATTTTCTGCGCAAAGCCCCGTATGATAAATCGTAGCGAGCGGCATGGTAAAATCGATCAATACAGCGGGCCCGGTCTTTTTCTTTAAGGCAATATCCTCAAAACTATCCCCGACACTGATCCCTGCTTTACCAAGCCCGGCCAGCTCGCCAACATCCTGGCCAATAGCATCAGACCCCTTACGATCAAACGCACCGATTAATGTCACATCATTTGATGCAAGGGCACATTGCGCAATAGCGCGGCCCATACGCCCGCCAGCACCTGCGATAATAATTCCTGTTTGCGATGATAAAGACATGGGTGACCCTGCATTGAATAGATGTCTAGCGTGGGTTTTGGTCTTAGCACCATATATGCCCCCTTGCCAGCCTACCCGGATGTTCACCAAAGCAGTACACTACAAGGGGTTGAACATCAGCGCCTTACGGCAAACCACCTACGATTTCAGTTTTCATTACTCAGAGCCTTATCAAGACTGATGCATTTTGCCTTCAAAGCAGTGACCGTTGATCGAAGTAATTGAAGAAACACATCCGGCTTATTTGCGTTGATGTGCCCAATGATCGTCGCATTATATTCAGGGACAGCCATCGCAAATGTGAGATAGCCATATGTGTCGCCGGTGTGCCCGATCAGCCGGCCACCTTCTCGGCCTATATATATTTCTGCGCCCGGTCCAGCGAGCTGTCGATCTCCCACCGCTTTGACCGGATCTTGGATCATTTGTGCCCCGATGGGACTGAGTACGCCATCAGTTAAAAACAAGGCCCGCAAAAATGTACGCAGATCTGCCGTGGTAGCGGTGATGCCGCTATCTGGTCCTGTGTTTTCCGCATATATCCAGGTGTCGGCATTTGATCGTAATTCGGTGCCGAATCCGTGGATCGTACCGCCAGGGTGGACCGTATTATAGCGGGTATCTGTGAGTTGCAGAGGCACCAATAATTGCTCTTGGATTAAATCGGAAAACGGCTTGCCAGAGACCGCCTCGGCAACTAATGCGAGAATATGATAATTCGTGTTTGAATATGAATATTCAGCACCAATTTCATTCTCGGCATTCCGTCGTCGCGCTACTGTCAGAACGCGGTCCGTTGTTAAGGGTTCCTTCCAATCCCATGTCAAATAAGAGCGCGCATCGTAATAGTCAGGAACGCCGCTAGTATGATTAAGCATTTGGCGTAAACTGGCGTCTTTATTGGGTACACCGTCTAACTGACCATCTCTAAGATATGAGGTTGCAGGCGCGCCGAGATCGAGCAAGCCTAGCTGGACCAACTGATGAATAACAGCAGCGGTATAGAGCTTCCCGATACTGGCAATCCGGAGCTGCTCACCCGTAGGCATGGCAAGTTTCGTCTTCCGATTTGCGACGCCCTCGGCGGCAACAAAATCCAGTTCGCATCCCTGAACGTCCAAAATGGCCCCGGCACGCGCTTTATCTGCTGCTCTGACCACAGCTTGCGCCAGTGCCGCCTCCGGTGAGGCCGCCTGCACTATCTGTTCCGAAGGATGGCTGCACGACACTAAAAGGAGTGCCATCGTGCTGAATACTACCGTTTTGTACATAAATCACCGTTTGTTTGCTTGAATTGAAACATAACATCAATGCACTGGCGATTGTCGGCTAAATTCACTATAAAATGACGATAATAGTTGTGTTTATGATAAAATATGGAGAAATACGTCATATGAACTTAGATGGTTTCGATCTCGCAATTTTAAACATAGTTCAAAAAGACAATATGCGCTCACATGCCAGTATCGGAGACGAAGTGGGCCTATCCCCATCATCAGTCCGACGACGGCTTGCATCTATGCGAGAGCGCGGCGTGATCATTGCCGATATTGCACTGACAGATGCCTCGAGAATGGGACTATCATTTATCACCTCGATAGCGTTTGAGCGCGAAGCGCCCGACATCTATGAGAATTTTCGAAAACAAATGGCCAATGAGCCTGCCGTTTCGCAGTGCTATTCTGTTTCTGGCGATTTTGATTTTATCCTCATCGTTCACGCCGAAACTCCTGAGGCATATGAAGTCTGGGGAGAACGAATCCTTATGCCAAACCCAGCCATTCGGCGATACAGCACATCAATTGTCTGGTCACGGACGAAATTTACGACACTCATTTCTCCGGCAAAAATTGTTGAAACTTGAATCTCATGTAAAAGAGCAAAAAGAGGCGGGATAAAACGGGCTACTTAATCCAGCAATGCTAGTCCTTTTTGGGCGCGGCTGGCGCTTGAATCAATTGCCAATGCCATTTTATAAGCTATCCGTGCACCGGCAATATTGCCTCGCATACGGCGGGCATCCCCAAGATAGGCATAGCCAATTGATAAAGGCTCCATTGCATTTTCTGGCAAAGCTGGCCTGCGCTCGGCGAACTCGCTCAAGAATGTTTCGGCCTCTTCATATTCGAAACCACCAAGCACCCGCAAAACGCCGCGTAATAAAAGGTGCTCGACCTCGACGTCATCGGGTAAGGGAATTTGATTGAGGGATTTTAGTTCTAAATCGGCTAAGCGATATTCTTTCTTGGACAATATCAATATTCGGGCAGCCCATAATCGGCCCTCCAATTCTTCTGGTGAATTAATAGCATGATCATTCAACAGAGTGACAATCGCGCTTGTTTCCATATCGCCGTTAATGGCATCGAGTTTTGCGCGGAAAGCGGCTGCCGGATCTATTTCATTTAAATCTTCGATCAGCTTTTTTGCTTTAGATGGATTACCGCCAGCAATTTTTGGGGCCACATTCAAATAGGCAATTTCCATAAGGCGTGCCTCAATATTACCGGGCTGGAGTGTTCGCACAATTTTCATTTGCTTACGGAATTTACGTGAAACCCCAAGCGCGGTTAAACCCTCGACATAATCAAAACGCACATAATAAGCCCGCAACAAAGTTAACTGGGCAGCAAAGCATTGATCGTCTAAATCAACAGCACGCATGGCCTCCACAATAGCTTGTTCACTATCGCCCCTTTCCATATTGATATCAGCCAGCTCAATCGCGGCATTGGCTAAAGAAGAACTTTCACCACATGGAGATTGCGCGAAAGCACTCACAGTAAAAAGATTTATACTCGCTAGTATGGCTAGATATTGGTTCATAAGTAGATCCTGATTGATGATCGCAGTGCGTATGCAATTAAGATATGGCCACAGGTCAGATGCAGTCTCCTCAAAACCCGATTTTATGCCGCAAAATTTTTCCATGAACCTTGAAAGATTTGCACGCGATGCAAGATGCTTGTGGACACAGATGCAGCAATCATGACAGCATCCAAAAATGTTAGAGCTTGACCTCTTATTCAGGATCACTGGGGCCGTCATTTTATTGCTGACTGGCTTACTTGTTCTGCGCGGTTCTGGGTTACGCGGTAACGGCATCTTGTTTTTCTTATTTTCGCTTGGAGTCACCGCCTATCTCATCGGAAATGCAAAAGAGCGCGGCTTCATCGTGCCCCAAGAGCTTGCACCGCTGCGCATGGTACTTAGCGGGAATGTTACATTCATCTATTGGTGGTTTTGCAGATCGCTATTTGAAGATGACTTTGGTCTTGGACGTTTGGAGTGGGGCGTTGCCGGAGTTTGGGTAAGCGTTTTTCTTGCCAATTTGTTTTGGACCAATGCACCGATCAACTTAACCTGGATTCTGATTGGGCTTGGGTTGGTGCTTGTTGGACATGTGAGCTGGCTTCTCCTCAATGAGCGCAGCGGTGACCTCGTACCATCACGGCGAAACGCCAGAGTGCTCTTTGCTGCTGTGCCAAGCGCCTTTTTACTACTGGATATTGTGATAGATATTGTTTTTGGTTTTGCGTGGAAACCACTCACATTCACGGTCTGGCAAAATGGCGCGCTGATGGTCATCGCCGGGGTCATGGCATTTTGGTTGCTACACGTTGATAACGGGGTGTTTGTAGAAGCAAGACTGCCCCAACATACCAAAGTTTCACAGCGACCCTCGGACACCCAAAAATTGCGCGAGCGCGTGTTACGTTTCATGGAAGACGATAAACCCTTTCTGGACCCCTCCCTAAAATTCGAAGACTTCGCCAAACAATTGGGCATCGGCCAAATCCGGCTACGCACACTCATCAATCAGGAGTTGGGCTACCGCCACTTTCGCAACTTCCTCAATACATGGCGCGTCGAAGCAGCCAAGCAGATGTTGATCGATCCAGCGCGCAGCGGGGACAAGATTATCGCCATTGCCTTCGACGCAGGGTTCGCATCATTGGCCTCGTTCAACCGGGCCTTCATGGCCCATCAACGCCAATCACCCAGCGCCTATCGCACAGAGGAGATGGAGCGTTTAGGGGATAAAAGCGACTAATATCGGTTTTTGCGTACTATTTTGATGTGTTTTGAGGAGTTTTGGGGACGGCACCTGCTAGGGTTTGCGCATGTTCCCTTTATCTACATCCCGCCTACCGGCGCCCGTCCGTATTGTGTTGATCTCTGTCCTCGTGATCGGAGTTTATTTTATCCAGGATAATTTCGGGCGCTGGCCATATTATTATTTCCGGCCCGACATTCCGCTCGGGTGGCCCCGACTTGTTACCCATGCCTTTCTATTTTACGGCATCTGGACCGTGCTTGTACCTATATTGGTTGCCCTACTCGTCGCCGGGCCACGCCGCTGGGCCAGTGCGATCGGTCTTGATGGCTCAATCTGGACCGCAGCCAAAGTCGGCCTCATCGCAACGGCCATCTTGCCGATTGCCTATGGATTAATCGCCCCCTTATCATCGGACAATATAATCTACGAAATTATTCGCGGGGCAATACTACCCGGCATCGGCGAAGAAATACTATATCGAGGCATGGTGTTTGGATTGCTATTCCGTTTCGCCGGATGGGGCTTCCTGCCAGCCTCTTTGCTCGGCGCGACGATCTTTGGTATCGGCCATTTTTATCAAGGCAACTCGATGCTCGAATTTCTCGGCATTTTTGGCATCACCGCCATCGCCGCTGTTTGGTGGAGCTGGATGTATATTGAGTGGGACAATAATATATGGGTGCCCGCCGGACTGCACATTTTGATGAACGGATATTTCGCGATCTTCGATGTTGCTAATGGCACACTCGGCAGTTGGAGCTTCTTCGCAATCCGTGCTGTCGTTGTCCTGATCACAATCGGACTGACTATCCTACACGCCCGAAAGCGTGGACACTTCCTGATTACGCGCCGTGACTTACTATGGCGAGGCAACCGCGCAGAAACCGTAGAGCCGGCCTAAGCGGCAAATCTATCGCAGCTGGAATGGAAAGCAGCAAGCGGAGGACGATATTCCGTTCGATAATACACAAGATAAATGGAGACCTTGGAACTAAGTCATTAGGGGTGGCTGGCCCTGCTTGTCACATTGATGACCTCCTCGCGGCCTAGTCACCAGCCAACCCTTTCAGGATCGGACAATCAGGGCGGTTATCCCCCTTGCAGGCCTTAACCAGCAAACTCAACTCATCATGGAGCAATTGCAACTCACGCTGTTTGGCTTCGATATCTGTCAGGCGTTCCTTGGCAATGGCACGCACTTCCCGGCTCGAACGCTCGGTGTTTTCATAAAGCCCCAGCAAATCGCGGCATTCCTTGACAGTAAAGCCAAAGCTTCGGGCACGCTTAACAAAGTTCAATTTGCGCAAGGATGCATCATCATATTGACGATAGCCGGCCTCGCTGCGCGAGATCGGTGTCACCAGACCTATATCGGCATAATATCGAACCGTTTTGGTTGGCAGCCCAACCGTTTTTGCCGCTTCACTGATTTTCATGGGCTTTGCCTTGACCTTCCTGTTACTGGAAAGCTTATATAAGAGCTCAAGGCAAGACAAGGGTAGGTGATATGACGACAACGAAGACAATCGAGTCCCTGAATTGGGGATGTCGGCCTACTTGGCGACGAGCAAGCATCAACACGCTCTGGTGTTTGCTGGGCTGTTCGATTGGGGACTTTGGAACGATTGCCTTCTTTCAGTTTACAGGCATCGCTTGGCCGGTCCTCGCCATTATGACCCTCGCCATTGTCAACGGGCTGATGACATCCGTCGCGCTGGAGACTTTTATCCTGTCGCGGCAAATGACTCTGCAACTGGCGTTCAAAACCGCCATCGGCATGTCTTTTATCTCAATGATCGCGATGGAAGCGGCAATGAATATTACGGATGTTGTACTAACCGGCGGCGCAAAACTCGTCTGGTGGGGGATACCGATCATGTTACTCGCCGGATTCCTGACGCCCCTCCCCTATAATTACTGGCGGCTAAAAGCACTCGGCAAAGCCTGTCACTGATCGGCGGCCTTTGACATTAAAGACGTATAAAGATTTATACGAGCCTAGGCTCCTAGGGCGATAACAATAATTGTCGCGCGCCCGCGGCATTGCCGATCATAAAGCTATTTTCAATCTGGCGTGTATTCGGTCGTACCCTGATGAAAAAACATCTTCCAACCATCGTTCTCCTTTCGCCAAAGAGATGATCTAAGGGTTCCGTTTTCAGAAATTCGATAACGAGCTTGAACAATGTTATCAGTCAGCACAATCAGTAAGAAGTCCTCAATAGTCCATTTTGAATCCTGTACCGCCTCACTCGAAAGAGATTTAAGTATTGCAGCTTTGTCATAAGTCCTACCAGATGCACCGATTTCAAAAAAATCATCAGCCAAGAGTTCAGCAACACGGTCCGGCACACTACGCACTTCTTGCTGCAGAAGCCGCTCTTCGAGGCTCTGGATCGTTTGCGAAAGATGGTTGATAGTCTGCATAAGGTTTTTTCAACTCAAACTGCTTTTTCGGTCTTGTTTCGTTAGTGGGTTACATAAATTTGCTCATTTAACAATTAGAAACACCGGGCCAATAGCAGTCGCGGCAATTTTAGAGCCATCGCGTTTCGTCTTCTTTTTGCATCTTATGAGATATAACCCAAGCCACTAAACCATCTGCAAAATCGCTATTCTGGCGTAGCGGATCTGCATCAACCTTCAAGAGGTGCCAAACTGGCAATTGCGCGTTCTTCGTTGATGCGGGCAATATTGCGGGCTTCAGATCGATAAAATCGGGATGCTCTCTAATCGGATCAAATGCTGGCCGTACGAGAATATAGATCGGCATAATTGTTCGGGTTGAAAAGGCCTCTTCTAATGTGGCAATCGCGCCTGTATGATCACCAGTTAAGGCCTGCCATTGGGCTTGTTCAAAATGCAGGTTTGCAGCCCCGCCTGCCTTATCGAGGTCGAGGGATGTGCGCATACGTGCCAAAACGTCTTTGGCCATCTGGTCTCGTCCTGTTTTTTGAAAGGACAAAGCCAGGTTCGCATAGGCTGACGGTTCCCCGGTATAAGGATTAAAAGTCTTTTTCTCAAAATCGCGAAGATCAGACCATGTCGCATCAAAGAAATCTACAGCGTCTTGGAAATCACCCTTATGGGCCAAGAGATTGATATATTGGTTTGTCAAAAGCGGATTACCAGGCGCTTTTTCCAAGACGGCTTCAAATTGTGTTCGCACGGTCTCGATATCGCCGTCTATCGAATTTGCATAAGCATTAAATATAACATTTCCATATTGCTGTCTTTCAGAGCGCGCGCCTAAATCTAAATAGGCATAGGCGGTCCATACTTTCCATATGCCATTATTGGGGTCCTCCTCTAAGGCTTCTCGAAAGGTGTTTATGGCCTCTCCTAAATGCCCTTGTCCATGCAGCAAAAATGAATTTGCTGCCAAAGTTTTTGGGCTGCCGGACTCAATCGCATTTAATCGATTAATAATTTTCTGTGCGCGCTCCAGCTCTCCAATATTTACCAATTCTCTAACTGCGTTTACGCCAATTGGAGCAAATAATGGGTCTTTATCAAGTACCTCAAACATGGTCTGCGCCACATCACGATATCGGCGCGTGCTCTTATATTCAAAAGCCAACCACATTTTAGCATCGAGATTATTTGGATTAATCTCTATGGCGCGCTCGAAAGAACTTATCGATTCACTTGTATTCGTATCTTTCGAATGAAGAAGCCCCTGAACCACATGGGCGTGAGATAGATCGGGGTCGAGCGCATGGGCGTGATCAAGGTGAGCCTGCACGATAGGTGCGGCTTCACGCCAGGGCGTATCGCCATAACCGCCCGGCGTATCAGATAGAAAAATTTCAATCTGAGCCAGCATGGCATAAGCTGGTGCGTAATTCGGATCGGTTTTTATCACCCCTTCAAGCAAAGTTTTTACCCGCTGAAAGTCGCGGCGTTCATGGACCAATTGGCGCGCCTCGAGGAAATCTTCATAAGCGTCAATATCTGTGGGTGTGGCACTTGGTAAATCCGGCGCATCCTCGCCCATTAAATGGGGCATAAGCGCGGTAGAAATTTCGTGGGCTATATCGTCTTGCACCGCGAAGATATCGGTGAGCTCACGGTCATAGGTTTGCGACCATATATGAAACCCGTCATCGGCCTTGACCAACTGCGCAGTGATGCGCAGGCGATCGCCTGATTTACGGATCGAGCCTTCAAGAATTGTCGCAACACCGAGGACCCGGCCAATTTCGCGCAGGTCCTGATCTTTGCCTTTATAGGAAAAAGAAGAGGTGCGCCCGGCAACATTCATCTCTTTGATTTGCGCAAAACTATTGAGCAGTTCTTCGGCGATCCCGTCGCCAAAATATTCCTGATCACCATCGGGCGATAGATCCGCAAAGGGAAGAATAGCGATGGAAGTTTCAATAGGTTCACTGGTTTCACTTGCATCAGTTTCATGGGTCGCTATCTCGCTTGAATGCGTCTCGCTAGATGGCAAAGGGGCAGGCTTAAAAGTCTGGAACGCCAATAGACCGCCCACCAATGCCAAACCGCCTAAAATCGCATAGTCTAATTTGCGACCCGTCTTTGAGGCGATACTTTCATCAGACCCAATCGCCTTTGTTGGCTTCATCCCCTCGGGGGTAAGCTCAAACGCCCACGCCAAAATCATAGCGATCGGAAAACCAATGAGTACCAATGTCGTAAAGAATGTATCAAACCAACTTGGGAGATTAAGGGATGTCTCCAGCGCGATGCCGAGTTGAATAATCAACCATCCGACAACGGCATAGACCCCCGCTACGCGGAAGATATTTCTACGCTTTAACTCTGCAAAAAGATTGTTCAATCCATGCACTCCCCGAGCTGTTTTCAAGAAACTATCACAAACCCAAAAAAATGTCTTATTTTTTTATGAGCTTAAGGCCTGTATAGCAAAAATGTGTAAGGGACTTAAACCGGAGCACTACGGACAGAACACCTTTGAGGCGACCGAGGGTAGGGTCAGGCATCCACCGCCGCCATTCGGGAAACTGGCAACTAGGGCATCCCCGTACGGATTCGATATAATCAAGCTGGTTCTTCCAAACCCCGTACTGTATTTATGCCCCGGGCGGATAATGAAGAACTATTGAGCGTCTCACATTTTTCGGCCCTGCGCTCTTGGTCTTTTTGCTTGACGGAACGTATGGTATGAGTTCCAATCCAGTGTGTGGAGGACGTCAAAGTGAGTGAATTCCCTAATCATATTTTTTCGGCAGCTTTTCTGGCGGTCATTCTCATTTTGTTGCCGGGCTGTGTCTCCCCAACAAATCAACTTACATCATCTTTTTCCGCAACAGCTCAACCAAAACTATCCCAGAAGGTTATCGCCATCGGGGATCTTCATGGTGACTATGACGCCTATATTGAACTATTGCAGGAAGCCAAGCTGATTGATCAAGAAAATCGCTGGTCGGGCGGCAGTACAATTCTGGTACAAACTGGAGACGTTGCAGACCGAGGACCTCACTCTCGTAAAATCATCGCGCATCTTCGCCAGCTTCAGAACGCTGCGAAACGCCAAGGGGGAAAGGTCCTTACACTGATTGGCAATCACGAAGCCATGAATATGACAGGCGACCTAAGATATGTGCACCCCGGAGAGTATGAGGCATTCCAAACACGTCAATCTCGCAGATTGCGTGATCGCGCCTATAGAGCCAATAAAACCCAGATAATCAAATTTTACCGCCAATCTGATCCTGAATTATCGAAGCGCGAGATAAAAGCCAAGTGGGAAGAAACCTACCCTCTCGGCCGGGTTGAGCATCAGGCTGAATGGGGGCCCAAAGGCGAGATTGGTAAATGGGTCATCGCCAACCCTGTGGTGGCGCTCGTCCAAGATACCTTATTTGCACATGGCGGCATCAGTGCCGACTATGCAGAGCTTTCAATTGACGAAATGAATCAACGTGCGCGTACTGCTCTATTAGCGCAAGACACGGCCCCTGAGAGTATCATCAATGATGAAAACGGGCCCCTCTGGTATCGGGGTTTGACGGAGCGTTTCGCTCCCGCCGCCACTGATGAAAACGCCGCCTCACCCGCTGAAGAACTGAGCATCGTTCTATCGGCTTTTGGTGCCAAGCGCATGGTAATCGGGCATACGCCTTCTACCAAGGGCATCCTGGCAAGTCATGACAATCGACTGATCCAGATCGACACTGGAATTGCGGAATATTATGGCGGCGTGAATTCCTTCCTCCGATTGGAGAATGGCAAGGTCTACGCGCATAGCGATGGCGAAATCATAGAAATAGGGGATTCGAATTGAATGCAGCTCATACTCTGAAAAAACTTAGTTTCATAATCGTAACTGGTCTTTTGGCTATTCAATCTGTTGCCGCCCAAACAAACGCCTCAGATATCGTTGACCCGAACGCCGCCACACCACTGTTCTTGAATAACGACATACTTGAAGTGCGATTTGAAGGCCCAATCAACGAGATTGTGAAAAAAGCAGCGCGGTCGACCGATCCGTATAGCGCTAAATTAATACTTCCACAAAGTTCTGACACGTATGATATCACGCTGGCAGCCCGGGGAAATTCGCGGCGTACACGCGGCATTTGCACTTTCCCGCCTTTGCGGGTCCGGTTTGCCGACAGACCTGCTTTTGGTCTCTTCCAAGACCAGAAAAGCCTTAAATTGGTGACCCACTGCCATCGCTCTGAGCGTCGCGAACACCATGTTCTTTTGGAATATGCCGCATACCGGCTGCTGAATGTCTTAGATCATAAAAGCATGCGGGTCAGGCTGGCTAAGATTGAATATGTTGAAGCCAAAACCGGCCGGCCAACGGACACACGCTACGGCTTTTTCATTGAAGACATGGATGATGCCGCCGAGCGCAACGGCATGAAAGAACTTGATGTGCCCGGTTTAACACCGCAGCAGCTTGACCCGGTGGCATCGGCTCGCATTGCTTTATTCCAATATATGATCGGAAATGTCGATTTTTCCTTTCGTGTCGCAGCCAAGGGGAAAGATTGTTGCCACAATATGAAGCTGATGGGTCAAAGTAAGACCAATCTAAATAATGCTGTTCCTGTGCCGTACGATTTCGACCAGACTGGCATTGTTGACCCGCCTAAACCTCAACTACCGGAAGGGTTACCCATCAACAGTTTGAGCACACGCTTATATCGTGGACTGTGCCGGCATAATGATGCGGTGCGCGAACAAACAGCCTTATTCCTTCAGCGTCGGGACGAGTTGGAAGCCGTTCTTCATACCCTCCCGGACTTACCGGAACGGCAGATCAGCCGGGTGCAATCTTTTCTTGGGTCCTTTTTTGAAACCCTGTCTGATCCGAAACAATTCGAAAAACGGATAATCAAGAAGTGCCGATAATCTGCATATCACTTGATAAGGCCAATTAATCAGACATCACTGGGTGGTTTGACGATGACCCCAGACTGATTTTTCTTCTCTGCCTTGAGTCGTTTGCGCTCAATTTGCTTTTGAGCAACGAATTTTGATTCAAGGCCATCCCCAAACATGCAGCTAAGGGTAGTCGCATAGGTAAAGAATACGGTTGTCACAACCGCAACTTCGATCGCGCCAACGCCCGCTGCAAGCCCTACACCGATAGCAACAAAGATAAACAGTGTATCGAACGTATCTGTTAGCGCGCGCCGAAACCGAACGCCGGCAACAATCCCTGCCAGGCCAAATGCAAGCGCCAAGGAATGTTGGATGACAGTCACCACACCGGCCACAACGGCTGGTAAAATCAAAGCAGTTTCATCGATGGAATGATCATATTCATGATCCTGATGTATGTTCAAGTGAACCCACGTCACGGGAATCATCAAACCGATCGTGGACAACATAGCCAAAGCAAGCCTTGCTCCATCCACCAGCCAGTCTCGACTTGCAAGTGCAGCCTGATTGCTCAAGTCAAAAGATTGCAAGCCCTCAACTGACCCGTCAGGTATCCCGCCAGCAATCCCGCTTAATCCGCCAATAGGCAGATATGCAATCAAGCCCGGTACAGCGTATAGGATTAGCCCAATACTGCCACCCAATAGAATATAGTATAGGCTCACCTTGACGAATAGGGCGCGCAGAGCCTGTCGATAGGATTTGTCTGCAGCCAAATTTCGTGTCTCTAAGTCTTCTTGCATCGTCAATTCCCCCTTTAATTTTATCAAGTAATTCAATTAGTGCTTCATAGCAACCAATCTTGAAAGCGAGCACCGCGCATTCTTACTGGGCGATTTGGTCGCTTGGTCATGTTTCATCAGCGAACGGCTCTATCCAACTAAGTATTAGGCCCGAGACAAACCTATACACACGCGGGCGATTGCTGCAAGCAAGAATGTAGATCACATAAAAGCTAAACGGTTCCCAGAATAAACTGGAACCACAATGCTACGGAAATTTTTGCACTATAAAAGTTCAATCCAGCGAACTAGTTTCAAAGCACTGAGGCGTATTCTCCCAATCCATCTATTTGCCGCACCTAAGCAGAAAAATTGCCGATTTCTTAACCATTGGTTTACCGGATTTTAAATGCGCCAAGCTATAAAGTCATTGAGATAATCAGGGAAATAAATGTTATGCGGTTGTATATTAAATTTTTGAGCAAAGCTGTTGCCGTTAGTTTTTTGATAACTTTATTTCTTTCTGCTTGCCAGCCAAAGGTCGAACTCGTGAAACCCACCGCTGAGCAGCAAGAAGCGCTAGACCAGCTTTACAATAGATGTGCGCCCGCAGCATCGACAACGCCGTCAAAAAAACTCAAAAATCTGGCAAAGCATAGAAAACCAGACTTGTATTTTACATGCGATGAAATGAAACAACTGTGTGAAAGCGACTATGCGAATGACCGTTGCCAGGGCATGATAACAGTCGCATCTATTGAAAATGCTTTTCACAAAGCATGTCGGTCCAGCCATAAACCATCAGCATGCAGAAAATTAACCGTTTGCAATGCGAAAGGTTTTGAATCTCCTGAATGCTTGAGCGCAATTAAGCCCTATAATCGGTAACAAAATTACACTCGCCTCAAAACTGGTTCGCGGCAAGTCTCGCCGCCTGATCCAAAACGTAGAGCGCAAAGTGTGGCAATATACGTAGTTTATCTATTGCCTGGAACTTGCCTAGTATATCCCCAGCGAAAACTCTTCGAAAGCTAGGGAACATGCTCAAGCCGCTCGCCATCATTTCCGTGATCTGCATGTTGGCCGCTTGCGCCAATGAAAACGCTCGGGAAGCTGGCGTTTGTAATGACCCTGATCTCGATCCAGCGCACTTTATTGAAAAATTGGTAGAGAAAAAGAGCTTTCCAGGTATCTCAGTAGCCGTAGGCGTGGGTAACGATATTGAATGGACCTACGGCTATGGTTTCGGGGACGTTGCAAATGCGGCCCCAATCGAGCCAGAAAAAACAAAATTTAGAATTGGTAGCACATCCAAAGCACTAACCGGATTTGCGTTAGCCAAGCTCCAACAACAAGATCAGCTTGACCTCGACCGACCCGTCAATTCGATTTTGACTGATTTGCCGCTCCACTATGATGGCATCACAATACGACAACTTGCCGGGCATTTAAGCGGCGTGCGTCACTATAATGATTTCTCTGAGTTGGGGAATACTATCGAATACCTCGCCAGCCGCAATGCTCTTGATATTTTTGTAAATGACCCTTTGGTTGCCTCCCCGGGAACAGAATTTTTTTATTCAACCTATGGCTATACGGTTATCAGTGCAGCGTTGGAAATACAGTATCAAAAGCATTTTCTGGAATTAATGTCTGAAATTGCATTTGATCCTCTTGAAATGACCAATACGGTGCCAGACCGACTTACAATAGTTCCCCCTGAAAGAACTCAGTTTTATTATCTTGATGAGAATAGACAACTCATAATTGGCGACGAAATTAACAGTAGCAACAAGTGGGCAGGAGGCGGGTTTCTATCCTCGGCAGTTGATCTTGCAAGGTTTGGTCTCGCTCATTTTGATGACAGTATTTTAACAAAAGAGACACGCGAGCTCTTATGGACCAGTCAACAAAACATCCAGGGAGAAGCAACGCAATATGGAATAGGCTGGTTTGTAGAAGACGATTGGGTGCAACATCCCGGAGGGGCTTTAGGAGGGTCTACTTTGCTGAGAATTTACCCGGAAAAAAAAGTCGTAATTGTTCTGATGGCTAACTTATCTCTTCTGGGTGAGAACAGATTTGATGCCTTACCTGATATGCTTTTCAAGTGCTTTTCTTAAACTCCCTAAACGGAGTCGTTCGAGATGCAAATAAGTATAGTTGGTATACGCGTAAAAGCGAAGTAATCGCGCAGCCTAATTTGAGCGTTCTAGGCCGCTGGATACGGTAGCGCTTGCCAGGCTCCCTTCATATCGCCTAAAGCTTTTCATTATGTGGCAAGCAACAATCCTGACCTTATTTCCAGATATCTTTCCCGGCCCGCTGGAGGCTTCTGTGCTTGGGCGTTCCAAAGCGCAAGGCCTTTGGGCATTGGAGACCGTCGCCATTCGGGATTTTTCTGATAATGCTTATGGCTCGGTTGATGATACACCTGCAGGCGGGGGCGCGGGCTTGGTAATGCGCGCGGATATTCTGGCCAAGGCAATTGACCAGATTGACCGCGAGGAACGCCCTATTATCTACCCCTCCCCCAGAGGCAAGCCGTTCACCCAGACCCGGGCGAGCGCTCTTGCCCGGGGGCCCGGTTTGATAGCGCTTTGTGGCCGATTTGAGGGGGTTGACCAGCGTTTACTCGACTCCCGGGGCGTAGAAGAGGTCTCAATCGGTGATTTTGTCCTCGCAGGGGGAGAAATTGCCGCCATGGCCATGATAGAGGCTTGCGTTCGGCTCATTCCCGGCGTATTAGGCAGCGCTAACTCATTGGGTGAAGAGAGTTTTAATGGCGATTTGCTAGAATACCCTCAATTCACCCGCCCAAACGATTTTGAGGGCAACCTCATTCCCGAGATTTTAACCTCGGGCAACCATAAAAAGATCGCCGAATGGCGGCACAAACAAGCGATTGAAATAACGCGAACGCGACGACCCGATCTCTATGAGAGATTTACCCGAAATGAAGCGGGCAAAAACGGTCCTATCCGGCGCTCAAACAAAAAGGAACGCGGATCATGAATATTATTGAACAGCTCGAAAAAGAGCACATTGAAGAATTGGGCAAAGATGTCCCTGAATTTGCCGCCGGGGATACTCTGCGCGTGAATGTAAAAGTGCGCGAAGGTGAGCGCGAACGTATTCAGGCTTTTGAAGGTGTTTGCATTGCCCGCAGCGGCGGCGGCCTCCATGAGAGTTTCACGGTTAGAAAAATCTCGTTTGGTGAAGGCGTCGAGCGTGTATTCCCGATCTATTCCCCCCTCGTAGACAGCATTAATGTTGTGAGACGCGGTAAAGTACGCCGCGCCAAACTTTACTATCTTCGTGATCGTCGCGGTAAATCTGCCCGTATTAAAGAAAAAACGGATCGTCGCGCATCTTCAAAGAAGTAGCGACCTTGATGGCTACCGATATATTTTTTGATTACTTGGCAAAATAAATATCGGGTCTGAAGGCTAAACTCAAAATTTCATTCTCAATGAAAGCCCGCTCTAAAATGCGGGCTTTTGTTATGATATAACTATCGTTACACAAATGAATTTCTTTAAATAATCTAATCTTTGGCATTCATACATTAAGGTTTTTTGCTATACTCCGATTGAAAAATTGAACGCTTATCAAGTCAAGATATTTCAAACCGAGGAAGAGAAATGCATATCAAGCCAATGTCCATCTTTTCTACCAGTGTTTTTATTATTTTTGCAATTATCCTTGCTGGCTTTTTCCTTCCCGATAAAACAACCGTGACACGCACAATAACAATTGACGCAGAACGCGAGGATGTTTTTCGTCTCGTCAGCGACTATCGCGAATGGGATAGGTGGTCGCCTTGGGCAAAAATAGATCCGGATGCTGACTTTATTATTGAAGGAAGCGGTGTTGGACAAACCATGAGATGGGTAAGTGACCACCCAAAGGTAGGGTCCGGATCACAAAAAATCGCCGCCCTCTCCTATCCAAATCAAGTACGCTCCGAGCTAAATTTCAATAATAAAGGCATAGCAACCGCAACATTATATCTCTCGAACGACGAAGCAGATCGCTCTCATACAGTTGTGAACTGGGAGATGGAAACCAATATGCGTGATGGTGTCCCCCTATTGATGCAACCTCTTGCGACGTATGCAGGCTTCTTCATGGATCACCTTCTTGGCCCCGATTACGAAAAGGGGCTCAAAAACCTGAAAACAGTTGCAGAGCAAGAACCCAAAAGAAGCAATGAACAGTATACAGAATAAATAATTTATTTCAGTCTTAAAAAACCGTTATGGCCTATGCTTGGCGCAAATACTTGCAAGCTGAGCATTGTTGAGATGCCAACTCTCACAAATTTACTCTCTCCCTTGACCCCGGATATAGCCCCTGACCTAACTCGCTCTTTGTGTAGCCTAGCCATATAATTTGGCCATGCTCCCTGCGACAGAGTACCCTCATACCTTTACCTGCTTTTTGAAACTTCTTATATAGTATATAGAGGCAAAAAAGGGGATTATGATAAGCACAGTCAATCCGAACAACAAACAAGATACCGGCCTACCACAAGCCGCAGCTTTGATGACATATGCTGCTTCCCTGCCGCCAATCATCGCGACTATTTTTTTATGGCCAAGACCTGCAGATTTTGGAGTTGATGCCAAGACATTCCTGCTTCTTTATGGAGGCGCATTACTAACTTTTTTCGGCGGCGTGCGCTGGGGCGTTGCGGTGATGCGTGAAAACGGACCAAACTTTATGAATTTGCTGGGCGGCGTTTGGCCTATGCTGGTGGCGATGCCGGTCTTTTTTCTGGACGATAACCGAATTCGATTTCTAATTATTGTAATAGCCTTGCCGATCTTGCTGTGGGATGATTTACGCGAAACACGGGCCGGTTCTGGCGCCCCGCAATGGTATTTGGGCGTGCGGCTTCCTTTGACCATCATTATGGAAGGCGCTTTTGTTATTTCCGCACTTTCTACACTGATGGGTTGAACTGGCCTCTCGTAAATCTCTATATAGCGACAAAACCCAATTAGATGTGTGCGCCAAAACTCGTAGCATTGCCGCCGGGCTATTTTCGGGTATCATGACCCACGATAGCATTTCCCTAAGCGAAAGCAGGAACACCACTTTTGTCTGGAAATGCTATAGCTATCCAATTGAGTGAGGTATTAAGTGACCCCTTTTGATCAGATACCAAAGAAAGACTCCAAAAAGGAAATAGCCCCTCACAAAATGGCGCGACCCGTAATGGAGCGCCTTGGCTATTGGGGGCTCGTTCCCTTTGGTTTTGGCGTTATTATCTTTTGGCTTAGTCCTTGGCTTGTCTCACTTCCCGTTGGTTTAACAATAGCTAAGGGCACCATTAGCTATGCGGGTATAATCGCAGCTTTTATGGCGGGTATGAGCACCGGCAATGTGCTTGCCCGTGAGCGCGCCGGCATCAGCGCTTATTTGCCCACCATGATTGCTAGCCTGGTCGCATGGCTAACGATTTTACCAAATGGCTATTTCTTCATTACCATGGGCGAAATTTGGCGGATTATCATTCTCGTTATCGTGTTTATTTGGCTCTATTTCAATGATGTTAGATTGACACAGCAAGGCGCTTGGAAAAGCTGGTATACAAATTTAAGATTGAGGTTATCGGCATGGGTTATTCTTGCCTTGAGCGCCATTGCCGCAAGATTTTTACTTATAGGGGTTGTATAAACTTGATTGGCCTGAATATAGCATTTTTTATTGCCCCCCCTTATAAGACTAAAAATCGATGAATAAAATTGAAATCTCCCGGAGAAAACTATGAGTGAACAATTAGCGATCACATCCATTGACGCACATGGAATTGCACGTATCACTATGAATCGCCCGGAGGTAAGCAACGCGTTCAATAATGAAAGTCTCGATTTAATTTGCCATCAAATGGCGCAGCTCAATACGAATGAAGCGGTTCGCGTTATTATTATTACCGGCGCAGGGAAAAATTTTTGTGCGGGTGCTGATTTAAATATGATGCGCTCTGCGGCAAACGCCACTGCAGCAGAAAACCAAGACGATGCCCGGCGGCTGACGTCCATGCTTGAAAGTTTTTATCATTCTCCAAAACCAACCATCGCACTCGTAAACGGGGCCGCGCTGGGCGGTGCCATAGGTATTATGGCCGCCTGTGATATCGTTATCGCAGCACAAGAAGCATTTTATGGATTAACCGAGGCGCGCGTCGGATTAATTCCGGGTGTTATTTCGCCGTTCGTGCTCGAAGCGATCGGCGCACGTCAAGCTCGGCGGTTTTTTCTTACCGGAGAACGGTTTGATGGCGAAACCGCACAGAGCATCGGCCTAGTCCACAAACTCACACCCCTATCTAACCTCGAAGCGACGCTGGCAAAAACCTTAAAAGATATTATCAGCTGCGGTCCCGAAGCACTAACCAAATCCAAAGACCTTATTCGCGCCGTTGCTGGAAAGCAGATAAATGATGAAACGCGAGAGGAGACGGCCCACCGTATCGCGGAACGGCGCGCCAGCAAAGAAGGTCAGGAGGGCATGAATGCATTTCTCGAAAAACGTGCTCCCAGCTGGGTTACAAAGGTAGACACATGAACGAACGTGTAACCCTGATAGAAATGGGGCCACGAGATGGCTTGCAAAATGAAAAACAGTTTGTTGACCAAAAAACCCGTATTGAACTTATAAACCGTCTCTCCAAAACGGGCTTGAAAGCCATCGAAGTTGGGGCCTTTGTTTCCCCAAAGTGGGTCCCGCAAATGGCCTCAAGCGATGATGTATTGAAGGGTATCGGTAAAGGCGATGGCATCTCATATCCGGTATTAACGCCAAACCTAAAGGGCTATGAAGGAGCGAAAGCTGCCGGAGCTAAGGAGGTTGCAATCTTTGCTGCGGCTTCGGAGTCCTTCAGTCAAAAAAACATAAATGCTTCCATTTCTCAAAGCCTTGAGAAATTTCGTCCGGTAATGGTACAGGCTAAAAACGATAATATCCGTGTACGTGGATATATTTCATGTGTGCTCGGGTGCCCGTTTGAGGGAGATGTTCCAATTGCGCAAACTATCGACCTTGCCGTTAAGCTAATTGATATGGGATGTTATGAAATTTCTCTTGGGGACACAATTGGTGTAGGCACCCCCGGAAAAACTAAAACGCTACTGCGTGCGCTCAAAAGCGAAGCGCCAATATCTGCCATCGCAGGTCACTTTCATGACACGTATGGTCAAGCTTTAGCAAATATCTATGCAAGCCTTGAAGAAGGCGTCCGCGTATTTGATAGCTCTGTGGCTGGTCTTGGCGGATGCCCTTACGCACCGGGGGCAACGGGGAATGCAGCCAGTGAAGATGTTGTTTATATGCTAGAAGGCTGCGGGTTTGATACCGGCATTGATTTGGAAAGCCTGATTGAAACCGGAGTATGGATATCATCCCTTTTAAATCGCAAAACATCTTCACGAGTGGCTCAGGCTTATATGGCCAAACATAAAACCAACCCATAAAACCGCACAAGATATTCAAAACCGACTGACACCCCTTCTAAGCGGTGCCAGTTGGATTTCGGCACGCGAAAAACAAAAACAACGGGTTTTCATTTTTGCGACGTGACCCTAGTTTCACATTTCGACGATTACTCGATCACGCAGTCCTAGTCATTATTTGGTAGTCCCGAGTTTGCAAGAAATTCTTCGTTGAATTTATTGACCCCAAACTCAAGAGGATTACGCGTCGCATTTGCAAGATCATCAACAAGTTTTTCCGCACGGCCACCAAATATTGATTCAATATCAGCATTTGGATTAACGCCGTTTATCTCGGATCCACGAGCCGCTGGTGTAAAGTAGGTTCGCAGATTTGCATTATCTGACGGTTCATTTTCAAAACTAGGCCTGTCAGCAGAAACTTGCACCGATAATACCTCTCCGGAAGTATCAGCGCCGATACCAACATCACGAATACCTGGCGCTGAACCAAGCAACGATCCCGAGCGATTGAATAAACCTGTTGAGCTTTCAAATAGCTCAGCGCGCTCAAAGAAGCGATTGGTAATAATATCGTTTTGCGCAGAATTAAACTCTGTCAAAGGCAGATTTACTGACCAGTTACCACCAACATCTGCTGTTACAGATCGAACGGCAACGATCGCGCCCGTTCTATCAACCAGTGTTAAATTAACATTCGCGTTTGGCGTTGCTGCCCCGGTATATACAGGATCTATTTGTATTTCATTTTCTATATAATCATCCGCGTCATCGATACCGACAAAGAACCGGTTTGACGAGATCGCCTCGGAAGCAATGAGCTGCGCACGATTAAAGCGAGAAGCAGCCAAATCAAAAGCGGCTTCATCCTCAATAGTAAATTCTCTGCCGCCGGGGCCTCTAGCTGTATCAAAATCGACTATCGCTGTATTGACGACCGGTTCAAGCGGGTTGATGCCACTGGTATTTACGCTTGCTTGATAGGTTATTATGAGTTCATCACCGCGCTCGAGTGCACCAATGCTGACCCGGATAGAATTATCAAAACCGCCATTACCAAGCTCTACAACAGCGCCGTCAGGACCAGTCACAAAAACAGAACCTGGCACAAGTGTCGTTTGTGGATTAAGCAAATCGCTCAATACCACATCAGCAGCTGTCGCCGTTGATCCATCAGTATGACGGACAATAACAGTATAGGTTCCAATTTCCGTTGGCGCCAATTCGTCGTCGTCAATCGTTTTAATAACTTCCAGAATAGGCTCGACAATTTCCACACTGGCGTTATCGCTTAAACTGATAAAACCAAAATCTGCTGTCGCTTGATTGGTCAACGTAATACCCGCCGCATTCTGGGTAACATCAGCAACAGTTCCTGTCACCGTTACAACAATTTGGTCATTTGAGTCGGCAATATTATCGCCAATATTTGTCACAGCACCAAAATCAATCGTAAGCTGATCGTCAATACCATCACCATCACTGTCAATTAACAACAATGTTCCAGGGAGTGTGCTGGTAATATTATTCCCAAATGCCACGCTCGCTCCATCAAGCGCTATCACGCCGTTGCCTATAGGCAATTGATCTGTAACAGAAACATTTGTCGTTCCCTCAAGCAATGTGATCAATAGTTGATAGGATATTTGCTCCCCAACAGTTACGTCCGGAATAGTCGCGTTGAACTCACCATTATCAGTTTCGACAAGCGATGTGCTTAATATTGATTTGCTAAATGCTGGCGACCCATCAACAATGATTGTCTCGCGATCTTCAAGAGAGTCTGTACGTCCACCGGGGCCTTGTGCACTATCAAAGCCCAACGTTGCTTCATTTACGAGCTCATCACCAACTGTTACGCTATCGTCAATGCTTGCCTGATAGGTAACATTGAGTGTTTCACCCGGGAGAAGGACGGAAATATCAATTTCCAACGTACCGTTTTCCGAAATGAGAACTGCATTGCTAGAGCCTGTTCCCGTAATGTGTACACTTCCCGCAAGAAGGGTGAGGCCCTCTCCCAATTGATCAACGATACTCAAATCATACGCAGGAGCTGTTGAATCAGATGTATGAGAAATTTGTAGACTATATGTTGCAATATCGCCGGCATCGCCCGATGTAATGTCAACATCCTTATCAAAGGATAGAGCTGGCTCCACAATATCAGCAGATACACTATCGGTTACAACGGATAAACCATTTTCATAGTCAAGTGTAGCAGCATTAGTCAGCTCAAGGCCTGAAATATTAACTGGAACATCAACGATTGTGCCGGTAACAGTGATAACAATAAGATCGTCAGCATTTACAACATTGTCGCCTTCATTAACCACATCACCAAAATTAAAAGTGAGAAGATCATCAATTCCGTCGCTGTCACTGTCTGAAGCAACGACAGTTCCCGGAAGACCGGTTGTGATGTTACCACCAAGAGTAATGGTTGCCGAATCAAATGCAATGACGCCTGAAGCAAAGGGCATCTGGTCAGTAATAACAACCGAGCCTGTACCTTCTGGAAGGGATGTCACAATTTGATAGGTGATTTGTTCACCAACAGTTACATCAGGATTGTTTGGATCAAATTCACCGTCGCTTGTTTCAGATAGCGAGGTTGAAATAATCGTTTTCTCAAGCGTTGGCTCGCCAACTACGGTGAAAATTTCTTCGTCACCCAGATCGAAAGTACGCCCGCCCGGGCCAGCTGCCGTATCATAGTCAAGTGTTGCCGCGTTAATTAGCTCATCAGTCACCCGCACACTATCATCTGCAATGGCTTCATAGGTTACACTTATGGTCTGGCCTTGCTCTAAGACACTAATGTCTATTTGCAAATTGCCATTATCATTGACAAGAACCGCATTCCCCGCGCCAGAACCGGAAATCACAACAGAACCCGCAACAAGATTTAGGCCAGTTCCAAGTGTATCATTGACCACCAGATCATAGGCCGGACCGGTAGAACTTCCATCATGGGTTATATCCAGTGTGTAGGTGATCAAATCACCGGCATCACCTTCGGTCACATCAATGCCCTTATCAAAGGTCAAAACCGGCTCGACAATATCAGCCGAGGCAGTGTCGGTCACAACTGACAAGCCATCTTCATAATTGAGGGTTGATTGATTGGTCAAAACGACACCAGCGGCATTAACAGGAACATCTAAAACCGTCCCTGTCACCGTAATTACAATCTGGTCATCCGCATTTACAACATTATCACCAGTATTTACCACATCACCAAAATCAAAAGTGAGAAGATCATCAATTCCATCGCCGTCACTGTCTGAAGTAACGACAGTTCCCGGAAGACCGGTTGTGATGTTACCGCCAAGGGCAATGGTTGCTCCATCGAATTCAATAACACCAGAGCCAAATGGTAATTGGTCAGTGATAACAACCGAGCCTGTACCCTCTGGAAGGGATGTCACAATTTGATAGGTAATTTGTTCGCCAATAGTTACATCAGGATTGTTTGGATCAAATTCACCGTCGCCTGTTTCAGGTAGCGAGGTCGAAATAATCGTTTTCTCCAGCGTTGGCACGCCAACTACGGTGAAGATTTCTTCATCGCTTAAACTTGCCGGACGACCACCGGGTCCTTCGGCACTGTCATAATCAAGCGTAGCGCTGTTTATTAATTGGTCCGTTACGCGCACACTATCATCAGCAATCGCCTGATAGGTAATTGTCAGCGTTTCATCAAGGTTTAAGAGGCTAGCATCAATTTGCAAATTGCCATTATCATTGACCAAGACACTTGCAGGGGCGCCAGTTCCGTTAATTGTCACGCTTCCCGCGACAAGATTCAAGCCTGCTCCCAATAAATCCGCAATGACGATATCGTAGGCTGGTCCTGTTGATGCAGGGTCATGAGCAACACTCAAACTATAGGTGATCACATCTCCAGCATCACCTTGGGTCACATCAATGCCTTTATCAAAGGTCAATACCGGACCCAACACGTCCACGGACGCAGTGTCACTCACCGAAAATAAACCGTCTTCAAAATCCAAGGTTGATTCATTCGTAAGAACAATACCGGCAGCATTTGAATTTACATCTTCGACCGTACCAACAACAGTAATCACAATCTGATCATTGTCATCAATAACATTATCACCGATATTTACGACATCTCCAAAATCAAAGACCAAAAGGTCATCAATGCCATCACCATCGCTATCAGAGGAAACGACTGTGCCCGGCAGAGTGGATGTGATATTTCCACCCAAATTAATTGTAGCAGTATCAAACGAAATCACACCGGCACCGAATGGCAATTGATCGGTAATAACGATAGATGACGTCCCCTCCGGTAAAGTTGCGACGATCTCATAGGTTATCTGTTCATCGATGTTCACATCCGGATTATTTGGGTCAAAGGCCGCATCCCCGGTATCAGATAGCGAAGTTGATATAATCGTTTTCTCTAGCGTTGGCTCGCCAACTACGGTGAAGATTTCTTCATCACCTAGATCGAAAGCGCGCCCGCCCGGGCCAGCTGCCGTATCATAGTCAAGTGTTGCCGAGTTAATTAGCTCATCAGTCACCCGCACACTATCATCTGCAATGGCTTCATAGGTTACACTTATGGTCTGGCCTTGCTCTAAGACACTAATGTCTATTTGCAAATTGCCATTATCATTGACAAGAACCGCATTCCCCGCGCCAGAACCGGAAATCACAACAGAACCCGCAACAAGATTTAGGCCAGTTCCAAGTGTATCATTGACCACCAGATCATAGGCCGGACCGGTAGAACTTCCATCATGGGTTATATCCAGTGTGTAGGTGATCAAATCACCGGCATCACCTTCGGTCACATCAATGCCCTTATCAAAGGTCAAAACCGGCTCGACAATATCAGCCGAGGCAGTGTCGGTCACAACTGACAAGCCATCTTCATAATTGAGGGTTGATTGATTGGTCAAAACGACACCAGCGGCATTAACAGGAACATCTAAAACCGTCCCTGTCACCGTAATTACAATCTGGTCATCCGCATTTACAACATTATCACCAGTATTTACCACATCACCAAAATCAAAAGTGAGAAGATCATCAATTCCATCGCCGTCACTGTCTGAAGTAACGACAGTTCCCGGAAGACCGGTTGTGATGTTACCGCCAAGGGCAATGGTTGCTCCATCGAATTCAATAACACCAGAGCCAAATGGTAATTGGTCAGTGATAACAACCGAGCCAGTGCCTTCTGGCAAGGTGACAATCAAATCATAGGTGATTTGTTCACCGACAGTTACATCCGGATTGTCTGGATCAAATTCGCCATCTCCAGTTTCTGATTGTGACGTGGAAGCAATGACCTTATCGAATGTGGGCACACCTACTATATCAAATGTTTCAAAGTCCGATAAGGTTTCACTACGCCCACCAGGTCCTGCCGCACTATCATAGCCCAGCGAAGCATTATTGTTCAAAGCATCAGTAACCCTAACCGTGTCATCGACAGTCGCGCGATAAGAAATCGTAAGAGTTTGACCAAGATCGAGTTGGCTAATATCTACTTCCAAAGTTCCAATATCAGAAATAACGTTAGCATTGCCTGCGCCGCTACCGGCGAAAACAACAGAACCGGGGACCAGTGTAAATCCAGGCCCAAGAATATCGGTAATCGCAAGATCATAGGCCGAAGCACCGGAATCACTATCATGCTGAATTTCCAGCGAGAATGTAATTGAGTCCCCTGCGTCTCCCTGCGTACGGTTTGCCGTTTTGTCGAATGTCAGACTTGGTTCAACAATATCAATATCGGCTGTATCAGTGATGCTACCCAGTCCAAAATCAAGCTCTGCTGTATTTGTGAGAGTCAGTCCGGCTGTGTTTTCCGGCTCATCCACTACGAGAGCGGTGACATCAATGGTGAGTTCATCATTTGCATCAACCACACCATCGGCCAAATTCGTTATATCACCGAAATTAAACACAATCTGATCAATAATCATGTCCCCATTGGTATCCATACCAACGCCAACACCGGGAGACGTAGAGCTTAAATTACCACCTAAGGTAATGACAGCGTTTTGGAACTCGAGAATACCCGGAACGAAGGGAAGATTATCTGTCACGATAATTGGCGATGTCCCCTCAGGAAGAACAGCACTTAATCGATAAGTGACAGTCTCACCAATAGCCAAATCAGGATTGCTAGGGTCGAAAGCTCTATCACCAGTTTCAGCAAGAGATGTCGTGAGAACCTCTTTGGAAAATTCAATATCAGAAACCGTTGCTACTACATCATCTGTATCACTATCCGTGCGGCCCGGCGCACCGGGGAAACTATCATATTCCAGATCTGCTGTATTTGTAATTGTTTGCCCCGCTGCAACCCCGGCATTGACAATCGCATCATATGTAATGATCAAGCGTTCACCGCGCGAGAGCGTTGTCGCGTCAACAATAACATTGGTATCGCCTGAAGTATTACCTGTACTTACAACTGCATTAGGAGCTCCAGCACCCGAGAGAGCAACACTCCCGGCAACAAGTGTTACATCAGGAGGAAGAAGATCCGTTACTAAAATGTCAAAAGCATCTGACGTTGTTGAAAGATCATGGAACACCTCAACGGTAAACGTTAAAGTATCACCCGCATCAGCGGTTGTATCGCTAATGTCTTTTGTAATATCGAGTACTGGTTCGACCACATCAATCGATGCAAAGTCTTCAATTGTTTCTGTGGGCCCACCAAAATCAAACGTACTGACCGTTTGATTTGTGAATATATCACTTGCAGTAATACCAGGCACATCAAGTAATTGCGCTTCGATTGTTAGCACAATACGGTCATCATCATTTATTATGTCGTTACGCGGATTATCAATATCGCCAAAATCAATATCAACGCGGTCATCACCGCCATCGCCGTTTGTATCACTCAGCACTATGGTGCCCGGCAGTTCTGTCGTCAATTGTGACCCAATTGTCGTGGAAACATTCACGATATCAAACACATCCTGTCCGGAAAAAGTAGGCAGAACATCTCTCAATATAACATTTTGTACAGTCGCTTCCGGGAAGGTTAACTCAATTTCAAATGTAACAGTTTCACCGACGGCGACATCGTCATTTGCTGAATCAAATTCGCTATCACCAGTTGCTCCCAGATCAGTGGCGGTCGTTGTTTTCAATACGAGCGGCAATGTAGCAACAACCGTATCATCACTGTCTTCAAGATCGCGCCCACCATCTGGAGATGTTTCATAATCCAGATCAGCGACATTGGTTAGCAATTCTGAAAATGGTGCAGCTGCATCAATTTCTACATCGAAAGTAACCGTGAGTGTTTCTCCTAATTCGAGAGACTCCAAAGCAACTTGCAAATCGGTATCCGTTGCGCCGTTACCTGACAATATCGTAGGCGTATCTGTGCCGCTATTAACAGCAACAACTGTACCCGGTACAATATTGAGCAGAGGCTCGGAAACGAGGTCCTCCAAAGATAAATTAAAAGCTTCAGCATTCGAGGCAGGTGTATGTTCGACAGTAATTGTATATTGAACGGTATCCCCCGGCTCGGCGCCAAATGGGAAAACATCCTTTTGTATATCAAGTTCTGCTTGAACGACTTCAACAAACTCCGAGTCCATGAGCACACCGCTGTCAGTCGTTAAAACTGCTGCATTAGTAAGTACATCCCCGCTTTGGTTTTCAACCACATCAAGAACGATAGCTTGAACGGCAACGATTATTTCATCGCCTGCATTAAATACGTTATCGCCCGGGTTAGTGATAACGCCAAAATTGAATGTAATTTCATCCGCGCCATCAATGCCATCATTATCAACCAGAACAGGCGTAGGCACCAAACTCGACGTGATATTACCGCCACCTAAAGAGACGACATTTCCGCCGAGAATTTGCAGAACACCGCCGCTCGCCGCGACTGGTACATTATCAGTAATCGAAAAAGCAGTAGACCCTTCATCGACAGTTGCGGTTAGGTGATATGTAATGATTTCGCCAACAACAACATCAGAACCTGTTGTTTCCGCGACTGAAGTATCAAAGATGGTTTTGTCAAATGTTACATCACCGGTCGTGGTGATGGAGGCACCATCAGAATCCGACTCTGATCTCCCTTGCGCTCCTTCAACCCCATCGAAAGTCACCGTCGCAATATTATCGATAGTTGTATTAAAGCGGGTCGCATTATCAACAGTTACCTGATAGGTAAACGTCACACTTTCCGTCAAACCCAATTCACCGATTGAGAGTTCAACATTACCGTCGCTTGGTCCATTTCCAGAAGTTACACTACCACTTCCGGATGTAATAACCACACTACCTGGCACGAGCGTTACACCAGCAGGAATTGGATCAGTGACCACAACGTCTTGAGCATTCGCCGTTGACAATGTCGTGTGATCAACGGTGACAGTATAGGTCACCACATCTCCAGCATCGGGATTTGCGATGTCACGATCTTTTACGATTTCAAGTTCAGGTTCGATAATGTTTACATCAACTTCGTCGGTAAGCACCCCTTCTGAAAAGGTAAGTGTTGCACTATTGGTGCTGATGACACCATCAACATTCTCTGGCACATCCAATACAATGGCCTGAACTTCAAGAATGATTTCATCACCGCCATCGATAACATTGTCACCAGCATTCGTGATAACACCAAAGTTAAACTCAACCCGGTCATTACCATCAGTGCCATCACTATCTGTTATTACTGGCGTGCCATCAAATTGCGTTGAGATAGACGCCCCAACTGAAATCACACTGGCATTGGTAATTTGCAAAACCGTGTCATCGGCAGTGACCGGCAATTGATCAACCACATTTAATGTAGTCGTCCCCTCATCAACAACCGCACGCAAGCGATATGTTATTATTTCTCCAACCGCAACCGCACTTCCCGGTGTACCGTCTTCAGATGTTGCAAAAATAGATTTTTCAAATGTTACATCCCCAGCTGTTACAATCGTTGCTGTATCCGAATCATCGCCGGCGCGCTCATTTGGTGAGTCCCCCGGTATACTATCAAATTCAACGTCAGCAGTGTTGGTAATCGTGGTATTGAATAACGTCGCATCATCAACAACCAACTGATATGTTAAAACAACATCATCAGAGAGCGCCAATTCACCGATCGTAACTTCAACAGAACTATCTCCCGGTATGTTTCCTTGTGTGACTACGCCCGGGCCTGTAACCAATACCGAACCAGGTACAAGGGTTACCCCGGCAGGAATAGCATCGCTTATGACAACGTCTTGAGCATTGCCAGTCGACACAGCCGTATGATCGAGCACAACTGTAAAGGTTACCACATCACCAGCATCGGGATCTGCGATATCGCGATCTTTTGTAATCACAAGATCCGGCTCAACAATTTCGACTGTTTCGCTATCGCTCAAACTACCTTCACTAAAGGTCAGGGTTGCATTGTTCGTTGATTCCTCACCGCTGGCATTTACCGGAATATCGATAACCAGTGCCTGAACTTCGACAATAATTTCATCGCCAGAATCAAAAACATTATCCCCGGCATTCGTGATCGTACCAAAATCAAATTCAACCCGGTCATTTCCATTTGCCCCATCCGTATCGGAAAGCACAGGCGCACCAGAAAATTGAGTTGAAATCGAACTCCCAACAGAGATGACGCTTGCATTAACGACTTGTAAAACAGCTCCACCCGCTACAGGTAATTGATCAACAATAGAGAGTGTCGTTGTTCCTTCATCAATTGTTGCGCGAAGTCGGTAAGTCACAATTTCACCGATAGCCACATCGCTGCCGGCTGTACCGTCCGAAGACGTATCGAAAATGTCTTTTTCAAATGTAACATCACCCGTCGTAGTGATGAGGGCATCATCGGAGTCGGATTCGGCCCGTCCCCCCGCACCTGCAACATTATCATAATTGACATTAGCAGTGTTGATAATATCAGTTCCGAAGGCAACCAAATCATCAACACTCACTTCATAAGTGAAAGTAATCGCCTCACTAAGAGCAAGTTCACCAACGGTGATCTCGACTGATGTTTCCCCGGCGCCATTGCCTTGGGTCACTGATCCGGAACCGCTGATTATCGTTACACTACCCTCCACAAGGGTAACACCAGCTGGAATTGCATCGGTAATCACAACATCTTGCGCCGCAACCGTTGATGCTGTGGTATGATCAACCGTAACTGTGTAGGTAACGATATCGCCAGCGTCCGGATTGGTAATATCACTATCCTTGACAATTTCCAGTTCCGGCTCAACGATCGTTACCGTTACATCATCAGTTAATGTACCCTCTGAAAACTCGAGACTTGCGCTATTCGTAGAGGTTTCCCCGTTCGAATTTTCAGCGATATCGAGAACAACGGCCTGGACACGAACAACGACTTCATCGCCGGCATTAACAACATTATCTCCGGCATTGGTAATTGTTCCAAAATTAAAAACAATCCTGTCATTACCATTCACGCTATCCGTATCAGAAATTACAGGCGCGCCCGAAAATTGGGTTGTGATGGAACTTCCAACTGAGACAATTGATCCGGACGTAATTTGCAGAACTGTTCCAGTTGCTACAACAGGTAATTGATCCGTAATTCGAAGTGTTGTTGTACCCTCATCAATGACAGCACGCAGCTCATACGTTAGCACTTCGCCGATAAGAACATCGTTTCCGGAGGATTCGGTGAGCGATGTATCAACAAGCGTTTTCTCAAAAGTCACATCACCTGGTGTGGTTACCGAAGCATTATCCGAGTCAGTATCGCTACGACCACCCGGACCTTCAATACTATCAAAGGACAAATTGGCTGTATTTGTAATCGTGGTATTAAATAATACCAGATCATCAATAGTTACCTGATAGGTCAAAGTTATATCTTGCGCCAGATCAAGCTCACCAACATCCACGCTTACACTCGTATCCCCCGGAGTGTTTCCCGATATTATTGTACCCGGACCCACTAGCGATACCGAATTAGGCACGAGGGTTACACCGGCAGGAATTGCATCACTGATCAAAACATCCTGAGCATTAGCAGTAGAAGCAGCCGTGTGATCCAATGTAACCGTAAAGGTTACGACATCACCCGCATCGGGATTGGCAATATCGCGATTTTTGGTGATATTGAGATCTGGCTCAACGATATCAATGTCTGCATTCGCAGATTCTTCGCCATTGCCAAAATCAACAGTAGCAACATTACTAACCGTATCGCCGGAAGTATTGGCCACAACATCTTCCACAATACCGGTAACGCGAATTACGATTTGGTCATTAACACCCTGAGGAGAATTATTTACCGCGACATCCAACACTCCAAAATCAAGAGACACTTGATCATCAATACCATCACTATTGCTGTCCGTTACACTTGCGGGAGGGACAGGACCGGTACTCAATCCTGATCCGGAAATATTACTGCCGATTGCGACAATTTCTGCTGAAACAAACCCGAGCAAGCCCGGCGTTAAAGGTAATTGATCTGTAATTGTAACAGGGGCCTGCCCTTCTGGTAAGGTGACAACAATTTCATACGTCACTTCCTCGCCGATCACTAAATCCGGATTGGCTGGATTGATCTGCCCATCATCTGTTGGGGTTTGATTTGTCGAAATCACGGTTTTGGAAATACTGGCACCGTCAACATCAACCGATGTGGATGCACTTCCGGTATAAAAACGCTCTTCGTCCGTTGCTCCGGGAGCAGAGGAATATCCAATATCAACTGTATTATCCAATTGCCCGCCAATTGGAGCGGTGCTCGATACTGTTGCGTCAAATGTTACGGTAAGCATCTCCGTCGTCAGGAGACTACTAATATCGATATCAACAATAGTATCACCCGCACCATTTCCAGTGACAATCGTTGCATCAGACGCACCGTTACCCGTTACTGTCACGGTTCCGGACACAAGATTAAGCCCAGCATCGCTTAAAAGATCGGTTAGGTCGATATCAAACGCCGCCGATGTTGAATCGTCAGAATGATCCAACTCAATTGTATATGTTATTGCATCCCCACCATCAACACTCGAAACACTGGCAAGTTTGGTAACCACAAGATCAGGCTCGACAACATCAATGGTAACAGAATCGGTTTCGCTTCGAGTCACATCATCGATCGGATCACGGTAAAATATACGACCCTGATTAAGCAATGTATCGCCCGTATCGTTTGGCGTATCACCACCCTGTGTAGTTGGGGTCGAGTTCACTCGTCCAACAACTTCTATAACGATTTCATCGGCCCCATCTGCGATATTATCGCTACCTGTATTTACAATGTCGCCAAGAGTAAATCGCGCAATATCATTTACGCCGTCACCATCACGATCGTCTATTTCATCAGCGGCTTGACCTACCGCCGGAGTCGCCCCTCCGGATGCTGCCGTAATATTTGAACCGACAGAAATGATTCTGCCGGAGAGTATTTCAATACTCCCTTCGGCATTATTCTGCGCCTGATCTGTGAGCAATAGATCTTGGTAGGTGCCCTCTGTTAGCGTATAGGTTATACGGTAAGTTATGATCTCGCCCAATGTAATGTCCTGGCGGGCATTACTGGAAACGGTATTTCCTGTTTCGCTAATACTTGTATCATATACAACTTTTTCTACATCGGGCGCTAATGTCGAAATCGTCGCAATATCACTAAGGTCAGGGTCAGCAAAATCAGACCCATTATTTTGAGCCGCATAATTTGTAATTGTTGCGGTATTATCGAGAGATTGCTCCGGGCCGACATCCTGAGTTGCGATCAAATCATAGGTAATGATCGCAATATTGGCTCCTTGCGCCGCAGATGGCGCATCAGCACCGGCCAATGAACCAGTAGACGCCGTATCATCAAGAACGATGCCATCACCAAAAAGGCCGGGATTTGCACCATTAGCATCAGTAAAGCTCAGCGCATTACCATCGCCATCTGTTACTTGCAGATTCAATCCACTCGGCGCAGCTGTAAACCCGGGTGGCAAAATATCTTGAATCGTTACATCAAATGCTCCGTTTACGCCTGATCCAGTATTTTCAACCGTAATCGCGAATGATACAATATCGCCCGCATCAATACCGGCTAGATTTGCATCAATCGGATCAGCATCAATGTCCGCTGACGTTATGGTGGAACCAAAGCGGGCGCCCGATGCTCCCGGGGCCGTGAATCCGGTGGGTCCTACCGAACCGGAGAAGGATACATCCGCGCGATCCGTTGCAATAATACCCTTGGTAATTTCCAATTCAGGACGGGTAAAGACAAAATTCACAATCGCATTTGTCGGCGCTGTTGTCTCACCAGAGTTCGCCTCTGAGGCAGAGGCTTGATTGGTCAATAATAAGCCATCGGCAAAATCCACATCATTGACAGTCACCGTAACAAGAAACTCAATACGGCTTGCTTGCGGCGTATCAGATTGAAAATCACCATAATCCAAAGAAAAAGAATTAGATGCATTATCGATTGAAAGAGTTGGTGTCCCGACGCTATTACCCGCAGAATCCATTAATTGAACGAATGTATCTCCGCCCCCAATAGAAATACCGCCAGCAGGAGGGGGAGTATCAGTCGGGTTTGGTGTGAAATCCAAAAGGGCTGGATTAACCTCAGCGACATCAAAAACCGGCAATGGCAGAAAGTCATTAATTACCAGATCTTCAATAGATGACTGGGGCAGATCATATGAAAGACGGAATGTCACCGTATCGCCAACTTGAATATTTTGTTGGCCATTCGGAACGGCTACGCCATTAATATAAGCGACTTCCTTCGCATTTAACTCACCTGTAACAATTGTTGCCGTCGAAGAACTATCGTCTTCCTCGGTACCGGTTTGCACAAGTGTCGTATTATCTCTTATCGATCCGCTTGTGACAACGTTATTGGTGAGGCTGTCGCCTTGGGTAACGGCTGTGTCACCGGTACTATTTGGTGTCACAAAATCTGTTTGAATGCTCGCTTCATAAGTAATTGAAACGGTTGTCGCGCCGCCCCCTAAAACAGAACCACCTTGTAAAATTCCATCACCACCCGACAGAGCCCGATCGATCAGTTCTTGCGATAGCAGAAATTGCAGTTCAGTTTCACCCGGCGTAGCACCAGGCGTGGTAGAAAAATTTGAACTCCCAAAACTAACCGGTCCGCCAGTGAGAGAAACACCGCCTTCTGTAACCGAAAGTTGCGGCGTAAAACCTGAATTGAAAACCAACCCATCGGGAATCAAATCGTCAACAACCAGATCACCAATGGAGAAAAAGTCAGAAATCTGCACATCAATTGTATATAGAAGCGTATCGCCCGGACTAAGCCCCGATACATTTTGATCATCAGAAATCACAAAACTTTTTTGTGTCGCGAGTGATAGATTTTCAAGAATGTCATCTTGAACTGTAATATCTGAAACAAGATTGGCCACTGGATCGCGCGGATCTAAAGGGCGAAAAGTAGCGGTACCGCGTACATCATTTATTGTTTGTGTATCGTCCCCTGAAAGAGGGTTGATGACCGGATTACCCGCAGAGTCGACATCATTCACATAATATTGAATCTCAATAACAGCATCAACGCCAGCGCCGCCAACAATTGTTCCCAGATCGACTTCGAGTAGTGATCCCGCCGGGACAACATTATTAAGGCCTGGCTCTGTTAAAATCGTTCCACTTGTCGTAGCCCCAAGATAAACAATCGTATCTGGCAGAGCATCTGTAACGATAAAATTTTCCAGAGTCTGTCCATCTGCGACATCAATCTCAATAAAATAAGTGCGCTCGAAATTCGGTCCAGTTGCGGTTTCAGACTCCGGTGCATTATTGAACTTTTCAAGCGTGAAGAGTGCAGGTGTTATGCTGGTCGTTGTAAAACTGGATTGAGTTATCGATGGGTCAGTAGCTGGGTCATCCAAAGGCGTCGTGCCAAGGGCAAATCCACCGCGAACTTGAAAGTCCAAATCTTGGTCAATATCAGCCAAATCCGATAATGACAGGTCGACATCTATCTGCACCGGTGTTTGTCCCGGAGCAAATGACCCAAAAGGCAGCTCAAATACAACCAATGTATCGCCCGGCGCCCCAGTTACCACTAATGGATTACCACTCGCATCCACAGCAAGTGGATGAAGCGCCTGACCACTCGCATCAAATACAATTTCATGAGAGGTTATTGGCGTACCTAAAAATGTTGCCCCATTAAATGTTACACCATCATCAATTTGACCCGATGGACCACCATCGGCCCCGTTGGTAGGCAGTATTAAATCAACAAATGGAACAAAACCAACATCGGCATCTGGCGGACCCGTTACATCATTGTCGAAAGTAATCGTGGCGCTAAAATCATTGCCGAGAGACACCTCTGATGGAACATCAATTGACGCTGTAGGTTCAGCGGTCAACAAAATCCGATCTTCTAGCAACTCGACATGCGGTGCTTGCCATGTGGAATTTAATAGCCGCGATTTGGTTATGGCGGTTTTCTGGCGTGACAACAGTGTGGACAATATCATTATTGTGTCCTTTCAAGTGTATAACCAGGCGTTCCATTTTTACTGACATTGCGTGCAACGCGATATCCGAGGCTTTGCAGATACTGCCCGCGAGTTCTCTCAAGATTGGCTTCGGAATATTTAAACGTAACGATCGCTTCGCTGAGCTCGCCTTGTGCTAACAACAATCTTCTATTGGCTTCAAGCAACATATCCAAAAATACGATGCCATCATTTCCAACGCCGCGCTGCCAACGTTCTTTGAGAATGTCATAATCTTGCTGTGCAAGCTCTAGTGCGTCTTTACGTTGCAAAAACTCTTCATAAGCAACAGCATATTCATTGACTGAAATTTCAGTTTCCAACTGCAGGCTGGTAACGGTTGTTTCTATTTGCCTGCGCTGCTGAAGCTCTTCCAAGCGACGTCTTTTATGCCGCGCTTTACGTTCATCCCGGCCAATGGGCATAGAAAAACGAATTCCCACAAGGTAATCAGCTTCATTGCCATCTGTAAAAGCACCGCCAAAATTGAAATTATCTTCCCGGCCGTTTAACGAGCCTTCCAGAATAAGATCTAATTGCGGTAACGCTTCATTAGCTGATATCCCTTTGCGAATAATAGATGCTTTATGCTGATAGTTAGCCTGCATTATCTCAGGTCTTCGCTCTATAGCTTGCTGAACCAAGTTTTCTATTGGCAGGTCCTTCCACACAATATTGGGTACATCCTGAGGAATAATTTCACGCGCCTGATTCTCACGAATATTAGGAGAACTAATAAGAGCACGAAGACGCGCCTCGGCATTGCGCACGGCATTACGCGCACGCACCAAGGACGAACGTTGTTCTGCTCGGGCCGCTTTTGCGCGCGTGACTTGTAGTCGCTGCGCATCAATTCCGCGGCGATTTTCGATACGATCAACTATATTATCTATACGTACAACTGATTGGGTCTCATTAATCGCGAACGCCCTGGCAAGATATAGATTCCAATATGCCCTGGCGACTTCAAGTAAATGATTTTCAGACTGACGACGAAACTCTTGAACCGCTACATCTGTTTCCAGTTTCGCAACATTATCGAGCGCACGGTTAAAGGAAAAACCGCCGCCTCTTAAAATAGGTTGTCTTACATTTAAAACAGTCCGGCTACGTGATTGTTCTGCAGGATCAAACTCAATTAAATTTGTTTCAAGTGATGAAAATCGTTGCGACAATGTTACTTCAGCACCGCTGCGAACACGCTTTCGCACACCAAATTCGGTCGCAAAATCATCCTCTCGTAATCGATCATCACCGGCTGTTTGCGCCAGGCTTGTCGTAGGAATGTCTCTGTCTTCATAACGCGCTTCCACAAAAACCTCAGGCTTGAATCGGCCCTCAGCCTCCAAAACCGATGTTTCACGAATAGCGGGAAGTTGTTTGAAGACTGCAATTTGCGGAGCATGTTTCGCAGCTTGCGACAATGCATCATCTAAAGATAATGCAAAGCGCCCATCACCAATATCCAAGCTAGCAGCAACTCCTTTGCCTTGATAAATATTGATAGGCGTTGCCTGATTTGCATCTTGACCTACATTCGAGGCCAACAAAGCACTTAAATCATTCTCTGAAGCGCTGGAGGACGTTTTGCTAATCTCTACTACACCCGACGTCGAGTTAGCCAATTTTTCATCCGATTTTTTGCTAACTTGCTCCGGGACTTGAAGAACATCAGAACTATCTTTTTCTAATTGCGCAATATACTCGCCGCTCTTACCCGCGCCAATAAGGGCAATTTCTCCCTTATAAGTCTGCGATGTTTTAAAAGGAGTAGAACCAACAACAATCTCTTGATATTCGGAACCATCCTCGCGCCACGTCTTGGTGCCATTATCAAAGCGATTACCAAACACAGCACGTTTGGGCTCTAAAGCCTCTTCTACGTTTTCACCAATATCGGACAGTTGTTCGTATTCGCCCTCTCGCACACGAGAAGCCCCGAAAATGTTATGAGAATTTTTTCCGCACGCTCGGTCAAAATGATTTTTTTCTTCAGTATTAAGCTCACTGAAAAAACTGTTTTCTATCGTCTCAGCCTCTGCAACATTTTGACTTTTACCAAGAAGATATTTTTCACACTCTTGTTTGCTCGGCGAAACACTTTTCGTATTTTCGTTATCCCATGCAATCGCTTCAGAGCTCACCATTATGCCAAGGACACTCACTAAGCTAAAATAAACAATCTTATTATTCATGCGGAATTCCACTTTTAATACGTTAAATCACCCCGTGGATTGAGTAAAACAGCCAATTATTAACCTTAATATAATTTTAAAACGAACCCCAAAAATATTTTATGATTTATAATAACATCCCTTTGCGGAAGGTTTTTATTGTTAATTATCTGTATACATATATTAAATTTTACCAAATAATTATTGCACTTCTATTAACCATAAATTCACCAATCTCACCTTTCATGCGATTATGACAAACATTAATTTGCCAGAATATCCGAAAATAAGCTCCCAAATCTCGGTCATTAGGCCAAAGATTCAGGAAAATTCCGAATACGTACTAACAAATTTACAATCGGGGAAGCACCTACGTTTATCACGAGAAGCCTATCGAATTGCAAGCAAACTTGATGGACGGCACAAACTCGAGGACCTGGTAAATACGGATAATAATCTGGACGAATCCACGATCATGAATATAGTCGCCCTGCTCGCAGCGCATGGGTTGATTGAAAATTACAAGCAAGAAGCATCAAGTCAAAAACCCACAACACTCAACGCCATTGAAACAAAATCCATGTCTTCACGGCACCCCTTACTGGATGCCAAAATTCTTTTGGTTAAAATTGATCCATATATCAATTGGGTTTTTACGAGTGCAGGATTTATTATATGGTGCACCCTTTTAGGGAGCGCAGGATTAATCATACTCTCAACGCCTGAAAAATCAGATTCCATTTTTTCCTGGCTCACTCAAATGAGTATCCTTGATGGCGCAGCATTTACAATATTGATATTCTTCTCAAAGTTCGTTCACGAAATGGGTCATGCCTCAGCACTTCAGAGATTTGCAAACTTAGAAGGAATTGACCCAGGACCAATCACTGTAGGTGTTACACGATTTTTCTTTTTCTTATTACCCTACACTGACGCCTCAGCAAGTTGGCAGATATCATCCCCCAAAAAAAGGGCGATAATTGCATTTAGCGGCGTCTATTTTGAACTTTTTCTAGCCGCACTTGCAATTCTCATTGCCGCATCAATATCAAACGAAGTTGCTAGAGCCATGCTGCATCAGTTTGCATTTATTGCAGGGGTATCCACGCTTCTTTTTAACTTAAATCCTTTTATTAAACTTGATGGATACCATATCTTGTCAGATATTTTGCAAACTCAAAATCTACAACCCCGCAGTATGGCGGAGATGGGTAAATTATCAAGAAAATTATTATTTAAAAATCAAGACAACAATAAAGCCCATATGGTTTATGTACTATATTCTATTGGGTCATTTTTATTCCGCTGTATAGTCCTTACAGGAATTACAATTGCAGCTTACTTCTTATACCCTCCACTTGCTATATTCACCGCTTGCATTGCCATCAGCGCAGTAATTGTCCGCCCATTTGTTAAATTTCTCATTCAAAACAAAGAGCAATCATTTTCCAGAACCGGGGTGTTGGTTTTAATTTTACTAATAATTGCCCCGGTCCTCCCGGTACAAAACAATATAATTGTCTCTGGCATAATTGAAAATCAAACTTTACAAGATGTAATTCTACCTACTGGTACAATCGTTAAGTCTGATGACGATAAGTCTAATCCACATTTTGATAATCCTGAATTAGATCAAAATATCCAAGTAGCACAGTTGAATTTGGCAATTACCAGACTAAACTATCAAACAGCCATTGCGGAGCGCGACTCTCATGCAATAAAATTCAAAGAGTCAATTCTTGCGGCGCAGGATCGATTAAAAAGACTAGAATATGATCGCACGCGCCTTACCATCACGGATCCTGAAAATACACTAACCTTTGAACCAGGGTTAAAGTTCTTAAATAAGCAGCATATTCCAGCAAATACTCCTGTCGGGGTTTTTCTTGACCCAGATCATGTGCGCCTAAAGCTATTTGTTCCGGAAACAAAAATTGATCTATTGTCCGAGCCAGAGGCCAGCTACCCGGTCAAATATTGGTTAGATAATGAGACTCGCCCTCACCGAACAAGCATAAATTCAGCCAACTGGAATTTTGTACAAAACCTTCCCTCAGCCGGCTTAACGCGTACGCATGAAGGAAAAATTTCAGTTGATCCAACTATTCCCGCTCAACTCATTCCCGCCCATCCGCATTTCAGTACTTTTATAAGTTTGGGCTCAACGCCCACAAAAAAAGCAGTCCTTATACACGGTCAAACCGTTACCGCTGTTGTTTCTACCGGTTGGACCTTTCTTGCAAAAGCAATGTGGAATAATTTTACGACTAAGATCAACTCACAGATCGAGGAATTACAAAAACTATGACCCGTTTATATTTTTTTCTAGCACTTACATTTTCCTTTGTGCACTCCGCAACTGCCCAGAGCGTAGACGGAATTTTGGAGCCCGCTAAGGATATATACATTAAAACAACGGTCGATGGTATCGTCACTCAGGTTGATGCCGATGAAGGCGAAATTGTCCGTCAAGGTTCTATCATTGTTAAATTTAATGATTCTGAACAGGAGGCAAAAGTTGCACTTGCAAAAACGATCGCCAGCGCAACTTCAGCTGTGAGCGCATCAAGAGAGCGCGCATCCCAAGCAAAGCGCAAATATAAAGACCTACAAACAGCTATGAATAATGGCGCAGCTACGGAATGGGAAATTCTAGATGCGAAAACCAACGCAACTCTTGCCACTCTTGACCTTACAGCTGCGCAGGAAGAAAACACAGCCAATAAAAAACGCCTCATACTGGAAGAAACCATTCTAAGCCGTTACAGGTTTGAAGCCCCTTTTGCCGGTACGCTCTCCGAAATTTTCGTCACCGAGGGCCAATCAGTAAGTCGAGGCGACAACATAGCGCGTTTGATTAATACAAACACGCTCGAAATCGAAGCATATATCGAAGCCGAATTTTTCAATTATCTAGTTAAAGAAAAATCATACTCTGCAAAAGTCGCCGAACCTTTCAATCAATCGTTCACAGTCACATTATCCCATATTGATCCGGTCTTCGACCCCGCAACAGGATCTGTAAGAGTTGTGTTTACGGCCACGAACGACGAAGCATTGCCCGCCGGCACGAATGCAACCATTTCATTACTCGAAAAATCAGCCACTCATTTTCCGGAACAACCATAGCGAGCCAGCCCATGTCTGCCTTATTGAAATCAGATGTTTCTGAGGGAGCTTTCCCCAAAGGGAACAATAGATCATCATTGCAAAATGCAATTTATGATTTAATTGACCATGCGCATTCTGATAGCGATCTTTATGCACAATTTTGTGTTTTTACAAAGCAATTGACCAATGCAGAAAATTGTAAAATCATACAAATCAATAGTGCGCAAATAGATTTTCTACATGGTCAACCAAGTGACATCACATATAACGGCTTAAGCATTCATAGCATTATCGGTGAGTTACACAAAAACTCGGCTTTGAATATCACAATAGCTGATACCCAATCCTATCGCACGATTCGGATTATTAATATCCAGCTCAAAGATCGGTTGGCCGATGGTTTTTATGTTATTTTGGAAAGCATAAATGAAACGCCACTAGCCGCAGCTATGGCGCAAGAACGATTTGAACTCGCCGCTACTATCTTCACACAAATTTTGTCAAACCGGACAAAAAAACAAACCCACGATGAGAATATCATCAATATTTTCTTGAAAAATTCCCGGCTCAAGCACAAAGCTCAATCGCTTGCAGATCTACTAGCTAAAAAATTACAGGCCAGCTTGGTATGTATCGCGCCAATTCATGCATTTACTATCCAGAAAAAATCACTTACCGCCTCAGAAATGATAGCAGAATCTCTACGGACTCAAATTTCTGTTATCATGTCAGAAGCGATTGAAAACAAAAATTCCAGCTTGAGCCCTGACAATACAAATATTGAGACGCTTGCAGCTCTCCAATTACAAAAATCTCTCGGGGGTGGGTTTTCAATATATACCCAGTTTAACGATGAAGGTGAGGGCTGTGCAATATTGACAAGACAAACTAATATCGAACCCGATCAAACTGATATGAGGATTATGGCAAATGGGTTTGAAAATTTTTATATCAATAAATTTACACGGCGAATTCCTAACGCAATAAACAATTTACCGTTCATAAAAAAGCTCCCCGCGCGCTACCGTCTTGCGGCGGTTTTTATACTACCTTTTGCGGGTCTCCTTCTTCCAATTCCCCATACAGTTAAAGGAGAAGCGGCGATCGTACCTGTGCATCAACAAGTGATAGCTGCGCCAATTGTTGGCCGGCTTGAAACCGTCCTCGTTGAACCAAGTGAGTTCGTGACAGCCAATGAAACAATTCTTGCAACGATTGATACAAATGATTTACAGGCTGAACGGGACGCGCTTAAAGCTCAACATGCAAGTCACCTAACCGAATGGCAAATACAACGCGCAAATGGCGACGCAGCAAAAGCGCGGCTTGCAAAATTACGCGCAGAAGAAGTTACAGCACAAATAGCGCTAACCGATTTTCGGTTAGAAAGTAGTAATTTACGCTCCCCAATTAGCGGGTATGTGCAAGGGGAAAATCAGAAAAAAAATATTGGATCTACATTACGTCAAGGTGATGAGCTGTTCCGGGTGGTTCAAAAAGAGAGCACGCGCGTTGAATTATCCATCAATGCTACCGACGCCGCGAGGCTGAATAGTGACAATCTTTCAATGACTCTTCGATTGGAAGCCCACCCGGGAACTAAATATGAAGTCAAAAATATTGAATTCTATCCCGTTGCAGAATTTTCCAAGGACCAGACCATTCTACGCGGTATCGGCGCCATTGATAAACCACTGGAGACCTCATCGGACCGGGTTTTGTCGGGTATGCAGGGAACGGTAAAGACGGATGTTGGTTTGCGCCCCCTTATCATACATGTTCTGGCCGAGCCCTTTAGAAAACTAAGAATTTTTCTCGGTGTATAATCTATTCCAGTAGCTGACAGACCACTTTAATCGTGCCACTCGCCCCTTGCGCCCTCTTACCCGCTCTTATGGAAATAAGATCTATAAAATCAGGACCAACCCCTACCAAGGGGGTGAGGTTTTACCCATCTGCAAAAGGGGCTGATTTCTAATAAATCATTAAATTTTCTTTTGATACCAGACATTGCAAAACCCGTTTATACCGGTAAATTAAAAGCAATGTTACAGAGTCAATCGCCAACAACTGGTAGATGCCTAATCACAAGGATCTTTTATGATTATTCACCGTATCAATTCTCGCCGATCTCTGACCTTAGCTTCAGCGAGCGCGATGATCCTGGCCTCTAGCGCCACTTCCGCCGCCGCATTTCAGGATGCTCCGATTATTCAACCGGGAGCGCCGGGAGAGATATCAAGGACATTAAATGCCGATGAAGCCAGCAAAATTGCTGATAACCGCTATTCTCCTGATGATGTCCGCTTCATGCAGAATATGATCCCCCATCACTTTCAGGCCGTTCAAATGGCCGCCCTCGTCAAGGACAGGACGAACAGCAAAGAAGTCATTGATATCGCAGGTCGTATCGATGCAGCTCAAGCCGATGAAATTAAATTCATGCAGGACTGGCTAAAAGAGCGCGGTGAAAAAGCGCCTGACCCTGGCGCGCATCAGGGAGAGGCTTCTACCCATCACGGCGCAAAAGAGGGCACGCACGCAGAAACGACTCACATGACTATGGTCGGCATGGCCTCTCCCGCCCAGATGCAAAACCTGGCGGCTGTAAAAGCAACGGCTTTCGACCGCCAGTTTTTAACCTTGATGATTACCCATCATGAGGGCGCGATCACGATGGTCGAAAACCTCCTTAAACAACCGGGCTCAGCCTATGATCCGGTTTTATTCAAATTTGTGAATGATATCGTCAATGACCAAACTTCAGAAATTGAACGCATGAACGAACTCCTCAGCAATTTATCAGAGGACCCTCGTGCCTTGTTAAAGGGAGGATTTGAAAATGCCGAGAGCGCTGCCAAGAACATGACGCTTGTTGCATCCCTCCCAAAACCGCCCGGTTTCTTTGATGCACAAAATCCAGCGGGTACGCCTCCCAAAATAGAGGCCAAAAAAGACAAAAATTCCCGGGAAGACGATCAATCCAATGAAGAAACCGAATGGGGGGAACGCTCTCCCCTTCTAAGCTTTGCCAATACGGATATGGCTTTTGTAAATGATAAGCTTGTCACTGGAAGCTATCACGGATTTAATATTTATCAGCTATCGGATGATGCTGCCCCTAATCTTATATCTTCGGTTGTCTGCCCCGGTGGACAAGGCGATGTTTCTATAGTGGGCGATCTTTTGATAATGTCAGTAGAACAAACCCGTGGCCGCGTAGATTGCGGACTTCAAGGGGTAAGTGATGAAGTCAGTGACGAACGCTTTCGTGGTCTGCGAATTTTTAATATCAGCGATATCTCGCAGCCTGTGCAAGTTGGGCAGGTCCAGACCTGTCGTGGGTCACACACTCATACAATTGTCTCGGGCCCCGGGCGTAACGGCAAGATTATTGTCTACAATTCAGGAACCTCTTCAATTCGTAAGGAAGAAGAGCTGGAAGGTTGCGTGGGTGCCATTCCCGGTGACAACCGAACCGCGCTGTTTAGTATAGATGTCATTGAAATACCGGTGGATGACCCATCGAAAGCCCGTATCATAGATAGCCCGAGAGTTTTTGCCGATCAGAAAACGGGCCAGATTGCCGGGCTTTGGAAAGGCGGGGATCATGGCGAGGGAACACAAGAAACCCGTCCCACGACTCAATGTCATGACATTACAATATTCCCGGCTGCAAAAATTGCGGCAGGAGCTTGCGCGGGTAACGGTATAATTTTTGATATCTCCAATCCGCGAAAACCAAAACGCATCGATGATGTAAAAGATTCAGGGTTTGCTTATTGGCATTCTGCAACATTCAATAATGACGGAACTAAAGTTCTGTTTACAGATGAATGGGGTGGCGGTAGCCGCCCACGATGTCGCGCTTACGATCCTCAGGATTGGGGTGCAGACGCAATTTATGACATCAAGGATGGTAAGCTGGAATTCAAGAGCTATTACAAAATGTCAGCACCGCAATCCGAAAAGGAAAATTGCGTTGCCCATAATGGTTCCGTAATACCCGTGCCGGGACGCGATATCTTTGTACAAGCTTGGTATCAAGGGGGCGTGTCGGTTATCGATTTCACAGACTCTTCCAAGCCAGTCGAGATCGCTTATTTCGATCGCGGCGCCGTCCACGAAGAGGTGTTGATACTGGCGGGGTACTGGTCGACTTACTGGTATGATGGAAAAATCTACGGCACCGAAATTGCGCGCGGCCTCGATATTTTTGAGCTATCCCCAAGCGAGTTTCTCACTAGTAACGAACTTGCAGCGGCAAAACTTGGCGATCAGGGCGCTGCCTTTAATCCGCAGCAGCAATTTCCCGTTAGCTGGCCCGCAGAGCCGGTTATTGCCCGCGCCTATATCGATCAGTTAAAACGTGACGACGCTATATCAGCGCAAATGCTAACCGATCTTTCTGCCGCCCTCGATAAAGCCGAAACCGTGACAGGCAAAGATACCGGACTCGCCAAACAACTCGCCACTCTTGGGAACGAACTCGGCAAAAATCCAGCCGATGCAATCGTGCAAAAGCGCCTTACAAGTTTAAGCGCGACCCTGAAAGCCATCGCAAAAAAAATGAAGTAGCCCCAAGTTAGCCACAAACATTGACAATGGTTCAAGGGCACGAACCTGTTGAAAAGCCACTGGCTTTTCAACCATCAGACAAGAGCGGGGTTTTAAAAAAACCTCGCATTTCAATATTTTGTATTGTTAGAAATTGTCTCTTGAATGGCAGGGGCGGAGGGACTCGAACCCCCGGCCCTCGGTTTTGGAGACCTATCCGATGACCTCCCAAAAAATTTTATAATTTGATTTCAATAGCTTAACATCCATAGAGAGTCACAAAAAATCACTATGTTCCGCATACGTTCATGGTCTTCGTGTGAAAAGCGTGTGAATTAGGCGGGAAGGAAACTAACTCACACGCACTTGTCCGAGTTGCGGCATTCACTATCTCTGATCCCTTAGAATTGCGCTCGCTTTAAAGGTATCAAACTCATACCAATCAAAAAATTCGGAGAAATTCGTTGCTTCATGACTTTCCGAAAACCACTTTTGTACAGACTTTTTATTCTTAGGGTTCTCGTGTACTGAAATCACATAGTGCGGAGACAGATGGCGGTATTTTTCAGCGACTATATTTTGAGACAATGCGGTAATATGCCTATCAATCTGCTTTGCGACACGTCTCGTATCCGTCGCCCAATGAAGCTCTATAACCGCTATATATCCTTCTCCATTTACCGTGTATTCAACGATAGCATCTGGTTCGATCTGCTTAGGGTAATCTGGGGGAAGTTTCGAATCGGGTTTGAAATGCAATTGGGTTTTAGCCCTTTTGTTTGGACGGAAATAATAAGGGTCAAACTTCAATAGCACTCGCTCTACATTATCAGCCTCCCATGCACGTATTGCAATGTGAATATCTACCAATCCTTTGCGGTGTTGATAATCTTTTTGAAATTTCAGTAATGATTTTGGATACTCTATGTCCTCAGTGCTGCACCGTCTAAACTCCGCAAGGGTATGAGCGCCCAATTTTGTAAGTTGATAAATACTCTCTAATCTTCCGTACCCTGGAATCCATCCGAAATCTTGTACATGCACCAAAGGTTTCGCTCTTTTCAATAGTGGAACTAAAGCTTTCTCCCTTGCGGTTCGTGCTGATTTACCAACACCCGCATTACTTAGTTGACTGGGACTAAGATAATGAAATGTGCCCAGCGCCTCTAAGGCGTGGGTTGATAGCGGTGATAAGCCACTCATTTATTAACTGTTGGAGGTTTACGCCCTAATTGCTCTATTGGGTTTTTTTTACGAATGGACACAGTTGAGTTAAACCGAGCCGTTTCAACGCCTTTCGTTGGGATAACGACTGAACGGGTTTTCCGAGAGAGATCGCGATAATGGGCGATTATTTGCTTAGTTAACATAGATTTCCAATTTCTCATGGGCATTGAGTTTCTTGTACCCAATGTGTCTGGTTTGAGCTTGTAAACGACTGGTGACCCATCTCCAGACTTTGCAACGTATTCGAATTTTCTAAGATTTTTAAGTGCCTCAAGTTCAACTCCAGTATCTGCAGCATACGCACGGAGTGATTTATCAGAGTTTCGTGCTGCAATTTTTACGGCTGTATTACCTGTAACGATTTCTTTCATCTTAGGACTCATACCCTCACCGTAGATTTGCTGAGCCAAAGTTGCGTGAAGTCCAAATTTTCTGGATTCCTTTAAAATGCGTCCCATGCTGGTAGAAATAAATTGATGGGCTTCATCGATAAACAAATGAATGGGAACCCCTCGTTGAGGCCGCCGACGGACATAGGATTGTAAGGTTGCTACAACGAATCTTCCAATTGTTTGTCGCGAAATGTCTCCTAGATCTCCAAGATCAACAATGATCAGAGATTTGTTTTCTATGCACCTATCCAGGTCAATCGAAGACTTTCCTATTAAGAAGTTTGAAACTGGTAAGCTGTGAAAAATACTTTGAAGACGCGTACTGATTGCCAATCTGGTGGGGCCGTAGGTTGGCTGGGAATAAACCCGCTCAAAAAAATCTCTGTGAGATGGGTTTTTGAGATTTTTGAGAGCATAATTGATATATTCACTGGATTTTTCAGGGTCCATAAAATTCAAGAGGTCAAGCAAATTCTTGTTTCGCATGTGAATAAGCGTGAAAATGCACGGATACAGTAAGTTTTCCATCTGTAGAGTGAATTTCGTGGTTATATCGCCGGCCGATATCAATTCTCGAAAGACGGATATAACTTCTTCTGTTTGTACAGTAACGGCTGCATCGGAATGTGATTTTAGTTCAAGAGGGTTTAGAGTCGGCGCGTAACTGGAAACCAAGTCTGGCTTGATATAGACAAGACGTCCATTTGATTGATTTTCATTGAACCTTGCAATTTCCCGAGCAAGCTTACCGTGAGGATCGATGACGACCAACGCAGTCTTGGTGTCTGATGTAAGGTAGTGATGCACAAGTTCTTTGATGTGCTCTGATTTGCTGGTTCCGGTGCCTCCAGTTAGATAGGTATGTTGTCTCCGATCATTCTCCACAATTGGTAACCTAGAACGGGAGTTAAGCGTTGGTTTTCGCATTATCATCATGGTTCTTTTGAAAACCCAAACCACTGGGATTGCCCATATGTTCCACATCGCTTCACAGGCCATTTTGGTGAGTTGAAATGAAATGTCGTTGGTACCTTTTTGTCTGCGAGAACGTTTGTATCGCTTTTTCATAAATGTTTTGCGATTATGAGAGATCGATGAGCTGTGACTAGGTTTTGCGGGGGGAGTTGTAGAGGGGAATAAAGGGGGGCATAGCCCAGACATAAGAAGTCTATCAATGGGGGTTAACGAGTCAAAATGATAATTGATTTCTTCACAAATTACTCTGTTACTAATTTACATTTTGAATGAACACGCATTGTAATGCGTATAGAAAAAATACACCGAGCAACTACTGCTTTGACAAAAAAAGCTCATTACTTATGTAAAAAATAATATTTCAAATATCAAAAAGGGGTGACAGCGATATCGTCAGCAAGTGTCCAGCCTGTTGTCAAATCGCTGCGCACTTGGTCCATAGAATTGAAATAAAACCCTGGTTTAAATCGTTCAAACTCTGAATCACTTAGCAAGCGTTGTTTAACGTATTCCATTTTATTTCGGCAAAATTCCAAATTTTTAGATTGCCGCTGACTCCGGGTAAGCTTGGTATCAGTGCATAGGTCTTGTTCTTGGTAAACTGACAAAACATAACAAGCTAAATCATAATTCCAGCGCTCCGAAATTTTCTTCTCTACCAGCGCTTTAAAGTAGTTTTTCAGTTTAGCCGTAATCCGTTCAGTGCTGTCAGCATGATGAATTTCTAGAGCATAAAGAAAAAGCTTCCCCTGGAATCGTATTCCAAAAACACCGTCCGGGATTATAAAATTACCGTCATCAAATATAATTTTGGTCTCGGGAGCTCGATTATTTTCCAGCGTTTTGATGTAGTCTCTTGCCTTAAGGACGATTTCGGCGCCTATCGTCTCTGCCCACTGATTAACCGCTATATGAAAATCAATTTGTGCAATTCGATGCCAATATTGTGTACTGAACTGAACACCACCTTTGGGAAATGGAACTTTGTCCTCAGGGACTTCCCAGAATTCGGCCAGGTCTCGTGCGCCTTTAGCTGTTAATGACCAGACGTATGACGCTCCTAGAAATTTCCCCACATCTTGCTTGTTTATCGGTGCTCTGTACCGACTGTAGAGTGGGGCTAGGATATTATCACGAATGCTTGTCTCGCTTTTACCGATCTTTAAGCGCACCATTTGTTTGACCGTTAAAAATCGGTACTCTGCCAGAGCCTCCAAAGCCAGTTGTTGACGTTCTGTGTAGTAAGCAAAACTCATGTACTAAAAATCGTCCTTTTGATTTTTTCTAGCTTCGGCAAACGTTCCTGTGTCCTGCCATACAAGCGGCTCATGTTTTCTTGCGGAAAAAGACGAGTTAGGGGAGTTCCTTTGGGC
>CAYMPJ010000013.1:0-2499 GCA_964392325.1 uncultured Caulobacterales bacterium
ATGGAGGATATTTTGATTATCTTTGCGGCACAAAGGCGTCATCATCTGATCATAGCACCTTGACCACGCAGAATGTCTTGGTTCCTTCAGGTCTCTATGCATCGTTCCTATATTCAGGGCACATTTCAGGTATCCGCGATAGTTGGAATGAAATTTATAATGACTGGTTACCACGCTCCGGGTATAAACTTATTAACGCGCCCGAGTTTGAGCGTTATAGCGCTGACTTTGACCCGGTGTCTTGTCGCGGTTCTGTTTCTATTCACATCCCTGTGGAGGCTTGCTAATGCCCTATCTAAAACTGGTTATTTTCTTCTTTTGTGTGTTTGCGCTTGGTTCTTGCGGTCAAAAGGCTAAAGCACCTGATGGTACGCCCGTAGGCCTCATCCGTTTACAGTTGGAGGACCCGCTGCGGCGTGATTGGAATGGAGTGAAGACACGGCCTCTTGTAACATCGCTTTGGTATCCCGCAAGCGAGGGAACCAAAATGGAAGAAGTGGGTATTCCGCCCAATCGGCCTGTATTTATTGGCGGTTTTGCAGCAAGGGGGGCTGAGCTGGCCACAACACCCACAAAATACCCGCTCATTATTATGTCTCATGGAACCGGCGGCGCAGGAATGCAAATGATCTGGCTTGGCCGAGAATTAGCAGCAAACGGCTATATAGTTGCCGCTGTTGATCACCACGGTAATACCGCCGCAGAAGAAAATTTTGATCCACGCGGGTTTCGTATGCCTTGGGAGCGCGCAAAAGATTTAAGCACTGTCATTGATCTATTACTGGCCGATTCAACTTGGGGGCCGCATATAGATACAAATAATATAGGCGCTGTAGGTTTTTCACTTGGCGGCTATACAGTCACAGCCCTTGCGGGAGGGCGACTTAACCTCGAACAATTTGAAAATTTTTGTCAAAGCGCACAAGCAGATGCTACATGCGAAGAACAAAGCGAGTTTCCCGAAGCCGGCGCAAAATTTGAAGAGATGTTAAAAACTGATGCTGAGCTAGCCTTACGTATGTCCGAGCACAGTTCAGACTTTCGCGACGTGCGTGTGAATGCGGTCGTCGCCCTTGCTCCGGCTCTGTCACAAGCCTTAACAGAAGAAAGCCTGTCAGATATTTCTATTCCGTATTTTACGATTGTTGGCGCAATGGATAAAACAGTACCGCCCGCAACAAATGCCATAAGACATGCAACTTATATTCCTGAATCACGCATTCATATTTTGTCAAAAAGCGATCACTATGTGTTTCTGAATAAGTGCAACCAACGGGGCAAGCGGTTTGTTCCCATTTGCAAAGAACCAAGCGATGCGCCCAGAGCTTTGGCGCATATGCAGGTAGTCGAACTTGTAAGTGATTTTTTTAATGAGACTCTTAATAAGTGAGCGTCCCTTTGATGGTAAAAAGCAGTACTCTTCGCTTTCATTCATTAAGATGGAGACTTCTTTGATTGATATATCGCGTGCGGGTTGAGGGCTGTAGCTCGATCAAATCCTTACAATCAGTCCAGTGCGTCTCGCCATTTCAAAATAGACATATCTAGAGACGTTTGGTTTTTTAAGGCGCAATCAGACCTGATTGTTTTGCCCAGTCCAGCATCTCGCCAAGCGCGGTGCTTGTATCACTTGCGTGCCACCCTAATTCCCGGCGCGCTTTTTCGCTGCTGAACCGAACCTGACGACCTGCGAGTTTGACCCCGTTGATGGGGGCTTTTGGAGGTTTTTGAGTTAGGCGATTGGCAATAAATGTATCGAGAACCCCGGCCATATAGGCAATCGAGTAGGGCATTTTTAAAGTGGGCATTTTTTTTTCAGTCATCTCTTCAAGGCGTGAGAGAATATCTATCATTGCAAGATTTTCCCCGCCCAGCAGATAGCGCTCGCCATTTAGTCCCTTATCGCGGACTGCAATAAATCCGTCAGCGAGTGCAGATACCGGTACGAAGTTCAAGATACAGTCAATAAAGGCCGGCGTTTTGCCATTGATAAAATCGAGCATCATCGCGGTTGGCGGGGTTAGGCTTTCATCGCCTGCGCCAAGGGGTTCGGTTGGCATGGCGATCATGACATCCATATGATCTTTGGCATCAAGAACCGCCAGATCGGCTTTGCGTTTGGAGCGCGAATATTCGCCAATACAATCTTCGGGCACGATATTGATAGTCTCATCTGCGCTTGATGGGCCTAGGGGTGTATGTATGCCAACCAATGTGGTTAGGCTGGAACATTGCACGAATTTCTTTACCCCTGCGCGCTTCGCCGCTTCTAACATGGTGAGCGTACCGTGATAATTGACCTCATCAAAGAGTTTGGGGTCCCGAGCCCAAAGTTGGGCATTGCCCGCGAGATGGAAAACGCTCTCCACATTCGAGCAAGCGCGTTCTGCATCGTCCTGATTGGTAACTGACCCTTTTATTACATCGACAGCGGTGTTAGGTTGAGTTTGAACAGTTTGAACAGTTTGATCGAGAATACGAACCTGTTCACCATTGGAG
>CAYMPJ010000013.1:2599-105934 GCA_964392325.1 uncultured Caulobacterales bacterium
AGTTTGAACAGTTTGAACAGTTTGATCGAGAATACGAACCTGTTCACCATTGGAGATGAGTTTTGTGACCAGATGTTTGCCAACAAATCCGCTCCCACCAGTTACAAGAGTTTGCATCATTTAAGATTTTTCTCACAAAAAAGTAAACCTGGCTGGGTAACAGAGCCAAGGATAATTTCTTTTTGCGTTTCAACGCCAACAGTTGCTGCGCTAAATAATGTTCCTGATACGTCATGAAAAAGCGTGGTGACTATATTTGTTGCCGGATCAATGCGGACGAGTTTGCTTGGCGATATCCCCAATCTAAATTTGCGGTGTGCGCCCATGCGCAAGAGCGAGGGATGTAGTGCAGCAATGATTGCGCCATCATGGCTAATGGTGAGATTATCGGGAGCGCCGGGAAGTTTAACGGCTTGTTTATATGAAATGTCAGAATCATCATTATTAAATAGATGAAGGGCTTTTTCCCGCGTTGCTGCGAGAGCGATATCGCCATTTTCTGTATTGGTTACACCGTTTGCAAATCCTGCTTTTTCAAAAATCACTTGTCCTTCAATTGGCCCATCATTTGCAAATTTCAAACCGCTTTCCCTTAAACTAAAAATGTCTTCCAGTCCCGCGTACCAGTTACATGCTTTATGATCATAGCTGATTAAAATTTTTGAATTTGTCTGTAGAAGATTATTTGCGGAGCATGTTAGGGGATTGGGTTTTGACAAGATTAGGGCGCCATTAATTTTGATACGCTCCAATTGCGGGTGCATTTTCCATTTATTACCTTTGCGAAAATAGGCGCGATTTATAAAGGCAAGTTCTTGGTTTTTTTTGTCATAGGAGATGCCATGGGGGCGCAATCCACCATCAACATCATCCGCGCGAATAAGGGATGATATTGTATGGGTTTTTTTCTTGGGCTCGCGCAATTGGCTAATGTTGATTGCATAAAGTCCGCCGGTCGGGATTTTTTTATTGGCACGTTTTTTTGCGGCGCGCTCCACGCTGCGCCGATCATAGGCCGAGATGTATAATTTATCTGCCTCGTGATCGATTGCAAAATCCTCGGCGCCGATTACTGGTAATTGTGTTTCATGATCAGTGAGCGAGATCAGGCGACAATTCTCATTAGAAATCATTTTGCTCTCAAGAGCAGCGGGGGTGGTGGTCTGGGTACAACCAGAAAGTAAGGCAAAACAGAACAGGGTGAGGTAGAAAGTATGAATGCCTTGCCAGCCATTGCGCAAGTTCCTCAAGCGATCTGATACATGGTAAAGTATAAATCCCATAGGTTTATGAATAAAGCTCACTTCGAGTGTATGCAAGCGCTGTTTTTTAATGAGGAAAAAGCTTTTTAGGCATAATTCCACTTGTTTAGAAAATATCCCCAGCGTTGTTCTACCCTGGGTGCATTTTTAGGGGAGGGAATGAAGCGGTTTTTCTCGAATGTTTCCACCGAGGCGAGATAAGTCTCAAATGCTGATTGTGAAGTGCTAAATCCGGGTAAATCGAGAGTCTGGTATATTGTTTCCAATGTTGCAATTGGTTCCTTATCAAGCGCATCATAGCTGACTTCGAAATAGCGATTTGGCCCCAAATCAGCGGAGTCTATTTCCAGATTTTTCATCATGCGGGGATAGACTGAAAGAATGGCCTCATCGATGTCCACATGGTCATAATTTTGCAGGGCAAACTGCTTTAGAAGTTTAGCATAGAAATTTTGCATCGAGCGAAACACTTCATGTGGGTTTCGATGAATGTGTATGAATTTTGCTGTCGGGAATAGTTTTCGAAGTGTTGCCAATCTTCCGGTGTATACTGGGTTCTTGATCAATAGTGGTTTATTGTCTTGGTACAAAGAGAGTTTTCTCATTAAATACTGAAAACGTTGTTCCCATGCATCAATTTCTATCTGGCTGCACCCATCAAAAAATAAACCACGGGTTAGATATTCGGAAAAATCGCCGGGAAAGTAAATTGCGTGGTAGAAGGAGAGGGGAGACATATTCGCAATTGCAATTTCGTCTTCTTGTGGGCTTTCTGGGGTAACAGGGATATTGTCGATATAGCGATGCTTGGGGAGTGCCTTTTCAAGGAGCGGATTAAAGACCCGCGCAATGCCGAATAAGTCCCATGGAAGGCCTGTTGCAACAGGGGGCACATAACTCCACTCATTGCTTTTTGTCATAATGTTATAAAGATGGGTGGTACCTGATCGCCAATGGCCCAAGATAAAAACCGGAGGCGCCATCTCTTCTACTTTTGGGAGTTTGTTTTCGAGCCAGATTTTTTCGGCAAAGGAAAAAGGGCATCTTACCAATGAAGACATGCCTATCATGGCGCCTTGCAGAGGTTTTGATGGTAAGCCTGAGCGAGCGGCCAAAGCAGCCAATGTTCCTATATTTGCGCCATTTAGCGGGTGCGCCATTTAATTAAATCCTCTCTAGTATGAAAAGCTTTGGTGGGGATTTACGCGAAGACGTAATCATTGGCCAGTAGATAATTTGACGTGTAGTTTGGGGTTAGTTTTACCACAAAATATAAGTAACAAAAGGAGCATGAACCGATGGAGCTTACGATCTGGAGTTTTTATGTGGGGACGATTTTTGTGATGATGAGCACGCCAGGGCCGAGCCATCTCCTGATTTTGTCGACAAGTCTTAATAATGGCTTTTCCCGTTCACTCGCAACCGGAATCGGAGATTTAAGTGCCAATATGCTTCAGATATTGCTGGCTGGTTTTGGTCTTGCGGCCCTTTTAGCGACATCACGTTACGGATTTTTGGTTATTAAATGGGCCGGTGTTGCCTATCTGATCTGGATGGGGGGCCGCGCCATTATTGCGTCATTTCGGCAGAAAAGTATAAATGGCGGTGGGAAAAAGGCGACATTGAAGCGATTATGGTTGAACGGGTTTTTAACCTCGGCTTCAAATCCGAAAGCGGTCGTATTTTTTGCGGCGCTCTTTCCGCAGTTTATCGACTCAGCCCGCCCATTAGGTATGCAAATTTTTCTGCTCGGCATTACCTATCTCATCATTGATGGTATTTTTCTGACGGGCTATGCTTTTGGTGGAAGCTGGTTATCAAAGCGTATAGATGGTAAATTTCGTCCGTGGTTAGATCGATTAGCAGGAGCCGGTTTGATTGGGGCTGCAATCTTGCTTGGATTGAAATCTAGATAGGTCAATTTACGATCAGTTCGTGGAAAATTTCTTTTTTAGATTAGGCTGCTACATTTGCTGGAATGAGCTTGTTTCCGCTTTGGAAAAACAATTAAAATAAATTACTTAAGCACAACCATGGGTAGTTTTTTAATTTAAGTTTCTCCTTTTCACCTTATGCGCATACAGAGTGATTATTTTGCTTGGCAATATGGTTAATGAATGTTAACCTTTCTGTATAGAAACTAGGGAGAGAGAAGTATGTTTACATTTTCCAATATTATGAAGATTGTTTTTGTCATTGGTCTAGCTGTGGCGCCTTCAGGTTGTCCAGGCAGTAAGGGGGGGCCGACTAAACTACGCCCTGTTGATGCAATGGTGGAAGTTACGACTCCGAATACAACGAGTGAATTTGTAAGTTAAACGCTAACCTTATCAAATCAACGTATTTGTGTGATCTGGGTTCATTCTCAGGTCATGCAAATATTTTACCCCGTTCGATTTGAAGGATTGTGTTAAGTGCGGGCAATCTCAAATTCAGAATTTGTTGGCCACCAGTTTGTTTTGATATTTGTGATTGCCCAAATTACACTCACCCACTTACATTTACACTAACCCGGTTCAAATCAGTTCTCTTCATATAAGCAATGCTTTGCGTATATTCGCAGTATAAAGACAGCCCTGCCAGTAAATCAGGGGTGTGATCGATGGGAGTGATGAGCATTCTGATTAGCCGAATTAAATCCATAAAATATGCTCTGTCAGGGCCAGTTCCCTGTTTAACCCGCATTCACTAAAACTCACATAGTTGACTTTGATTTTCCGTGTTGATGATCTGGAGTGCGTTATGGTGGTTTTTGGTAAAGAAAACTGGCCTTAACTCAGATTTAGTCACCCTCATCCATGAGCCGTATGCCCGAGCGCACGGGTTCTAGGGCGATTTTGAGCAATTTTTCCAAATGGCAAAATTCTGTTCATATCTTTTGGCATAAGGTAAGCAAATGGTTAATAAATTTGTGCGAATTTTCATGACCAAGACCAAGGAAGGTCCTTTGGTTATCGTGAATATGCTGAGTGTGAGTAATGGGTTCGTCCTCCTATTTCCGGGAAATAAAGCGGGGTATCGCCGCAGCGTTGGCGACCTGCCTCATCAGCTTGTCGGCTCTGGCTGATACGCTTGAAAGAGATGTTTTCTTTGTAGGAGCGCCAGCCGGGTTGACGAGTAAACTCAAAATACTCTCCACTCTTGAGCAAAAAAAGAATGTCTTTCCGACCCGCAGCGCTTTGCGACGAGCAGCAAAAATAGACGCAGCAGCATTTGAAAATGCTCTACGCGCTGCTGGCTATTATGATGGACAAGTATCATTTGAGGTTGAGGAACGAAATGAAAATTCAGCAAGGATTACATTTACAATCGAAGATGGTGGTCTATTTGAAATCAGCCGTCACGATATTATCTTTCGAGATAACGTAGATGGTAAACGCCCTTCAAATTTTGCCGATCTAGAAATTGTACCTTTGGCACTTGCAGATGGCGTAAGTTTACAAACAAATCAGAAAAATTTTGTGGAAGCGTTGTGGAATAACGGTTTTCCCGGTGCGCGTATTATCGGGCGACGTGCTGTCGCTGACTTTGAAAATAAGACAGCAATCATTGAGTATGAGTTTTCTAGTGGCCAAAGGGCCAAATTTGGGGAAATGAAATTACAAGGTGATCTGCGCACCCGTGAGGATTTTCTCAAAAAACATCAAAATTGGACACAAGGCGAAGTTTACGAAAAATCGCGTTTGCTTGACTTTAGAAACTCATTATCAAACAGCAATCTCTTCGATAATATTGACGTCGCACCTGGCCAACTCGATGATACGGGGACGGCACCTGTTCTTGTCACCTTAAAAGAACGCAAGTATAGAACAGTGGGTGCGGGTGTTTTTTTCTCAACAAATGAGGGTCCGGGAGTTCGCTTATTTTTTGAGAATCGCAATTTATTTCGGCGGGCTGAAGTCTTTCAATTAGAGGCAAGAGTTGGGCAATTGGAGCAATCGGTCGGGGCATTGTTGGAAAAACCATTGATCGGATTGCCCGGTACAGCCTTTTTGCGAGGCAATTTTATCAATGAAACAACCGATGCCTTTGATGCGCGTACCGTCAATCTATCTGCTGGTGTTTCAAAATATTGGTACGATCAAAAATTACAAGTACGCGGCGGGCTAAGCCTGGAAACAACATCAGTTGAGCCAGCAAATCAAGATGTAGAAGAAAGAAATTTTTTTGTATCTTCACCCATTTCAATTTTGTGGAATAATGAAGGTAGTATACTTGATCCCACAAAAGGGGTGCGTGCATCTTTGGATTTTGAACCTACGACCGGCTCTCAATCATTCACACAATTTGATACAAGAATACGTACACGGCGCTCATTTGGGCTAAGTAAAAAATTGACCGCAGCCATTCAAGGGCGATTAACAGGTACCCTGGGTAGTAGTTTTGAAAATTTACCGGCCAATAAACGTTTCTTTTCTGGCGGCGGTGGCTCTGTGCGTGGTTTTGGTTTTCAGCTGGCTGGCCCGGTTGATGTGATTTCAAATGATGACGGGTCCGTGGATAACGTCATGCCGATTGGCGGACGCTCCTTAATTGAGGGGGCGTTTGAAGCCCGCTATAAGGTTGCAAAACAAATTCAATTGGCAGCCTTTATTGACACCGCCTCGGTCTCGCAGTCCGCTTTACCTGATTTTTCGCAAGATTTTTTTGTTGGTGTCGGTGTGGGTGCGCGATATTTAACGCCGGTGGGGCCCTTAAGAATTGATTTTGCAACCCCGCTTAATCGGCGACCAACTGATAACCGCGTGCAGTTTCTAATATCATTGGGGCAAGCTTTTTGATGAGTAAAGCATTAGACATTTTGAAATATATCCTCATAGCGATTGGCATCGTTATGGCACTCATATTTGTCGGTTATTGTTTAATATTTAAAACCTCTTCGGGGCGATCCTTTCTTAAACAGGAGGTTGCAGGGCAACTGGAAAATACCCTTGGGGGCCGCGTTGTTATTGGTCACTTGCGGCGGGGGCTGCTTTCGAAAATCCTATTGGAAGATGTCACGGTTTATAAAACCCGGTCTGAAAAAACAGGGAATATAGTGCAGGCTCAAACAAATGAGCCAATGCTGACTATTAATCGCTTAGAAATGGCGTGGAGGCCAGTTGCACTTTTGAAGCGACACATCATTATTGATGATCTCACGCTTAAAGATTTGCATATTCATGAATTACCAAAAATTGTGCGCGATGAGGAGACCGGGCGCACGGGTAAGATTGCATTCCCGGCTTTGCCGGAAAATATGCCGTCGCTGGAAATCAAGTCATTTGACGTTGAGAATTTATGGATTAGCGATGCGATTTTAGAAAAGACAGAAACTATCTCTGGTCATGGCTCGTTGAGGATGGCGGATAGTGATATTGAGCTCGGCCTTGAGTTTTCGAATGCTCGTCAAAGCGATCATCTGAAACTAGAAGGGGCAATTTCGGTATCACAATTTTCGAGCACGCTGCAGGGCTATATAAAATCCACAAAAAGTGGAATTCTATCTGAATTAGTACAAGGTAAATTCGTTACTGAAATCGAAATTTCCAGTCCAAACGTTTCGCAATTGCAATTGGCTGGACAGGTTGGGGATTTTGGTAATGTAAACCTCTTGATAGAAAATTCCCGTCAACCCGGTTTAAATGTTAAGGGTAGTCTTCAAAATGGACCGGTGTCGGCGAGCGTTGATAGCGAACTGGACAAGAGTTTTAGTTTTGACTTTGGTATTCTTCCCCAAAAAAATGGTTCACAAATTAATATCGCTTTTTTGAAATCCGCATTTGGGATTTTAAGTGGTGATTTGGTTTGGGAAGATAATGAGGATATTTTATCCGGCTTGAGTGTTGAGCTGGCCGCGCAGGTGAGCGAAGAAAATTCTCATCAAATTTCCGATCTATTGGGTTCAGCTTTTTCATTGAAGTTTCAATCACAAAAACAAAGCTCTATATTGCCAGCTCATATTTATGAATTTGATGGATTGTTATCCTCGGATAAAATAGCACTCGAGATGTTAAAAGGGCAAACGGATGCCCTTAATACAGTTTCTGGCGACGTGATTTTTACATTTAAGCCGAGCCAGCAAACTATTGACTATTTGTCTGAAGGAGCGCGGCTCAGTACAACCCTCAATGCAAAAATGGGTGATTATATTAATCTGGAAAATATTGCGCTTTTGTTTGCTGGACCTACGCAAGACTATAAATATAAAACTCAAGGCACTGGCAAACTCGCTTATGCGATCGCCACTCAAAAAATAAATGGATCAGGGGAGGTGCGCGTTGATCATAGATTTGTCTCGCAATTATTGGGTGGTGCTTTCCCGGACATTAAGGTGGATGAACCGCTTTCCGCCAATGTGAGCGCCAACGGATCTCTCGATGATTATACCGTTCAATTAAAGGCCAATTTGCCCGGAGCCGCGATAGCCTCTGGCGGGTGGCCCAAGTCAGAGTTTGATGCAAAATTTCAAAATAACAGTGGGGCTATCAATGGGGCATTGACGGCGAAGTCAGTGGAAAGTGATGGGTTTCTCAACATGAATTTGGAAGGGACACAAGATCGATTTTCCGTTTCTGGTTTAACCTATCAGGGTAGCGGGTTTTCTTTAACCGGGCGAGGTCGTTACGAAAAAAATCAAATAGACCTTTATACTGACTATGTAGGAGATAAAGGTGCGCAGCCATTTCCAGGGGTTGCCCTTGTTGGTGATGTGAAGGTGGATGGCGGGATAGGTGCGGGGAGGGATCTGCAAATTCTATCCAACCGCCTAAAGATAAATGAATATGGTATTTCTGGCCTTGAAGCGCGCCTTGCGGGCCCAATTAATGCGCTCAATGCTGTTTTAATCTTGGATAATTTTCAACAAGGGGATTTGAGCATCATCAAAGATACCCGTGGAGAGGTGCAAATTTCTAATCACCCAGATGAGGTCAGCAACGAATTAGTGTATATGCTGCAAGAATTTTCAACACTCATACTCGATGATGCTGAATTAAGACTGAAAAGCCCTATGAGAATATCAATGGCAGAGGGTCTAGCCGTTGAAAATATCGACTTTTTATATGGAGATACTGGCAGCGTTACGGGGGCTGTGAATTTAGCAGAAACAAATTGGGTGGCCGATTTGGATTTATCTGATTTCCCGGTTCCATCATCAGATGGGTTGTTAAATTTTCAACTGGCTTTGGATACACGGTCAAACAATATTATTTCAGAAGGGTCATTTCATACAAGTATCGCTGAAAACGAAAATCAGGACATTCAAAAAATTGCTGGCGATTTTATGTGGGATGGTAGCGTTCTTCAGCTTAAGGATGCTGGTGATGATTCTTTGATGGATTTTGATCTCACATTACCTTTAAAGCTGCGGCGTGAGAGGGAAACCTCCTCTATTTCTGGTGTCGAAATGGACGGGGCTATCAAGGGTATTGTTCGATATGATGGCCGTATTACACCGCTAACAAATTTTGTACCGGAATCATTATCGAGCCTGGAGGGTATATTAAATGCCAATATCGTTTTTTCCGGTAGTGTCAAAGAACCCTATATAGATGGGACGCTTACATTTTCAGATGGAGCCTATGCTGATGATATTAGTGGTTTTAGTTTGGAAAATTTGACGCTTCAAGCAAATACCAGTGGTCTTGCAGGTTCGCAACAAGGTACAATTTTCAATTTTGAGGGAAGTGCAAGCGGCGCAGGGCAAGAAGATAATGATCAGTTGACGTTAAAGGGTAATGCTCTCATTGGCGGAGCGGCCACCATTAACGCAGCTATAGGCCTCAATGAGTTGGAAGTTAAAGCAAGCCCAGTAGAGAGCTTGCTTACAAGTGGCAATATCGAAATTAGTGGACCATTAAGCGATCCCAAAATTGTTGGGGAGGTTGATATTGTTGAAATGAATGTAGAAGTGATTGTACCGCCGCAAACAGGCTTGGTTGATGTCGAGGTGGTATCGAAGGAGGATGTTGAAGAGGTGTCTTTGGCATCAGTATCGGCTGGTGGTGATGATCCGGCAAGTTTAAATCCCGGGCCATCATTCGAGATGAGTATCAATGCCGATGACCGAATTTTTATTCGTGGTCGTGGTTTGGAGAGTGAGTGGAAAACAGCGTTAAAGGTTCGCAGTAGTGAAACCGGTGATGCTCTTGTTATTGGTAAGATTGATTTGCGAAAGGGTGTGTTTGAGTTTTCTGGTCGTCGTTTTGATTTAACGGAAGGTGAAATTTCGTTTGACCAGTTAAGCCCAAATGATCCTGAAATTTCTTTGATAGCGCGTTATGAAACAGAAGATAATGTTGTCGCGCAAGTTGTGGTTAGTGGGCGCGCCTCAGATACAAAAGTCGAATTAACATCGACGCCGGTACGGCCCCCAAGTGATGTGATGGCTTTAATATTATTTGGAAAACCATCAGGGGAGTTAACCGCTATTGAGTCTCTACAGACTGCGCAAGCCCTTGCGAGTCTTGGCGGGATAGGACCGTTTGGCAGCAGCGGGGGCTTTGCTCGTTTGCGACAATCAGCAGGCCTCGATCTACTCAATGTAGATTTTGATCCTGAAACCGGTGCAAGTGCATTGACTGTCGGAAAATATATCGCCGATGGCTTGTTCGTATCAGCCACGCAGGATGTAAAGGGCGAGAACGGGGCAGTGCAGGTCGAGTATGAGGTCAATAACAATGTTAAAGTTGAGACTGAATTAACCCAGCGTGGTGAACAGACACTCTCGGTAAATTGGAAGAAAGATTTTTAACGCCCTTCTTCACGATAATCTATTTGCTGGCAGGTTTTCCTGATCCGTTATTGCCGAGATTTAACCAGAGCTTCCAAACTGATACCCCGCTTTTCAAAAATTAGCCCCCCTCCATGATTTTAGCTGCGACTACTAGAGTATGAGTACTCTATTCAAGGGGTGATAATAAGATATTGCATACGCACATAAAGAAATCTTTATATGTGGCTTGGCGTTCAGCACTTTGCCTGTTATAAGCTGGGCAAATTTTAGAGTGAAATAATGTTCTATTAGGAACACAAAATACTAATGTATTGTTTTAAAAGGAAAAATCATGAGTGCCTCAACTGATAATGATTATGTCGTCAAAGATATCTCCCTGGCTGAATGGGGCCGTACGGAGCTAGATATTGCCGAAACCGAAATGCCTGGCCTAATGGCGACCCGCGAGGAATATGTTGGCTCACAGCCTCTAAAAGGCGCGAAGATTGCCGGTTCGCTCCATATGACGATCCAGACAGCGGTACTTATCGAGACTTTGCAGGCTTTAGGCGCCGAAGTGCGCTGGGCATCGTGTAATATCTACTCGACACAGGATCATGCCGCGGCGGCGATCGCTGCGACGGGGACCCCGGTATTTGCTTTTAAAGGTGAGACTTTGCAAGAATATTGGGATCTGGCTGACCGCATTTTTGAATGGCCTGGCGGTGAGCCCGCTAATATGATTCTCGACGATGGCGGCGATGCAACATTGTTGATCCTTCTTGGCGCTGATGCAGAGAAGGACCCATCGGTTTTAGATAATCCTGGTAATGAAGAAGAAGAGGCTTTGTTCGCGACAATCAAACGTCGCTTGGCAAAAGACCCCGGTTGGTATTCAAAAGTGAAAGCCAACATTAAAGGCGTTACAGAGGAAACAACAACCGGCGTTTTGCGTCTTTATCAACGCCAGCAAGCAGGTACGCTTCCTTTCCCTGCAATCAATGTGAATGATAGTGTGACCAAATCGAAATTTGATAACAAATATGGTTGCCGCGAGTCATTGGTGGATGCAATTCGCCGCGGTACTGATGTTATGCTCGCTGGCAAGCAAGCGATTGTTTGTGGCTATGGCGATGTTGGTAAAGGGTCTGCGCAATCTTTGGCTGGTGCTGGTGCGCGGGTGATGGTTACAGAAGTTGATCCAATTTGTGCGCTTCAAGCGGCAATGGACGGGTTTGAAGTCGTTACTCTTGATGATGATATCAACCGTGCTGATCTGATTGTTACGGCTACAGGCAATAAAGATATTTTGACCGTTGATCATATGCGTAACTTAAAAGATATGGCTATTGTATGTAACATTGGGCATTTTGATAATGAAATTCAGGTCGAAGGCTTGAAAAATTTCAAATGGAAAAACGTTAAAGATCAGGTTGACTTAATCGAGTTCCCAGATGGAAATCGTATGATTCTGCTCTCTCAGGGCCGTCTTGTTAATCTCGGAAATGCGACAGGCCACCCTTCTTTTGTGATGTCAGCGTCTTTCACAAATCAAACTCTGGCTCAGATTGAGCTATGGACAAAGGGTGATCAGTATAAAAATGAAGTTTATGTTTTGCCGAAACATCTTGATGAAAAAGTAGCAGAACTTCACCTGAAAAAAGTTGGTGCAAAACTCTCCAAGCTATCTCAAGAGCAAGCCGATTACATTAATGTTCCGGTAAATGGGCCATTTAAAACTGAACAATACCGGTACTGATTAATTCATACTCTGATAAAGAGGGCGGATTTATCCGCCCTTTTTTGTGCCTATTGTTTAAGTGATACATATCACTGGAAATATTATAATGTAACGCAACACTACACCGTGCGGTGTTATTTTTGACAATTGAAATTTATTCCCTACTCTTTTAGAGCAAGGTATAATGTTTTCGGTTAAAGAGACAGTTTTTACCTGACTTTAATCGAATATACCTTCAGTAGACTGTTTTTTTAAAACGAGAAGGGAAATTTAGTATGTCAGGAATTAGATTGTTTTTCGGTGTACCTCTGGCTGTTCTTATTACAGCTGGCCTTTTTATTGTAATGCATGCATTGATTTCAAATGATATCGAGTTAGTAGATCAACGAAAATTCGAGCGTTGGAATTATTCGGTTAAGCCCGAACCTCTCGATAAACCAGATCGACAAACCCCAGATATTGATGTGGATATTTCAAATCCGCCGCCGCCGGTTGATGTTTTTCCAAAGGGTGGGGACAAAAGTCTTCCCGGCCCAAGGGGGCCTCAGCCCGATATAGGGGTGCCGGAAATTGACCGGGGTGATGTTTTTCTTGGTATTCTTTCACCAATTATACGTATAGAGCCATTTTATCCAGATCGATGCTTGGCGCGAGGTCTTGAAGGGAGTGTATTGGTTGAGTTTGATATAACTCCTGATGGCGCTGTCGTTAATCCACGAATACTATCGACAAGCAGTAAGTGTTTTAATAAATCCGTGTTGCAGACTGTGGTGCGTTGGCGCTATTCGCCGCCAGGAAAGCTCGTGCGGGGCCAGAAAACGACATTATCATTTCGGTTAGCGAATTAAAAAATATAGTCAGTATAAAACTACTTACTCAAGGGCTTATGGCTGAGTGGGTTTGCAATATCAAATTGCACACTTGCTCAGCCTATGTTCTATTTGGGGGTAATTCATAGGGCCTGAATCAAGGATCATTACCCCTATCGTAAGGATAGATTTTCAGACGTTTCTAGATAAAACGCAACGGATTAGAGGGGTTTATCCAAGGGTCAGCTTTTCGATTGAGTCTTTGGTTCTTGGACGAAATTACCCTTTGAGGGGTTTTGCATTTTGTTTTGAGCAGCGGACCGTTAGGAGCCGTCATTAATGGGACGAAATGAGTAGCCGGTCTTGAGATCAATTTTATTTGTTTTCTTTCTGCGGGATAAAGCGCTCTTAGGTTGCCGGATCAGAGCGGTTTCTCTTTATCGTGTATGAGGGGGTTTTAAGAGCGGGGCGAAGGGTTTTTTCATTGCGATTGGCGACGGCTTTTTCTTGGGCAGTGCGTCTGCGCTCTTGCTCGATTAAATCACTCAATTCAATACCCTGTCCTCCTAAATTGGGCCTCGGGCGAAAGGTTCCGACGAGGTTCCGTTTGGGTTTGACTCTGACAATACTGAAAGATTTAACTTGGCTATTCATCGCAGCAATTAGGGCAATTATTATCAGATAGCCATCCCACATTTCCATTGAAGTGGACGCTCCTCCAACACAAAACACAAGAAGTGAAATTTGGGCATATTTTCCAAAGGAGCGTTTCCATTCTGGAATATCTGGGGATTTGCTCTTTTCAATCCGGCGCGCGGTAAAAAATGCAGCCCCTACTATTGTCAGGAATAAAAACAGTCCAACGAAGCCAGATCCCCCTAATATTTCAAAATATACAGAATGGGCTGCCCTTGCTGCATCGGCTTTATCTGGACCGGTTAACGATGCGATTTCTGGTAAATAGGAGTTTCGAAGCCCGACCCCGGTAAAGGGGTTTAGTTTTGCCAGTTCCAAATTAATTTCCCATGCATCCAGACGCCCACGAAAGGATTCATCTTCCGTTGCAGATTTGATGGTCTGCATTCTTTCTAGCCATTTTTTCGGCATAAAGGCGATGGCGGGTACCAAAGCAACACCCCCAACTAACATCATAAAGATTTTGTTGGATGAGCGAAGCCAGAAAAAGCCGGCAAAAACGATCATAGCCAGTAATGCACCGCGAGAGTGGGTGCCGATTATTGCCAAAAAGGTTAGAAAAATTGCGGCGAGCATAAACTGTTTAACCAGGGGATTTGCTAATTGACCGCGCAAATAGATGATCATGGGTAGAGCGGTTGCTGCGGCGATACCGAAATGGTTATTATCTTCCAGAACAGTTTCGGCTAAGCCCTGCACGCGGTATTCCCCGAGGGTAGCTATGGTGAAGAGGGCACCTTTAACCGCGAAAAATCCGATTCCCCCTGCAATAACCCAGACTAATGCGTGAAATCGCAGTTTTGTATTCGCCATTTGTGCGCATAAAAGCGCAAAGAAAAGCGTTTTCGAAAACCGGCTATATAGCGGACCGGAGTTTTCTGGAACCAGAGACATTTGGTCTGCGACCGTTTGCCAAAACAAAAACATCAACAATAGGATTGTTAACGGCTCCAGCTTGAATCTCTCAAATTCACGTGAATAAATCATCGAAAAGATAGTAACGGCAGCAATGATGAGATTGAGCGGGAGCCCAAATGTTCCGAATGCCATTTGGTGTGGCGTCATGATTGTAAACCATGCCCAGGTCAATATACCGGCAAATGGATAGCGCAAAGTCACCCACATGCAGCCCAAAACAAATAAAAGTAAAACTACGTCGCGCATTTAAATTCCGTCACTTGCCCCAATATCTTGAGTAGCACTTATATGGGATTATGTGCATAGATTATGCCGAAAAAAGCCTCCAAACACCATATTTTTTGCGATTTTGCGGGGTTCGAGCGCGAAGTTGGGAGTAAGAGTTAATGGGGTTGGTTGGCTTTAAGCGTCGCTTTTATAGGTAAAATACATTTACCTATAATAAGATTCCGAATTATCAATCATGGAGTGCTTTTTGGCAGTCAGGTGCTTGTGATTACGGTCGTTAAATTCGATTTCCATATATTAAAAGCTGAAGCATCGGTGCCCGGTTCAAGCCGGAAACGATAAAATTTAATACAGATTTTTGATAAAAATTATACCTGTTAAGCTTAATACAGCACATCGCCGTAAAAATGACTGGTTAGCGGGCAAGTAGCATAAATCAAGTATTGCCTTGAAATTAGAGTTAATAGAAAAAATATCTGCTGAAGGCATGGTTAATTTCTATGTCGAGCCAAAATTTTTGCGATTAACTAATCTTCCTTACACGGTGTTAATGACGCCGTTATATTATCTGTGCAATTCAAAGACTGAAGCGTCTTAAATGGCAGGATAATATTATGATCAAACAGTTCAAAAATTTTCTCGGAAGTTCCGTTCAAAAAAGCACGGAAAATTCATGTAAGGCGGACTTGCACAAGACATCATCTCTTGGTGGTTTGAATATTAAAAGCCTGTCAAAGCGATTTGCCAAAAATGAAAGTGGCAATATTGCAATGATGTTTGGCTTGAGTTCTGTGATGTTAGTCGGGTCTACTTTTATGGCTGTCGATTATAGTCGCTTTGTTCAAATCCGCGGCGATATGATTGAAGCGATGGATGCAGCCGGCCTTGCAATGGCGCAATACTCTGAATTGAACCCTGACATTGGCAATTCTGAATTGATTGATTATGGTAGCCTGATTTTTCGGGAAAACTTCGATAATATCGATAAAGTTGATAACCTTCAAATTTCATTCAATATCACGCCGGCCGACATTCAGCCAGTTGTTGAAGCAACACTTGAGGGGCTCATTTTAAAAGATGATTTTCGCGTAGGTAACTCTGTGTTTGAATTCGATCATTTTGATCTTGGTTCTGCAACAACAATCACTCGCCAAGGTCGCGGACGGATTGAAATGGCATTGGTTCTTGATGTAACAGGTTCAATGAATAGTAGAGTTGGTAATAGCCCAACTACCAAGCTTCAAGATATGAAGAACAGTGTCGAAGGGCTTCTCGATACACTCTATGGTGATGCCCAAAGTAGCGATAATGTTCGTGTGGGTATTGTCCCATTTAATGCGCATGTAAATGTGGGCGATGCGAACAGTAGTTTTAGTACGAACTGGCTGGATACAAACGCCGATAGTTTTTACCATGGTGCCCGGTTTATTCATGCAGACTTCCCCAATCTATCCAATCAAGATACTTCTTTCAACGCCAGAAGAGAAAATTCAAATAACAGTAGCGGTGGTACTTTCGGGTATAATAATTCAACGGGTATCCCGCGTATTATGGATGTTGACCGGAAAGTTAATCATTTTCATTTGTTTAATTCCAATTCTGATTTTACCTGGGCTGGATGTGTTGAAGCACGGCCATATCCGCTTGATGAACTCGATGTGGCTCCGGGCCTCACAACTTCTTCGGGTGTTTTATTGAATGAGATTTCTGGACCTCCAGCAGGTGTTACCCCGGACGGTAGCGTTTCTGGACGTGTTGATAATGCTTTTAATCAAGCGCCGCAATTGAGTGTCAGTGCAGATATTGTTGGCGGCTCTAATAATACCCGCTGGGTTCCACAATTTATACCAGATGGGCCGGATTGTTCGTCTAATTCTGGCTGCCACCAGATTGGCGGTAGTGACAATCGTGGACGCTCAACGCAGAATGTTTACGGATATTCACACGGTACCTATTACGAAGAAGCCTTCTATGATCGCCCAAGCACTAATGGCCACGACAATAGCGATTATAGCGATGGGTCATACATAATAGATCGCTCATTCATTCAAGATTCCGGTTCGGGTAATGATGCCAGAAATTTTCGTGTCTATAACGATTTTATCTTGGGATTTCGTCATGCACTTGGAAACGGGGGCAATGAGTCAACCTACTGGCGGGATATTGAAGACAGATTTGACGAGCTAGGCGCAGATAATTTCTTTAGAGATGAATATATTGCACGTACCGCTTATGTTGGTTTGTTTAACCCGGCGACGAATACTTATAGCTATCGATATGATAATTCTGTAAATGAAAATTTGAATAGCTCTTTGCGCAATCCTAATCAAAGTTGCCCGGATCCTATTTTGCCGCTTACTGAAAACCGCGATGAAATTAGCGAAACTGTTGATAATCTAACTGCGGATGGCTTTACGAATTCTGCTTTTGGGGCAGTGTGGGGCTGGCGTTTATTGTCACCTGAGGCACCGTTTACTGAAGGCGTGAGTTATGATGACGGCCAATATCAAAAAGTCGCGGTGATTATGACTGATGGTGAAAATGTCATCGGTACTCGCGATACTCATTGGGGTAGTGTTAGCACCTCATACGGGTTTGCTTCGGAAGAGCGTATGGGAAGTGGTATTAACACAGCCAATGAAATGCGCGACGAGATAGACAATAAAATGTTGCGCATTTGCCAACGCATGAAAGATGAAGGCATCCTTGTCTACACAATCATTTTTGGCCTTGATAGTTCCCGTGCGGAACAGCTTTACAGAGCTTGTGCGACCGAGCCGAATGCGCCATTTTTCCATGATGCTGCTAACGGTGTTGATCTAGAAGAAGCATTTGGTGATATCGCAGCCGATCTCGTTCGATTGCACATTTCACAGTAATTAGGCGTAGAGCAAAAATATAAATCTTATCGGAGATTACCCAATGGGACTATTTGATAAAAAAAGAAGAGGCACGAAGTCGGTTCAATCACGTGCATTGAAGAAGCTACGTCGCCGACAAAAGGGCTCCACCGCTATTGAGTTTGCAATTGTATCACCAATTTTCATAGCATTGATGCTTTCGATTGTTGAGATAGGCTGGGTTGGTTTCTCACAAACTGTTACCATTGACGCGATCACTGATGTGGGACGTTTGGTCCGGACTGGCCAAATACAAAATATCAGCATTACCGATGATCCTAATGCACAAAGGAATGCGGTTTTTGAAGTGGTCTGCAGATATGCTAAAATCTATGGTAATTGTTCCGAAAATGTAACGGTTGAGGTGCAGGCTTTTAATAGTTTTGCAGAATTGGAAGAAGCCAGTAGCGAACCTATTATTTGCCAGAACTCTGCCCAAGACGCAGTTGATAATTTAGGATTTAATCCCGGTGGTGACAGTTCAATTGTTCGTGTTCGTGTTTGCATATTATATGAAACACTTAATCCGGCCATTGGCTTGAGCTTGCGTAAAACAAATGGTCAGCCAAATCGCCTTATTTCTCAGCTTTTATTCCGCAATGAACCATTCGAGAGAAATACTGTCGGTGGAAATGCGTAAAAAATTAAAGACTGTTGGTTTGGAGTATAAAATGTTGAATTCACCCATGAAGATGCTTTTTCAGAAGAACAGCAATTTTGCAAATGATAAAAGCGGCCTGGCTGCAATAGAGTTTGCGTTAATTTTGCCGATTATGTTGGGCATGTTTTTCATAGCTCTGGAAGCGAACATTCATTTTTCTGTCAATAAGCGCGTTGATCGTGCTGCTGCTATGCTTGGGGATCTGGCTAGCCAGGCCATTCAGATTTCACCTCAAGAAATCAATAGCCTGTTTATTGGCGTTACGGAAGTCATCGAGCCAATAGACATTATGACCCTTGAGATGAGTTTGGTACATGTGATCCCTGATCCAAATACCGGCGCGCCCGTTGTAAAGTGGTCAAGATCTAGTGACCCGCAAAATGATACGCCATATCAACCAGGCGATCCTTTTTTTGGCTTGAATGATAATGCGGTCCTAAGAGAAAATTTTTCAATCATATATGGCGTTGTATCTTATTCGCACGATTCTGGTTTAGCTGGTCAGGCCTTAAGCGAGGTCTTTCACTATGAGGTAGATGAGGTGCGCACGCCGCGCCGCTCGAATGATATCGATCTATGTACATTAACATCACAAGGTCAGTATATTGACTGTATATAGCGTATGAAGACAGCTCGATTATAGTATATTGCCCGTAGTGTTAATCCCTTTAACTATAGGCAATAAAAAACCCCGCAAATTTGTGCGGGGTTTTTTGTGTTTGGAATATAGTGATTAACGTTTTGAGAACTGGAAAGAACGACGGGCTTTTGCTCGGCCATATTTCTTCCGCTCAACAACCCGGCTATCGCGCGTTAGGAAACCGCCTTTTTTCAGAACCGAGCGAAGGCTAGGCTCGTAATAGGTGAGGGCCTTTGAGATGCCGTGGCGAACTGCGCCGGCTTGTCCGGAGGGACCCGAGCCGGTGACGGTGCATACAACATCGAATTGGTCATTGCGGTCAGCGGCAACGAGTGGCTGTTTGATAATCATCTGCAAAACCGGGCGACCAAAATAGTCCGCATGGTCTTTTTTGTTGACGGTGATTTTACCAGAACCGGGTTTTATCCAGACGCGGGCAATCGCGGTTTTACGTTTGCCGGTTGCGTATGAGCGACCCAGATCATCAATTTTGGGCTCAGCGAGAACGATTTCTTCGACTTGTGCGGTTTCGCCGGTTTCTGCGCCAGCTACTGCTTCATTAACAACGGATTTGAGGTCTTCTAAGGAACTACTGCTCATATCTTAGGCTTCCCTTTTGTTTTTCGGATTCATCGCGCCAACGTCCAAACTCACAGGAGACTGAGCCTCATGAGGGTGCTCGGTACCGGCATAGACGCGAAGATTGGTCATCTGTTTACGGGCGAGGGGGCTTTCTTTGGGCATCATACGCTCAACTGCTTTGGTGATGACGCGCTCGGGGAAACGGCCACCGAGAATTTTCTCCATGGTGCGCTCTTTGATGCCGCCGGGATAACCGGTGTGCCAGTAGAATTTTTTGTCCGTCATTTTCTTGCCGGTAAAGACAACTTTGTCGGCGTTCACAACAATAACATTATCGCCGCAATCGATATGGGGGGTAAAGGATGGCTTGTGCTTACCGCGCAGGCGGGTCGCGATCACAGAGGCCAAGCGCCCAACAACCAGACCTTCCGCGTCAATAATCAGCCATTTCTTGTCAACCTCGGTGGTTTTGGCAGAATAGGTTTTCATGACATCTTCCTGAAAAAAAAGCTTTTAAAATCGATAGAAGATGACCGGCAAAATCCATCTTTCGCACCGGTCAAATTCAAGAACGCAGCCATTACAGGTAATGTCACTTTGGGTCAACAGCTTTTCGTTTAATTGAGTAAAAACAATCCATTATAAATGCGGTATTATAATACCGCCAAAATAGTGGTGATTGTATAGTTTACAAACCCAGCATTTTATAAGGGATTATCCATCTGTCTCCCAGCCTCTTTTCTCCCATTTTCTCTGCAGGCAAAGCCATGATTTTCTAAAGGGCTGGGCTATGGCTGGGTTCGCGGACAGGATATGGGCTTTGCGCCCCTTAAAATGCAAAGGCAAAATAAAAGCTGATCTTGGCCAAATCTAGCGTAAACCGGCGAAATGCCACCACAATTATGAAATAGTTTCACTAGGCACCGGCAAAGACTTGCGAATGATCAAAAGCGGGTCTATCGACTGATCAATCACCCCTTTTATTGCGGCGGCAACTTCATGAGTGCGAGTTATGTCCTTGAACCCACCGATAATCGAGCCTTTAATTTAGAAACGAAAAAGTAGACGTTATGAAACTGCACGGATCCATTACTGCACTGGTCACGCCTTTTAAAAATCGCGAGCTTGATGAAGATGCATTCGTAAAACTGGTCAATCATCAAATTGATTCCGGTACCCATGGGGTTGTGCCTGTGGGGACAACGGGCGAGTCGGCAACGCTCAGTCATGATGAGCACCGACGCGTCGTTATTTTGTGCCGTGAGGTTGTAGGCGGCAGGGTGCCAATCATTGCCGGCGCCGGATCCAATTCAACCCGCGAGGCGATTGGTCTTGGGCAATTTGCACAGGAAAATGGCGCGGATGCGCTTTTGTCCGTAACCGGTTATTATAATAAACCCAGCCAAGCCGGATTGATTGCCCATTTTACGGCGCTGCACGATAATACAGATCTGCCAATTATTCTTTATAATGTTCCCGGTCGCACGATTGCGAATTTGTCGGTTGAAACAATTGCTACCCTTTCGCAGCTGCCGCGCATTATCGGTATTAAAGATGCGACTGCCGATCTTGGGCGCGTTGCCTTGCAACGCCTTGCAAGTGGCGCAGACTTTATCCAGCTCTCTGGCGAGGATATGACAGCCATTGGCTTTAATGCGATGGGCGGGTCTGGATGTATTTCGGTATGCTCTAATGTTGCGCCGGCTCATTGCGCAAAAATGCAGGAGGCAACACTGCGCGGTGATTTTGAAACAGCTGTTGGTTATCAAGATCAACTCGCGCCCCTTCATGATGCCTTGTTTATGGATACCAGCCCTGGCCCGGTAAAATATGCATTGTCATTGCTTGGTATGTGCGAGCCGGATTTACGTTTGCCGCTCGTCGCGCCAAGTGAGGCATCACAAGCAGCAATTCGCAACGCCCTTAAGCGATTAGAAATGATTGACTAATGGCCGCTCAAAAAAATGCCAAAAAGAGTGACGGCGTTGGACGCAAAGTGATTGCGGAAAATCGCAAGGCCAGACACGATTATTATATCGAGGACTCAATTGAAGCTGGCGTTATTCTGACGGGTACGGAAGTAAAATCCTTGCGGGCTGGAAAGGCCAATATTGCCGAAAGTTATGCCTCGCCGGAAGATGACGGCATATGGCTTATCAATGCCAACATCCCGGAATATGCGCATGGTAACCGGCTCAACCACGAGCCGAAACGCTCGCGCAAATTGCTATTGCATAAGCGCGAGATCAGGCAAATGGCTCAGGCCGTTGAGCGAAAGGGCTTTACCCTCATTCCCTTGCGATTGTTTTTTAATGATCGCGGCATGGTTAAGCTTGATGTGGGGATCGGACAGGGTAAAAAGAATCATGACAAACGTGATACCGAAAAAAGCCGGGACTGGAATCGTCATAAGCAGCGATTATTAAGGGATAAAGGCTGATGAATGATAAATGGGAAGAACGCCCCAGAACTAAGGTGCATCCGCCTTTAATGCTGTTCTTGGCGGTCATTGCCGGGTTTTGTATGCGCGCTGCTTATGGTGGATTTTTACCGGTACCGCGCATTGCGGGAGAGTTTTTGGGGACTATTTTTGTTGTTTCCGCGACGGTGATTTTTCAGATGGGCGTACGCACTTTCGCTGAAAACGCTGAAGAATTGCGCCCCGCCACCCCGTCGCGACAATTATTTACCGATGGTATTTATGCCTATTCGCGCAATCCCCTTTATGTCGCAATGATATTATTGGGAAGCGGGCTCGGATTTGCCACCCTCAATTTATGGACCGTATTGGCGACATTTCTGGCTGGTGTTTTGATCCATTTTCTTGTGATTTTGCCGGAAGAAGCCTATCTGGATGAACGCTTTGGTCAGGAATATGAGGCCTATAAGAAGAGCGTTCGGCGTTGGGTGTGAGCCTCGGGCTGTTTTCTTGCATTTTCAATGAAAATTTACCGAGATTTATAGGGTTTTCGCTAAAACCATCTTGTTTTCGAGGCGCTCTGGGGATATGTCCAAGGGCTAGATTGATGCCGAGACAATAAATGCTGGGCGACCTTGCTAGAATAACCAAGTAGCCAGTAATAAGGCATCCAAAAGGAGATATACATGGCGCGCGTTACCGTTGAAGATTGTGTAGACAAAATCCAGAACCGTTTTGAATTGGTTTTGCTGGCGGCCCACCGTGGACGAAATCTCTCTTCAGGCGCTGAATTGCTGGTCGAGCGGGATAATGACAAAAACCCTGTTGTGGCTCTGCGCGAAATTGCCAATGGCTCCTTGTCTCCGGGCTTGCTCGAAGAAGATCTGATTGCCTCTTTGCAAAAACACAACAACACTGATGAGGTTGACGAGTTCGAGAGTGAAGCTGAAAATGCTGATCAACCCGAATTTGACACACTCAATGAAGATGATTTCCTTAAATCCCTTCAGGCCTCTGGTATGACGAGCCAACAGACTTTGCCTAAAAGCTAGTCATTTATCAGCAAGGTTACTCCCCGGGACCATTGAGCTGATTACACGCAATGGCGTGTCCGGATATTCTCTCCGGTTCCAAGCATTGGGTCAGATCATGCGATCAAGCTAAAAGAGCCATGCGAAAAGGATCAGGCCATATAGGCGAGGTGATTGGGTCAGCTAACAGCCCGGGCTCTCATTGGAATCCCCAGTAAAACGGGGTAATAATAGGGGATCGATTTTCCATTTTTGGAGAGTGCCCATTGGTAATGACGTTAAAATTTTCCCGCTTATCGATGAAACGCATTATTAAAATGCGCGGGGCGAGACCATGAGCGCTAAACCGTCAATGCCAAAAAGCCTGAAACTAAATAGAAGTCCTGAGCCCCATGAAAAAACTGATAAAATCGCGGGCGCGGCGCAATCTGGTAAACAGAATGAGGCGGCAATTGCGGATGAGGGTGTCCGCGAGAAGAAAGCTGTTCCTGCTAGACAGAAAACGAAAAGCAAAGACCAGGCTGCGAAAGGGAAATCTGATCCGCCGAAGGTCCCGGTCAAAGCCGTAAAACCCAAAAGCCTGGAGGCAACAGCGGCAAAAAAAGCCGCCGCTACCAAACGGAAAGACGGCACGAAAACCGCGCAAAAACGCAAAGCAAAAAAGGCCAAAATGCCTCCCGGTTTTATCCGGCAATATGAGCTGGTTGACCGGGTACGCGATTATGCACCTGATTTTGACGAGGACATGCTAAACCGGGCCTACGTCTATTCCATGCAAGCTCATGGCGAACAGACCCGCAAATCAGGTGATCCTTATTTCACGCACCCCCTAGCCGTGGCGGGGATTTTAACCGAGCTCAAAGCCGATCCGGCAACGGTCGTTACCGCCCTTCTTCACGATACGGTCGAAGATACGGAGACGACTTTAGAGGATATCGAGCAAATTTTTGGCGGAGAAATTGCAACTCTTGTTGATGGTGTCACCAAGCTCTCCAAGATTGAATTAAGATCAGATGCTACCAAGCAGGCTGAAAATTTCCGTAAACTGGTTATGGCGATGGCGAACGATATCCGTGTGCTTCTTGTCAAGCTTGCAGACCGTTTACACAATATGCGCACAATCCATCATTTTAATCGACCGGAAAAGCAAGAGCGTATTGCACGAGAGACTTTGGAGATTTATGCCCCCCTTGCTGGCCGTATAGGCATTCACCGGTTTCGCGATGAATTAGAAGATTTGTCCTTTCGCGAGATAAATCGAGAAGCGTTTCATACGATTGAAGAACGATTGGGTGTGTTGCAAGCGTCTACTGTAACGGGCGTGGTGGAGCTTGCACAAACTTTGCGCGAGCGTCTTACGCTAGCTGGTATTCACGCAGAGGTAATTAGTAGAGAAAAAAGACCCTATTCTATCTGGCGTAAGATGGAGGCCAAAAATATTTCCTTTGAGGAATTGGCAGATATTTATGCATTTCGGGTAATTGTTGACAATGTTGAGCAATGCTACCGCGCTCTTGGGCTTATCCATACACGATGGCGGATGATTCCCGAGGAATTTGACGATTATATCTCAATTCCAAAGCCAAATAATTATCAGTCGATACACACTGCCGTAATTGGTCCGCCAACTGAAGGAGGGTCTCGCCAGCGGATTGAAATTCAAATCCGCACTCATAAAATGCACGACCATGCGGAACGCGGCGCTGCGGCGCATTGGCTCTATAAAGACCCAAATCACGCTGGCGCGGAAGAGGGTAGCGAAAATCACATATCCCGAAATATGCCATCGCGTACGGAATTTATTCTGCCCAAGGATTTTGATCTTTATAAAACGACACGTAATCTGGAATCCCTTTTCGGGCAAGATAATGACCCCGATGAGGCCTTGCATTACGCCAAGATGGAATTGTTTCAAGATCAGGTTTTTTGCTTTACGCCCAAGGGCCGGGTAATCGATTTGCCGAAGGGGGCAACCGCCCTTGATTTTGCTTATGCATTGCATACTGATATTGGGGATACGTGTATTGGTGTAGAGATTAACAATCTCAACAGGCCACTTCGTACTGCGTTGAAGAATGGTGATGTTATAAAAATTCTGCGCTCTGAAAATACCCGCCCTCCCGAGGATTGGGAAAGCTTGGCAACGACCGGGCGGGCTCGATCTGCTATTCGGCGACATTTAAAACAATTGGAACGCGAAGAGCAAATCGAACGTGGACGCAGTGTTGCGGAAAATCTCTTTAGTGTTGCCAAGTTTGATTTCTCTTTAAAGGCAGTTAAAACGGGGCTTTCCCGTTTGAATTTACGCTCCCCGAATGAAGTGTTGGCTCGTATCGGGCGCGGGGATATGTCTGCCAACGAATTGTTAGAAGCGATTTATCCAGGCGCTGATAAAATTACTGATCGGGAGGTGCGCGCAGCCAATTCTGGTGCACGTGTTGATGCGCGCTATGTCGTATCCGGGATTACGCCCGGCTATTCATCGCAGATGAGCCCTTGTTGTTTACCGCTTCCCGGTGAACGAATTGTCGGCATACGATCAGGGGCCGATCTTATTCATGTGCACACAATTTTTTGTAACCGACTGGCCAGTGATGATCCGTCGCAAGATCTTTGGGTTGATCTAAAATGGCGCAGCGAACGGGGTAATTATCGCGCTAAAAGTTGTGTTGAAATTACCGCCAGTAATGAAGTTGGCAGTTTGAGTGAGATTGCTTCAGTTATGGCGCGTTATAATGTTTCTATTATAAATATTCGTTTTGTTAAGCGAACACCGGCCTTTTTTGATTTATTAATTGATGTCGTACTAGACGATATCCAAACTCTCACGCAAATGCTCACCGCCTTGCGAGCCATTAAATCAACGATTTCAGCCAGCCGCCATGAGGCTAATACTATTGAGGATGATGATGTTAACACAAGATGAAGTCTTGAAAGAATTTGAAGATGCCGGAGCTCTGTTAAAGGGGCATTTTGTTTTGTCCTCCGGGTTGCATAGCGATACTTATTTGAACAAATCCATTGTTTCAAAATTTCCACAACGCACGGAACGTTTGTGCCGTGCATTAGCCGAGAAATCGGTCACGCATTTCGGGAATAGAATTGATTATGTTATTGCGCCGGCTATGGGCGCGATTATTTATGGATATGAAACCGCAAGGCATTTGGAAAAACCCTTTATGTTTACTGAAAGGGTAGAGGGCGTGTTTGAGCTGCGTCGCGGGTTTGCCATTGAGCCAGGTGCGCGTATTTTAATCATTGAGGATATCGTATCGACGGGTTTATCTGCACGTGAATGTATTGAGGCAGTGCGTTCTTTAGAGGGCGTTATTGTTGGCCTTGCCTGTTTGATTGATCGCTCTGGCGGGCAAGTGGATGTGGGCACGCCGATGGTCGCGTTAGCAACATTGGATGTGCAGGCATGGCCGGAAAGTGACTTGCCAGAACATTTGCAAAATATACCTGTCGTGAAGCCCGGTAGTCGGGGGGTAAGTCAATGAGTGCATTATGGTAGATCAAAAACCCCCTTTGCGATTAGGCGTGAATATTGATCATGTTGCGACAATAAGAAATGCCAGAGGCGGAACACACCCTGACCCTGTGCGCGCTGCCCAACTTGCGATCGATGCCGGGGCAGATAGTATTACAGCCCATTTGCGCGAAGATCGGCGCCATATCCGGGATGAGGATATGCTGCGCCTGAGAGCTGAAATAAATGCTCCTTTAAATTTCGAAATGGCTGCGACTGCGGAAATGTTAAAACTGGTCACCGAGGTTAAGCCACATGCATGTTGCCTCGTTCCGGAAAACCGTAATGAGCGTACGACCGAGGGCGGCCTGGATGTGGCTGGCCAGCATAATTTTCTAGTGCCATTTGTTGATGAGTTAACCCAGGTCGATACGCGGGTTTCGCTTTTTGTCGATCCCGACAAGCGTCAGATCGAGGCAGCAAAATCATGCGGCGCTCCGGTTATAGAAATTCATACCGGGGCCTATTATGAAGCTTGCCTAGCGACGAACCCGGAACGTATTCAAACTGAGTTTGACCTTATTCATGAGGCGGCAAAATTTGCTTATGATCTTGGGTTGGAAGTTCATGCCGGGCACGGACTCACTTTCCATAATGTCCAGCCCATTGCAGCAATATCCCAGTTGCGCGAGGTTAACATCGGACATTTTCTGGTTGGTGAAGCGGTTTTTATGGGGCTTGGTGAGAGCGTGAAAGAGATGATACGCCTCATAAGTGACGCCCGCACGGGTAGTCATTATTAGGGACAATGAAATGATTATCGGCATCGGCAATGATATAATTGATATCCGGCGTATTCAAAAAACCCTTGATCGCCATGGCGACCGTTTTGTGCAGCGTCTCTATACACCAATTGAGCAGGCAAAATCTGATCGGCGTAACAAGCGCGCCGAGTCCTATGCAAAGCGATTTGCGGCGAAAGAAGCCTGTTCCAAAGCGCTAGGCACCGGTATTTCCAAGGGCGTTTTTTGGCGCGATATGGGGGTGGAAAATCTCCCCGGCGGCAAGCCCACCATGATTTTAACCGGCGGAGCGGCCAAGCGCCTGAAAGAATTGACACCCCCCGGTCACTTAGCTCATATCCACCTTACAATTACAGATGACTTTCCTACGGCGCAGGCTATTGTGATGATCGAAGCATTGCCGGATAAATAGGAATTTCATGCAACAAGGTGCCTCTTCACAATCTGAAAGCCTGTCACAAACTGATGGACAGTCACAGACCCAGAGCTGGTCTGTAACGAAGCTCGTTTTTGTCGCTGTAGGTGTTGCTCTCATTGTGCGGATATTTATCTTTCAGCCCTATAATATTCCTTCAACGTCAATGCAGCCAAACCTGTTGGTGGGGGATTTTCTATATGTATCTAAAACCTCGTATGGATATTCTCGCGCTTCGTTGATTTGGCCTTTGACAAAAATTCCCGTGAGAGGACGGGTTTTTGCTAAGTATCCTGAACGCGGGGATATTGTAGTATTCAAGAATAAAAAAGACGGAAATAGAGATTATATAAAACGTCTTATTGGATTGCCTGGTGATGAAATATTTATTCGTGAGGGAACAATTTACGTGAATGGTGTTGCCTTCAGGCGTGATTATCTGGGCACTGCATCCGGCTATTGTGATGGATATCTGAATGAGAAAATTCCGGTTTACCGGGAAACTTTGCCGACAGGGCCAACTTATAGAGTCCATGAATGTCATGGGGTTCAAGGATATCTGGATACAAAGGGGCCTTATAAAGTGCCAACGGGCCATTATTTTGTTATGGGGGATAATCGGGATCAATCGCGAGATAGCCGGGTGGAAGCGGAAGTTGGCAGCATACCGTTTGACGATCTGGTCGGTAAAGCGCAACGGGTAATGGTCTCTGTTGATGGTTCAAAAGGTAAGCCATGGCAGTTTTGGAAGTGGCCATCGGCCATTCGCAATAAACGGGTTTTTAAATCATTATCACCATGACCGATAAAGATAGCATTTCATCAATAGAGACTTTGATTGGACATAAATTTAGCGACCCTGACTTGTTAGAGCGTGCCCTGACCCATTCTTCATTGTCTGCTAAAAATAATGGCATTCATGATTTGGAGCGCCTTGAATTTTTAGGTGACCGGGTTCTGGGCTTGATGGTTGCTGAAGAACTCTGGCGAAGATATCCCGATCTGAAGGAGGGAGAGCTTGCGCCTCGTTTAAATGCATTAGTTCGAAAAGAGACGTGCGCGAAAGCGGCAAAGGCGCTGGGTCTTGATAAACTTGTACGTTTATCTCCTTTTGAGGAGGAGTCTGGCGGGCGTGACAAGAAAGCGATTTTGGGTGATGTGTGTGAAGCATTTTTAGGAGCGCTTTACATTGACGGTGGGCTCAAAGCTGCGAAAGGGGCGTTTAGTGTTTTTTGGGTGCAAAATTTTGAAAAATTAAGCCGTGCCCATCGCGATCCTAAAACAACACTACAAGAGTGGAGCCAGGATAAAAGGCTCGGCGTGCCAATCTATAAAGAGTTATCCCGAATGGGTCCTGCTCATCGTCCATCTTTTGAGATCGAAGTGAGGGTTAAAGGGTATAAACCAACGCGCGGGACTGGTACGTCAAAGCGGGATGCGCAAATGAGTGCAGCAAAGGAATTTTTAATGCGAGAAAATTTATGGGAAAATTATGAATAATCCCGATACTGAAACTAATGAGCAACATTGTGGTTTTGTTGCTGTAATCGGCGCGCCTAATGCTGGTAAATCGACACTGGTTAACGCAATGGTCGGCGTTAAGGTTTCTATTGTAACTCATAAAGTGCAAACGACTCGCGCGCGTGTGCGCGGGGTGATGATGGCGGAAGCTACTCAGGTTGTGTTTATAGATACACCGGGTATTTTTGCACCAAAGCGCCGTCTTGATCGCTCAATGGTGTCAGCGGCATGGGAGGGAACAAACGGCGCTGATGTCACATTGCTTCTCATTGATGCCGCTGCCTATCTGGGGGCTGATACTGTTAAATCTCCCAAACAGGCAAAGCGCGCTCGTATCGATACAGATACGATCATAGAAAAGCTTAAAGCGACAGAAACGAAAGTTGTACTGGCGATCAATAAGATTGATTTGTTGCCGAGGCAGAAGTTATTGGCACTGATTGCAGAGCTTGACGCTCGCAATGTGTTTTCAGATATGTTTATGATTGCTGCTCATAATGGTGATGGCCTTAAAGGGTTAAAAGAATTTCTGATTTCGAAAATGCCTGAACAGCCTTGGCATTATCCAGAAGATCAGCTTTCTGATATCACTGATCGTTTGATGGCTGCAGAAATCACTCGTGAGAAACTCTTTTTACGCCTCCACGAAGAACTCCCCTATGATGCTACAGTAGAGACAGAAAATTGGAGCCGTACCAAGAAAAAAGAATTACGGGTTGATCAAATTGTTTATGTTGCTCGCGAGACCCAAAAGGGGATTGTTGTGGGCAAGTCAGGACAAACGCTAAAGGCGATTGGCGCTGCTGCTCGTGAAGAGCTAATGGAGTTGTTTGGTGAGCCGGTGCATTTATTCATTCATGTTAAAGTGCGTGAAAACTGGGCAGAAGAAGCGGCTCGTTATAGAGAGATGGGGCTTGAGCGGGTTGAGTAAAGTTTCATTCTATACAGAGTAATTCATGGAATGGTCTGATGAGGCAATAATATTGGCGGCTCGCCCTCATGGAGAGGGGCATGCGGTTGTTGATTTATTTACACCTGAGCGCGGGCGCTGGGCAGGGCTTGTTTTTGGGGGAAGTGGCCGGCGTATGGCGCCTATTGTCCAGCCGGGTAACAGTGTTCAGGTGGTTTGGCAGGGGCGCCTTGAAGAAAGTCTTGGCAATTTTAACCTTGAACTCACCGTGCCTCGCGCCGCGCACGTTATGCAGGAGCGTTTATCCCTTGCCGGACTTTCCGCGGCGTGCGCTATGGCTGTTGCTTGTTTACCCGAACGAGAGCCCCATGAAAATACTTACCGGGCGATGGAAGTATTGCTTTCTAATTTTGAAGATATTGATATTTGGCCAGCTTTGATGGCTAGGTGGGAATTAGGACTTTTAGGGGATATGGGATTCGGGTTAACCCTTGATCGGTGCGTAGCAACAGGAAGCCGCGATAATCTGGTTTATGTCTCGCCAAAATCCGCCTGCGCCGTGAGTAAAGAAGCGGGTGCACCGTATAAGGACAAAATGTTGATGTTACCACCTTTCTTAAAAGGAGACGGGGGGGATATCTCTCTTGAAGCGGCCCTGGAAGCATTAAAAACGACGGGCTATTTTATCGAAACCCGCATATTGCATTTGATTAATCAGACTCTGCCCGAAGCGCGCATTCGCGTCATCACTCTCTTGCAAGACAAAACCAAAAACGTAATTGATTGAGTGCGACCAAAAGGCAGTTTTTCCTTTTGAGCCTCGCCCTACATCACTTTTTGAAAATCGGAAAATAAAAGGGTATATTCTTCATCAATTGCGGAGAAAAATCTGCGCCCTTTAGCGTTGCAATAGGCTTTTGTCATGAGGGGAGGGGTATCTTCAAAAACTCGCTCAAATGTATGGACGTAGGAAAATTCATCCATTGACAGTGCGGGGCCTCGGCTAAATGGCTTTAAGGCATGAATCGAATACTCGCTCATGCTATTATCACGACGATCTACAATGAGGCGCGTTCGTACATTATCCGATAAATCCTCTATATCGCTGGGTGTCTGGGGTGAGGTGAAGGAAAAGGCGATTTCATCTGAATTTTCCTCCACCTGTATGGCCGATTTGATACTGCTGCGATAATCGGCATAGACAAGGCCGCCAGGTACAGATTCGATGCGTTTAAACTTATTATACTTATTACGGGCTTTGCGCGAAAGAGCTTTGGGATTACCCGAAATCAAGCTCCAGTTTTTCAGTTTGGCATCATATCGGGATACGATTTCTTCTTCGCCGGGCCATAAAAATGTCATTGTATAGCTCACCCTAAGATCGGACTGGGCTTCTGCCTCTTTTAGGGCTTTGTCTAACAGGGGCGGCAGTGTGTTTGCCGCTGCAAAGCCTGTTGAGGGGTAAATAGCCGCGAAGGCTAGTGCGATAATACAAATCAGTGAAAAACGTTTCATGGCGTGAGCAATTAATTCGCGGGTTGTGGGAAATATACGATGAACTTCCTTAAATCCATCATAGCCTTTATGTGCGACTCTGATAAATAGCTAGAATGACAAAAAAACCGCGAAATATCAAAAAAAGCTCTGAACCACCAAAGCCAGAGGATATTTTTCTGGAACCCCTGGATGAGGCGCTGGGGCAGCGTTATCTCGCTTATGCCCTCTCGACGATAACGTCCCGGGCCTTGCCTGATGTTCGCGATGGGATGAAGCCTGTTCATAGGCGCATCCTCTATGCTATGCGCCAAATGAAGCTCAACCCAAATGGCGGTTACAAAAAGTCGGCCAAAGTGGTTGGTGAGGTGATGGGGAACTATCACCCCCATGGCGATGCCTCGATTTATGATGCAATGGCGCGTCTTGTGCAGGATTTTTCTGTGCGCATTCCCCTTGTTGATGGGCAAGGGAATTTTGGGAATATAGACGGGGATAACCCGGCGGCGATGCGCTATACTGAAAGCCGGTTGACGGAGGCTGCTCAATTACTTCTGGAGGGTATTGACGAGAATGCCGTTGATTTTCGCGAAACCTATGATGGTGAGGATTCAGAGCCGGCTGTATTGCCAGCGGCCTTTCCCAATTTATTAGCAAATGGCGCATCGGGTATTGCGGTGGGGATGGCGACATCAATTCCCCCGCATAATGTTGCCGAATTGATCGATGCCTCCTTGCATCTGATCAAAGCGCCTAATGCCAATATTAAAACCCTGATGAAATATGTTAAGGGCCCCGATTTTCCGACAGGTGGCATCTGTATCGAGACAGAAGAGGAAATGTCGCAGAGTTATATCTCTGGTAAGGGCGGATTTCGGGTACGCGCGAAATGGGAAACAGAAGAGCTGTCCCGCGGTAAATATCAGATTGTTATTACGGAAATTCCCTATCAGGTTCAAAAATCGAAATTAATCGAAAAAATTGCCGATCTGATTCAATCAAAGAAACTAACGGTTCTCTCTGATGTGCGTGATGAAAGCGCGGAGGATATTCGCTTGGTTCTGGAGCCTCGCTCGCAAAATATCGAGGCAACCGCATTGATGGAGACCGTTTTTAAACTGACGGATCTGGAATCGCGATTCTCCATGAATCTAAACGTATTGGATGCTGAGGGGGCACCGCGCGTTATGGGATTGCGGGATGTTTTGCAATCCTGGCTCGATCATCGCCGCAATGTGCTGATCAGGCGAACGGAATTTCGGTTGGACAAAATAGCCCGGCGTCTGGAGCTTCTTGACGGTTTCCTGATTGCCTATCTAAATCTTGACGAGGTGATCCGCATAATTCGCTATGAGGATGAGCCAAAACAGGAATTGATGAAGGCATTCTCTCTTTCTGATAATCAGGCGGAAGCCATACTCAATATGCGTTTGCGGGCCTTGCGCAAGCTTGAGGAAATGGAGATCAAAAAAGAACACAAGGCCCTGAAAAAAGAACAGCGTGACCTCAAGGCATTGTTAAAATCTAAAGATGGTCAGTGGAAAGCCATTGGCGAGCAATTGCGCGAAGTTAAAAAAATCTTTGATTCAAAATCTGAGCTTGGTCGGCGGCGCACCCAGTTTGAAGATGCCCCGGAGGCGGAAGAGCTGGATTTGGACGCGCTCATCGAAAAAGAACCCGTTACGGTTATTTTGTCCGAGAAGGGCTGGATACGCACGATGAAGGGTCATGTCGAAGACCTTAAATCGGTAAAATATAAAGATGGTGACCGCGAAGATCATGCGGTGCATGCAATGACCAATGATAAATTGATGTTGTTTGCAACAAATGGAAAATTTTATACCCTTGATGTTCATGCTTTGCCGGGGGGGCGCGGCCATGGTGAACCAATCCGTCTAACGGTGGATTTGGAAAATGATCAGGCTATTACATCTGCATTTTTATATGAAGGGGAGCGGGATTTTCTGGTTGCCTCATCATCTGGTCACGGATTTATTGTAAACGAATCCGATTGTTTGGCCACAACCAAAAAAGGCAAGCAAGTATTGAACGTTGCCGCTGGTGCCGAGGCACTCGTTTGTCGACCGTGCGCCTATGACGGCGTAGAGGGGGATATGGTTGCGGTTGTTGGTGACAATAAGAAATTGGTTATTTTCGACCGTTCAGAACTGCCTGAAATGGCTCGAGGTAAGGGCGTTTTATTGCAAAAATTTGCCAAGGGAGGCCTATCGGATGCAAAAATCTTCAATAAAAAACAAGGGTTTTTGTGGATGGATCGTGCGGGACGTATACAGACCCTTGAAGGGTGGAAACCATTTGTTGGCAAGCGTGCCCAAGCTGGTAAAATTGCCCCAAAGGGGTTCCCGGCGTCTAAGAAATTCGGGAATAATTTGTAATTAATTTTTTCAAGGAATTTTTTAAATTATGAAAAAACTGGATGAACAGGCACGCAAAGCCTTTTTCGTAAACCATCCCGGTTGGGAAGAGGTTAAAGGCCGCGATGCTGCGGTAAAACTATTCAAGTTCAATGATTTCAATGAAGCCTTCGGGTTTATGACCCGTATCGCCATCATGGCGGATAAAATGGACCACCACCCGGAATGGTCAAATGTTTATAATCGGGTAGAAATAACCCTCACGACACATGATGCAGATGGATTATCAACGCGAGATGCGGAGTTGGCGGGTTTTATTGAGGATTTGATTTAGTTTCATTACTGAAAATTGCCTGTAATCCCTCACGGTAGGAGGGATATTGTAATTCTAATTCTAGCGCTGTTTTCATCAAACCATTTCGGACCCTTTTATTGTCATTATAAAAGCTCCGCCCCATTTCGGAGAGCCCCGCCTGTTCGATATCAATAATTGGAGGCGGGTCCAGCCCAATCAATTGCGCTGCATATGCGATGACATCTTGGGGTGCGGATGGTTCATCATCACACAGATTAAAAATATCTTCGGTTGGGTTCAGGAAAAGAGCTTTTTCCAGGGCCATGGCAATATCATCAACATGCATTCTGCTAAAGACCTGATCAGGTTTATGAATGCGTTTTGCAGTGCCGTTGCGCAGACTATCCAGGGCGCTGCGACCGGGCCCATAAATCCCCGGTAAACGAAAAATTCTTACAGGGATATTTTTTGTTGCGCCAAAAGTTTGCCAGGCTTTTTCAGCCGCCAAGCGTGCGCGCCCTCTGGCGCCCGTTGGTTTTGGCGGGGTTGTTTCATCTACCCACGCACCATCATGATTGCCATAGACTCCGTTAGAGGAAAGATAGCCAATCCATTTCAGGGAAGATGTGTCAAGAGTTTGGAAAATATCAAGCGCGGGACAAATAATTTTGTTCTCGTTCTCTGCATTGGGGTCGCCTTCGAGATTGAGATTACGAGGAGGCGCCGCAGAAACGAGCAAATGTGTCAAATCCGACATGGCTGCAATGAGGTTGGCTTTATCTCCCTCAAGAATAATGGGTTTGACGCCAATAGAAGCCATGGAATTGGCTTTTTTTGCATTAAGCCCTCTAGTTGTTCCAGAGATACGTCGGAAGGGAATGAGAGCACCCGGCCTAAGAAGGCGTTTTGCTAGAAATTGTGCGGTATAGCCAAAACCCAAACATAATAAGTGATGTTCAGGTTTTGACGATTGCATTTTAAGCCTATTGTTAGTGATGGGCCGCTGCGTTTTCAGTTGCTAATTCGTGCTGGCGTTGTTTTTCCAATTTGTTGCGATAGTTGGTTTGAACAACGCTGACGATAACCATGACAAAGATCACGAAATAGAAGCTCGCTTTCGACATTGCCTCGACCTCAAAACCAAACAATGTGAGGTGAGCAAGATGTCCCCCTTCGCTAATCAGCAAAATGCCAACAATAAACAGGATGAACAGTCCAATAACCTCAAACATTCTGTTTTTCTTTAAAAACTCGGAAACACCGTCGGCCAGCACAATCATCATAATCCCGCTAATGATTATCGCTAATGCCATGATCGGCATTATATCTGTCAGGGCAATCGCGGAGAGCAAACTATCAAATGAGAAAATCATATTCATCAAAACAATCATAGCGATTGTACTAGCAACAGATTTGGGCGCGTGACCTTCAGTATCTTCAATATGTTCAACGGCCAGCAAATGTAAGATCTCTTTAATCGCCGTATACATAATAAATCCGCCACCAAGGATGGAAACCAATGCATGGAAGGTGAATGAGCCATAAAAGAAAGAGTTCTTTGGAATGCCAAAAATCGGTTCTTTTAAACTATCAATCAGCCCAACAATGACGACCAGTAAAATCAGGCGCAGGGCAATGGCCAGGCCAATTCCAAAACGACGGACCATCTGTTGCTTGTCGGCTTCAACCCGCGAGGATTCAATCGAAATATAGAGTAGGTTATCAAAACCCAGAACCGCCTGCAGTAATATCAGCATGAGCAGGGTAAACAGATTAGGCAAGGTCAGTAATTCGAGCATGGGATATCTCCTGGTGACGGTAAATTTAGTTCCATAAAAGCCTTAATTTGCCTCGGCAATCAAGCAAAAATAAGGTTTGCAGTTTTGGTTGGGGGTGAATGCCGAGTGCGCGCCCGCGTTAAATCATCATTTGTTCTGGTGATAGATGCAAATCTCCAGCCCGGAATATATGGGGCGTACTCATTGCGCAAATTACCGTGTGTTGATGGGCAGCCTGCCGTCTGGATTGTGTAAATTGCGATCCTAGACGCCGTCTAAATTAACCTCCAAACGGCTAATGGCGTGAACAAAATTATTGGGGGCAATTTCAACGTCGCCGGTAGCGGCAATTTTTGGAAAACGGGCAAGAATCTTACTGATCGCGGTTTCTAATTGCATGTTGGCGATACGTTTGCCCAGACACACATGGGGTCCGATGCCAAAGGCCATGTGATCACAAGCATTTTTTCGTTCAATATCAAACTGGTCAGGTTTGTCGAATATAGCCGGGTCCCGGTTTGCCCCGCCATAATAGACCACCACTTTTTCCCCTTCGGCAATTTTTTGCCCACGCAAGGTGCACTCCTTTGTGGCGGTACGGCGCATATAAATTACCGGTGTAATCATGCGGATGGCTTCGTTAACGGCATTTGGCAACAGGGAAGGGGAATTGATTAATTTTTCGCGCTGCTCGGGAAAATCCGTCAGTAACCGGATTGTACCGGATAGAGAATTACGAGTGGTATCATTACCGGCAAAAAGAATAAGAAGCCAGGAACCGTCAAGATATTCGTCATCAAGGTAATTGCCATTAATCTTGGCATTGGCAATAGCGCTCAATAGATCCTCGCGCGGTGCCTTGCGCCTTTCTTTTAAAATTTCACGTCCATAAGCAAAAAGCGCGGTCATCTCGGTTAGAAATGTTTTCAAGAATATCGGATTAATTCCACCCATGCCACGCCGGGCCAATGTGTCAGCTGCTAATTCCAGATGATGCATCCAATCAATGAGCTTGGGGCGATCAGCTTCCGGAACGCCAAGCATTGAGCATAACGTAAACATGGGAAGCTGAGCAGAAAAAGCAGGTACAAAATCAAGCACCGGCCCGGATTCTTCCATCTCATCGAGCAGGCTATCAATTTTTTGCGCGACACTCGTGTTTAGTGATTTTACATATTCGGGGGTAAAGAAGGGCATATGCTCCCGGCGCAAGGGCATATGCCAAGGCTGGTCGAGGCATATCATCGTGTTCAGAGCGGCCTGAAAAAGACCCGGGTGGCGCACAGCCGGATGTCCGTAATTAATATTGATCCCGCCTTTTTGTGACGAGAAAGTTTGGGTATCAAGCTCAATGGCGCGAATATCATTATAGTCAACGACTGACCAATATCCGGACCCATACATACCTTCCGGGGCCCAGGCGATGGGTGCATCCCGGCGCAAGGTCTCATATAATTCCCACGGATGACCATTGGCAAAAAATTGTTGATCGGCCAACTCTATGGGGGATTGAATGTCGTAAGTCTTGCCATAGACCGGGTCTTGTGCGTCTGCAATTTCGTTTAAAGCTGCGCTAACGAGCGGCATTGCAGATGTTTCGGACATAATGAAATTCCAATCCTATATGGTAAAAAAGATCAAGCCAATGATATCAGTGATGGAGCGTGCGTGCGAATACCTTTTGCAGTTCACTAAGTTAATGTAGCAGCGAGCGCGGCGAGTTTCTCGAATTTTTGAATGTCTATCTCTTCTGCGCGCGCTGTTGGTAAAAGTCCGGCTTCTTTTACTATCTCGTCTAACTTATCCCCAAAAACTGGTTTTAAAGTTGTCCGCACCATTTTGCGCCGCATGGAAAAGGCGGCTTTACTGATAGCCTCCAAATTTTTCAAATGGGCAAAGTTTTTTGGCGTGAAAAGGACGACAGAGGAATCAATTTTTGGCGGCGGTGTAAAGGCGCGTGCGGGCAAATCATAACCACGCACTGGTTGCGCAGCGCTTTGCGATAATACTGATAATCTGCCATAGGTCTTACTACCGTGATTTGCAAGAATGCGGTCGGCGACCTCGCGTTGAAACATCAACGTCATTTGTATCCAGGAATTTTGCGGCATGGTGAGCCAGCGCACTAATAGTTCGGTTGATATATTGTAGGGGAGGTTGGAGACATATTTTGTTGGTTTGTCTGATTGATTAAATTTGGTGTATTCGATTTTCAAAGCATCATCGCTGAGAATGCTGAGCTTGCCTGGCCAAGCTTGTTGCAATTGGTGTAAAATTTTCAAACAGCGCTCGTCTCGCTCAATTACTGTCAGGTTCGCGCCGGTCTCAAGGAGTGCACGGGTCAAGCCGCCCGGTCCCGGACCAACCTCAATGATATGATCGCCCTCTTTTGCCCCGCTTAGTCGCGCAATCTTGCGGGTGATATTCATATCGAGGAGGAAATGCTGACCCAGATTCTTTTTTGCGCCAAGGCCGTGTGCCTCCACTGTTTCTGATAAACTTGGGAGATCAATTTGCGGCGGACTATATGGCGCGTCAGGCGAAGGTTTGTTTAACTGATTTTTCATCATAAGGCTTTTAGGAAAAGTGCCGCGCGCGGTTTGTTGCTAATTGGTCTGCCATTTTAATGGCTGCGATTAAGCTGGCGGGGTTAGCAATATTTTTTCCTGCAATATCAAGTGCTGATCCATGATCGGGTGATGTGCGCACAATAGGCAATCCCAAGGTTATGTTGACGGTATTATGAAAATCCAACATCTTTACAGGGATTAATGCTTGATCGTGATACATGCAAATCGCGACATCATAGCGGTTGCGAGCCTCTTCATGAAACATCGTATCAGCGGGCAGGGGGCCGGTGATCGTTAAGCCCTCATTGCGCAATAGTCTGACAGACTTGGCAATAATCTGACTATCTTCAAGGCCGAAAAGCCCCCCTTCGCCCGCATGGGGATTTAACCCGGCAAGGGCAAGACGGGGCTCCTTTATGCCAAAATCGTAGCGCAATGCCTCGGCCGTAATTCGGCAAATTTTTGCAATTAAATCAGTATCGAGCGTCTTGATGGCATCGCTCAATGATTGATGGACGGTTACGGGAATGGTGCGCAGCTGCGGGCCTGCAAGCATCATAACGGCGCCGCGGTGTTGGCGATTGTCCATATTCGAAACATCTCTGGTGAGACTTTGAAGATAATCAGTATGTCCCGAAAAAGAAAACCCAGTATCAATCAGCGCCTTTTTATGGATAGGATTGGTTACGAGTGCACTTGCTTGTTTTTCCAGGCATAATTTCACCCCTAGCTTGATAGATTTGATAACGGTCGAAGCCGTTTCCGGGAGTGCTTTGCCAGCGGTAGCATTCACCGTTTTACCAATGGGAAGGATTGGTAATCGATCCGGAAAATATTTAACTGCTTTATCTGGGCTATCAATAATGGAGATTGGTACAGCAAAATCCTGATAACGCGCAGGATCATCAATTAGAAAAAAAGCCAATTGTGAGGGGTTTTTATTGAAATATTCCCACGCTTTAATAGATATTTCCTGACTGACGCCCCCGGGTTCCCCCATGGTCAGAGCTATTGGTATCGAAGGTGATGTTCTCGGCCTAGAATCGCTCACATTGATCCTTAAAAATTATCCGCGCTCATAAAAAATAGCATCACCCTAAACACGAATGTTAAAACCGTATTGCAAGGCGCTTATACTCAATTTGCTTTGGTATATTTTGAGTTTACGCGTATCAGCGAGAGCGTTCTTTATATTCTACGGTAGATGTGCGCTCGATATCTCGTAAATAGCGCTGCCCGAGCAAAGATATTTGACGACCGAAGATGCGGTCTTCAATGGCGACCCGGGGCGGAATGCCTAGGCCTTCATCTTTCTCGCAAACATGGACCACATGGAGGTAGCCATCTGCTTCAATAGTCGAGCTTAGATCCCCACGATCAAGATCGTCGATGAAGCGGCGAAAACGCTCGTCAATTTCGGTGAGTTTGACATTTTCAAGTAGCGTTGTGCTTACATCGGGACCAAGATCAAGTTTCAATGATCTGGAATTACAAACTTCGGCGGTTGGTAATTTTTCTATAGCCAATCGCGCATTGTTTTCTCCGACACTTAAAGGGGCGCTTGCATAGGCGAGCGTAAAGCTTTTTTCACCCGGCTCGCGAGGTTCCTGCTTGTCGCGGAGTGCCAAAATAATCAAAGCCCCCTCCGACGGGATAGGATTGGTAACAGATCCGACAGGAATGGCTTTGATGGCATCATCAAGCTCTTTTTCAAGTTCTCCAGCTTGTACCCAGCCAATATCTCCGCCAACCGTTGCGGAAGTGCAGCCGGAAAACTCGCGTGCAGCGACAGAGAAAGGAACGCCGCGACGTAATTGTTCGATGAGTTGAAGTCCAGCTTCGTAATAAACCTGAATTTGTCGTTGATCATCTACTGGAATACAGATTTCGGAAACGAGGAATCTTTCTTTGGTCGCATTATCGCGAATGGTTTCAATTGTTTGATCAACTTCGCGTTGATTAATTTTTACACGGTCGCGAAAACGTCCCTGTACCAGATTTTGCCAACCAATTGACGTACTGATTTGTTGTTTGAAGGAATCAATCGTGATGCCTTGTTCATTTACGGCTTTTTGCAACTCTTCAATGGTTAATCCTGCTTGTGCCGAAATCTGTCGCAGTTCACTTTCGATTTCCTGGTCACCGACTTTGACTTCAAACTTATCTAGCTCCTTCTTTTTCAATTTGTCATTGATTAACTCTTGAAGGGCTTGTTGGCGCAATTGAGGGAGTTGGGCGGCTTGGAGCTGTCCTCCGGATGAAAGGTGCATTAGGCGCAATCTTTGTTTCAGATCAAAAGTGGTGATGACATCGTCATTGACAAGTGCGATCACAGACTCGCCGGCCGGTAGTTGTTCAGGGCGCAATACGCGTTCTGCCTCTTCTCGAGATGGGGGGGCGGACTGGGCGATGCTCGCAGATGGGATGCCAAGGGTTGTTATTGCCAAGGTAAACAGAGCGAGCCCTGTGATGGGATTAGGCGCAACCTTGTCTCGGAATTTGGAATAATTCACAGTTGAGAGCGACGAACATGTACGAGAAACTTGCATAAATCTGTTCATAAGGCCTTTTAATCCAGAATCGATGTCATCTTCTATGCTAATGAGCTGCGCGTCCGCAGGTATTTGAGTGCAAGACCCTTAACTTATGATCTGTTATTGCCATAACATATGCCGTCAAAATAATAGTAAGAAAATATCTAAATTTCATAAACTGATAGTCTGCCGTTAAAATATAACAATTTCACTGATAAGCAAGTCTTTGCAGGTAGGGAAAGGCTTTTCAGGGTATATTAGGCGACCGATAATCCGAAGATACTCAATTGCTTAAATGCCGACCAACCCAAATTCTGAAAAACCCAGGAGCAGAGGCAAGTTGGTAAGGCATAAGGGTGATTAATTGTTTCTTGTTCCAATACCATTGGAGGAGGCTAGGGAGCGCAATGTAAAGCGGATCAGTACTGACGTGTTGGGCGGCACCCCAAAGTCTTGGGTACGGTCGCGGCGGAATATTACGTCAAGACTCGAGCACTCATCTTTGTACCCAATCAGGAAATCTTGCCGCAAGGTACCCTCGCGGGGCACGAATGTACCGTCACCTGTATTTATTGGGTCGGGTCGTAAATCTTCGCGCCAGGCGGCGCCAATGCTCCAATTTGGTGTGAGGCTAAATCGAACCAGTGCATTGATCTCTTCTTCAGATTCCAAGCCAATTGAAGCCTGCTCATCTGTTAATAGGGTGTAACCGACATTGCCTTCCAAGCGCCAAAAATCGAAACCAAGGTTTGATTCGACACGACCAAAGCCATTATTATCATCGACGCCATCTTCGAGCGTTGCGTTATTATTACCACCTGTATCAAAGCGAAAACGGTTTGTTAGCCGGAAACTTCTTCCGAGGCTCAAATTCAGCTCCCCCACGAGATCAGAACGTGTTCCACCCAGACCATCGGTGAATTCAAAAGCGTTGGTGGTTTGTAACCGATATTGTTGCCCAACAGCAGCCTCTACTTTGAAACCGCTATCAAAGTCCAATTGGGCCGAAATTCCGGCATTGATGCGCTGGCCATCCTCAACTGCGTCAAATCCGGTAGATTTATTATAGTCAAATAGGCCCGCATAATCGAACTCGATACTCTGGGAGTCTTCATTGATTAGGTCGCTTGAGTTTCGATCCTCAAGGCTTGCAACCAATTGAACCCGCGGCTCAAGGAGTAGCCGCGCGCTGCCGAATTTGCGGGCCAATGGATAAGACCATTGGACGCCTGCGGTGGGTGCAAAACGCCCGATCAGATCACCTTCGATGGTAGAGAGCTGGTTATCGGCAAAATCTACGGAAGAGAACGGGACGATTGCATCTTCGCCGCCCTCATCCAGATCTCTGAAAAAGAATCCATCGGCTCTTAACTCCGCAAAAGCATTAAAGCGATGACCGCCTTTGGTAATATGTTCCCGGTTCCAGAATGCTTGCCCGGTGAAGCGCCGGGAGTCGGGGCCGCGTGTGCGTTGCAGCGCTACAGCATTAGCGTTGACCGTCAAATTGCCACCGAAGGGTTTGTAATCAAAATCGTGACGAATATTGATAAGCGGCAAAACAAAAGGTGTTTCTGATGAATTATCATCAAACCTCAATCCCTGAAAAAGATAGCTGTCTGCGGAAATAGTCGTATTGCCACTGATCCATGCAAGGTTAGCATTGCTGCGTAAGCGATTTGTGTTCGAGCGATCAAACTCCAGTCGCAAGTCACCACGTCTTTGTACGTCATAAAATCGCAAAAACGCATTATCCGATACGCGCTCAACATCATAGCCAAAGCGTAATTTTTCTGTGAGTTGCTGATATCCGCGCCCAAAATAATACCAGCGAACGCCGGGTCCATCAAAGGGTTGGTCAGTCGGATTGTCATCATTTGAAATAAATTCAGGGTTCGTACCGTCAAATAGTCCTGCGGGAGCAAGCCCAGACAAGGTTTCTATTTGAAAGTCGGTGGGAATAATATTGTTGGCGACGTCAATACTCTGACCAAGTTCATTTATTAGATTTCCAGCCGCATCTTGTGGCGGTCGGTCGAAATCTATGACGCCTCCGGCCCAGACATGGAAACTTTTTCTGCCAGCTCTTCGCCATTCGCCCTGCCATAATATGCCATCATCTAGGGTGATTTTAGGGAATAGCGTGAAATCCTGCTGGTTTGAAATGGAAAAAAAGTAAGGTATCTCAACAAATGGGCTGAGACGGGACGAGGTTCCGATTAACGGGGTTAAAAAACCCGATTGGCGTTCGACTGAGGGGTCTGGCCCTTGTAAAAAGGGTGTATACAGAATAGGAACCCCTTTGAGTTCAAGAAAAGCATGCCGGAAACGGATGACGCGGCGTTCTTCATCTCGGGTGACGCGCAGTGATTTTATTCGCCAAGTTGGTTTTTTCTTGTCGCCATTTTCTTTGCAAACATCGCACGCTGTATAAACGACTTTGTTTAATGTGGTACGTGCGCCTTGTTCACGGGTTGCGCTTGCAGCAGCAATGGTTGCGTTTTCCGCAAGAAGGGCCGTAAAATTTTGCGCAATGCCATCTCGTAAATCGCCTGATAACTCTACGCTTTCAGCGAAAACTGTTTGTTCGTTTTCGTCTGTAATGGATACTTGACCCTCGGCGATAACAACCTGGGTGTCTGAGTAATATATAAGTTTTTCTGCTGTGAGATAACGCTCGCCGAAAAATGCCCGTACATTTCCTTCCGCAATAATAGGGCTGGTATTATTTTCTCGGGAAATTACATCAGCTTCAAATAGAATTTTTTCGTCATCGCTCAAATCTTTGCTGAAATTTGATTGAGCGTTATTCGCATCTTGAGTGGTTGTAAGAGAGGCTACGGAATATCCCGTCAATATTGATGTAGCGTGGGAAGTGTTTGGACCAGTGATTGAGGCGTTTGTTGCCAGGCTTGCGGAAAGTGAGATCGTGTTATCGCTGTCTAAGCCATCTGGCAGAGCGGCAATCTTTTGATCTGGTGAAACTGCTGCAAGACTTAACGAAGAAAAATCATCGCGCAGAGCGGAGTGAAAGGTTTGTGTTTGCGTAAGAGCGCTCTCGTCAGCATTGTTTTTGGAATCAGTCGCGTTTTGTAAAACTTTCGCTAATTCAGATCGAGGGGGTTTTAGAGAAGGAATTGAGCCCGGGAAACCCCCTTCTGGCGTAATAATTATGTCAGCGTCAGCGTGTGGTATAGCGCTCGCTAATCCACCCCCCAAAATGGAAGACATAAAAAGTCGAACAATTGTTCGTTGATCACGCAAAATACAATACCCTATCCATTTCGCCCCGGTTCTGGCCCATCACATGCTTTTATTTTAGAGGTGTTTCCTGATTAACCAAAGCAATGATGTAACCACGCGGCGAACACCTGGATAATGTCCCAAAAAGATGCTTGCCTGTAAGATCATTTATAAACATCCGAATCGTTTATTGAAGGTATCCAAGTGGGCTTGGGACGTCTATGAAAAGTTCATTCATTTCATAATTTAAATCGCCTCAAAATCAAAAATTTTACTCTAGAATCTGACCAAAAAGGCTCCGTTCTGGATAAAACCTGCAAATCGGCGCATGACTCTATAGTTTTAGAGCCGTAATTGATTGAATTTTTCAAGAGGATTGACCGATTATCCGCCCTGGGGACGCTAAATTATGATTTTGAATCGGGCTCGTAGTGACATGGTGCGGAGATTTATCGTTGCAATTGTAACATCAAGCAAGGGCGATATCCTAAAGTGCGGCGAAGAATACCGCTGTGATCCTAGGGGAATCTTTGGGGTATTTTGGAACCACCCCGAAATCGAAAAGTGCTAGCCATCTTCCAGATGCAACAGGCCCGTAATTGCAAATAATGTAGCAATAATTGCTGGCCCCCAGGCCGCCAGGACGATGGGTAGATTTCCGGCTTCCCCAAGGGCGGTAGAAATTTCTGTTATGACGTAAAGTGAAAACCCAACTGTAATCGCGAGTACTGCCAGAGCAAAAATGCCGCCCCTTCGGCCCGGCCTTATGGAAAATGCTGCGGCGATCAGGACCATACCGAGTAATTTTAAAGGGGTGGATATCAGATCATGTAAACGCAGATAATAGGCACTCGTGGGAACGCCCGCCGTTTGCGCGAGACGGATAAAATGTCGAACATTCCAGATAGAGAGCGTTTCGGGCTTGGCGACCTGCTCGGATAAGTCCTTCAAAGAGAGATTCGTCTCAAGTCGGTAATCCGTTAATTGAGTGTGGGTGGGTTCAGATATTTTTTTACTGATAGCCGTTGCCATTATAATGGCATTATTGACGATTTTTGCGTGGGGGGCGTCGATACGTTCGACAAATTCGGCCTCTGGGCTAATGCGCCAGACAGTTAGATTGGAAAGCAAGCCATGATTGGTGTTGATGTTTTTAGCATTGATGATCAAAGAGCCATTTTCCCGGTTTTGTCTTAGCCAAACACCATCACGAAAAAATTGCACCAGGCTGGTTTGTTTGCCCTCTCTCACATTTTGAATATGCTCGGAATGGGCCATCATCTTGGAAGAAAGTGGATCAATCACCGTCGTTAGGATGATGCCAGTAAACAGGGAGACTAGGGCTGCGGGAGTTAATATTTTCCAGATCGAGAGCCCGGCAGAGCGCATAACCGAAATTTCCGATCGCCGGTTGAGTTGGGAAAAACACCAAAGCGAACCGAACAAAAACAAAAAGGGTGAGAGTGCCTGACTAAGGCCGAGGGCGCGAAGAAATGTCAATTGCAGGGCTATAAACATCGAGCCATCTGCATATTTTCCGGCAAAGCGCATATTCTCAATCAGATCAATCACCATAATCAATACGGTGAAGGCGAGGAATAATGCGCCGATGCTCGCGGTAAGTCTCCATGCAATATATCGAAATAAAGTAAAGGACATTACTAAGCCAACTCGCCGCTACTTGGTCCAGATCGACGTTCGCCATAGGTAACAGGGGTCGCGTCTGTTGGTTTAATTCCTCTATTAATCCCAATAAAGGGGACCGCATCAAACAATAAAGCCAAGTTTAGAAAAATGATGCTGACCGGTAAAAAATATAGCAGCCACATTAAGTTGTAGGTTGCCGCGAGGGGAAACAAAACATAACTCAGAACACGAACGCCGATCACAAGGGCTGTGGCGATACTAATGCGGATGATATACCCTCTGCGATTATAAGCGCCGCCGATAAGGGCATAAAGAGCAATCAGAACATAGGCAAAGGCATGAAACGGAGCCGAGAGTCGCGAATGGGCTTCGGCAATCATTCTTGATTGGTTAATCCTATCCCACTCATTGCCGAGATCGGGGGCTAAAAGCTCGTGAAGATATCGCTCTGTAAGTTCGAGCTGTAACTCCTGTTTTTTTTGTAATTCCCCTACCTTAATGCTGGTCTGTTGGAAGGGGATGATTTCGGCTTTATCACTTTGTGCGCTTTTGCTCTGTATCGTGCCCCCAACCAGCACAAGGACGGGACCCGCGTCTGTTTCCTGAAGGACACCGCGCTGGGCTAAATAGGTGCGCGTCTCGGTCGGATTTCTATAATCATTGACCAGCAGGCCGGTAAATTGATTGCCTGTGTTCACTTCTTTTACGTAGATCGTAAAACCATCTATAACTTTGATAAATTCACCGCTGCGCAAGATAGAACTGGCGAGATCTGTTCTGATATCCAGTATTCTTTGTTTGAGTATCCGGTATGTGCGTGGGCTCAAATCAACGGCTATGTAGAGCGTTGCAATCGCCCCTAGAAAAGTAATCATGAGAAAGGGAATTGCGATGCGGGCGCGACTGACCCCCGCAGCAAACATCACCGCAATCTCGCTGTCCGAGTGCATTCGATAGAGGGAGTATAGTGTTGCGGCAAAAAGGGCAAAAGGTATTAGAATCACCAGCAGGCTGGGAATTATCAAAATACTCAAATGAAGGAACATGCCTAGCCCACGACCATTTTCAAGGACCAGCTCGATGCGCTGTAAACTTTGGGTGATCCAGATTACAACCGTCAACACGATAACGGTCAGAATGAAGGGCCCAACAAATTGGCGCAGTATATATGTATCGAGACGATTCAAGACGGTGTCTTTGGGGTACAATACGAATGTGAAGAATTATTCTAGCCACCTTAACATGGCATTATTATAGGGTACAGGCTCAGTGTGGCGAAAACGTCGATAAAAAATGGCGATTTTCGCATGTTTTAAATAAGTATTCACAATGCCAATTGCGCGAATCATCGCGTTGGTGTTGAGTGTCTGATAAGACCCGATAGAAGAATCAGCCAAAGCACAAAAAGGATTTTGTGCGATTTATGTCAGGCAAGCGAATTATTTATATCCAGAGAGATCATCTAAACAGGAGTTTTGAATGCAGGTAACTTTTTCCAAAGCCGCAATGCCAAAGACCGGGGCAATCATTGTCCCTTGTATGGAAGGGTCCATCACGAGTGCCGCTTTCAAAGCCATTAATAAAACCACGAAAGGTGCGTTAGAGCGCGCCGCTAAAGCATCGGGATTTCAAGGCAAAAAAGGCCAGATTACTGTGATTGTCGGTCCTGCGGGTTTGAGCAATGGCCATGTGGTTTTAATTGGTGCAGGCAAACCCAAAGATTTTACGGCCCTTGAGGCAGAAAATCTCGGTGGCTCAGCGATGGCCAAGGCGGTTGCTCTGCATGAAAAAGCGGTTCTCTTTGCTATGGATGGTCTAAAGGCTGGTGATCTGGGGGATGGTGCAGCAGCTCACATGGCTTTTGGTGCACGTCTGCGGGGATATCGCTTTGACCAATATCGCACGGCGCAGGAAAAAAATGAGAAAATGCTGGTATCCAAAATCGGTATCTATGATGCGGATGCGGGAGCAAAAGCGGCTTATAATGATCTAGAGGCACTAGCAGAGGGAATTGTCATTACCCGCGATCTTGTCTCTGAGCCGCCTAATGTTCTCTATCCGGAAAGTTTTGCCGAGCGTTGCCGTGAATTGGAAAGCTTAGGGGTAAAGGTCAAAATTCTCGGCGAAAAAGAAATGTCAAAACTCGGTATGGGCTCATTGTTGGGTGTGGGCCAAGGGTCTGTGCGTGAGAGCAAATTGGTTGCTATGGAATGGCGCGGGGGCTCAAAATCCGATGATACGGTTTGTCTCGTCGGCAAGGGCGTCACATTTGATACTGGCGGCATTTCGCTCAAACCCCCTGCAGGCATGGAAGATATGAAATGGGATATGGGCGGGGCTGGTGCAGTTACGGGAGCAATGGCTGCAATCGCTGGAAGAAAAGCCAATGCGAATGTGATCGGCGTCATCGGTTTGGTTGAAAATATGCCTGACGGGAACGCACAGCGACCCGGTGATGTGGTAAAATCTATGTCAGGCAAGACCATAGAGGTGATCAATACAGATGCGGAGGGTCGTCTGGTCCTCGCCGATGCGCTCTGGTGGGCGCAAGAGACTTATAAGCCAAAAGTGGTGATCGATCTTGCGACATTGACGGGCGCAATTCTTGTGTCATTGGCCCACGAGTTTGGTGGTTTGTTTAGTAATAATGATGAACTGGCAGATAATCTGATAAAGGCGGGTAAGTCATCTGGCGACAAGCTTTGGCACATGCCTCTTACCAAAACCCATTACGATATGATCAAATCTCCTATCGCGGACATCAAAAATATTGGTGGTCGTTGGGGCGGTTCGTCTACAGCGGCGGCATTTCTGGGGCATTTCATTAAAGACGGTGTTGAATGGGCCCATCTTGATATTGCGGGTATGGCTTGGAACGAAAAAGATAAAGCGACTTGTCCCAAAGGCGGGGCCGGTTATGGGGTTCGTTTGCTAGATAATTTTGTCCGCGATCAATTTGAGACCGAAGCCTCAGACGAATAAAGGCGCTAGATAGAATGACCGAGTTCTTGTTCTATCACCTTGAAAGATCAAAATTGGAACAGGTTTTACCAGTGCTGCTGGAAAAGTCACTCGAGCATGGCTCCAGAGTTATGGTGTGCACGAACCACTCCGATGGGGTGGGTGCACTTGACGATCATTTGTGGACTTATCGTGATGATAGTTTTTTACCGCATGTCGTGCTGGGTTCAAGTGATTTTGAGGAGAGTGAACCTGTTTTGTTAAGCAGGGTTAATGGCGACGCAGTGAAAGCGCCGCCAAATGGCGCGGATTTTTTGTTTCTCGTTCAAGGTGCCCAATATCCGTATGAGGATTTGAAAAAATTTACTCGAACCATTGTCATGTTTGATGGGCGCGATGATGAAGCGTTGGGTGAGGCGCGCGGGTTTTGGAAAGTCCTGCGCGATGCATCCAAAGAAGAGAATAATGATTTTTCTCAAACCTATTGGCGTCAAAATGATCAGGGACGATGGGAGCAGCAAGCATAAAGGGTTTTGTTTTGGCTGACATTACGGCGATGGATTCAGAGGGCTTGGGGGAACCTTTGGAGGAGGGTGTGGAGAAGAGATCGGGCAGATGTGCTTGCGGCGCGGTTTCTTTTACGGCGCTAACATCCAAAAGTTTTGGAGCATGTCATTGCCGAATGTGCAGGCGCTGGGTGGGCGGTGTATGGTTTGGTGTTCGCAGTCACGGAGCCCCTGAAATTTCAGGTCCGGTGAAAATCTGGGATTCTTCTAAAATAGCCAGGCGAGCGACATGCGAGAAATGCGGCACTGCTATCTGGCATCGCTCAAAAGTAGGGGAAGCGGCGACATTGGGGCTTGGTTTGTTTGATGATCAGGAAGGTTGGACTTTAGTGCGCCAGATTTTTGCCGAGGAGCAGCCAAGTCATTATAATGTTAGCGGTGGGAACGGCGAGCGGGGTTTGGTTTTTACAGGATGGGGAACGCTCTGGGCACTGATTACGGGCAAAATGCCGAGATAATAAATCGCCCCTATCTACACTCCCTTAGTTTATTTATCTGACGGATCCTATTTATCTTTAATAGCGGTCAACATATAGTTGACGCTCGTATCTTCTGAAATTCTCCAAATGTCCAAAAACGGATTGTAAGTGACCCCGGTTTCGGTAATGACTTGTAATCCCGCTTTTGAAAGAGCAGCGCTGGCCTCTGATGGTTTTACAAATTTTCGGGGATCATGAGTGCCCGCCGGTAACCATCGCAAAATATATTCCGCCCCAATCTTTGCGAGCATGAGTGCTTTTGCGGTACGGTTAATTGTAGCCATAATCATAATGCCGCCGGGTTTAACGAGCTTGGCCGATGTCTGTAAAAATAAATCAACATCAGCGACATGCTCTACAACTTCCAGATTCAAAACAATATCGAAGGGCGCTTCTTGAGCTTCGTCCAGCGCCTCAATCGTTGTTGCTTGATAATTAATCTCAAGGCCGGCAGGCCCCGCGTGAGCTATTGCGGTTTTGATATTGCGCTCGGCACCGTCAATTGCCGTTACTTCGGCGCCAAGACGACACATCGGCTCGGCGACAAGCCCCCCGCCACACCCGACATCTAACAGGCGCAAGCCTTTTAAGGGGAGCTTTGCGTGGCGATCCAGAGCAAAATGGGTGCAGACAGTATCACGAATAAAGGCGAGGCGTATGGGATTGAATTTATGGAGGGGTTTGAACTTGCCAAAGGGGTCCCACCACTCCTCTGCCATGGCGCTGAATTTCGCAATCTCTTCAGGATCAATAGTTGCTTTTTGATACGGCTGGGAGGCCGTGTTTTCTGCGCTGGGTTCATTCATGGTCATATTTTCCGCCTTGAGTGTGAAAGGGTAGGGTATGGAAGAGTGCGCTACATTTTATGACTTTGCGACCTTTTAAACGGGGTAGCAATCTTTGAATTATTGGTATTTGACTTGTCCCGAGGGAGCTTGCCGACTAGACATAGCCCTTGCTGAGCATGATTCAAGGCGGCAAGCGGGCGCAGCTGAGCGCACGCATAGAGGAAGTATAAATATTACAAGGATATCGCTGCGCTATGACTCGTGTGGTAATGAAATTTGGCGGGACATCCGTTGCTGATATGGAGCGCATCCGCAAGGTTGCGCAATTTGTCCAGCGCGAGGTTGATTCCGGTAATAGTGTTGCTGTGGTGGTTTCGGCCATGTCTGGTCAAACCAACCACCTCGTTGATTTGTGCGAGCAGGCCGGTCCATCGAAGATTTCGTTGGATGCCCAGCATTGCGAGTATGATGCGATTGTGGCGACCGGAGAACAGGTCACATCGGGCCTATTGGCGTTAGTATTGCAGCAAAATGGTTATAAAGCCCGTTCATGGCAGGGTTGGCAGATTCCACTCCAGACCGATATGGCCCATGCCAAGGCTCGCATTACCGCAATTCCGGACACAAATCTTGGACCGGCAATTGATGGCGGCGAGGTCGCGGTAGTCGCGGGTTTTCAGGGGATTGCGGAAGATAACCGCATAGCTACGTTGGGGCGAGGGGGCTCCGATACAACTGCTGTGGCTCTTGCCGCCGCTATTGGCGCGGAGCGCTGCGACATCTATACTGACGTGGACGGGGTTTATACAACAGATCCGCGCATCACTAAAAAAGCGCAGCGAATCCCGAAGATTTCTTATGAGGAAATGCTGGAAATGGCATCGGTTGGGGCAAAGGTGCTTCAGACCCGATCTGTGGAACTGGCAATGGCGTATAAGGTAAAATTGCGCGTTTTATCAAGTTTTGAGGATCCGGATATGGCAATTGCTGCTCAATTAAAGGGCACAACGGGAACAGTTATTTGTGATGAGGATGAATTAATGGAACAGCAGATTGTTAGCGGTGTGACCCCGTCAAAAGATGAAGCAAAAATCAGCCTGATTGCTGTGCCTAATCAGCCAGGCCACGCCGCGCGTATCTTTATCCTCTTGGCGGAAGCGAACGTAAATGTGGATATGATCATTCAAAGCCCAGCGCGCACGAAAGATGCTGCCAACATTTCTTTTACGATGAATGTCTCTGATATAGAACGAGCTGCTGATATTCTTGAAAAAGCCAAAGATGAAATCGGGTTTAAGGAACTGACAACCGATAATTCTGTGGCAAAGGTATCGGTTATTGGCGTTGGTATGAAAAGTCATGCTGGTGTTGCATCCGTAATGTTTCAAACCCTCGCTGAACGCGGCATAAATATTCACAATATTTCAACATCTGAAATTAAGATAAGCGTACTGATTGATTCTGAATATACAGAGCTCGCAGTAAGGGCGTTGCATCATGCTTATGGGTTGGATGCTGCGGCGGAATAATTTTTTATGAATATTGAAAAAACCAGACCTGCCTATGGAGGCCATGGCGAACGCGGCATTACTGTTCTGTTAAAACAGATGCATGATGTCGTTGCGCTAGATGCGAGCGCACAAGAACGTCTGGATCACTTGACCAGCATTATTGCGACCCATGTGGTTGCTGATGTGTGTTCAATTTATTTGCGCCGTACTGATGACCAGTTGGAGCTTTTCTCAACTGCTGGTTTGAAGCGGGAAGCCGTTCACACCACGCGGATGACTTGGGGCGAGGGTCTGGTTGGTTTGGTTGCGAGCGGGCAACGTCCGGTCATTACATCTGATGCTCCCAATCACGCAGCCTTTTCTTATCGGCCAGAAACCGGTGAGGATACGTTGAACTCCTTTATGGGGGTCCCGCTAATCCGTTCAGGTTTGGTGATTGGTGTTCTGGTTTTACAAAACCGATCTGCAAGAGACTATGGTGATGAAGAGGTAGGTGCTGCTCAAGCGGTTGCGACATTGCTCGCAGAAATTGCAGCGTCTGGTGAACTGCTTGACAGGGCGGAGACACAAGAAGTTGATAAGGTTCTCCATCGCCCTTACCATCTTAAAGGGCGTGCAATTGTGCCGGGAATTGCAATCGGTGTGGCGGCTTTGCATGAGGCCCCTATCCCGAAACACCGTGTTTTTGCGGATAATTCAGCAGAAGAAGCCAAGCGTCTTGAAGAGGGCCTTGAGGCATTGCGTGGTTCTGTTGATGCGATGTTGGCAAGTAAGGATATAAAAGGCGTTTCGCGCGAGGTGCTCGAGACTTACCGGTTATTTGCCTATGATAGAGGATGGAAGGATCGTCTGCGTGCAGCGGTCTTTTCCGGATTAAGTGCGGAAGCTGCGGTTGTTCAGGTCAAAACTGAAAATCGAAACCGGATGCAGCAATCGGCTGATCAATATATTCGCGAGCGTATGCATGATCTGGATGATCTTGCAAACAGATTACTGCGTTTGTTAAACGGTGAATCTCCCGATGCCGTCCGCCCCTTGCCGGAAAAAGCGATCTTGTTTGCCGAAGCCATGGGCCCGGCAGAGCTACTTGAATATAACCGTGATCGCCTGCTTGGTATTGTATTATCAGAAGCCTCGGATACATCACATGTTGCCATTGTAGCGCGGGCAATGGAAATTCCGATGCTTGGCGGGTTTGAGGGTGCTTTCGACCGGGTCGAAGAAGGCGATCAGATTATCATAGATGGCAATGAAGGGGATTTGCATATTCGTCCGAGTACGGATGTTGTGCATAGCTATCTGAATAAAAGTGAACTGCAATCTGTTCAACAAGCACAATTTGCGCGCGAGCGTCACTTGCCATGTGTGACAAGAGATGGCCGACAAATAGAAATCATGATGAATGCTGGCTTGGCGCTTGATATGCCCCACCTTGAGTCCACCGGAGCAATGGGCATTGGATTATTTCGCACTGAGCTCCAGTTTTTGATCGGATCGCAATTACCAAGTGTGGAACAACAAGTCGATTTGTATCGGGAAGTGATGGATTATGCCAAGGGCAAGCCGATCATATTCCGTACCGCTGATCTTGGGGGCGATAAAAGTGCTGATTATATGAAGCGCCCCAAAGAGCCTAATCCGGCAATGGGATGGCGAGGCATCCGGATGGCCGTTGATAGGCCGGGTTTATTGCGACCACAATTGCGTGCGCTGATTTCGGCAACGAGCGGTGGGTACCTAAATGTTTTGTTGCCGATGATTACTCTTGCTTCAGAGATTGATGAGGCAAGAAATATGTTGGATATGGAAATTCATTGGCATAAAAAGCGCAACAAGCCGCTTCCCAAAGCGATTAATATCGGGGCTATGATAGAAACGCCTGCGGCTGCTTGGAATCTTGAGCATATTGCTGCGAAGGTTGATTTCCTCTCTATTGGCGGGAATGATTTGGCGCAATTTTATTTTGCGGCTGACCGAGAAACCCCTTCGGTATCCCGGCGGTATGATCCGTTAAATCCAGGATTTCTGGATTTTATAAAGTCCATTCTTTATAAGGCAAAAAAGTTTGACGTGCCCGTCGGGTATTGTGGTGAACAAATATCGGATCCCCTTGTGGCGATCGCTTTGATTGGATTGGGGCTTACCCATCTTTCCGTCGCGGCGACAAGCGTTGGACCAATGCGCCGATTAGTTCGTATGCTGAACGCAGAACAGCTTAATGAGTGGTTTGACGAACAGGCAAAGAGCGCGAAAGATACACTGCGCCTTGATCTTCGAAGCTATTTAGAGCGTCAAGGGGTTACGGGGTTTTAGAGCTAATCTCTACTTCGCATTAAAACTAATCGTCAGGGTAATGCCTTCAGATTCTACCGGACTTCCATTGACGAGGCGCGGATTATACCGGGCCGTCTGCATACTGCGTAATGCGGATCGGTTAAAACACGAATTGGTGGATGTGACAATTTTTGTATTGGTGGGTTTGCCCTCCCGGGTCAAATCAAAAATAACACTAATTTTTTCGGTTTTTTCTGCGCGTGTAATACAGCGGTTTGGATATTGGACGCTTGGCGGCGTGGAGAGATTTGCTTCTACAATGATGGGGCTCTCGATCTCATCGGAGGTCGTTGTCTCATTCACGATTTGCGTATCCGGAATTGTTTTTGCATTCGCAGCAATATTTTCCAAGGATGCATTATCTGTTGGTGAAGTAGTCTCTCCATTATTAGTGCCGAGTTTATTTTGATTAGCTGAAATGGATAACGGATCTGTTTTCTGGTTCGGGCCGCGTATAACTATGATGCCATCCTTTTTTGTTTTTTCCGCTGTTTCTATTTTTTCAGTCTTTTCAACTGGCAGACTATTTTGAGTTTCAACTGCGTTGCTCTCACTGGGGCGTTCATTGGCTACTTGATTATTTTTTTTGCCACTATCTGTTGCTACCTCTTCAACGTTTAGCTGGCTGGGTGCTGGCTCTGTTTCCGGTGAGGGGAGCTCGGTTGCAATGGTGCCGGTATTTGTTGGTTGATTAATCTGCCCAGATTCAACAATAGCGTTTTCGGGAATGGTCTTCTCGGGGATAGCGTTTTCAGGCGGTGCGACTTGCTCTGAATTTGTATTTTCCTCCGAAATACTTACCGATTGTTCTGGTGAATTCGGCGGCGAGATTGCCTCTTCGGGAGCGTTGATCTTTTCGACGGGCTGGGATTGTTCGGCATCAAGGATAGCAACATCTGCGCTCTGGTCCTGCTTTATTTGATCCGGGGTTCTGATCATCGCCATAAAGATTAAAACAGCACATAATAAAATCGCGATGATAGCGCCAATCGCTAGCGCAGACGGGCCATCACTTTTTGGTTCCGGGCTTGTCTGTATCGAGGGGATGGCTTTGCTCCCCAGAGAGGGGTGAACGGCAATTTTCTGCTGACTGAGCGCTGCGCCGGGAGCAAGCATTTCTTCGCGAAATTTGGCTGCAAATGCGGGCGCATCCTGTTTCAGGGCATCTGCATAAATTTTTACAAACCCTACCGCATAGGGAAGGGCAGGGAGCGCAGAATAGTCAGAATTTTCTATAGCGTCCAGAAACTCGAGTTTAACCTTTGTGAGCTCGCCCGCTTCTTCAAGGCTCATACCGGCTTCTTTCCGCAGGGATGCCAAGCAGGCCCCAACACTGGGAAATTGAGAAAAAAGGGTTTCAGGATCAAGCGGAGGAGACGCTGGCAGGTTCTGGTTTGCAGGAGATATTTTGGGGTTAGTGATTTCCTGGTCTTTGTCTTGAGAGGCTAATTGCACAGACGAGGCCGCGCGGCTGGACGCAACAGCCGCCGCTTTGGTATTTCCTTTTGTAGTTTTTTTGCGTTTCTTACCCATTGCCCAATTTATAGCTTAACACTGTCTGCGCCCTATCACTTATCCATGCCCCAAAGTGAAATCCCCCTTGAGAAAATCTGGCTGACGACCTTTGCTATTATCTTTCTTCACGTTAAAAATTATAGGCATAAATAAGTGCAAAAAAAATGCCATTTTGTCTTTATTTTAAGGCGTTTGCTGGATTGTTGCGATGCAAAAAACTTCATGGTTGTGTGGCCAAAAACTCTTCTTTGATAAGGGATAATTTTTCATGCTTTGCGTGTAAATTAAGGAAAGAACAACCATCCGTCGTTTATATGGGGTAATATTGCTTGGGTGATCGAACCGGAAATCCTCGCAATTGTTGCAAAATCACAGTAACCTTGTTTTGAGGGTACTCAAAATGAAGGCTTTGTAACTCTATGATAGCCTCTTTGGACCAAACCGGGACGGATAGTGAATGAGTGAATCAATGGCAAAGTCTGCGAATGTCCTTGATATTGAAACTGCGCGTGCAAAGCGGCAGGATTTTTCTGTTAATACGGGGTTTGATACTGCCGGTGCGTATTTGCATTCGGTACGTGAAAAGCTTGAGTTTTCTATAGAAGATGTCAGCGCAAAAACCCATATTAGCGCCCAGCATATCCAAGGCATTGAAACCGGGGATTTATCCCTTTTACCGCCGCGGGCGTATGTGAGTGGTTTTGTGAAAACCTATGCGGAATTTCTTGATTTGGACCCGCAACCCATCGTCACAAGGTTCAAGGAAGATGTCGGCCTGACCGCGCCCCAAGAGATCGACGCCAGCCAGTTCGAGCAAGCCGAATCGCTGGCTGATTCCGAGAAATCCCAAATGTCGCTTTTTGCTGTGCTGGCTATTCTGGCGTTTATGTTGTGGAGCGCGTGGCAGATTATGAGCCCGCGCGACCCGGAAATTACCCTTGAAACCCCTGCCGGCTTTCCGCCGCCGCCCATATCGCAGCAAGCGCCAGCGATTTTGGATCCGCTTACCGAGGTCGCGCCGATTGGGGAAAATGAGGTGCTTGCGCGCATCATCGAGAAAATCGAGCCGGTTTATCCGCGGTTTTGCGAGGCGCGGGCCAAGGATGTCGAGAGCGTGGAGATGAGTTTTAATGTGACCAGACAGGGTCGGGTCTCCGGGTTGCATGTTTTATCCTCCACGAATGGGTGTTTTGAACGTGCGGCAGCCAATGTGGTGAAGCGCTGGCGGTTTTCGCCGCGTAAGGTGGATAATATTGCCCAGCCCTCTTATGATCAGGTTGTAACGCTCTCCTTTAAAAAACCCGCCTGAGTCCAGAAATTCCACGTATCGCGGGAAACGCAGCAGGGCAGGCCGGACATGACTGTTTTGTGAAGATTTCCGCCTATCTGGTTTCAGATACCATGGTCTCTTGCCAATAAAACCAGATAGGATAAACATAGACCCGAAAGTGAAATCAATCATCAAGCGATAGATGTCGCTAAAGGAATTTTGTTTATGTCTATTCGTCCATGGCGCGATATTGATCGCAGGAAATCCCGTCAGATTATGGTGGGGAATGTGCCGATTGGCGGCGATGCGCCGATTGCTGTGCAGACCATGACCAATACGCTGACCTCGGATGCCAAGGCGACCTTGAAACAGATTGAGGAAGTTGCGGAGGCGGGCGCCGATCTGGTGCGGGTTTCGTGCCCGGATGTTGAATCCACAGCGGCGATGAAAGAGATTTGCGCGAATTCGCCCATTCCGGTGATTGCCGATATCCATTTCCATTATAAGCGCGGCATTGAAGCGGCGCAGGCGGGGGCTGCGTGTCTTCGGATTAATCCGGGCAATATCGGCTCCGAGGATCGCGTTAAAGAGGTTATTCAGGCCGCGAAAGATCATAATTGTTCTATGCGCATCGGCGTGAATGGCGGATCGCTGGAAAAAGACCTTCTGGAAAAATATGGCGAGCCTTGCCCCGATGCGATGGTGGAAAGCGCGCTTGATCATGCAAAAATTCTTCAGGACAATGATTTTCACGAATTTAAAATCTCGGTCAAAGCCTCCGATGTTTTCCTGACGGTCGCGGCCTATCATGTGCTGGCGGAAGCGATTGATTGTCCGCTGCATCTGGGCGTAACCGAGGCTGGCGGCCTTCGTATCGGGTCGATTAAATCCTCCATTGGCCTTGGCAATATGCTTTGGGCGGGGATTGGCGACACCATCCGGATTTCCCTTTCTGCTGATCCGGTGGAAGAGATCAAAGCCGGTTTTGATATTTTGAAAAGCCTTGGTCTGCGCCATCGCGGGGTGAATGTTATTTCTTGTCCGTCTTGCGCGCGCCAAGGGTTTAATGTGATTGAAACGGTTGAAAAGCTCGAAGAGCGCTTGGCCCATATCACCACGCCCATGAGTTTGTCCGTCATCGGATGTGTTGTGAATGGCCCGGGCGAAGCACGCGAGACCGATATCGGTTTTACCGGCGGCGGCGCGGGAAAAGAACACGGCATGGTCTATATTGGCGGCGATGTCGATCATCGCCTCGACAATGACAAGCTGGTTGACCATTTGGTCGGTCTTGTTGAAAAACGCGCCGAGGAAATTCAAGCCGAAGAAGCAGCCCAGACCGTAGCTGCGGAATAATCCTGCATTTGCCGAGGTGTGAATGGCATTAGAACTTCGCCCTAATTGTGAATATTGTGACTGTGATCTTCCCGCAAATGCGCTCAATGCGCGTATTAGTACGTATGAATGTACGTTCTGCGCCGAGTGCGTCGAAAACAAGCTACAAAATGTCTGCCCGAATTGTGGCGGCGGGTTTGTTGAGCGCCCCATTCGCCCGGTGAAGGAATGGCGCAAGGGCGTCTCAATAAAAAACCAACCCGCATCGACTAAGCGCCGCTCTATGAATTTACATGGGGGCGATCTTGCAGACCATATCGAGCGCATCAAAAATATTCCACCACATGCGCGCTAAAGTGCGCTCGCTACTCCTCGCTCGTTTCCGTTGCCTCTTCAATGGTTTCAATCAGGGTGTGGAATTTACCTGAAAATTCGCGCCTGTGCTTTTTTGCCTGCTCTGCGCGCTCGCGCTGTTTGCGGATTTTTTCTTTGAGTGCTTGAAGGTGCAGGCGTTTTTCCTGAAGCGTGATATATTTCTCCTCCAGCACTAGCCAAGCCCGAACAGATTTTAAGCGAGCACCGGAAAAATCATTCGGGTGGCTTTTGCTGGTTTTTTTAAGTCTGTTTTTTTTTACGGCGTGTCATGTCTATGTCCCGCGATATTTCAGGCAAGCAAGAGGGCTGCCGCCCCCGTTAGGGGCGGCATTAAATGGGAGAGAGCGGCACGAGGCGGTCATTCCGGAAATAAAATTTGTAATAGAGATGGACCAACGCACACCTCGTACCCGGCATTTTACCAGCCAGCACCCAAGTGTCTGAACCGCAATTCAGCCCTTTGTTGCTACTCGGCCAACTGGTCCGGACTCTTTTATTTTCCGTATAGAAATAAAAGCTACCCGGTGCCGGTTCTACCCCGCTGAAAACGGTCGACAACGTCCCTCATTGGGCAGAACGAAAAGCACTATAAGGGATTAGCGGTGGGCGGGGATAAAAAATTTAATCAGAGGGAGGCGCAAATGTTGAATTTGTCAGAGTCCGGTCTTGTTGCACAAAACATTCAAGAAATTATTGATGATCTGTTGATCGATCCTTTGTCAAACGATTTTGATAATAATGGTGTGGTTGATGTTCAAGATGCATCTACTTTACTCATTAGCAATGCTGTCCAAATGGCTAACCCAGATCTGTCAGGTTTTGAGTTGTCAAATGTCAATTTTCAAGGCTCTAATGATGCACTGTTTTTTATTGAATCGTTTAAGGTTGATCCAATATTTGCTTTTGAAGGAGGAATATTATTGTCAACTGGGGGACTGCCGGGGCCGGTTAATACCGAAGGAAATTTTACAGTAGCACATGGTGTACCTGGAAACTCACTGTTGGACATGGTTGCCATGGAAGCATTTGAGGGCTCTGGTGCAACGAATGATGCGGCTGTCTTGGAATTTGATCTGACAATCACTAATTCGGATATCGATGGTATATCATTTGATATCGTATTTGGTTCTGATGAATTTCCAGAATTTTCCAATTCATCTTTTGTCGATATTGCGGCTGTCTTTGTTAATGGTCAAAACTTCGCGTTGTTTAATTATAATCCGGATACGTCCCTTAGTGTTATTGATGAGAATTTAAACACGGGAAACTTTATTGATAATACGGAGGGTTCTTTCTCAATAGAATATGATGGATTTTCTTTTGCTTCACTGATAGATCATACAAGTTTTGAAGTGATTTAGATATTGAAGCTGGATTTTGTTTGGTTGGCAATCTTGAGTATATTAATCAATGAATTTTCTAGCCAGCGACCCTCAAGAATAAGTGCCCCGGATAGGATAGTTCTTTTCTGGATCGCGGATAAAATTGATGCCTGCTACAATCGCATTCAGGTCGGGGCGGGCGAAAGGGGCGTTTGAGATATCAATAATCTGTGCACGCCCTTCTTCATTGATTACAAAAAGGCCGGGCTCGGGGAAGGGGCGATCGGTTTCTTGGGGTGAACGCGGATTGGAGATGTAGAGACCAAGCTCTTGCATTTGCGCTATGGTCAGTGCGTAACCGACAGGATAGGCCGGGTTGACGAGCTGCATATGCTCTTTTGCCTTTTCCTCGGGGTCGCCAGAGACCGCCATAACATCAACGCCAAGTGCATTGAGCTCTTTTATTTTATCATTCAGTTCGGACAGATATTGGGTGCATTTGGGGCAATGGCGTCCCCGATAGACCACAACCAAACGCCAGTCATGGCCGTTTAAAGGCGTCGCAAGATCGATTTCACCGCCCCCCAATTGTGATACGCGAATTGCCGGAAATTTACTCCCTGCGACGAGTTTATGGGCATGCATATAAAGTCTCCTGAATGGTCTCTCGGGTTTTTCTTATGCCTATAATGGTGGATAGATCGGCGCGGCTCAAGGGTTGCCGAGGGGAGATGATTTTGAATATTTGGCCCGACTATTTGGCCCCACTATTTGACCCCACCGTGAGAAATTGCTTGATTTTACCCAAGGAAACCTTGAACACGGGGGCCCAAAGGTAGCCGTTTAAGATTAATGGTTGAGGCGGACCCCGCAATCAGGTGATAATCAATAAACTTTCGGGGGAAATTGCGGGGGGTATGCCCGCTTGGACAGATAGAAAAATATCATGATCGAACAGCAACAAATTGATGCTCTTATTGAACGGCTTGAAAAGCTGGAGCAAACCATGTCGCAAGTGAGCGATAGTGGGGAGATTGTTCGCCTCGCCAAAGAGCATGGCGAGCTAAAGCCGGTTGTGGAAAAGGCGCGAGAGCTATCTGATGTGCGGGCGCAAATTTTTGATTTAGCCGAACTTGCCGCCGGGGATGATGCGGAAATGGCGGAGATGGCCGCCGAAGAAATGGAAGAGTTAAAGACCCAAGAGCCGACCCTGCAAGAGGCATTGCAATTTATGCTGCTGCCAAAAGATAAGGCCGATGATTCTTCGGTTATTCTGGAGGTGCGCGCGGGCACGGGCGGCGATGAGGCTGCGCTTTTTGCGGGCGATTTATTTCGCATGTATCAGCGTTATTCACAGCTAAAGGGCTGGAAAGTTGAAGTGTTGAGCATGTCGGAGGCGGAGATTGGCGGGTATAAAGAAATTCAGGCCAATATTTTCGGAACCGGCGTCTTTGCATTTATGAAATATGAAGCGGGTGTGCACCGGGTGCAGCGCGTTCCGGAAACCGAGACCCAAGGCCGCGTTCATACCTCTGCGGCAACGGTTGCGGTTTTGCCCGAGCCCGAAGAGGTTGATATTGATATTGCCGATAGCGATTTGCGGGTTGATGTGTTTCGCGCCTCTGGCCCCGGTGGTCAGTCTGTGAATACAACCGATAGCGCGGTCAGGATTACCCATTTGCCAACCGGCACTATTGTTATTCAGCAGGATGAAAAATCACAGCATAAAAACCGCGCCAAGGCGATGAAAGTGCTTCGGGCGCGTCTTTATGAATTAGAGCGGGCCCGCGCCGATGCGGAACGGGCCGAGGCCCGAAAAGGGATGGTTGGTTCTGGTGATCGTTCAGAACGCATTCGCACCTATAATTATCCCCAAAGCCGGGTCAGTGATCATCGCATTAATCTAACGCTTTATAAATTGGCTGAAATTATTGCCGGCGATGGGTTGGATGAAGTGACACAGGCTCTGGTTACGCAAGACCGCGCCGATCGTCTGGCCGCAATGAATGAAACTACATAATTTCATTTTAGTCTGTATCAAGATGAAAATTGATCATGCCCAAATTTGATGCGCATAATTCTACCGTGGCTATTTTGCTACGCGCGGCGTGCGATATTTTTGCGCAAGAGCCGGTTTGTTCTCCCACACCGAAACTGGATGCCAGAATTTTGCTGATGCATGCCCTCGACAAGGATGAAGGGGATTTGATTGCGCAAGCTGATGACCTTATCCCAACGGCGCGGGTGCAGATTTTTGAGGATATGGTCGCACGCCGGATTTTGCGAGAACCTATCGCTTATATCATTGGGTATAGAGATTTCTGGAAGTCACGCTTTAAAGTAACGCCCGATGTTTTAATCCCGCGTCCGGATTCGGAAATTTTGATTGAAACCGCTTTAAAGTTGCGGCCACCCGCGCAAAATGATGTCATGAATATTCTTGATTTGGGGGTGGGGTCTGGCTGTCTTCTGGGCAGCTTATTAGCAGAATATAGTCACAGTAATGGAATCGGCGTTGATCGGAGTTTTGAGGCTGCAAAAATTGCGCTCGAAAATTTGCAAATCAACGCCGTATCGCCCCGTGCGATGGTTGTAATGGGGTATTGGCTGGATGCGATTTCTGGTCCTTTTGATCTGATCATCGCCAATCCGCCCTATATTGCGGAAGAGGATTATAAGGAGCTGGAGCCGGAAATCAGGAACTTTGAACCGCGCTCGGCGCTGGTTAGTCCCGAATCGGGACAGGCTGATTACGAGATGATTTTAAGTGATTGTTTGGATAAGATTTCCAGTAAAGGTCTGATATTACTGGAAATTGGTGATGGTCAGGCCGGGTTTCTTGATGCGCTATCGCGAAAGCTTTTTAAAGACTGTGCCATAAATAAACATAAAGATCTGGCGGGACTGGAGCGATGTTTATCGATTGATCTGGCCATTAAAAAGTAGAAATGATTTTCCGGGCAAAAAAATCAGTTGAAAAACCAGATTTAGGGGTTATTGTTGTCGTCATAGAGATTACTGCGCTGTTGCAGTACCTATAAAATCACACCAAATTCCATACAGATTTCATAGTGAAGAATTTATCTAAAACATAGACTTTCTCATAAAAACTATTTTTGCAAAATTGTTCAGAAATGATCGACTGTGTTAGCGCAATTGGTGAGAGTGAACTCAATAGTGGCATAATGGCAAGGGCGTAAAAGCAGTCAAAATAATATCGATTAGCCGAGCATGCCGAATTTTTAAATTCGGAAGAATGGATTTCAACAAGCAAAAAAATAGGTGCTTGTACCGACACTTAAAGGCCGGAGGATAATGTACGGCCCGTTAACACAAAAGAAATTGCAGAAAAATATAGGATGTTTTCATGAAACGAGGGCGTAATCAGCGTCGAAGACAAGGCGTAAATGTAAATCGTGCACTGGACTCCAATGGTCCTGACGTGCGGATTCGAGGGACGGCGAATCAGATTTACGACAAGTACCAAAGTTTGGCGCGCGATGCTTCTTCTTCGGGGGACCGGGTCAAAGCTGAAAGTTATCTGCAGCACGCTGAGCATTATTTTCGAATGATAAAATCAATGCAGCCCCAAGGCGCGAATAATCAAAATCAGCAATCAAATTCGAATGCCAATGATGGATCGTCGCAACAAAATGCTTCTTCTGAAAATGGTGAGGAAACAAGCGCAACTGTCGATTCGGCTGATGGCGCTGAAAATGATTCGAAATCAGAGAGCAAGGAAAACGCTAGCTCTTCCGAAGATGGTGATCAGGAGAGGCGTCCCAAGCAACGACGCTCCAAGCGTCCTCGCCAATCTGGAAAATCCGCCGATGCATCGTCCAAAGATGCAATTGATAATGATAGTGCACCAGAAAAACCGGATACTTCTGACGAGGAAAAAGCATCTGCGAAACGCACACGGCGCAAAAAAGCTGAACCCGCTGAAGCTGTTTCTTAAGCGCGATCAGAGACAGTTTTCCAAAAATTACTGTAACGGGCCGGGTATAGCCGTACCGATATTGTAAAAGTACAAACTGTAGAGTTTTGTTCATTCCCTTGATTTTTCATGGCATGGTATTGTTGTTTTCCGCGCATGTTTAAGCGGCAATAATTGTATTGAAACCAGAGGCATTGAAATGACTGATCTTCAAAATACGCTTTTTGATCTTGGTGGAAAAAACGCTATCGTCACCGGTGCGTCGCGCGGAATTGGCGAGGCCATTGCCCGGCAATTGACACGCCACGGTGCAAAAACGATTGTTTCAAGCCGTAAAATTGAAGCGTGCGAGCAGGTCAGTCAGTCTATCAATGATGAAATGGGCGCTGAAATGGCCCATTCAATCGCCTGCAATATTTCCCATCGCGCGGATTTAGAAAATCTTGTGGAAGAGGCACGAGCGAAACTAGGCTCGATTGATATTTTGGTCATTAACGCAGCCGTAAACCCTTATTATGGTCCGTCTAAGGATATAACCGACGAGCAATTTGATAAAATTCTCAATTGCAATATTAAAGCCGCGCACTGGCTGTCTCATTTGGTGTTGCCCGATATGGTTAGCAAAAAGGATGGAGCGATTATTATGATTTCTTCCATCGGCGGTTTTGTGGGAAGCGGCTCTATTGGGGCTTATAATATTTCCAAGGCCGCAGATTTACAGATGGTGCGTAACCTTGCTAGCGAATATGCCCGTCATAATATCCGGGTGAATGCGATTTGCCCGGGTATCGTAAAAACATATTTTGCCGAGGCGCTTTGGAAAGATCCGGCTATCGAAAAAGAAATTTCGAATAAACTTCCCGCCCGTCGCTTTGGGGAGCCAGATGATATTGCGGGAGCTGCTGTATTTTTGTCGTCTGCGGCTGGTCAGTGGATGCATGGTCAGCAAATCGTTATTGATGGCGGTGCTCTTACAGGTCTGGGTGGTTTATAGATAGTCGCACTGGTTTTATGATTAAATTGTAATGTTATTTTTTCGTATTGAAGATTGCACAATAGATGAAATTTTCTTCATCTATAGGACGTTTACGGATCGTTAACACACGGTCTCAATCAAACTCTGTGTAAATTCAAGCGTGCACAAGAAATGTGCATAAAAATTTATAGGCACGGTTCGTGCTGTTTATGGAGATGGTTATGAAAAAAATTCTAACAACTTTAATTGTAGGAACGAGTATATGTGCGGCGGCTATGGTTGCGGTGAGTGCTGGTGATAAAAAAATTAGCAATAGCGTGGAAACAAAAGAGGCGGTTGCTAATGATCTGCTGCATAAAGCGGGAGAAAAAACCAATGCTTCTTTAGCAATTGAAGGATTAAATCCCGGGATCGATTCAAAAATTGAAAATGTATTTTTACTCGCCGATCTTGATGCGGATGGTTTATTGTCGGAAACAGAATATGTTGATTTTCAGGTTTCAAAGGCCAAATCGTCATTCAAGGTTATGGCCGGTGATGATGCATTTGCCTCGGTTGATGAGGTAAAAAACTGGTATCTGGCCAAGCAAGAAGAAAAGCCTGCAAAACCGATTACAGACATTGTTAAGGGTGATTCAGGATCGCGATAAAACGTGAGACATAAATCGGGACCGGCTCTGCTTCCCCCCAAGCTAAAGGGCTCGTAAGCGCTCTATAGGGCTTCCCCCTTCGGCATTTCCCCCCTGAAAGGCCGAAATTAACACCCTCATGCGATATGTATGAGGGTGTTTTTTACCTGCGATAAAGAGCTGAATGCCTTGTTTTGCAGGTCTTTCCGAGGCGAAGTTTTTTAATGGGTGGGTTTTGCCTTGGTCTTGAAACCAAACTTTATGATCTTATCTCTATAAAAAGATTGCTGCCGCAAGCGGGGCAGTCGTGACGATAATGATGCTCAAAAGTGAGGTCAAAAATGCAATTTGAAGACTATACTGATCGTGCTAAAGGCATGATCCAGGCAGCACAAACAATCGCGCTGCGAGAAAGCCACCAACAATTTACGCCGGAACATCTGTTAAAAGCTCTCCTCGATGATGAGGAAGGCTTGGCGGCAAATCTGATGCAGGCCGCAGGTGCCGATCCCAAAAATGCGCGCGAACAGGTTAATACGGCCATTAACGCCTTGCCAAACGTAGAAGGGGGATCGGGGCAGATTTATTTAAGTGGACCGCTGGGCAAAGTGTTTGTCAGTGCTGGTGATTTAGCAAAAAAAGCCAATGATCAATTTGTTGCTGCGGAGCAATTATTACTGGCTTTAACACTGGCCGCGGGCACAAAAGCGCATAATATTTTAAAGAGTGCCGGTTTAACCGCGCAAAAATTGAATGCGGCGATTAATGATTTGCGTAAAGGACGTAATGCCGACCATGCTGGCGCAGAGCAATCCTATGATGCTTTATCAAAATATTCCCAAGACCTGACCGAGGATGCACGGGCTGGAAAACTTGACCCGGTAATTGGACGAGATGAAGAAATTCGCAGGGCTATGCAGGTTTTATCGCGGCGTACAAAGAATAATCCGATTTTAATTGGTGAGCCGGGCGTTGGAAAAACCGCAATAGCGGAAGGCATGGCACTGCGCATCATTAATGGAGATGTGCCGGAGAGCTTGCGCGATAAAAAACTCCTCTCCCTCGATATGGGGGCGCTTATAGCAGGGGCGAAATATCGCGGCGAGTTTGAAGAGCGTTTAAAAGCGGTGTTGCAGGAGGTTACGGCTGCTGAAGGCGAAATTATTCTGTTTATTGATGAAATGCACACTATCGTTGGTGCGGGGAAAACCGAGGGTGCGCTGGATGCATCGAATTTGCTAAAACCCGCATTGGCGCGCGGGGAGTTGCATTGTATCGGTGCAACCACGCTTGATGAATATCGAAAATATGTTGAAAAAGACGCCGCTCTTGCACGGCGCTTTCAGCCGGTTTTTATTGCCGAGCCAACTGTTGATGATACTATTTCGATTTTACGCGGTCTAAAGGAAAAATATGAATTGCATCATGGGGTGCGAATTTCTGATAGCGCCATTGTTGCTGCCGCGACAATGTCGAACCGCTATATCACTGATCGGTTTTTGCCCGATAAGGCCATAGATTTGATTGATGAGGCCGGGTCACGTCTTCGGATGGCGGTTGATTCAAAACCTGAAGCGCTGGATGAGCTTGATCGCCGGATCATTCAAATGAAAATCGAGCGTGAGGCCTTGTTGCGGGAGACAGATGAGGCATCGAAAGATCGCTTGAAGTCTTTGGAAAAAGAACTGGCTGATCTGGAAGAGCGATCAGATGAATTAACGGCCCGCTGGCGCGCTGAAAAAGACAGTCTTGCTGATGCAACAAAAATAAAAGAACAGCTCGATCATGCGCGACAATCTTTGTTGGATGCGGAGCGTCGCGGCGATCTGGGCCGGGCGTCCGAGTTGAAATATGGTGAAATTCCCGAACTTGAAACCGCATTGAGTGAGCGGGAAAACCAGGAAGAGAGCGAGACCGATCGCGACAATCTGGTTGACGAGGTGGTGGATGCACAAAATATCGCCAGTGTGATATCGCGCTGGACTGGTATTCCTGTTGATAAAATGTTGGAAGGGGAGCGCGAAAAACTTCTGGCAATGGAAGATCAGTTGGGCAAGCGGGTGATCGGACAGCGCGAGGCAATATCATCTGTATCCTCTGCGGTGCGCCGAGCGCGTGCAGGATTGCAGGATCCGAACCGCCCGATCGGTTCGTTTTTGTTTCTGGGGCCTACGGGTGTTGGTAAAACCGAACTTACCAAAGCGCTCGCCGAATTTTTGTTCGATGATGAAACAGCAATTGCCCGTATTGATATGTCGGAATTTATGGAAAAGCATAGCGTGGCGCGATTGATTGGTGCGCCTCCGGGTTATGTCGGCTATGAGGAAGGCGGAGTTTTAACAGAACGAGTGCGCCGTCGCCCTTATCAGGTGATTTTATTTGACGAGGTAGAAAAGGCGCATACAGATGTTTTTAACGTCTTGTTGCAAGTTCTCGATGATGGCCGCCTGACCGATGGTCAGGGGCGGACCGTTGATTTTAAAAACACCTTGATCATTATGACCTCTAATCTGGGCGCTGAATATTTAGCGGCGCAAGAAGACGGTGAGACATCTGACGGTGTTCGCCCACAGGTTATGGCCGCCGTGCAAGGACATTTCAGGCCGGAGTTTTTAAATCGACTTGATGAGATGATATTATTCCAGCGTCTGGGCCGCGAGCAGATGGACGGGATTGTCGAAATTCAGGTGGCAGCCCTTCAAGCGCGTCTCGAGGAGCGCAAAATCACGCTGGAGATGGATGAAAAAGCCAAAGCCTGGCTCGGCGATGAGGGGTATAATCCGGTTTATGGGGCCCGTCCCCTAAAGCGCGTTATCCAGAAATATCTGCAAAATCCGCTGGCAGATCGGATCCTAGCGGGCCATGTGTTTGATGGGGCGACATTGGTGATATCAGCCGATGAGAATGGGCTGATAATTGATGGAGAGCCGGTTTCGGGCTATGATAAGGGGCCTAGAGCCAATGCGGGCCCGCCAGAAGGGGTTTTATTGAATTAATATGTATCACCCCCCTAGAATGGCGCGAGATATGCCAAGCGAGGTTTTCCAGCTTAAAATGTGCGATAATTTGCGATAAGGAGACCACGATCATGACACCACCATCACAATGGACCCCGGACCGGGACGCCGCGATTCGGGCGCTGATTCAGGATACAATCCAATCTGCGGGCGCAATACCGCCTGATCAGATGCCCCACCATGTGCGCGCCATGCTGAAGGGGCAAATTGAAGGGGATGCTGATATCGAGGCGTACATAGCGCAGATATTGAAGGAAGAAGCCTCAAAAAAGCGGTGATTCCTCCCAAATTCACCTCAATTGGTCGAAATAAATTTGAATAGCCCCCCTTTCTTGCTAGCCTGTGCAAGGTAATGCGTAGCCAGCGCAAAACTGGCAAAAGATTGGTGATGGCGTCTCGCGATCACGTTTTCAACCTTGGTGATAAGCGGTCCTACCTAATGACGGGCCCGCAAAATATCACTGGAAATCAGGGGACGAATGATGAGCAGTTTGGGGCAAAGTTTTTCAGATCACTCGCCAGAGGATGAATTTGCGACGCCGGTTGGCGAAGAGCATGTCCGCTTTGTGCGAAACTTCAATGATATTTTCCTGAGTATGGGAATATTGATGTTTGCAATTGGCCTTGCCTTTATCGCAATGGTCACGATCACCCCATTGGCGGGGCCTCCCGAGCTTTTTGATACTGACGGTAATTTTGTTGGGGGAGCGCGATTTGTCTTTATTGCCGGATCGGTTTTTCTGGTATGCGCGCTTATCATGTGGGGGCTGGGTGAGATTGTTGCCCGTAAGCGGCGCATGTTCCTGCCTGCGATTGTCGTGCTCTTAACATTTACGACATTTATGGTGTTGGCCGCTGCCGGCTTTTACCTATCCATAGAGGCATCGAGCGCGGTCGAGAAAATTCAGGAAAACGGGTTTCGCGGCGGCAGTCTTTTGAATTTGGCCAATCAATTTAAAACTATGCCCTTGGTCCTCTTTACGGTGGCGACTTTCTCGGTTCTGGCATTTTATATCCGCACAAAACTCCCCTTTGCGATGGGGGTGGGCAGCGCGGCTTTTGCCGGGGTGGTTATATCGTTTCTTTTTATGTTCAAGCCGCACCTGGTCGTTGGTAATTTTTGGGTCATTGCATTTTTATCCGGGGCCTTTTTGTTTTTGCTCGGTATGTTCTTTGATGCGCGCGACCCGCTGCGCCAGACGCGATTTGCCGATAACGGGTTTTGGTTACATTTTTTGGCAGGGCCGGTAATTTTCTTTTCTGTTATGGCCATGACGGTGGGCGTGGGGGGCGCGGTCAATTCCGGCTCGGCAATTGTAACGCTGATTATCGTCTCTGTGTTTGCCGTGATCTCTTTATTGATTAACCGGCGCGCTCTTTTGGTATCTGGCATTTTATCGGCAGTAGGCGCAGTGCTCCAGCTTGTGGGCGGCGGCAGTACGGGCGGTGTGATGGCTTTGGGGATCACATTTTTCGTCCTCGGCAGCGCCATCGTAATATTAGGCAGTGCGTGGTCGAGTTTGCGCCGCATCCTGATAGCGCCATTCCCCAAGTCCGGCTTTATTGCCCGTATCATCCCGCCAGAAACAGTGATCGATTAACGCAAATTCCCCTTGCAGTTCGAAGATTGCGAAGCTATACGAAGGGCCCTTTTGGTGGGGTAGCTCAGTTGGTGAGAGCGCCGGATTCATAACCCGGAGGTCGGCAGTTCAAATCTGCCTCCCACTACCAAGGGTCGTGTTTTTCGGCTTTCGATCTTGTTGTTTCATAAATTTTGAAAAGAAACGCGAGAAGAGACCCCCTAAAGCGCGATCAGACCCAGCATGAATTTCCCATAATTTGGTTCAATCTTCTAAACATTATTCCTCAAATTTCGCCGATGAAAAATGTTTCCATTTTATATGGGTTGATTTAGTAAAGCAGTGAATTTCATTATTTTAAAGTAAGGCTTTTTTCCATGGCACTCGAACGTACATTTTCAATTTTAAAACCCGACGCAACCCGGCGCAATATTACTGGCAAGGTGATAGCCAAGTTCGAAGAAGGTGGCCTGCGGGTTGTTGCCTCAAAACGTATCCATATGACTGAGGAACAGGCAGGCGGCTTTTACGCAGTGCACCGCGAGCGTCCCTTCTTTGGCGAGCTGGTAGAGTTCATGACCTCTGGCCCGGTTGTGGTACAAGTATTAGAGGGTGAAAATGCAATCGCCCGTAACCGCGAGATTATGGGGGCAACCAACCCCGCTGAGGCAGATGCCGGTACGGTTAGGGCCGAATTTGCTGAATCTATTGGCGAGAATACTGTCCACGGCTCTGATGCTCCTGAAACAGCAAAAGAAGAAATAGCCTATTTCTTCACTGACGCTGAAATCGTCGGCTAGAGAGCAATTCGAGAGCGTTGGTAACGCTCGAACTCTCTTTCCAGTCGAGATGATTATTGAAAAATGCCCGGAGCAGATGCTTCGGGCATTTTTTGTACCCCGCCTTAAACCATACATGGCCGGTCTGCTGATTATTGTTTTTCCAGGCAATGTTTGGGGTTAGAACAAAGCCTATGACAGGTAATATTCTTCTTGATCTGGTGGTCTCCTTAGTCGGCATTTCCCTTCTCGTGGTTTTGGCGCGCTGGCTGTTTCCGCCTGAGGGTTTCATTCTTTCACCAGAACAAATTACAGACTATCTTATGCGGGAAGAACCCGATTTCGTGGCGGCTTCCCGGATCATTGATGAGGGGCAAAAGGCGGCGCTCTTGCACGGGGAAAATCAACAAGATTGGGTGATTGTGCGCGAAGGGATGAGCGATATAGTCCACCGGCGCTTTGGCCCGCAGGAGGTAAAGAGCGTGCATATGGGGGAGGGATTTGCGCGCATAAGGATGAATGACCCGATCTTTGGTCCGACCTCCCTTGAGGGCGCACGCGCTGTAGAATTGGTTCGGTTACTTAAAGAACAATGTGATAGGCTAGGCGAATGACTTTTCCTGATATAGTTGCCTTTGCGGTCCCGGTCTTTGTGCTGATGATCATCTTTGAGATGATACTCATCAAGGTTAAAGGCCGCGGTGCGGGTCGTTATGAGACCAGAGACGCTTTTGCCAGCCTTGCCATGGGGTTTGGAAATCGCATTGCCGGTCTGATTGGTGGCGGCGCACTGGCTTATGGGGTGCTTTCATGGGTTCACCAGTACCGTCTGATCGAAACTATCCCGGTCACGGCATGGATTATTGTGCTTTGTTTTGTACTTGATGATTTGGCTTATTACTGGTTTCACCGGATTGCCCATGAGCGACGTTGGTTCTGGGCAAGCCATAGTGTGCACCATACCTCGCAGCACTATAATTTGACCACAGCCTTGCGCCAAACATGGACGGGTAAATTCAGCTTCTCTTTTATTTTTTCTTTGCCCCTCGCATTGATCGGGTTTTCCCCGGAGATGTTAATTTTCGTCGGCGGTATTAATCTTGTCTACCAATTCTGGATCCATACGGAGGCCATTGACCGTATGGGCCCGATTGAATGGGTTTTTAATACGCCTAGCCATCACCGGGTCCATCATGCAACCAATCCCGATTATCTGGATGCTAATTATGCCGGTACACTGATTATTTGGGATAAGATGTTTGGCACTTTTATACCCGAGCGCGACGAGGAAAAGCCACGTTATGGGATAATCAAAAATCTGGGTACATATAATCCATTCAAAATTGCTTTTCATGAATGGATTGGCCTTTTTCGGGATTTGAAAAGCGCCAAATCATTGAGTGAAGTTGGTGGTTATCTGTTTGGCCCACCGGGTTGGTCACCAGATGGGTCGCGCCTTACCTCGGCCCAGATCAAACAGCGATGGCAAAAATATAAAAAATGAACAATATAAAAAATGAACAATAAAAAATGAACGGGCCAAAATGGGCAAGGCACTCGTCGCATGTAAATGCGTATGCCCCCAAAGCGCCACCTTTGCCTGAAATTTACCTTGCTTGCCTCGGCAATACCCTGAACTCGCCCTGATGAGTGCGGCGTGATCAGCCTACTATTTGTCCCAGTATAACGCAAAACGCATAAGGACAATTGGGAGACAAGTCATGGTGAGAAAATTGAGTGTGGCCATTAGCGGGGCTTTGATTGCGATAGGCGCGCTGACACTACCGATTAGTCAGAGTAATTTAGCCAATGCAGATCCGGCAGTGGTTATTGGCAACCAAGTTGAAGAGCGTGTCATTGCGCGCTCTCTTAGTTTTGGTGCTTATAAAACCCATGCGGCAACTATTTTTAATCGCGCTGATTTTGATCGCGATAATCAATTGGGTAGCGACGAGTTTGCGACCTTGCAATTGGTCAAGGCTGAACTGCTGCGCCTAAATGGATTTTTGACCATAGAGGCGGCCGGACAAATCACGGTTGTTAAATTGGCTAAAGGCGAATTTACAAATAATAACAGCACCGCTTTTAAAGGCTTTAGCCGGGCGGAGCGTTTACGCATTGATGCGGTATCACGCAAGCAATTTTACGAACAGGCAGGTCTGGATAGCAAAATGAGCCTTGCAGAATTTTTAGAGATGACACAGGCAGAATTTAGCGGTGCCGATAGTAATGGTGATAAAAAACTCGAAGGCCGGGAATTAAAACGTTTTGCCAAAAAACTGGCATCGATTGTCAATATTCCAAATCGCCTGACAAGTTGATCCCTTAAAAACCTAAACGATAGGGGTTGTTAGCAATCGCCCTTATGGTTTGGGCCATTTTGAGAGAGCTAGTTTAGAGGCGCTATTACGGTTCTTCTTATGGAGACAATAAAAAATGCCCCGGCTTTATGAGCCGGGGCATTTTTTTAAGTTTTATTGTACTGTTTGATTAAACAGCGCGAGCCAGTTTAGCTTTGCGGCGACGTGATACGAAACCACCAAAGCCAAGAGCGCTAAGCATTAGCGGAAGCGCGGCTGGAACTGGAACTTCTGATACTGCGAAATCAAGGCCATCAATTGCGCCAGAACCACCAAGAGTGATTTGTGCGGAAGTAACGCCTGATACACCATCAGCACCAAATACATTTTCGAAAAGACCGAATGCGATATTGTCGCCTACGTCTGCTAAAATATTCGGGTTTGAGCCTGCATTGTCATCAATAAGAAATGAAAAGATGTTTGCAGCACCCGAGAAAAGGTCAACCTGAAGGAAGCCTCTGCCGTCTGTGAAGTCGATGCCATTAAATCCGAGAAAATCTACAGCTTGGGCGAAATCAAAAGTAATTGTACCGCCGCGACCATTATCATCAGGAACATCAACGAACCCGTCATTGTTAGAATCGGTCAAGCGCTCAGCGATAATGAGAACATTGCCGCCAGCAGGGGCAGACGCTGATGGAGACAGTGTGTTGGAAACAACCAAGTCATAGTCACCGCCAGTTGGATTGTTGGTGTCAAAGATGATCGCTTGTCCAGCACCGCCAGTGGCAGAAACAGTTACAAATGGGTTAAACTGGTTATTGACGATCTCACCAGTTTGAAGTCCTTCAAAATCAAGTACAACAGCGGACGCAGAAGCAGCGCCACACACTGTTAAAGAAGCAATAAGAGGCAATATAAGTTTACGCATAATATGTAATTCCACTAAAAAATAATCTACTAAGTTAAATTTGCGCTTCCCATTTTGTGCAAATATGAGTGCGCGACAAGGAAACATTAATAAAAGTTTAAGCAAAAATGGAAAATTTAGTCAAACGTGTTCTCATAAATAGAGAACGGGGTTGGTTTAAATACACGCATATGGTGTGGACGCATTAACCGAAAAACTTCTGTTTACACACAAATGCGAGCCTGCCATGGTTAAGATTCACCATTAGGGTTAACAAAAAAAATTTCAGATTTTTCGTCAAATATTCGCTAAGTTTATGGTTAAAAAAGTAAAAACTGACTCTTTAAAGTTTTTTGGAAATATTTTAGGCGGAAAATTGGATGATAATTCAAGCCAAAATAAGCCCTCTTTTTCAATGCATTTGGTGTTGGCTCCCGCCCTGATTGTGTTGGCGCTTTATAAAATTTTCTTTTCCCCAGTACTATATGCCCTTGGGGTTCGTTGCCGTCATTCGCCTTCCTGCTCATTATATTCAGGGCAGGCCTTTGTTCGACATGGGCCGTGGCGCGGTGGATGGCTAACGCTCTCCCGGGTAAGCCGCTGCCACCCTTTTGGCTCTCACGGTATAGACCCAGTGCCCGACGAGCTTGAGAAAGCCGGATGGAAATTTTGGCGCTACGGGGATTGGGCGTGGAATGAGAGAAATGGGGAACAGGAGAAAAAGGCCTAAAGTCCGGCATTTTCACCTTCATAAGCCCTAGGCGATCCGGGTAAGGGCGTCTCGCCCTCTTGACGTTTTGGGCAAGCTGGTTGATTTGAAAAGACTTATATATCCTTCAATTTGTTCACTAGTCCTAGTCGCTCGTGTTTCAATAAATATGGAAAGGCATCGCGATGGTTGCGATCACTCTACCCGATGGCGGCATAAAAACTTTTGATGGCCCGATCACGGGAACAGCTATTGCTGAAAGCATCTCGAAATCCCTTTCCAAAAAAGCAATTGCGGTAAAGGTTGATGGGGTATTGGAAGACCTCTTCGTGCCTATTGAACGCGATGCAAGTGTCGAAATCATCACGCGCGACGGGGATGATGCTTTGGAGTTGGTTCGCCATGATGCGGCCCACCTTCTTGCGCAGGCCGTTCAGGAGCTGTTTCCCGGTACACAAGTCACGATTGGTCCAGTGATTGAGGATGGTTTTTATTACGATTTTGCCCGCGAAGAGCCATTTTCCAGTGATGATTTTGCAAAAATCGAAAAGAAAATGGCGCAATTGGTGGATGCTGATCTTGCAACCCGCAAGGAAATTGTCCCGCGCGATGAGGCGATTGCCCACTTTGAGGGCATGGGCGAGGCGTATAAAGCTGAACTCATTCGCGATCTTCCCGGAAGTGAAGATATCAAGGTTTATTATCACGGTGATTGGCATGATCTGTGTCGCGGCCCGCACTTACCGTCGACAAAACATATCGGCAAAGCCTTTAAACTCATGAAATTGGCTGGCGCTTATTGGCGCGGCGACAGCAAGAATGCCATGTTGCAACGAATTTACGGCACGGCCTGGCTTCATGAAAAGGATTTGAAAGCCCATTTGCACCGTCTCGAAGAAGCTGAAAAACGTGATCATCGAAAACTTGGCCGCGAGATGGATTTATTCCACCTGCAAGAAGAAGCGCAGGGCTCCGTTTTTTGGCACCCCAAAGGCTATGTGATTTGGCTGGCGTTGGAGAATTATATCCGCAGGCGTTTGGATGGCGCTGATTACGTGGAGGTGAAAACGCCGCAATTACTGGATGCGAAATTCTGGGAGCAATCTGGCCACTGGGCAAAATTCCGCGAGAATATGTTTGTCGTTCCTGACGAAATTCCCTCTACCGATGATGATGCGCCAATTGTCTCCAGCGATGCTGATTTGATGGCCATCAAGCCGATGAATTGTCCCGCTCATGTACAAATATTCAAACAGGGTGTGAAATCATACCGTGATCTCCCGATTCGGATGGCGGAATTTGGTTGTTGTCACCGCAACGAACCTCATGGGGCGTTGCATGGCATTATGCGGGTGCGCCAATTCACACAGGATGATGCCCATATATTTTGCCGGGAAGATCAAATTGCGGATGAAACGGTTGTTTTCAGTGAGCTTTTGCATTCGATATATAAAGATCTGGGTTTTGATGATGTGGCCATCAAGCTTGCCACCCGGCCGGAATTGCGCGCTGGCGATGACGATGTGTGGGACCGGGCCGAGGCGAGCCTTGAAGAGGCGATGAAAAAAACCGGCATCGAGTATGAGCTATTGCCGGGCGAGGGGGCGTTTTATGGGCCCAAGCTGGAATTTCATCTAAAAGATGCCATTGGCCGCTCGTGGCAATGTGGAACCTTGCAACTTGATTTTGTCCTGCCAGAACGTCTTGATGCTGCCTATATTGACGAGGCGGGCTCACGTCAGCGCCCGGTTATGTTGCACCGTGCTATTCTCGGCTCGATGGAGCGTTTTCTTGGTATACTGATTGAAAACTATGCGGGCAAAATGCCTCTCTGGATGGCGCCGGTGCAAGTGGTTGTTGCCACAATAACTTCTGAAGTCGATGATTATGCGCGGGAAATCGTTCAAGAAATGCGCGATGCTGGGTTGCGCGTGGAACTCGATATTCGCAACGAGAAAATTAACTATAAGGTGCGCGAACATTCCCACCAGAAAGTACCTGTAATTGCGGTGGTTGGTGCGCGCGAGCGCGACGAGCGTAATGTATCGATCCGCAGGATCGGCTCGCAAGGACAGGAAGTCATGAGTTTTGCGAATGCTTTTGCCATGTTGCAGGAAGAAGCAAAGGCGCCGGATATGCGTGAATGAAATTATAGTGTTCAGTGAAGGCGCGGTATATTTTTGTGCAGGACAAATTCAAAACCCAACTGATGAAAATGTTGACGCTAGGTTGGCTCAATGGGGATATGAGTGAATCAGAACGTTTTATCAGCAAATTATTTCTGGTCCTGATTTTTCTTCTGCCAATTATAGCTATATTTTCTCACCGAACCTTCGCACCGGCGCTTTATATCGCAATGATAATTTGTGCTTTTCATTCGCCATCATGGCGCGACTATCGGCAGTATTTTTTGCAACCGATCGTGAAGGGAAAAGCCTTTCATGGGTATGGCCGTTTAACCCATAGTGCGCTTTTATTGTTAACCCTCTGGACAATGATGACCCTTGCTTGGACGCCGATATCTGGCCGGTTCGCTTTAACCAGTGGATTATTTTTTATTGCATTAGCTGGCGGTACTATTATCTGGCACAGTGTGCGCTTGCCAAAGGCGATAAAAAGCCAGCTTGCGGACATTTATGCGATTGCGATCATTATCGCACTTGTTGTGCTTGGATTTGAAACTTTAACCGGTGGCTTTATTCGAGCAATTGTACCGCCCACAGACGACTCTCTTGAGCGCCATAAGGATTTTATTGCTCTGGCGCGGGGCACCACAGCCATGATGGTGATGATTTTTCCAGCAATGATGATCACACATTTAAGAACGGGTCTAAAATGGCCTTTGTTGGTGATCTTTGTTATTGCAGGTGTGAGTGCTTATGGGCTTGGCGTTACTGCCAATTTGCTTGCCTTAATAGGGGGATGTTTTGCCGGGCTTATTGCCTGGCGCTGGCCCTCCACGACTATTGCATGCCTGTTTGTTTTGCTGGGTGTTTGTTTATGGATAATGCCACTTGTCGCAATCAATTTATCGCCCGAAATGTTGGCCCAGTTATCAGGGGCTGAATTTTCAAACCATAAAGTGCCGACTTCCTGGCTGCAGCGTTTATATATGTGGGAAAGCCTTGGCCAAGAGATCCCCAATGCAATGCCTTTGGGACAAGGGGTTGATTACACCAGATGGTTATCGCGCAATTCAGGGCTTTTTGAGGTGCCGGGTGTCTCTGGTGTCTTGAAGCTTATTCCAACCCATCCCCACAATGTTTTTCTACAAATTTGGCTGGAACTGGGGGCCGTTGGCGCAGTGATTGTCAGTGCGGTATTATATGGTGGGGGAAAATGGGTCTTGTCCAAGGGTTTTTCCCGGCCCCTAATGACGGCCCTTGCCGGGATTATAGCGGCGAGTTTGGTTTCTTTTCTGATTGAAGCGAGCTTTTGGCAGGTTTGGCGTCTTGCTGCGATTGTCTTTGCCTGTTTTGGTCTGGCACTTTTACCCGGTGAAGCTGAGCCCTCCAAACCTATTGATCATTAACCATTTGATAATTAATCGGAATCCAGGAGATTAAACCCTAAAAAAATTATCACTTTTCATCTATTATTAAGTATGCTGGACTGTTATCTCTCGAGGTATAGGTCATCAATTATGATGGGATATCACTGCTAAAGCATCCAGCTAGGGGGACTGTCTGGTGAGAGTGATGTGGGATGAGTGATTGATTGGTTTGACCAACTGAATTGAGCGTTAATGGCGGAGGGTGAGTATATTGGCCTCCCGTGAAATGAGAATTATGAGTTCTAAAGACAATAGCTATGGGCGTACCGATGATAATATTGGCGGTGAAATCTGTGTCTCTGATAGTTTTTCTGACCTTCAAGAGCAACCGCTTGGGTTTGATCAAGTGAGTACGAACTCTAAAAATGACAGTGCGAAGGGCGTGAGCGCGATTGTTGTCAGCTATTATACTGGCCCTTTGCTCGCCAGAGCTATTGCCTCTCTTAAACATCAACCGGAAATTGACGAAATCATCATTGTTGATAATGGCAACTGGGATGACGCGGTTCTCAATGCAGCCGATATTGGCGGTGATGATGGCCGGGATAGGCCTATTGATGTGCATATTATTTCTGGCCAAGGAAATATCGGTTTTTCCTCCGCCTGTAATCTTGGCGCACGCAAGGCAAAATTTTCTCATTTATTATTTTTAAATCCCGATGCGGTCATGCCTCAGGGGAGTATGGCCACTTTTCTGGAGGGTTGTCAGAATATTGAAAATTCTGATCCGGAAGATGAGCATTATAAGCCATGGATGATGGGCGTGAAGCTTGTTGGAAGTGACGGTATTGAGCAAAGCGGTGCCCGTCGTCATACGCTGACACCGTGGCGGGCCTTGGTTGAGGCGACTAAACTCTACCGTATTGCCCCCAAACATCCCTATTTCCGCCGCTTCAATATGAATAATGACCCTTGCCCCGGTGAGGTATGCATGGTGCCGGTAACATCCGGAGCATGTTTCCTAATTCCCAAACAGGATTATTTCAAGATTGATGGAATGGATGAACACTTTTTTCTCCATGTGGAAGATATTGATTTTTGTCTTCGCTTTGCCAAAGCGGGGGGACGGGTTTTTTACAATCCAAATGTAGAAGTTATGCATTTTAAAGGGTCCAGCCGAACCAGCAAAACATCAATTGAATATTATAAAACCAAGGGTATGCAGCGTTATTTCGCGCAGCATTTTACCGGTGTCTACCCGCCTCTTTTTCTACCCCTTGTCAGTGTACTGTTGTGGCTGCGTTTTGGCATGTTTGCCTGCGTGAATACGCTGCGCCGTTCGCTGGGCTTTTTGGGTCTGCGCTCGCGCCGCGGCTATCAAGTGACGGAAAGAGCAAAGGCGCTGGCACCGCGTCCCCTTGAGCGCAATTAAAATACCCCGCCGCGACTTTGGGTGCGTTTTCATTTGACTGGGCACTTGCAGCGGCTTGTGGTAGGCTTTTCAGGGTTTACGCCCTGACTTAATGAATTCACGCAGTAACACAGTTCACTCTATAACCCCAGTATTTGAAAAATGGCGTTAGGCGTTTTATCTTTTTTGATTGCTCTTGGTGGGGCTGTTTATCTCTTATACCGGGTGGCTGTGGAAACGCGTCAAGGCGGAGATGAGACGGGGACGGATGAGTCCCTTAATGATTCTCGTCATCCGATTAGCCGCGAAAACCTGCTCAAGCTCATTATCATGTTTGCGCTCTGCGCTACGCTATTTGCCGCTAATCTCTGGCCTCTAGCTTTTATGGTGTTGCTTGCGGCGGGGTCTATTAGTGCGGTTGAGTTTTGGAAGCAGCGTGCCATTAATGACATGAAGGATGGTTTTTCACGCGGTGAGAATCAAATGCCCACAACCCCAAAAATGTCAAAAGACGAGGCGTTAAATATTTTAGGGTTAAATGCAAATGCAACGAGCGAGGAGATCAAAAGCGCTCATAAAAAGCTAATTTCCCAACTCCACCCCGATAAAGGCGGTACGGATTATTTGGCCTCTAAAATCAATCAGGCAAGAGAGACTTTGCTGTAGATAAGGGGAGCAAAAGGCTCATCCGGTCATTTTCAACAGATTAAATTTACATATTTTCCAGATTCTCGTGGGTTTTTTATAATTTCACATCCTCCCCGTAAGGATTTGTAATGGTTTTGTGTTGGTTTGGGAGGTATATGGTGTTGTCGTTTAACCTATTGAAATTAAAAGTAAAAATTATTTATCTTTACGACTTGTCAGCAAAATTCGAGCAAATTGGGGCCGACAGCTTAAATTTACCTGTTTTTACAGCACGTGATGATCACATATATTACCAGTTGAAAATATAATGTGAGAGCTAATCTTATTTAGGTCACATTTTAGCCGCCCCGTTTCTGCATTTAAGCCTCATATAGTCATAGTCACCGGGCAACTGGTGGCAGGCGAGATGGATTGCGTATCTCTCCCCCACGCATATATCTGTCTCGCCGCCTTTGATGGCGTGCGTATCGCGTCATTTGGCTTGTTCAAAACAAGCAAGTAAAAGTAAAAACTGCCTTGCCGATATGCATAGGCGGTACGCAAGACAGGGTACTCTCTCCCTCCCAATTGCTCTGTCTTGCATGAAGGGTATCTGCTTCGGCAGAGTTAAGGTTTGGCGAGCTTGTCTACGCTCGCGCAGTGCAAGTTCGCCGGCCTAACATTAGCCTAACAAAATCAACCAACATTTTTTATTTGTTCTGTGGTCGGCGGTTCTGTCTTCTGAATGTTGTTTATGTATTTCTGATATCTATACGAACTATTTTTTGTAGGATGGCTCGCATATTGCCTTGAACAGCTGGGAGCCCCATGAGCCGCTACGATCATAGGTGATTGCACTTTTTGTTAAAGCGCGTTTTCTCATTGTTTTGAGTTTTTCACCGTCACCTAATAACTCCTGAACCGACTCTGCTATTGCGTTTGCGCTATCTGGCGCGCAAACGAGACATGCATCGCCTAGTAAATCACTTGCTGGGACGACAGATGTCATAATTGTTGGAACACCGTGTGCGGCGGCCTCAAAGCATACAAAAGCCAAACCCTCACAAAAATCAGTGGTGGTAGGGCAAATAAGAGCATCCGCCTTTTGTCCCAAAAGGTGATGAACCTCCTGCGCATTAAGTCGGCCAGGCAATTGAATACGGTTTTTGTACTTGGAGCGGGCAACTTTCTCGCTAAGCGTATCAAAGGCGCTACCGTCCCCTGCATAGATCAGTTTTAGGTCGGGGGAATGTTCTGCCAACTGTTCAAAAGCTTCGAGTAATTCAAAAACGCCTTTATTGGTTTCAATTCGGCCTAAATAAACAAGCGTTTCCAAGGGGCGCGATAGATCGCGGTGACGCTGTGTGATGATGGATTTCTGTTGGGGTTTACCGACATATTCGGGAAAATCCTGTTCGGTAATCTGATTGATTTGGCGTGCACATTCGTGGGAGGTGAAAACTGCATTGTCGACAGGCTTTAACCAGGCCTGTTTCATGCGGTTTTTTATCCGTGTGCGAAGGGGAAGTTCCTCCATGCCCATGGGCCAAAGAGAATTGTGAACCGTAAACAGCAATTTGCGGTTTTTCTTCACTAATGGTTTAAGGGCGTAGAATGGATAGTCACTACTGATAATGACAATATGGGGGTCAAAATCTTTTATGGCTTTGATGCAGTCACGGGCATATTTAACCCGTTGCGACCAATAGGCAGTCCTTGAAGAACCGCGCTTATATTTCAGCTTATCGAAACGAAACCGGTCTTCGTTTTTTGTGTCTGCGCCAATTTCATCTCGTTCAATGATTTGTGCGTTGGCATCAATTTGTTTGCAAAGCTCAAAGAACATCGTCGAATAGGCAATACTGGGAATGGCGGTTTCGTGTTGTCCTTGCTTCCAGAGCGCGAAGGTGCCGCTAAGATCGCCGGGCCCTGGAATATAACTGATGCGTAAGGGGGCATTCTGATCAAGCCCAAGAGCATCCCGGATTTTTGCATGGGCATCTTCAGGCAAGATGATTGAATTTTCAACGGCTTCAATATTGGAGCGTAAATCCAGATCATCTGGAAATAGAGATCTGATATCTGGTTGATCTGAAGAAGGGCGCTTTAATTTCGCAATCGAGTTTTGTAATGCTGCCGCTAGCGCGCTCGCGTTGAGCGCAGCTGGTTTCTTTTTTTTGTGGGGCGTTGAGCTGTTTTTTACGCGTTTGTTTTTTTGTTTGGCAGGGGATTGCTCAGGGTTTTGAGAGTCTTCTGCTTCACGTTCTGATGCAGCAGCAGCGGGGGCAGCTTTCGGCATTCGATACTCCGGATTTACACATACTAATGCCGCTCGAAAAAATCTAAGCGACGATCAACATTATCCGGATTAAATAAACGAAAGGTGTAATCAGGGGGGGTGGTGAAAAATATTTTATGGTAAATATTCTGTATAAAGATGTTATGGTTAATGGGCTTTAAAATATTACGATAAAATTTGATCTTGTTGCGAAATACCTTGTAAATAAAGCAGTGCGGTCAGGTCACCGAAATTTATTTTTGTTTGTGCGGCTTTGGCCACGGCTGGCTTTGCGTGGAGCGCAACGCCGATCCCTGCCTTGCCCAGCATATCCAGATCATTAGCCCCATCACCCACCGCGATTGTCTCATTTAGGGATATGCCTTGCTCGGTGCTAAGCCGCTTGAGGCTATGGGCTTTGGCCTCGCGTCCTAAAATGGGATGCCCGACCTCACCGGTGATTTTGCCATCGGAAATTTTCAGATGATTGGCTTCATTGTGGTCAAAGCCCAGATCATTAGCGACCCGGGTCGTAAATTGCGTAAACCCTCCAGATGCCAGCGCACAAAAAGCACCGCGTTTTTTCATGGTCTGTATAAGGATTGAAGCGCCTGATGTGAAGGTGATATTGTTTTGATAGGTCTCTTCGATAATGGTTTCGCTGAGCCCCTTCAGCATGGAAACCCGCTCGGTTAGAGCGCTTTCAAAATCGAGTTCACCGTTCATCGCGCGCGTCGTAATGGTGCAAATCTGATCATATATTCCGGCCTTGCGGGCAAGCTCATCAATGCATTCCTGCTCGATCATGGTGCTATCCATATCGGCAATCAGCAATTTTTTCTCCCGGCCTGCCGCTTCTATCATATTGATATCGATGGCTAAGCCGTCAAAAAGAGCAGTGATCTTTTGGTGTAGGGCATCGCACTGCGCCGGGGACATATCTTTAAGGGCCACCTCTGCGGCAATACCGGGGGCGAGGATGGTCACGGGCAGGCCATTGGTCACCCCTTCCATTTGTGCCAAAACCGCATCATCAATTATGGGGGTTTGCGGGTGGGCGATAAGTGAGAGTATAAGCGTCATGCTTGCCTTTAAATCTGATCGGGATATTTTGAAATTTGTGAAGCCATTTATCATCTCTATTGCAGGCCCAACCGCCAGCGGCAAGTCCGGGCTGGCAATTAGTCTTGCAAAAATGTTTGACGGAGAAATCGTCAACGCTGACGCTATTCAAGTCTATCGCGATTTAAGGGTGATTAGCGCGCGTCCTACCGAGCGGGAAATGCAGGATATTCCCCATCATTTATACGGGGTTATTGATGGCGCGCAGCGATATTCTGCCGGACGGTGGGCCCGCGCGGCCGCGCCGATCATTGAGGAGATTATCGATCGTGGCAAAACGGCAATCCTTGTGGGGGGCACGGGGCTTTATTTTCGGGCGATAGAGGAGGGGTTATCGCCGATACCACCAGTCGACAAGGCGGTGATGGAGGAGACCCAGAATTTGTGGGATCGCTGCGGGCCCGGCGAATTTTATCATAAGCTGATCGAGATCGATGGGACGATGGCGCATTTAAACCCTGCCGATGGGCAACGTCTCATGCGGGCATGGTCGGTATTGCGTTCATCGGGAAAATCCCTTTCGGTTTTTCAAGCGCTCCCTCGCGAACCCCTATTGACCCGGCCCGTTGCCGCGAAACTGGTTTTGTCTCCGCCAAGAGACATTTTATATCAGCGCTGCGAGATGCGTTTCGATCAGATGATGGATGAGGGCGCTATGGAGGAAGCGCGGAGCTTACTGGCTCTGGGGCTTGATTCGGGCCTGCCGGTGATGAAATCTTTGGGCGCGGCAGAACTCATGGCCCATCTTCGCGGTGAGTTGGCTTTGGAAGAAGCAATCGAATTGGCCAAACGCAATACCCGCCGATTTGCCAAACGCCAAATGACATGGTTTCGCGGGCAGGCCGGTAATTGGGAATGGGCACAAAGCGCCGAAGAGGGACTTGGCCGGATCGAGCAAATTTTAAACTAGCTGGTTCTTGATTGCGCTGCTGGTTTCCCCGAATGCGGGCGATTAAAAAACCGGTCTGGCAATCATAAGCCAGATAATTGCAAGAACAGCAAAAAAGGCAGGAAATCCGCATACGAACCAAATTCGAAAGAGTTTATAATATTGCTGCGGCAGGGGGCTGCTTGTTTGGGCTGCCGTGCGCGCGAGGTTGCGCATTTTGTGTTGAATCCAGACAACGGGGAGCCAGAATAGTCCTGTAAAAATATAGAGTGCGATGGAGACAAGGATCCACCCTTGAGTTAGGGGCCATCCAATTTGTTGCGCCAGTAAGAGACCGGTTATCGGTTGGACGACAACAGCCGATGCGGTAAAAAGCCAATCGGCGATAACGACAATTGAAGCGGTGTGGGCAATAATATGCGCATCTTTGGTGCGATGGGCCATGACCATAAAAAATGCGATACCAGCTCCGGTCCCAAGTAAAACCGTTGCGCCGATGACATGTGCCCAGCGTAAAAAATCGATCCAAGCCATTATTGCCCCTTTATCGCTCTTGCGCCAATGCGGCGACAATGGCCGCCAATGCTATCGCCGGGAAGACTTTAATCATTGGCCCCAGCGGATCAACCCAGAGATTGGGCGCCATCATTGCCCCGCCAATAAGATAGGCGCTCGCTACTGCTATGGAAACAAGGCAGGCGAGTCTCGTGAATGGGCGCACCGCGATTGCCGCTCCAACGAGGATATCGGTAAATGAACCGCCAATGACACTCATCAGTTGAAAGGTACGGGGCACATCGGGATTAAAAACCCCCAGTGCCTGTTTAAATTGCCATAGCCCGATAATTCCCGATGTGATCCAGAAAATGCCCAACATAATGACCAGCCCAGGGAAAAGCAGCATCGCTCTAGCATAAATACGCTCTTGAATGGTTGAGGGCATTTGCGACAGGCTTTCTTCAAAGGATAATAATTTTTGTCCCGATCGTTCCTGCCATGAATTTGCGTCACCCGTGACATTGGCTTTTAAAACGCGAAGGGCGGCGCTGCGTAGCGGTGAGCGCCAGCCAAGCCAACCTGACATATCTGCAAATTTACTTGTAATTTTTGTCACTAACTCTGGCAGCCGCACAATTTGGATCGGTGTTTTAAAGCCGAGCCATTGTCGAAATCCCAAGATTACGTCCTGAAGCGTATGCGGCTCGGGTGAAACCAGATCAAAATCTTCGCCAGTAATATTCTTATCGATTGCAAGGCAGACTGCATTGGCGACATCTTCTACATAAACGGTTTGGATTTGCGTATCCGCAAGGGTGAGGGGTTGGATAATCGGGAAACCCGAAAGGGTGCGCAACAAGCTGGTGCCGCCATAGGCGTAGGGGGAGAGAACCAATCCGGGGCGAAAGATCACCCAATCAAGCCCGCTTGCCTTAAGAGCGTTATCGGCTGCGGCTTTTGTTCTGTAAAATTGTGTATCCGAATCAGCGCGCGCGTCGGGGGCTGAAATTTGAATAAACTTTTTTGTCCCCCCGTTATCAGCCGATTTTATCAGGGCAATAATGGCCGTCTGCTGAATCTTGCTGACATCATCCCCTAATCCGTTTTGCAAAACACCGGAGGCGTTGATAATGACATCAAAACTGTTTGTAATCTCATCCCAGCTTTTCGGTGTTGTCCGTGTCCTGAGGTCTGCTTCAATCCAGTCGATCTTGGGGTTTGACGCGCGGCCCTTTATTGCCGAGCGACCCAATCCCACAACCATGTGTCCATGGGAGTGTAGCGCCCTTATAATGGCCGAGCCGATTAGCCCATATCCACCGATAACCAAAATGCGCACGTTCTGTTCCCTTCATTCTATCTCTTTAAGTTGATTTAAGGAGAACGGACGTTTATTCCCCGCCTTACCGTTTTCTATCGTTTATCCTCTTATTCAGACTTGTTACAAAGGTACTTTGCGCCCAGCCTTTAAAATGGCTACTCTATCGGGGTCAAGCGCAGTAGGTTATGTATGGTCGAAACATTTCGCCAAGTAATACGATCATTAGGTTCAATGGATGCCAGGGCTGCAAGCTCGGTGTTGATTTCACTGTTAATGCTTGTGTTTGTAATCGTCACCTTTTTCTACGGTCAAAAATGGTTGGCGATCAATGATGATGGCGCGTTAGCCGGTATTTTGTCCCGCATCTCCGCGTCGCCTTTCGCGATAGTGGGGGTCACGGGTATTTTCGTGATTTTGGCGCTTACCGGTTTCCCGCAAATTTTATTGATCACCGCAACAATTATTACCTTCGGAGTGATCAAGGGGGCAGCCTTTTCCTGGGCTGCGACAATGACGAGCGCAATCATTACCTTTTTGATCGGGAGACGCTTTGGCGCAAGATGGATTGGCGGCATCAGAAATGACCGCTTTGCTTCGACAATGGGGTTTTTGTCCCGTCATGGCGCTTTGGCAAGCGGATTGATTCGGGTTGTTCCCTCTGGCCCCTTTGTGGTGATCAATTCTGCTGCTGGCGCGGCGCGCATTCCCCTTTGGAAATATTCTCTGGGAACCGGAATTGGCATCATCCCTAAAATTGCGCTGGTTGCTATTATTGGCGGTGTTGCGCCCATAGAGCCGTTTATGCGGGACGGGGTTGGGGGTGTGCTGGCCTTTTTTCAAAATAGCTCCCCATTTGACCTCTTATTGATCGCGCTTATTCTTCCTGGCTGGATCTTGTTTTTATTACTTATGCGTAAGCTTTTCCTATATTTGCGGGGATGACCGGCTTGAGGGCAAAATAAAGGCAGATTTTTTAGTCAATTATTGGTTTTGTTGACGATTTAGGAACGGATTAAGGTTAATTTTGTCCCGTAATAGGATATATACACATCAGAATCGGGATTTTACCAAATGCTTTCAACTCTCTTCGGCATGCTTTCGGCTGACATGGCTATTGATCTTGGTACAGCCAATACGCTCGTTTATGTGAAAGGTCGCGGGGTTGCGCTAAATGAGCCCTCTGTTGTGGCGATTGAATCGCGCGGCGGCAAAAAGCTGGTACGGGCGGTGGGCGCTGAAGCCAAAGAGATGCTAGGGCGAACACCGGGCGAAATCGAAGCGATCCGGCCCATGCGTGACGGGGTTATTGCTGATTTTGAAGTCGCTGAAGCGATGATTAAATATTTTATTAAGAAAGTTCACCGGGGGCGCTATTTTGCGAGCCCGCGCATTATTGTGTGCGTGCCGTCAGGAGCAACAGCGGTTGAGCGCCGGGCCATTCAGGATTCTGCGCTTTCTGCAGGGGCCCGGAAAGTTGAGCTCATCGAAGAGCCGATGGCTGCTGCGATTGGTGCCGGTCTTCCGGTGACGGAAGCGACCGGTTCTATGGTTGTTGATATTGGCGGTGGGACCACCGAGGTTGCGGTTCTTTCACTTGGGGGCATTGTCTATTCCCGCTCTGAAAGGGTTGGCGGCGACAAAATGGATGATGCGATCGTGAGCTATATCCGACGCATGTATAATCTATTGATTGGCGAAGCCTCGGCTGAGCGTATCAAAAAGGAAGTTGGCTCTGCATTGGTCCCGGATGAAGGCGCAGGGACCACAATACAGATTAAAGGCCGTGATTTGATGCACGGCGTGCCAAAAGAAGTGCGCATTGGCGAGAGTCAGGTCGCGGAAGCTTTAGCCGAGCCGGTTGCACAAATCATTGAAGCGGTTCGCGTTGCTCTGGAGGCGACCCCCCCAGAATTGGCCGCAGATATTGTCGATACGGGCATTATGCTCACCGGGGGCGGGGCTTTGCTGCGCAATCTTGATCAGGTGCTTCGCGATGAAACAGGTCTGCCGGTCTCTGTTGCCGATGATCCGTTATCATGTGTCGCGCTGGGAACCGGGGCCGCATTGGAGAACACCAAGGAAATGCGCGGCGTGCTCTCCTCTGCTATTTAAACCGGATAAGGGTTTGTAAACCGCTATCCTTGGCAGGGTTTTGCTTTGCGAATTTTCGTAAACGCGCTTATCTTCTTTATTGTGCTTGGTTCTGTTCGATTTGCGCACGGCGATCAGCTATATATATGATTGAAACAATAAATTTGGAAAGCCTGGTTTATTAATAATGGAAGTTCTTGGTGAAGATCGTAGAGAAGGGTTAGGGCGTAAAGTTACGCCCCGCGTCAGCCTTTTTATGATGCTTTTAGTTTCAACAATACTTCTGCTCTCCAGCCTTTATTCGGCTGAGGCCTCCGTCTTTCGCAAAGCGCGAGAAGGGGTCCTTGATGTCACGCAACCCTTTTTATCCACTTTCGCCGCACCAATAAATTTTTTGAATTCTGTCTTTGGCTCCGTTGGAGATTATTTTAACGTTGTGGATGAAAACCGCATTCTGCGTCAGGAAAATGCGCAATTGCGTCAATGGATGGAGGAAGCATTAGCCTTGCGCGAGCTGGTTTCCGTTTTTGAAAAATTGCAAACCTATGAAACACCGCCCGACATTATACCGATTGACGCCCATGTAATTAGCGATTCAAATGATGTTTTTGCTAAATCCATGATTGTCAATGCAGGCCAGTCCGAGAAAGTCCGTGTAGGAATGGCTGTTGTGAATGAGGCGGGTCTGATTGGTCGCATCATTGAGGCGGGAGGCAATGCATCACGGGTATTATTGCTAACCGATATTCAAAGTCGCATTCCGGTTTATGTTGAAGGGGCTAATATTGAAGGCATTCTGGTCGGGCGCACCGGTGAACGCCCGGTTATTCGTTTTACCAATCAGGTTTTTACTAAAACGCTGGAGCGCGGCGCGCGGGTTCTAACATCAGGGTCAGGGGGCGTCATGCCCAGCAATATCCCCGTCGGGACATTGTATGACGTCTCGCAGGAAGCAATTTCAATTGATTTGCTTGTTGATTACACAAAAACCCGTTTAGTGCGTGTGTTGGACTATGATTTTCCAGAAATTGTGCCTGTCGAAATACCCTCTTCTGAAGAGGCAGCAGTGCAAACCCCGCAAGAAGATCAAGCAGGGGCGAATGCATCTTCGCAAGAGGATGGACAGACAACCCCGCCAACACCTCAAACTGGCGCAACGCCAGTCAATGAGGGAGCGCGGTAAATCATGATCAGGAGCACAGAGCGATAAATGAGCGAAAGAGCTGATATCGTTTCTAGAATGGTGAAAGGTATCGCGCCTTTTGCCACGGGCTTGCTTGGAGTGTTCTTACTTGCATTGCCAGTGCGTTTGTTCGGTGGGTATGTGCCAATGCCGATTATTCCGTTGGCGGTTGTTTTTTTCTGGACCTTGCATGATCCCGAACGCCTACCTTCTTCTGCGGTTTTCTTTATTGGCTTATTTCAAGATGCCCTTACCGGTACACCGTTTGGCCTTTGGTCCACGGTGTATTTGAGTATGAAATTTATTGTTTTGTCACAGCGGTCATATTTTTTGGGCCGTGAGCCGCAAGTTATATGGATAGGTTTTATGCTTGCTGCAGGCGGGGCTGCTCTATTGGTCTGGTTGGTGATGAGTTTAATGGCCGGATTTACTTTGCCGATGTTGCCGCTTGGTATTCAGTTGGCAGCGACGATTTTTTTCTACCCTGTGTTTGGGCGGTTGTTCCGTCAGATCAGGCAACGCGTTCGAGTGGAAGTATAGTATGTTGATGAATATAAATGGTCAGGACCCTGAGCGCCAATCAACGTTTACGCGCCGGACATTTCTTTTTAGTGCAGCGCTCACAGGTCTTTTCGGAACTGTCGGGATGCGCTTGGCGCAGTTGCAACTTTCCGAACATGAACGCTATGTTGAACTTGCCAGAGAAAACCAGTTTAACCGCCGTGTGCTAACCCCCTTGCGCGGTGAAATTCTGGATCGCTTCGGAAATAAAATCGCAACAAATCGAAAAAATTTCCGTGTGCTTCTTATTCCGGAGCAAACCCGGGATCTCGAAAAAACCCTGGATGCGCTTGGCGAAATCATCGAAATAACCGATGATCGGCGGTTACGTATTCGCAGGCAGATCAGGCGTCGCGGGAGTTTTACTCCGGTGCAGATCGCCGAAAATCTTGATTGGGATGTTTTTTCAAAGATTAATTTTGAGGTTCCCTATCTTCCCGGTATCTTGCCGGAAGTGGGGAGAACCAGAGATTATCCGCTCGGTAATGGGGGCGCATTTGTTGTGGGTTACGTTGGTGCGCCCACGGATTCCGATCTTAAAGAGCAAACCGCACCTGAACAACGCACTCTCTTACGCCAACCGGGTTTTAAGGTTGGCCGCGAGGGGTTAGAGCGTCGCTATGATACAGAGCTGCGCGGTAATGCCGGCGAAATGTTGGTCAAGGTAAACGCCCATGGCCGCGTGATTGAAGAAGTCAACGACGGCTTGAAAGAACCCGAGCAGGGCCAACGTTTGGCGCTCACCATCGATGCCGAGTTGCAAATGGCAGCGATGCAGGCGCTGGGGGATAATTCGGGATCGGCGGTCGTGCTCGATGTTAAAACCGGTGAGATTCTGGTGCTTGCGTCAACACCCGCTTTCGATCCCAATAAATTCAATGTCGGCATCGATCAAAATCTGTGGCGCGAGTTAAATTCTGATCCGACAAAGCCATTGGTCAATAAACCGCTCAGCGGCGTCTATCCACCGGGCTCAACCTATAAGCTGATTAGCGCAATCGCCGCGCAGGAAGCGGGACTGAGCATTAATTTTGGTGCGCGCTGTCGTGGCTCCATCCGTTTTGGCGGCGAGACCCGCCGATGCTGGAAACGAAGTGGCCATGGCTGGATGAATATGCGCAACGCGATCAAGAATTCGTGCGATGTATGGTTTTATGAAGTTGCCAAACAGCTGGAAGTCGATGTGCTCGCTGATGTGTCACGGCGTTTTGGGCTTGGGCAAGTTTTTGAAATCGGTATTCCCGGCCAGAGAAAAGGCGTGGTGCCAGATCGTAAATGGAAACGCGATTATTTTGCCGGTAATCCTGAAAATCAGGAATGGTTTGGCGGCGAGACCCTATCGGTTATTATTGGACAGGGATATGTTTCTTCAACGCCGCTGCAATTGGCGGTGATGACTGCGCGTATTGCATCTGGAAAAGCGGTGCGCCCGACATTGGTGCGCGGTGTTGGGGAGCGTATTATCCCGATTGCAACGGCGCCCGATATTGATGTTGACCCCTCTTTTCTAAATATTGTTCATGAGGGAATGAGTGCGGTGGTCAATGAGGCCGGCGGGACGGCCCGGCGCGCACGTCTTGAGAATAAAGATATTTTAATGGCTGGAAAAACGGGAACTTCCCAAGTTGCCAGCCTCCAGCGTGATCCGGTAACGGGGCGTATACTGAAAAACTCTGAATTACCATGGCGCCTTCGCGATCATGCGTTATTTGTTGCCTTTGCCCCGCTTGAAAACCCGCGTTACGCCGCCGCCGTTGTTATCGAGCACGGTGAGAGTGGCTCGCGCGCCGCCGCGCCGGTGGCTAAAAAAATCATGGATGCGGTCATGAAAAAAGACCCCGCACAAAAAACGCCATTCGATCCACGCGTCGCTGGTTTGGTTTCTAAATCGGGAAAGCTGGAATTATAAATGGCAACACCGATTTTACAAAGCTCCCATCGTGGCCTGAGAGAGCGCATCCAACATATAAACTGGTTTTTAATCCTTGCACTCACTATATTGGCGGGAGCGGGCACGGCAACATTGTTTTCCGTTGCGGGGGGAAGCTGGACACCGTGGGCCTTTAAACATGCGGCGCGCTATGGCGTTGCGCTTGTTTTGTTAATCGGGATTGGTCTGGTCAATATCCGCCACTGGATGAAGCTTGCATATCCGATTTATTTCTTTGCCTTGCTTGCTCTGGCCGCTGTGCCTTTTATCGGTTCAGTAAACCAAGGGGCCCAGCGCTGGTTAGAATTTGGCAGTTTTCAGTTTCAACCTTCCGAAGCCATGAAGATTGGTCTCGTGATGGCTCTTGCAAAATATTATCATGGTCTTCGCGCTGAACAGGTCTCTCATCTTTTATATCTTATACCGCCCCTACTGATGATTGGCGCGCCGGTTGGACTGGTATTCATACAGCCCGATCTTGGTACCGCGATCTTGCTCGCCTCTACCGGCGCCGCGATTGTTTTTGTTGCGGGGCTTAGCTGGCGTATTGGTTTTCTCGGGGTTCTGACAGCGATTTTTGGTGCTTACGGCGCTTATCGTTTTGATATTTTAAAACCCTATCAGCTGGAGCGAATTTTAACTTTCATGAATCCCGAACGCGATCCGCTGGGGCAGGGCTATCACCTAACCCAGTCAAAAATTGCCCTCGGGTCGGGGGGGCTGAGCGGTAAAGGCTATATGGAGGGAACACAAAGTCAGTTGAAGTTTCTCCCGGAAATGCATACCGATTTTATTTTTACGATCTTTGGCGAGGAGTTCGGGTTTATCGGGGCGCTCGCCTTATTGCTCACCTACCTTTCGGTGATCCTTGCCGGGGTCGGGGTCGCGTTGAAGTCAAAGAACCATTTTGCCCGGCTCACCGTTATCGGCGTTTGCGTGACCTTTGCCAGCTATGTCCTGATTAATACAGGTATGGTGATGGGCATGGCGCCGGTAGTGGGTGTGCCCTTGCCGTTAGTTTCCTATGGGGGCACGGTGATGTTGACGATTATGGGGGGCTTTGGCCTCGTCATGAGTGCCCATATCTATAATGAGAAATAGAGTGGCAGCCCACATGCCTTTTAGCCGGCCCTGCGCCGGTTAAGGGAGCATCACACCTCAAAAGCGCGTCATCACTCCGGAAAAATACCCCTTTGGAAAATCTATCCCTAAAAGCGTCATTTTAAGACTTGCAAAGCGCTCAAACTCATGGTTTTTGGGGAGTGGATAGGTGGCCGAGTGGTCGAAGGCGCTCCCCTGCTAAGGGAGTAGGCGGGTTGAACCGTCTCGAGGGTTCGAATCCCTTCCTGTCCGCCACTAATTCATTGAAATCAAATGATAATTTTGAACGCCGTGTTTCCCTATTTATCTCGGAAAATTATCCAAAAAACGGCCTAAAGGCACGCAACTCGGCAAAAAAGAGTCGATAGCCTTTCCTGCCGTCGTCAAATAACTGGGATTGTACGGTGCATAGACTTCGGTGATCGACAGGTTTCGTCAAAAGTTGCGCTTGATATTAATTCAATGACGAAATCCCGACCGCGAAGCTGGTTTTTATTTAACTATAAATTGCCTTCGATGGAAGGCCGATCTAGCTGGAGCCTTCATACAGCGAAAGCCAGATCGGCCGGTTTTATTATCTCAGAAAATTCTCAGGAATGCTCACAGCTCACGTAGTCAAAACAAAAAAATTTCCTTCGATGATCCTTTCCACTAAATTCGATGATCCTTTCCACTAAAAAAGAGCTGGGCGTTAACCCAGCTCTTTTATGTCCTGATAATTCTGATAATTGATATCAGAATACGAAATCGCCTATATCGAGATCATCTTGGCTTACACCGGTAAGTACGATTGTATTTTCACCGTCGGTAATAACGGCATTTCCACCAATTTCAGAAAGATGATTAGCTACAAGATCGTCAAAGTCAGTAATATTGGTTACTGCTGAAAGATCGATTCTTTCGAATAAATTTGCTTGGTCGAAATCTGTAATTACATCTTCACCGAAGTCGTCCTCAAAGACAAATGTATCCGCGTTGAAGTTACCGGTGAGCTGATCGTTACCTGTACCACCGTTAATGACATCAAAGCCGGAACCACCGATAATTCTGTCATTGCCTTCGTCACCATTCAGAGTATCATTACCTTGTTGGCCGAAAAGGACATCATTGTCCAAGCCGCCATTCAGCAAGTCATTTCCAATGACAGCAGCACCTAAAGAGGGGTCACCAGACAAGTTTGTATTGTCACCGAACAGCCGGTCAAAACCTTGCCCGCCGTTGAGGATATCGTCTCCGCTACCTCCAATCAAGTTATCAGCATTAGCGTTACCGTTTAGTTCGTCATTACCTTCATTGCCAAAGAGGGAGTCGAAACCAGTGCCACCATTTAAGGTATCTTCACCGAGGTTTCCATTTAGTGTGTCATTGTTCGCATTACCGAATAATACATCGTCTTGATCACCACCATTCAGTAGGTCATCTCCAAATTCACCAAATAGTCGGTCAAAACCATCACCACCATTTAGGATATCCTCACCGAGGCCCCCAAAAAGATTGTCAGCCTGACTTCCACCGTTTAGTACGTCATCACCCAAGCCGCCAAACAGTGCATCGAAGCCTTGATCGCCATTGAGTGTATCGTTACCGGTACCACCCCCGACGACATCATTTCCTTCGTCACCTGAAACTTCATCATCGTCGGCATCCCCGAGGAGTGTGTCGTTTCCAAGAAGTCCATTAATGGTGTCGTTACCTGCTAGACCGTTGAAATCGTCAGCTTCATTGGTGCCATCGAAGAGATCATCTTCAGGCGTGGCATCATCGTTTAGCCCGTTTACGGTAATTTCAAATGAGCTTGAAACTGATTCTCCACCAAGGTCTGTAACTGTAATATTCGCAGTCAGATTACCAAAGAAATCTTGTGGTGGTAAGAAAGAAATATCTTCCAGATTTTCCAGATCAATATTTGATTCGAAAACCATAGTCTCAGTATCGGATTCGATGGAGACAACCGTTAAGACTGCTGTAAGATCAGCATTCGTATCTTCGATATCCAGAGAACCATCCCCGAAAAGGGCGCTTAGTTCAGCTGCTGCAACTGTGATAGTCGTATCTTCATCCACAGTAATGTCTGCAACCGCTGTGCCTGGTAGAACTGGCGTATCATTAACAGGGGTTACATCAATATCGAAGCTTGCAGCTTCACTATCCAGATCTCCATCACTTACAACAATGCTTGCAGTGAGTGTGCCATCAAAGTTTTCTGGCAGAGTGATGGTAATATCTGCGACCGCCATTGGATCAACAGTAATTGGAGCAACATCAGTGTCATCAATGGCATTACCGTCTTGGTCAGTAATGGTGATTTCCGCAGTTATTTCGTCATTGTCATTGTCAACATCGAAAAAGTTGTCATCAAGACCATCAAGGAGATCCGAGATATCTGCTGCCAGAATTGTAAATTCGTTACCTGCTGTACCAGAACCACTATCTTCTTCAATAGGGCCAATTAGATCTTCCAGATCTGTAACAAATTCAGCAGGTATTTCAGGAGCATCATTAACGGCGGTAACATTGATATCGAATGATTCTTCATCACTCATCAGTTCACCATCACTTAATACCACAGTTGCCGTAAGTGTGCCATTGAAGTCTGCAGGAGGAGTAAAGGTAAATCCATCTTGCATGGCTGCCCCCAGATCAACAACGATTGGGGCACCGATCACTTCATCTGCTTCATCTGTAACGGTAATTGTAGCAGTGATTTCTGCATTCGGATTATCGACATCCAATGCATTTTCCGCGAGGGATGCGATGAAATCAGAAACCTCAGTGCCGGATACAACGATAGGTGTATCTTCATCTGTGGTTACATCTTCCAGAACATCAGCTGGAATAACTGGCGCGTCATTAAAGGGGTTAACGGTAATAACGAAATCTGTATTATCGCTTCCACCTTGGGAGTCTGTAACAACGACAGATACAGTCAAATCACCAGCAAAGTCTTGTGGCGGCGTGAAGGATAGGTCTTCCATATCCAAAGATGAGAATACATTACCACCATCAAACACAGTATCTGTTACGTCTTCGCCATCAGTCGTTGTGACGACAAGAGAATATGTTAAACCGGAATTTGGCCCCTCAAGATCAAAATCGGGTAGTCCATCCAATATACCTGCGAAACTGATTGTCGGTAGAACTGTGCTTTCATCTTCATCGATTGTGATATCGGAAAAGCTGAACAGGTCAGGGATTTCAGGGGGGGGATTGACCGTAATGTCAAATGTTGCCTCTGCTTCTAATCCCTCTTCATCAGCCACTATTAAGCTGGCTGTTAAGGTTGCTACTTCGTTTTCAGGCGTGAAGCTAATATCGTCCAAATCGCCTAGGTCAATCATTGTGCTGAAAACCTCCGCATCATCAGCATCTGTGATCGTAAAAGTAACCGTTAGGTCTTCATCAGCGGTTTCAACATCAATTGGTGATGCGCTAGCCAAAAGCGCTTCTTGATCTGCAACTGAAACTGTAACAGTCTCACCTCCACTGATAGTGACATCATTGAATACACCAGCCGGTAGAACTGGCGCATCATTAACGGGCGTAAAATCAACATCGAAGCTTGCAGCTTCACTATCTAGCTCTCCATCACTTAGAACAATGCTTGCAGTGAGGGTGCCATCAAAATTTTCTGGTAGAGTGATGGCTATATCTGCGAGCGCCATTGGATCAACAGTAATTGGAGCAACATCAGTGCCATCAATGGCATTACCGTCTTGGTCAGTAATGGTGATTTCCGCAGTTATTTCGTCATTGGTATTGTCAACGTCGAAAAAGTTTTCATCCAGACCATCAAGGAGAGGCATAAGAGCTGATGCTGGGATTGTAAATACGTTACCTGCACCAGAACCACTATCTTCTAAAATCGGGCCGTCAATCAGGTCTTCCAAAGCTGTAACAAAATCATCCGGTACTTCAGGAGCATCATTAACCGCTGTAACATTGATATCGAACGTTTCTGGGGCACTCGTTAGTTCCCCGTCATTCAATACTACGGTTGCCGTAAGTGTGCCATTGAAGTCTGCAGGAGGGGTAAAGGTAAATCCATCTTGTGTGGCTGCCCCCAGATCAACAACGATTGTGTCACCGATTGGAGTACCTGCGTCAGTAACGGTAATTGTGGCAGTAATATCTGCATTCGGGTTGTCGATATCCAATGCATTTTCTGCGAGCGATGCGATAAAGTCAGAAACCTCCGTGCCGGTTACAACGATAGCCGTATCTTCATCTGTGGTTACATCCTCTAGGGCATCAGCTGGAATAACTGGCGCGTCATTGATGTTATTAACTGTGATTGTGAAATCTTGTGCAACTGCAGCCCCTTCATCATCCATTACGGTCACTGTGGCTGTTAAAACACCAGCGAAATCATCAGGAGGTGTGAAGCTATCCTCGGCCATCGTGGGCATATCGGTAAGCATGCCTGTGAAATCTAAAAGAGGTGATTCATCTGGTACAGGGGAGGGAATAAGAACATTCAACGTTAGGGAAGAGTTTGGATCATCAGAATCAGGATCAAGGGTAAATCCAAATGCAGTCAGAAAGCTTTGAATATCACTGATGAGAGTAGCTAATGTTCCTTCTTCATCTATTGAAATATCTGGAATGTCTCCATTTATCATCGGGGGGTTATTCATCATCATGTCAATTTCCTTTGTTAAGATGGTTACGTAATTTTTCTAATTTTTTGATCATAGAATTATCTGAAAATATCGCGACAGAGTTTGCTTATGTAAATTCAAACGAGTTTCAGTATTGCCTTCTGGTATCTTCAGGTTAATTCTTGCAAAGACGAGTTCTTCTGGTCAGGCATTTTTAAAATGCCTGTTAAGCTTAAAAAGCAATGTGTAAGTGAAAAATCCACAATTAAACAAATAGGAAGTTGGGAGATATTATCGTGATTTTTATTGTGGAGAGGTGGAAAAATTTATAGTTCTACTTTCCTCAATAATTCATGCTTGGTAATAATTCACATGATTTGTGGATTTGCTTAGTAATGTTATGGATCTAAGATCATGCTCTTCCCCTTTTTGCAAGACAGCCCGTCATACCGTTTGTGCTTATTTTTTACTGATCCCTAATTAGTTACATCAGTTATCAATTTTGCATTTGCAAAACATACAAATTTTCTTACGCACCCAAAAGATATTATGGTTAACGCAAATCTTGTCACTACCCATTTGAGTAAAGCACATTAAAAATTATTTTTTATATAAAATATTTATCAAATTAATCCGTATAGATCAGTTATAATTTTTGAAACATACGGAATCTCTTTGATTCAGTTTCGCAATGATTTTAAATTTGTAAAAAATTGCGAGTGTGAAAAACAAACAAAAACTACTCAAATGGGTAGATTCAACTGGAATAGATTTAGGTTTTGCGCGTCCGGACTAATAAATTTTCATTTTATTTGTAAGTTTTTATGTAAAGGTATTGATCAAACCAAAAATTTGTGTTGGTAATAATGTTAGTTATTTGGCTTTGAGAGTGGGGGGAGAGATGGCTCAAGCTCAAACTACAATTTCACAAGTTCAAACTGCAGTTACTAATGAGAGAATTGCTGATGTTATTGGTTTTTTTTATGATGCCGCTTTGCAGCAGGGGTCATGGAAAATTGCATTAGAGCATTTAGAGCGTCTGCTGGGTACTGATAAGCTGGTCATAATGGGGGTGAATCCAAAAACTCAAGATTATGAACCGCTGGATATTACCGGATATAAATTGGATTATTCAAATGAATACCAAGAAAAATATTTGGAATTAGCAAAACGCGAATTAAAGGCTTTAATGAATGAAAAAGCTACTGAACGACAACTTAATGGTGAAGTCAGCTCATATAAATACCCTTCAAGAATGAAAGATGTATATGATCTAATGCTTAAACCGACTGTTATCTATAATAGCTGTGCGGTCCTTCTTTCAAAAAAACTGAATAACATGACCTATATTTCTTTGTCTTTAGGTAAATCTGAAAATGAATTTTCTGCGAATCAATTGAATTTATTAAGTGCAGTTGCTCCGCATGTGAAGCGCGCGCTTGAACTTTCATATAATTTTTTAAATAAACCCCTAACTGCGCCCGAACTAATAGATACTCAAAATCATAAAGATGCTGTTTTTTTACTTAACGATAATGGCCGAGTAGTCTTTTTTAATAAGGCTGCTAGGGAAATGATCAATGTTGATACCGTCATATATTTAAAGGAAAATTTTTTACAGCATGCTGATGCGAGGGAAAATAAACGTTTTGAGCAATCAATTTTAAAAGCGTTGAAAGATAATGAGAATGGAGAGCCATGGTTTGGGGATAGTATTCAACTGGATGGAGCAACCCGAATAGAACAATATGATATTCGGCTTTTGCCGTTGAATGGAGGTGAGGCTGTACTCGCTAATTCTTATCAAAAACAGTCCGTTAAGCTTGCCGCTATTATCAAGGTTATTTCCAAATCAAGCTTGAACCAAGAAGAAATTCTTCAAGAACGTTTTGAGTTAACAAGAAAAGAGGCTTCAATTGTTTATTTTTTATGTGAAGGGCTATCGGTAAAAGAGATTGCTGAGAAAAAAAATGTCTCAACCAATGCAATCCGCTTTCACCTAAAAAATATTTTCTCTAAAGTTGGAGTGAAAAGCCAAATTGATCTTGTGGTCAAAGTTTTCTCACAATAAATGTATATCAGTATATAAGTTTGTGATTACCGCCGTGAATACTTGACTCTTGTTGTTGCTGACATGGCGTTACGCGTAACGAGCTCGCTTCACAAGCTCATCAATTGTTGCGGCAAGCCAGTCATGATTGTTTCAGACAATAGAATCGACCCGATCAGTTCGACTGTTCTCAAATAGTGCCATGAAACAACTGTTGAATGGCATTAGCTTCAGCCTAGAAAATAAATGTAAAACGGCTTTGTTGAAAATTTCAAAGGCAACTTTCGAGATGAAGGCCTAAACGTCACATTATTTTCAACGCTGATGCGGGCGCGCTTTTGGAGGGTGGGTTTGAAGCTCCCCATCTCTGACTTTATTTTATCAAACATTGACATAATCCTCTTCCCACAATTTACGCATTGGCTTCCTGTTTTTTAAGTCACGAAAGACCGGATTTTTTCCTAAAAAATAACCGTCATTATTATGGGATTTTTGGGCATACTCATCATTATCCATCAACAAGCGATGCAAACTATTTAGTGAATAGAATGGCACGTCAGCGTAAAGATGATGAACAAGATGAAAGCTAATATTGTGGGGTGCAAAAATGAAATTTTCAATATGACTTGAAAAAATTACATTTCGAGTTTCAGAATATTCACTTTCGTATTCCAGGCCAAAATGTTCGGCAACTGACCTCAATCTCAAAAGCAGAGGAGAAACGATTACAAAAGGAAAAACCCAAAACAAAGCAAAAATAATCCATAAATTTGTATAGATAAGAGTTAAAGCTGCTAAAATAAAAAATACTACCTTAGCTATATTTTGGAATTTGTTTTCCTTATTTCTCACAGAATTTATTCGAGATATTGACCCAAACTGATAGATTACAGAGGCATACCAGAGCCGTATCCAATATATGATACCAGTTTTTTTTATCGGAAAAGACCAGTGAAGTCGCTCCTCTTCATTTCCTATCTTTCGCACCCAATCGGGATCATCTTTAGAGTTACACCACTTATGATGAGCCAAATGGTCTCTTCTGTATTTTTTCATTGTAATAAAAAAAGGGATACTGCAAAGCGTTTCGCCGAAGAACTCGTTTACGGTTTTGTTCTGAAAAGCAGTGCCATGCGCTGTTTCGTGCATCAAAACCAAAATAGCATGTTGACGTGAAGCTACTATTATCCATAAGGCTGGCCACGAAAACCAGGCTAGTGGGCCATAACTCAACGAGTAATGAGCCGTTATTAAGCAGATAGAAATAATAAAATAGTCAAAAAATAACGCCCAGGCAAATTTTACTGGTTGTATCTTTTTTAGTTCTTCCATCTTATTCGGGGGTACACGTTGATTATGCATAGATACTCTCATCTCGCATTTTGTTTTCAAGGATATCCAAAAAATAAGAATTAGATGCTTTCAAACTAACCTTATCTCGCAAATTCAATTTCATTATATAGACCCTCCTAAATTTTTCATGTGCTTTCTTTGCAACTTTTTTATACCCTAACCTTCTGAAAAACCTATACATAGGCGCATTACAATCTACGAAATTCGTATCTATGCCATTGATTAATCCATACACATACCATGATATCGCTAAATCGAGCTTGTTAAAACACCCTGATCAAGATTTATCGTTGGCCGCACTCGCGAAGAGGGCGATCATGTTCATCGCCATTGTTGCGCTGGCCAATGCGGTAATTTGGGCGCTGTCATAAGATGATTGCCAACAATGTCGCGTGCGCGTTTGCTGACTTTCTGTGCGCCCATCGCGCTGATATCCTCGGCGCTGAGTATTGAAGCCATGGATTTTTTCATTGTGGGTTCTTATTCCAATTTGGATTGACCGCTCGGAGGGCAATGAGGCCTTCTTTTTTGCCTTTACTCAAGCAATGGTCCTAAAAGGTTGAATTTTCAGCAAATAATTACAGTGAGAGTTCAAATAGTGATGAAAAGCTTTGCGCGTCATCATGGTTTTTTCTGTAAAATGCGTATATTGTGGTCGCCAAGAATAGGGTTCGTGTGCACCCTGCCTGGGGAGATTGATGTCGGGGTTCGCGGGGATAAAGCATAATATTTTTAGTCTGTGTAGTGATTGGGTAATAAACGGCAATCGAGCTTGTAAAGCTGTTTGAGGGAGAGCTTTCTCTCGCTCGGGTTTAAGGTGGACCGCCAAGACCAAACATCAAGACCAAATACGAAGAGAATTTTTTCTGGGAAGAGGTTAATCATGGCTAATTTCATTGTAAGCACAAATCTGGATGTTGTTGACGACACAGATGGCCTGACATCTCTTCGCGAGGCGATTGCCTTGGCGAATGCTGACGCGGATGCCAGTATCATCAACTTTGCTAGCGGCGTTGGCGAGGCGTTTGCCGGTGACACATTAATCCGTCTCACCGGGGGTGAATTATCGCTCACCTCTGATGTGACCATTGACGGATCAAGCGCAGGTGGAGAGGTGGTGATCACCGGGGATGCTAATGGGGACGATGTGCTTTTAGCGGGTACAAACATCACTAATGCTTTGACTAATACGAACACCTCCGACAATAGCAGAATATTCAATATTAGCGGTACGGGGAGCGATGTTACCCTCAATCAACTCACTATTACGGGTGGATCTGCGGAATATGGCGGCGGCGGGGTTTTGATTAATTCCGGGGCTGATGTGACGCTGACCAATAGCACGATCTCCGGCAATCAGGCTTCTGGTTCTGGCGGCGGGGTTTCCAATTCCAGTTTTGCCACTGCGACGCTGACCAACAGCACGATCTCCGGCAATCAGGCTGAAAGAGGCGGCGGGGTTGCCAATACCAGTTTTGCCACTCCGACGCTGACCAATACTATTGTTTTAGGCAATAGCGCTACTGCTAATTCTGAAATTGACGGAACTGTAACCAGCAATAACTCCATTACCTCTGGCGATGTAACGCAAGTCTTTGCGCAAACTGCTGCCGGTGCGGATGGGTCTACCCTTGCCGGGGTTCTCGCCGATAATGGCGGGCCGGTGGAGACGATTGCAATTCTCGCTGGCGGGCTTGCCGATAACGCAGGCGGAAATGCATTTGTGAACACCGATTTTGATGCTCGCGGTATTTTGCGAATTATAGATGGTAGTGTTGATATCGGGGCATTTGAATTAACCGATAATGTCTTAGGTGCTGGCGACGACGATTTTGCCGGCACAAACGCTGATAATACTATCCTTTCGTTTGGTGGCAATGATACGGTCATTGGATTTGATGGG
>CAYMPJ010000014.1:0-53072 GCA_964392325.1 uncultured Caulobacterales bacterium
AATGGTGCGGCCGAGAAGACTCGAACTTCCACCCGTGTTACCGGACAGCGACCTCAACGCTGCGCGTCTACCAATTCCGCCACGGCCGCACATTTTCATAAAAGCGATAGTGCTGATTATGAGAAAGGTGGGCTTAGCAAAGCAATGAACAGATGTGAAGGGGATAATTGATAAAAGGGTAAATTATAACAAGGCCCGTAAAATGGCTATTGCGTCCTGAACTGCTGGCGATGTTCAGCCCGCCACCTGGCCGGCCATGGTGAGCATTTCGCCCGGTTCAAACTGGAAAAAATCAGCCAGAATCTGGAACTCCTCAACCGTTGGGCTGGTCTGACCCGCCTCAATGGCTATAATTCGGGTTGACTGCAAGGCGGTTAAGCGGGCAAGAGTCTCGCAGCTATGCCCCTTACTGATTCGCATATGGCTCAAGACCGAACCGATAAAACGATCAAGCGTATTTTCCGGGTTGGTCTGAAATTCAAATGGGGCTGGTTTTGTCATGGACATAACATCTCTATATATATAATTCTTATTAAAAGAGAATTAATACCATAAATACCCCTATGAGTAAGGGTCAACTATTATTTAATGATAGTTAAGGTTAATGTTATCATGAACACAAAAGTTGTTGCGAAATAAAGCAATCTTAACTAACATGTTACATTATAAAGGGAGTTTTATGCTAACGGCTATGAGTTCTGCGCATAAACTGCTACACTTATAGTCATGAAATACGACACAAACACAAAATAAACAGACACGAAACGCTTCGGACGGATTTTTGGCCTAAAAACAAGACAATTGAAAAAATTGCGCCTTACATAAGGGCGAATGGATTAGTGGTAATCCAATATTCGCAAGTTTTATGTGGCCCCAATGGTAAAGTATATTTGCATGATGCCTTCAGATGATATTACCGACAACTCCAATCATTTTGACTTTATTGACCTGGAACTTGGCAAAAAGCTAAAAGCCTATCGCCGGCGCGAGGACAAAACCCAAGCCGAAGTTGCGCACCATCTGGATATAAGCCCTCAACAATACCAAAAGTATGAGAAGGGCGCTTCGAAATGCAATATCTCCAATATTTATAAACTCGCCCAATATTATAATATCAATGTCGGCGAACTTCTCCCCGGGGGTGGCGCGGAATCATCAAAAGGGTTTCAGGAAGAAGCCAAAGATTTTAGCGATAACTCAACCCCCAAAGATGTCGCCGATGAAGCCGAAGCCATGGCCCAGCTATTGGCGATTTTTGTTCGTATTCCTTCAAAGCCAACACGCCGGAAAATTCTCAACCTTCTCAATGAGATGCTTTAAACGCCCAATTTTGGCGCTCTGCTGGCCTTAAAGATCATTTATGTTCATAGCCGACTTGCGGGCCCCCCTTGCTATGATTAGAGTTCCCCTCTGATTGATCGTGATATTGGGGACTTTTGATGCAGTTATCTGGCATACATCTGACCGACCAGGGGTCTCCGGTAGGCTCTGGAAAAATCGGTCTCTTTCGTAATAACACCCCTATCCCCGTACGCCCGCACCAAAGCGTAACCCTTCTTTGCTATCGCAATGAGCACAAAGATATGATCTGTTTGCACGAAAGCTATCAGGAACGCGATCAAAGCTCAGGCTTTTATTCTGGCCTACCAGATACGCGCGACGCGCATTTTACATTTTTCCTCCCCATGGCTTTAACCAGATTCATCAAAGGCCAATTTCAAAATTTACGCCCCGGCCTGCAAGATAATATTGCGTTTGAATCAACCCAATCAGATAAATTACGCTCAACCGAAATGGGAAGCCTATACATAAAATTGCCAGATATGACGAATACAGATGATTTTGTGCATTTGGTCATCAAACGCATGGCAACCTCTTCGACCCATAGCAATGATGGCATTACAATTGATATTCTGGCTGAAATGCAGGCGATTGGTCTTGGTGGCTGGGCAAGCAATGTCCGCGATCATGATTATGATAAAAATGCTGACTATCGCCTTGATATCAGTTTTACCATAAACCGGGAAACGTTAGAATTTCGATATGAAGATGGCGTCAAACAAGGCGCAAGCACTTCCGGGATGACACGATATTATCCCGGTGACGAGGTTCAAACCGACCTTGCAAACATGAATATCAAACATCCCCTTATTTATAATACAGGCGGTATTTTTGCTCTCTCTAGTGAGGGTGTGCATGCATTCAATTTTTCTGGACCCACGAGAATTCAACCGGTCAAGTTACGCGGCTGGGGGTGGGGTAGTGTTTATGATGCAGATACGCAATGGGGTCGAAATGATTTGGTGCTCCCCTTTTTGACCAAATCGTTTCTGGAAGAACATCTCGATGCCATGAGCACAGTTGAGAACGATGTTCTTCGCACCTCCATAAATCTTCATCAAGGCGATATGGGGTACCATGTTGAAAATGAAACCGCAGACTATATGAGCAAGAATTCCGACGCTCTAAATGTACGCGACATTGAGGCGCTCGATATAACTCTTGAGGTCGACCGCTTCGGGCTCGTTATGGGGCTTGATGGAAAATTATCGCGGGTACAGCCCGACACACGCAGCGAAAGTGATAAACCCGCCCAAGGCCCCCGATATTCGAAATCTTTGATGATCCCCTGGGAAGTTCTGATCTGTAAGGATTTTCATTTACCTAAATTTATGCGCCATTGGTACGGGCAAAGACTGGCGAAAACAGAAGAACTATCAAAGCGGATTAACCAGCAGCAATCTTTTACAAATGCCAATGATAAAAAGGCTGAAATGATCCAGTCCGGTATTTTACCGGCCCTTGATTTCAGTTTAGTCACCAGTAGCCGGGTTCAATTTTCTACCGATGAAAATTTTCTACAGTCAGCGTCAAGGCGTTTGAAAGGTATTTTTACCGAGCAGGAACCACCCCTACCCTTTCCTGTCAAGCGACGGACAGGATAAATCAAGCCGATTGTAATTTCTCAAACGCAAATGTTTTTGTGAGAAAACCGATATCGCTTCCCCTTTTCACAAAACCACACTCTTGGGATAGGCCCACATAATCTTCCCGGCAATGACTGTCATAATAGGGCTCATGAAAGCCGCGCGGAAAATTTTCTAAAAGTATATCTAGCCCCGGCTCATCCCCATACTGAATACTATCAGCAATAATGAGCAAACCACCCGGGCGCAACACTCTGTACGCCTCTTTCAGCACATCTCTGCGTACTTTAGGGGGCAACTCATGAAAAAGATAAACTGCTGTGATTATATCGTAAGAGCCGGAGGTTAATCCGGTATTTTCTGCCGCTGCATTTACAAAATCAACATTGCGATATTTCCCAAGACGTGCGCGTGCCTTACCCACATAGGCTGGAGAAAGATCCAGACCTGTCACATTCAGGTTCGGCCAGTTATGTTTTATTTCATTCAGATAGCATCCCGTTCCACAGCCAAGATCGAGCAGTTTGAGGTCATCAGGACTATTTTCTTGTAATTTTTCAGCGATAAACGGCAAGGTTGTTCGGCGCATCGCGGCGGCTGAACCGGTAAAGATGGTTTCAACCTGCATATCGTAGCGCTCTGCGCTTTCCTTTGTTAGCCAACCATCAGTTTGAAAATGGAAATTTTGCAAAAAGTAGCGCGGAAATTTCTCCCGAGTATGTTCGGATAAAACTTCAGAATGATGTTGATTAATTTTTCGATGAGCAACTTTTTCTGCATCGATGAAATAATCCCGGCTTTGCTTCCATAATTTCATCGGGTTGGAAAACGCAGTTGCCTCTATTGGCATTTTATAAACACCAGCGCCAATATTCGCCCAATCTTTTTTAAATAATTCCCGAAAAGATGTTTTAAGGCGGTCTCGATCAAGCGGGGCAGAATGTTCAGCGTAAGGGGCTTCACCCGGATTGGTAAGCGGTCCCATTTTACGCCGACCTAGCGCATAATGTCCGGTATACCAAGCGATGCGCGGCATTTGCAAAGCAGAATAAGAGACCCGTTTTAACCCTTTCATCAAGGTTTTAGGAAGGATATGTGTCTGTTCTTGCATTCAAACCTCCAAATTATCAAGTCTCTCAAACTTGCCTATCAGTTCAATATGGGGACTAAATGCGAATTGGTCCACCAATTGAACCTGCGTCAGTGTGTACCCCCCTTTCGCCAGCAATCTTGCGTCGGTAGCAAATGTCTTTGGATTACACGAAACACCGATAATTAGCGGCACGTTAGAATTTGCCATCTGCTTTGCTTGTGCTGGTGCTCCGGCGCGCGGCGGGTCAAAAATAATCGCATCAAAATCATTTAGCTCGTCGGGAAAAAGCGGCTGACGAAACAAATCACGAGCCTGCGCATCTAGCACCCGCAACATTTGCGAAGAAAACCGGCGATAGGCTTTATTGAGATTTGCAATCGCCTCTTCATGATTATCAGCGCCGTAAACCCGATAATGTCGCGACAGAGGCAAGGCAAAAGCGCCGCAGCCACAAAATAAATCAGCAATTTTAGCTGTTTTACCAAGATTGGCATTACCTAAAATATCCGTAACCCCCTCTAGCAGGGCTTTTTGCCCAGCAACACTCGCTTGCAGAAATGCACCCGGCGGCACCGCCACTTCAATCCCGTCAAAATTAACAACCGGATCGATCAAGCTAATCAATATGTCTCCATTTATTGAAAAACGGGCAATCGGGTTTTCGCGCATCTTGCTTGCAATTGCTTCAAAATTTTCCGCGCTAACATCATGGGCTTCCAGATCGCCAATCAAATTGAGGTCAAACACCCCGTCGCACATATTAATCTGGATAAGGAATGATTCAATATGATCGGGTATACAGTCAACAAAATCAGATAGATTATGATAGAGCCGCAATAAATCAGGATGCAAAATATCGCACTCTTGTAAAGGCACAATCCGGTGGGTTCCGCGCGCTTTAAACCCTATCGCACAAACCCCACTCTCGCGCGAGACTGAAAAACTAGCCCGGCGTCTCGAATTTTTGGCGATATTAGGGGGTGGCATAAAAACATAACCCGCACCCTTATCATTTTCAAAATCCCCGCCTATCTCATCAGAACAAGAAATACCTTCGCGCGATAAAGCATCGCGAATTTGTTTTTGCTTCCACGCGCGTGTAAATTCCGGAGAGATATGTTGTAGCGCGCACCCCCCGCAATCACCAAAATGTTTGCAAACCGGTTCGACCCGATTAGCAGACGGTTCGATTAGATCTTCAATATACCCCCTCTCCCCAATCACTCTGACCAATGCCTGATCTCCCGGAGCGCCAAAAGGTATATGAACCGTTTGCGTTTCATGGATAGCGATAGCATCCCCCTTAGCGCCCAAATCATGCAGCTTTAGAGATGCGGAAAAGGCAGGTTTCGGCGCAGTCTTTTTTGATTTTGATTTTCTCTTATTCGGGCTCTTAGTCGGGCCCTTATGTGAGCGCCTTTTACCGGAGCCTTTTGGTGATTGTCTTCCCATGTGTTTAGCCAGTACCCTTTATAGCAAAAAGCAAAAATTCCCGATTACCATCGCCCCCCTTTATCGGGCTTTCACAATAATTTTTGACAGTAAAACCCTCTTGGATAAACCATGTTTCCATATCATTTTGTAAATCCAAATAGTCCTGATGGGTTGCGCTAACAATACCATTTTTACCAATCATTTTAGGGCCAAGCTCGAACTGGGGCTTTACAAGCGCGATCAGTTTTGCATAGGCACGCAATAATTGCATCGATTGCGGTAGCGCTTTTTTCAAACTGATAAAACTAACATCGGTAACCAACAAGTCTAACTCTTCTGGAATTAAATCGGATGTCACCGTTTTGGAATGGGTTTTTTCAAGATTAATAACATTATGACATCCGGATATTTCCGGATGCAATTGGCCCTGCCCGACATCAACCGCATAAATTTTTTTTGCGCCGCGCCGCAACAATACATCACAAAACCCGCCCGTCGATGCGCCTAAATCCAGACATACTAATCCATCCGGATTTATTAGAAAATTATCTAAAGCCGCCTCTAGTTTTATCCCCCCTCTAGACACATAAGACATAACAGCCGGTCCAAGATGCAATTTTTGATCAGCCGTCACTTTTTGCGATGGTCTCCTCGCAATAGTTCCGTCAACACAAACCTGTCCCTCTTTAATTGCACTTTGAGCGCGCGCACGCGAGCTAAATAACCCCTTTTGCAATAATAATTGGTCTAAACGCATTTGCTTCACATTTTACTATATATGGGTTCCTGCCGCATGAGCACTCGCCCATGCCCACTGAAAATTATAACCCCCAAGCCACCCCGTTACATCTAAAACCTCGCCAACAAAATAAAGACCGGGTACAGATTTTACCATCATTGATTTTGAATCGAGAGCTTTAGTATCAATACCGCCAAGGGTCACCTCCGCAGTGCGATAGCCTTCCGAGCCAACCGGCACTATTTGCCAATTTTGCAAATGCTCGCGTAAAACCCTTAATTTTTTATCTGACCAATCGCCAATATGCCCGGCCCAACCATGGAGGGAGGCAAGAGAAACACTAAGGCTTTTGGGTAAAACCTCGCTCAACAAACTATCGATTTTCACACCGCCAGTCTCACGCTTTTTCGATAACAACCAGTTATAAACATCCTGACCGGGCAATAAATCCAAATTGATCACCTCCCCTTCCCGCCAATAATTTGATATTTGTAAGACGCTTGGACCAGATAATCCGCGATGGGTAAATAATAATCCCTCTTGAAAACTGGTCTGGTTCTTTCTTTTTCCCGTACTTAATTTGGCTTCAACACTAACGCCAGAAAGTTTTGCCGTCATTTCTTTGATATCGCCGGAAAAATTAAGGGGCACCAGACCGGGCCGTGTCTCTATCACATTAATATCAAACTGCTCTGCGATTTGATATCCAAATCCGGTTGCGCCAATTTTCGGGATCGACTTCCCCCCCGTAGCTATCACCAAAGAGGCGCATTGATATGTTTTATCGCTAGTTTTCAATACAAAATGCTCGGGCTTTTTCTCAATATTTTCAACCACAATATCGATTTTAATATCAACCTTCTCGCGCCGACATGCAGCGAGCAGCATATCAATTATTTGCACTGAACTCTCATCACAAAATAATTGCCCAAGTTTTTTTTCATGCCAAGCAATTCCTGCCCGATCCACATGAGAAATAAAATCCTGCGGTGTAAAACGCGCCAGCGCGGAAACACAAAATTTTGGATTTTGTGAAAGAAAATTTTCAGGACGTGTGCGTATATTTGTAAAATTGCACCGCCCACCGCCAGAAATACGAATTTTTTCACCAATTTTAGGGGCATGATCAATCACCAATACGCTGCGCCCACGCGCACCGGCGGTTTGCGCACAAAAAAGCCCGGCAGCACCGGCCCCGATAATAATGACGTCATAGTCGTTTGAAGTTTGGCGGGTTGCGGGCATATCGGATCCTATCCCTATGCCCGGTAGTTTTGTGCAAGATTTGCAAATTCACACAACAGGGCGCGCGTCTCGCGCGGATCAATAATATCCTCAATAGCAAAATGCTCCGCTGTACGAAAAGGGGAAGTAACTTTTTTCAAACGGGTTTTTATCTCGTTCAAAGCTGCTTGCGGGTCCGCTTCCTTCTCAAGTTCGGCCTTGTACGCAACTTCAACGCCGCCCTCCATTGGCAAAGACCCCCAATCTCCCGAAGGCCAAGCAAAGCGATACTGAAAGCGCGTATGGTCCGACATTGCCGCGCCAGCGACACCATAAGCCTTGCGAATAATGACACTAGCCCAAGGGGTTTTGGCTTTATAAATTGCATTCATGGCCTCAACACCGCGCCGGATCGTGCCTGCTTTTTCAGCTTCCAAACCAATCATAAAGCCGGGATTATCAACAAGGTGAATGACGGGTATTTTAAACAGGTCAGCAAGCTGAATAAACCGGTTTGCTTTCTCAGCCGTGCTCGCAGTCCACGACCCACCCATAAAGGTTGGATCAGAGGCCAGAACAGCAATTGGCCAACCATCGAAGCGAGAAAAAGAGGTAATAACGCCGCGCCCCCACCATTGGCCCATCTCAAAAACACTTTTCTGGTCGGCCAAAACCTCGATGATACGGCGCATATTATAAGCTTGGCGCTTATCCTTTGGAACAACCGACAAAAGGCCTTCATCGCGCCGATCAACCGGATCCAAATTAGGCAACCTTAGATGAGGCCCATCTTTATGGGCAGGCAGATAGGATAAAAACCGGCGCGCTTTTGCAAAAGCTTCTTCCTCGCTTTGCGCCTCATCATCAATAACCCCGTTGCGGGTGTGAATATCTACGCCGCCAAGCTCATCATTACTCAATAGTGGATCGCCTATCGCCGCAGCTACTTTTGGTCCAGCGGTAAAAACCTGAGACACGCCGCGCACCATCACACTATAATGACTGGCGACCATCCGCGCAGCGCCAAGCCCGGCTACGGGCCCAAGCGCCAAACTCACCACAGGCACTGTCTCCAGATTTTTTACAACATAATCCCAACCCGGCACGTAGGGCACATAAGTATAGCCAATATCTTCCAATGACTTAACAGACCCACCGCCGCCGGTCCCATCAATCATCCGGATAAGGGGAATTTTCAAGTCGCCAGCCATTTGTTCAGCTTGCGTAAACTTTCGGTGTATGGCCGCATCGGCTGCACCGCCGCGCACTGTAAAATCATCAGCAGATGCGACCACAGTTTGATTATTAATCCGCCCACGTCCAAAAATAAAATTAGATGGATGGAGTTTTTTCAAATCGCCGTCATCATCATATACTGCCCGGCCCGCTATTTTTCCAATTTCACGAAACGAGCCTTTATCAAGCAGCGCTTCAATGCGTTCGCGTGCATTCAACTTACCCTTGGATTTTTGCCGGGCCAGTTTATCTGCGCCGCCCATCTCTTCTGCGTGCTTGGCTCTTTTAGCCAGCTCATCAATTTCTTTTTTCCAGGACATATTTCATCCTTTCGATCAGATGATTAGGTGACACTGTTATATGTTATCGAGGGGGATGGTCTAAACGTGCAAAAAGCTTAACCTTCCCAATCAACCAGTCCCATCTCACTGATTGTCATGACACGGTCCATCTTTTTTGCCAAATTATGATCATGGGTTGCAATCACAGCGCACAGTCCTTCCTCACGGACCAATTTGATAAGCGCGTCAAAAACTGTATCTGAAGTTTTTACATCAAGATTGCCAGTTGGCTCATCAGCAAGCAGAATTTTGGGTTTATTGGCCAACGCCCGCGAAATGGCCGTGCGTTGTTGCTCACCACCAGAAAGCTGGCCGGGCTGATGGTGGGTGCGCTCTTTCAAACCCATCAGGCTTAGCAAACGCATGGCCTCGATTTCTGCTTCTTTTTTTGATTTGCCTTTGATTAATTGCGGCAAACACACATTTCCCAGTGCATCAAATTCCGGAAGCAAGTGATGAAACTGATAAACAAAACCCAGATCATCGCGCCGGATAAGTGTGCGCTCCCTGTCGTTCAGAGAAGATGTGATCGCACCGTCAATTATGACCTCGCCGCTGGAAGCTTTTTCCAATAATCCCGCAATGTGGAGAAGTGAGGATTTCCCTGATCCAGATGGCCCCAAAAGCGCCAAGCTTTCGCCTCTGCGCAAAGTGAGGTTCACATCGCGCAACACCTCCAAATCGCCAAACCGGCGACTAACCTGATCTAGAACAAGTATTTTATCATTGGGCGCAAAATTACTCATAGCGAAGCGCCTCCACCGGATCGAGCCTTGCAGCTTTCCAGGCCGGATATAACGTCGAAATAAATGTCATAAACAAGGTCCAGACAATGACGAAAATTGTTTCTGTGACTTGAATTTCTGCAGGAATTTCAGAGAACAAATATATATCCAAATTCCACAGGGTTATACCCAGTTGGTCCGAAAGAAATTTTTCTATGGGCGCTATATACATTACAAAAAGTGCTCCCAGTACAAATCCGGCAATTGTGCCCAGCACACCTATCAACGAACCTGAGATAAAAAATATCCGCATTATTGCGCCCTGTGTCGCCCCCATGGTGCGCAAAATAGCAATATCTCCGGTTTTATCCTTCACCAACATTATCAGTCCAGTGATGATATTGAGCGCTGCAACTGTTACAATCAAAGACAGAATGATACGCACCATACCGCGCTCAACTTTTAGGGCATTATTATAACTTGCATTAACTTGCCGCCAATCACGTACGCCATAGTCACCGGCAACAGCGCGAAGATCGGGCAATAACGGGTCAAGATTATCTGGTTCGTCTACCCGTAGCTCTATCTTTTGTACGCTGCCCGGAAAACTGAAAAATAGTTGCGCCTGATCGAGGGGCATAAACATTATAAGACCATCAAATTCAGAATTATCGACAGAATAGATTGCACCAACACGATAATCTTTACGCCTTATCGTTGGGCCAATGATAGTTTCTGGCCCGCGCCCCGTGATTAACTGGACATAGTCGCCTGCTTTAATTCCAAGACGCCACGCAATTCCGCTACCAATAATAACCTCATCGGGTTTACCTTGAGCGGTTTCAAATCCGTCATAAGATCCGCTGACAATAGCATCCTCGGTTGCGAGTATTTCGCGAGCAAGCAAATTTTGTTTTTCAATACCAATGACAACCGCCCCGGTTTCACCCCGCTCTGTTGTCATATAAACCGGCGCTTGAATCACAGGGGCTGCATTTTTAACACCGGGAACGGCGGTTAACTGCGCGGCCAGTTCATTATAATTTTCTATCGGCAACCCATTCTCGACATAGACATGCCCGTTTAACCCCAGCAATTGATCTAGCAATTTTGCCCTAAAACCTTGCATCACCGCCATCACGACGATCAATACAGCGACAGCTAGCATAATCCCGGCAAATGCTATGATAGAAATCAGCGACACGCCCTTACCTGAACGCGTTGCCCCCAAATAACGACGGGCGATCATCCACTCATAAAAGGAAAAGGGCACAGTTGCGCGGCGTTCTGCCATTTAGTCCTCTAAAATCAAAACATCACTGACCAACAAATACCCTGCACATTGGCGTTTATCCAGGCAGGGCGAACAGGCCTAAAAAATCAACTCCACCCAATGGCGATAGTATCACTATCTTGCCGCCGAGCTTACCCGTTCTGCGTAGCGTGTTTTGGCCGGTGGGCAAGATGATTTTTTCATCATATTCAAGATTTGAACCCTTCCCGCGCGCCTTAGGCAGGACCTGTAATGATCGGAGTCCATAACGAAACCGTCACGCATATGTGGTTAGGCGTGTTTTGTGTTCGATTATGCATCATCGCATATTACGCAGAATTAATAACGAAACGGCCCGCTGACTACTAGGAAACGGTTCTAAGAGTAAATTCTGAGCATTTGTCCCTGATTTTCGGGACATGGCTTTTGTCCCATAATTTGCCATACCAACGGTAGGTTATTGATGAAAATTGGGGAGAGGCTGGTTCTGCTCGGAATTGTAGCGACATTAAGAGTCCCCGTTGGCCTTGATTGGCTCAATTACCGGGCGGAACAGTTTCATCGATAGAGGTGATGAAAATGGGACATGAAGGACTTAAACTCACCAACATATTAGTGGTCGGTGGTTTATTCATACTTTTAGCCTGGATGACGCTAGCCACATTTCCGCTTTAGATTTTGCATCAACTATTTAACTTCCAGCCACAAAAAAATTGGCTGACTAGCGCAGCCTTATTTTGGGCATCGCTTGCGCTGGGTCACGGGCTCGCCGGGCTCTAGAAGAGCCACTTTCTCCAGCGAGGTGGCCACTCCTGCGATCCAATCACAATAAATCTCTTTTGCTTCCCATTTGCTTTCAGACGCCATCACGCCGGTTTGCGGATTAATCAGCACCACAAAGGGAGACCAGACCCGATGCCAACCGCGATCCTTTGCCATTTTCGTGACACCCAAATCATCAGCCAGTTTCAATCCATGTTCTGTCCGCGCATGGAGGCGCAGCACAGGGATAGAATATGCCTGTTGCGCGGCCAAATATTCATCGAGGGCACCTTTGGCAAAATAGCGCGCAATACGTCCGCCATATACGGGTTTTTCTGGCGAGAAATATTCCCGCTCTAAAATTGTGCAATACGGGCAATTATTAAATCCGAATATCACCATTAACGGCGTACCGGCGGCACGGGCCTTTTTATAAGCAGCAATATAAAGCGCACGGGAATCGCGGCAATTATGATATTTTAAAGTGCGTGCCCGTTCATCAACACAGTTCTCCAAACGCGGAAAACCCTCATAATCTACCGCAGGTTCAAAGAGCGGTGCCTGAATAAAGGCGCGATCTTGCGCAGCACTTACCATGACCCATGAAAGCGCCAATAACACCCAGATGAAACGCAGACTTTTGACTAACACCACGAACTCCCAAGCGAATCGGAGGCTGGCGCTTCCACTTCAACAAAAACATCCAGTCCGGCGCCGATGCCAAGATCGAAAATTTTAAAGCCTTCCAGACTAGCCGGTATGGCAAGACCGCACCCATAGTAGCTTTTGACGTCGTCTTGTAACATTGGGAATCCTTATTTCATTTATATAATGAGATTTATCCAGAACAACTGCCACCCCCCAGCACGCAAAAGGTTGCGCAATAGGGGTGATTTAAAGATACAGCACCGCGCGCCTCTTTCAAGGTCGGGCCGAGATCAAATCGATCATCATAGGGCAAGAGGGTACAAGCCATGACAGACGACTTGGCGTAACAGGCCAAAAATCGCAAGACACGTGTGAGTTAGGGGGGCGAAAACAACCTAGATTTTGTATCAAAATGCTGGTTGGGGGGCTCAGCTGAGTACTTAAGACCACATTACTGCGGCGACATTATCCTTCACTAAGATTTTACAAAACCTGCGAGCTAGTCACCGCCTTTAAGAGCCTAATTACAAAAAATAATATATTTATCCTGGCCTCCCTTGACCCCATGGGATTGAGCGCCTATCTGATCGCTAGCAGTCGGCAGAGCCGAGTGCTAATAATCGTTATGGCCATGTTGAAGACCAAAACGAAATCTATTTAACCACTTGTTTTAACTCTTAATTTTAACATCGGGAGATTTATCTATGGGCTTTCGTCCACTCCATGATCGCGTACTTGTCCGCCGCCTTGACGAAGACGAGAAAACTGCTGGCGGGATCATTATCCCTGACACAGCTAAAGAAAAACCCTCACAAGGGGAAATTGTTTCCGCTGGTTCTGGCGCAAGGGGAGAAGACGGGAATATCGTCGCTCTTGAGCTTAAAGCTGGCGACAAAGTGTTGTTTGGCAAATGGTCCGGCACTGAAGTCAAACTAGAAGGCGAAGAACTCCTCATTATGAAAGAGTCAGACGTCCTCGGCATCATCGATTAATTTAAAGTAATTAGGAGACAATTCCATGTCAGCCAAAGAAGTAAAATTTGACGTTGAAGCGCGCGAAAAAATGTTGCGCGGCGTCGATATCCTCGCCAATGCCGTAAAGGTAACCCTTGGCCCTAAAGGCCGTAATGTCGTTATCGACAAAAGCTTTGGCGCACCGCGCATCACCAAAGACGGTGTGACTGTTGCCAAAGAAATCGAGCTTGAAGACAAGTTTGAAAATATGGGTGCACAGATGGTTCGCGAAGTCGCAAGCCGCACCAACGACGAAGCTGGCGACGGCACAACGACTGCGACAGTACTTGCACAAGCAATCGTTCGTGAAGGCGCTAAATCAGTTGCAGCGGGTATGAACCCGATGGATCTGAAACGCGGCATTGATATGGCCGTAACGAAAGTCGTTACAGACATTCAGGCACGCTCAACAAAAATCGCCTCTTCTTCTGAGATCGCACAAGTTGGTACAATCTCTGCCAATGGCGAGAAAGAAATTGGCGATATGATCGCTCAAGCCATGGATAAAGTTGGCAATGAAGGCGTCATCACAGTTGAAGAAGCAAAAACAGCTGAAACCGAATTGGATGTTGTTGAAGGCATGCAGTTTGACCGTGGTTATTTGTCTCCTTATTTTGTGACAAACCCGGACAAAATGCTCGCTGATCTGGAAGATCCATATATTCTTCTTCACGAGAAAAAACTATCCGGCCTACAGCCAATGCTGCCATTGCTTGAATCTGTTGTGCAATCTTCCCGTCCTTTGCTGATTATTGCAGAAGACATTGAAGGCGAAGCGCTTGCTACGCTCGTTGTCAACCGTCTGCGCGGCGGCCTTAAAGTTGCTGCGGTAAAAGCACCAGGATTTGGTGATCGTCGCAAAGCAATGCTGGAGGACATCGCCATTCTAACAGGTGGTCAAGTGATTTCAGAAGATCTCGGCATCAAGCTGGAATCTGTAACACTTGATATGCTCGGCACTGCCAAGAAAGTATCCATCACCAAAGACGATACAACTGTTGTTGATGGCGCTGGCGATAAAGGCGATATTGAAGGACGCACTAATCAGATCCGTCGTCAGATTGAAGATACTTCTTCTGATTATGATCGCGAAAAACTACAAGAGCGCCTTGCTAAACTCGCTGGCGGTGTTGCTGTTCTTAAAGTTGGCGGCGCAAGTGAAGTCGAAGTTAAAGAGCGTAAAGACCGTGTTGATGACGCGCTTAACGCGACGCGTGCTGCGGTTGAAGAAGGCATCGTCCCTGGCGGCGGTACCGCACTTCTATATGCTTCAAAAGCACTTGAAGGCGTAAAAGGGGAAAACCCTGATCAGGATGCGGGAATCAATATTATTCGCCGTGCCCTTCAAGCCCCAATTCGTCAAATTGTTGAAAATGCTGGCGGAGAAGGCTCTATCGTTGTCGGGAAATTGCTCGAACAGGACAATTTCAAATTCGGTTTGAATGCTCAGACTGCAGAATATGGTGATCTCATTGCCGCTGGTATTGTTGATCCAGCTAAAGTTGTACGTCACGCTCTGCAAGATGCGGGTTCTGTTGCTGGTCTGTTGATCACAACCGAAGCTATGGTTGCAGATGCACCCAAGAAAGATGGCGGCGCTCCTGGCGGCGGCATGCCTGATATGGGTGGCATGGGCGGAATGGGTGGCATGGGCGGCATGATGTAATTGCCTCCCGGCAATTCATCATAAAACCGCCCATCATTTGGATAAGGTTCGGATCGTAAACGATCTGGACCGGCGACATGATGAAATGCCCTATAGTCCATACCTCTTGATCCACTTGGATTGAATGAAAAGGCAGCTTTAACCAGCTGCCTTTTTTATTACCAACACGCAAAAAGGATAATCAGATAACGAGCACTAATTGTATCATCTTGGCTCATGATTACCCTTTCATTCGCCCTATGATTTTACGTTACTCGCTCATTTGGCGTAAATTTTGCCCATCGCGGTCTTAGTCGATCACCCCGGATATGAACCGCACTTAATATCGTGATGATTGTCATTATGGCAGATTGGGCGTTAGAACGCTTTTTTGGCGCGGTACTCGCGGGAAAAGTCATCGGCTTAGATTACAAAACCGTTACCAGCAGCTTCCAGCGAAATATCTTTGGTTTTGGTTCGGCAAAATACAAATATGATAAATCCAAAATGACGCAAGGCGGGACCGCGTATTTCCTTGCTTGTCCCGGACAAAACCCCTAAAATTCACACTGATTCCAGCGCTCTAGCCTGGCAAAATTGTAATATTATCGTCACTTTCGCACTATATGCTTGTCAGTACTAGAAATTAACTACCGATTGCAGCGACCGGTTAGAACCGCTATTAAAACTTATGACACTCTCCAATTTCATCGATCCAATCATGCAGGATGACGCCAAAAAGCGTGTGGCAATTGCAGCTATTCTTTCCGTTCTGGTAGTATTGTTTGTTTTTCGTGACGCACTTTCATTTCTAATTCAACGCTGGACCAATCAGGAAGAACTTGGCCATAGCTTTTTTATTCCCGTTATTACGGGTTGGTTGATCTGGTCAAATCGTGATGCAGTGGTCAAAAGTATTGGCGCACCATCATCTATCGGCATCATATTGGGCGTTATGTCTGCCGGGCTTTTGATGCTCGGTCCGGTGACCCATACATTTATCCTTCAAGATATTGGGCTCGTTCTGGCAATTATCGCGCTTGTTGTTGGCTTTGGAGGCCCATCGCTTTTAAAAATAACAGCCATTCCATTGATCTATCTATTTTTTGCAATTCCGCCGCCGGCATGGGTTATCACAACCATGTCGTGGAATATGCAAAATCTTTCCTCCGAAATTGGCGTGGCAATGATCCGGGCCATGAATATTCCGGTTAATCTTTCCGGGAATATTATTGATCTTGGCCTGTTACAGCTGCAAGTCGCTGAAGCGTGTAGCGGCCTGCGCTATCTCTTTCCATTACTGAGCCTCGGTTTTTTAGCGGGATATCTCTTCAAAGCACCGTTATGGCAAAGAATAATTGTTTTTCTATCTGCATTGCCCATCACCATACTCATGAATAGTTTACGCATCGCTATTACTGGTGCCCTCGTAGAATCCTATGGTTTATCGCACACAGAAGGATTTTTACATTTCTTTGAAGGCTGGGTTATTTTTGTTTTATGCTTGGCAGCGCTCGTCGGCATTATTGCAATTTTCTGTTTGGTTATTCCTCCCCGAAGACACGTAATTGATGCCTTGGCCCCGCCAGAACTAGACCCCATACCACCCAGCAAATCCGATAGGTTTAATCTATCAAAGACCTCCATATTGGGAGTAATTTCTGTAATTTTGTTTGGAGGCTGGCTGATGAGCCTCGTCTTTACGACCGACAAACTTGTAATTCCCGAGCGCACACCATTTGCGCAACTTCCCTTTGAATTTAAAGGTTGGGATCACGCAATTCGTCCGCTGGATAGTGAAATTGCGGAAGTTCTTGCAGCAGATGATAGTATTGTGGCCGACTTCAAAACCCCGGAAGGTGATCTATTCAACATCTATCTTGCTTATCTTACAGCGCGGCGCGATGGCTCCTCATGGCATTCCCCGCAAATGTGTGTACCCGGGGGCGGCTGGAATATCGTAGACAACAAAATCATCCCGGCCAGCGATGACCCGGATGGTTTGCCTCATCCATATTATCGCATGGTGGTAGAACGCGATCGATCCCGTCAAATTATCTATTACTGGTATGATCAACGGGGGCGTAAAATCGCCAATGAATATAAAATGAAAGCCATGGTCGTCTACGATACTGTCACAAGACGCAGAGCCGATGGCTCGCTGGTCAGAGTTATGACACCTGTACGACCCTCAGAGAGTATCGAAAGCGCAGACTCCCGCCTTATCGGTATGACCAAACAATTGAATACTTATTTACCAAAATATGTACCTAACTAAGGCGCTGGTCGAAATAACCTGAGTCTCAGTTTGAACATTTAAATCAGATGGCATATTGCGCGAGCTCGGAGCAATCGAGATTTTCTTTCTTCAGTTTATGAGCTCTATCGGATTAAGAGCTCATAAACATGTGAAATTTTCGATCGGAACGTTTTGACCATCTACCGCCCACGATGAAATTTTATGATTTTAATTCTCAGGATCAGCAGTGGTTTCTACAACCGGATCTGCAACAGTATGATCATGAACGATCCGCCAAGCCCCTTCGAAGCGCTTCATTACCAGCGTGTATAGACCGCTATTATTTTCTTGCGCACGGGCCAAATTAAAACGTCCAACAACAATGGCAACATCTTGCGTGACCATTTGAACATCCATCTCACTGAATTGTAATTGCCCGAGCGCTTCACCATTTCCGTATCGGCTCTTATAACGCTTTAATGTGTTGTTCCATCCTTTGGAAACATCAGTACCAGACACAAATCGCAAATCCGGATCGCGCCAATACCCTTCCATAAATGCCTCAATATCACCTTCGTTCCACGCTGCGGCTTGAGCCGTTAAAGTTGCGCGGATGATATCAGGGCGCGTAAGCGGTTTATCATCTTGTACATTTGGAAGGACCGAAGAAAATAAATCGGTAATCCCCGCCCCCTCAGTTGCTTTTTGGGCTGCACCCGATGCTTGGTTTGTCGCTACTGGTGTAATTGTTGTTGTCGGCACTGACGCAACAGGAGCGACAATATTTGGAGCACTTGCTTGAACAGGTAAAACAACTGGCGTTGCTCCGACAAGTTTATCAGCAACATCCGCGCGGCTAAGGCGATAAGTCTGTCCTGTCGCGCTCAGATTAGGCCCAACTGTGTTATTCTGGGCATTGTCTGACACAAGTGATACCGGCCCAGAATTGGCATTTCCGGCATCAGCGATTGTTGCTTCTGGAAATTTAAAAGGGCTATCAATTTTTGCGGGGACCAAAAGGCGCTCTTCATTAGCTGCTTGAGAAAGCTGCGGCCCTACTTCAGCAAGCGGAACTGGCCCTTGGGAATTTACATCAGAATTTACGGCTACTTGCCCGGTTTTACCTTTTTGAGCTTCTAACAAGGCAGGCGCTGGCGCCGGAATTGTAGCCGCTGCAGTTACCGTCTTTTGCGGTATGACTTCCTCTTGTGAGTTATTAAGGGAAAGGTCAGCGGTGTTTTCAGCAGGCACTGCCAATGACTGAGGCGAGCCTTTTTTCAAACGCTCCAGAAAAGCTTCCCGTGCAGAAAGACCTTCGCTAGCGTTAGCCACTTGAATATCTTCCAAGGGGGCACTTGCCTGGGCTGAAGATGCTACTTTCTGACTTGGTGAATTCACAGAAGTGTTCAATTGATTTTGAGGCATTGGTGCAACCTCTGCCACCGGCGCTCGCAGGCTGGCCTTTAGCCGGATGCCAACGCCGCTACACTGATAGCTTGCAGACTCAAGACGCTCTTTGATTGCGACAGCCTTGTCAGTACAAAACCCGACCTCGCTATTGGCATAGAACGGAGTGGTTACTGTCTGCCCGCGATCTTTTGTATAAATGACGTCGCATGCTAATCCTCTCTCGCCGGGCGAGACAATCAGGATTTGCCTGATTTCGTCGCCATTTCGACAAGACACATCATATGAGGGCCCTTGGGCCCATGCGGGGGAAATTTGAGTGAGCAGCGCCGATCCGGCTGCAAAAGCAATTGCAGAACATGAGTTAAACTGCGGCGAATAGCGGTTTGCACTCTTGCGACAAACCCGGTTTTCCAAGTTTTTTGTTGCTGAACCAGCGAGAACATTCTTCATCGAATTTACCCCTAAATTAAGCCCATACAATACCAGAATTTTCACCATAGCGGTATGGATATATTGGCCCATCTATATACGATTTCTGCCCCTACAACAAAGCAAGTTTGTTGCAATCACGTTGAAAAAAATGATTAAATTGTCGAAATATTTGCCGCGGTGAGATATCTCAAAAACCGGGCAATCAACAAAAAAATCCAGTAAATTAACGTGCTTCAATGGTTTGCGACGCAGTAGAGGTCAAGGTGCGATCAAAAACAAAAAATTCACAAGTATGGGAATTTTTAGCATCCAGCGGCACCAACCCTTTGCGGGTCATATCCCAATTCTCCGAATCGATTTCGGGGAAATAGGTGTCGCCTTCCGGCCTCGTCATTACCCTTGTCAAATATAACCGAGACGCCAGAGCTATCGTCTGGGCGTAAATCTCGCCACCCCCAATAATACATATTTCCGAAGCGCCTGTTTTTTGCCCTTCACTTTGGGCGAGCATCAGTGCATCGGCGACGGAACCGACCACCAAAACACCCTCAGGTTTAAAGCTTTTATCCCGCGTAATCACAATATTGGCCCGCTCTGGCAAAACCATTCCGATAGACTGAAAAGTTTTACGGCCCATCACGACCGGTTTGCCAATAGTGTTCTTTTTGAACCACTTCAGATCTTCTGATAAACGCCAAGGCATATTGCCTTCACTTCCGATCACACCGTTTTCGGCGACAGCAGCAATAAGCGCTATTGGAAGATCATTAGAGGCGGGAGTATCAGTCATGATTAAACCGTCACACTCATTTTGAGTCCTTTAAATCGCTACTGGTGCCTTGATATGCGGGTGGGGATTATAATCCCTGATCGCAATATCCTCAAAAGTAAAATCAAAGATCGACTGAACCGCTGGATCCAACCATAGGCTCGGCAAGGGGCGATGGGCTCGCTCTAATTGTTCTTTAGCTTGGTCAATGTGATTGAGATAAAGATGAGCATCTCCCAAAGTATGGACAAAGTCACCCGCCTTTAAGCCGGTGACTTGCGCAATCATCAATGTCAGCAATGCGTAGGATGCGATGTTAAAGGGAACCCCTAGAAATATATCCCCCGAGCGTTGATAAAGCTGGCAAGAGAGACGATCACCGGCAACAAAAAACTGAAAAAGACAATGACACGGCGCAAGAGCCATTTGATCAAGCTGCGCCGGATTCCACGCACTTACAACCAATCGCCGCGATGTGGGATTATTTTTGATCTCGTCAATCACCCAGGAAATCTGGTCGATACTTTCTGACCCCGGTTCATTCGCACCAGAATTTGGCCAATTCCCGCCGCGCTCCCAGTTACGCCATTGAGCGCCATAGACAGGGCCCAAATCTCCGTTCTCGTCTGCCCACTCATCCCAGATAGAAACGCCGTGCTTTTTGAGATAGGCAATATTTGTATCGCCCGCAAGGAACCATAGGAGTTCATGAATGATCGATTTAGTGTGCAGCTTTTTGGTAGTGATTAAGGGAAATCCATCAGCCAGATTAAACCGCATCTGATGACCAAAAACCGCACGCGTTCCTACGCCGGTACGGTCCTGGCGCTCATCGCCTTCTTCAAGAGCTCTGCGCAATAGCGCGTGATAAGCTTCCATAATAGTCTCGTATCCTCACAATACTTCATCATTGAGGGTTACTACGCGTCTCGTAAAACCATAACTGATAGTTGCTTAAAGTCAGCGGATACCACCAGCCTGAGCGAAGGCGCTTCAGGTTAAGATAATGATAGGCCGCGCCAAACGCACTTCTATTTTTTCAACACCTTGGCATTGGCCCGGCATAGGGCCCATCATAGAAAATGCAACAAAACGGTAGGCTAATTGGTCGTAGCAACCCAGGTTGGATCATCTTGAACATCGCGTTCAAACATCAAGAAATCATAATATCCACAACGGTTTTGCGTAGGGAAATCGCGGCAAATTCTGGGGCGCCCCTCATAAATTGTGCAATTGCGGGTTTCCTTATCGAGAAACATACAACTCGTCTCGAAATGTTCGTCGTCTGTATGACGCAAGACCCGAGGATTTTCCTTATCCCCTTTTTTCGTATATTTACGTTTAGCCTGCTCGACAGTAATTTCAAAGAATTTAGCAAGCCGCTTGATATCCGTCTTGGTTGTCGGAATATGCGTGTAGGAGCAGCAATATGCTGAACATTTTATACAATCATATTTGAGTTTTTTAGCCATAGCCCACACCACCTTATATATGCAACAATATACAAAAAACTGGCATAGCGTATGAAATTTGATTCGTCATGTTCTAATTTCTAGGTCCTATCGACATCATTGAGGGAGCAACCATCCATTCATCCTTAGCGAGTGGTCCATTTTAGCTTTTTGCATAATGTCGTGCCTAGCCAAATTTATCATAACCGATACGCCCCATTACCTAAGAACTTAAATCCCCTAGTGCCCGAAATCACAATAATTCTGCCGGAACCACTATCAAGGTACCTTTGGTCATACCTCTCCTTACACAAATTATAATCCACAAAACACCTTCAAATATTCGCCCTGTCCTCTAAAAGATTTAATCCAGCACAAGAGCTCATCGCCAATATCTCTAAATCCATATAACAATGCGAGATCAGTTTAATGCTAGCCAACCCGTTTCTTTTTGCCTAGATAAAGCCCGTAACACAGAATTTTAAAGCGGGGCGGTTTTGAAAATGACCGAGAGGGCCTTAAAGCATGTCTGCACTTAAATGCCGCCTTGATGATTTGTCAAAGCTCTCCGCTGAAGAGTCAAACTCCGTTCTCGAAGATTTTAGATCACGCTGGCAAGAGCTGGAATCAAAATCAATTCCCGACTTTTTCTTAAGCTGGCAATGGATGGCCAGCTGGCTAAATTCACTTCCTTTCAAGCCTATATGCCTTACCGTTTTTGATGATGCCGAAAAACCTATCGCTATGGGTGTTTTTATGAGCGGTACAGAGCTTCGACACAAAGCTTTAAAGGTCAAACAATTACATCTGAACACGACGGGTAATGTAGACCACGATATCATCACCATTGAATATAACACGCTTTTATGTGAGCGCGGATATGAAAAAAAGGCTTGGAAAGCCGTTATTGGGTTCCTTACGAAACAAAAATCAATTCCGTGGCAAGAGCTAATTATTGCAGGCGCAACCAACGACACCCAAGAAATTATTACGCCGCTAGCGCACACGGTTTATCGCCGCGCTGAAGCCGGCTCTGCTTTTGTTGATCTCAAAGCCTTGCGCGAGAGCGGGGCAGTAAACGCAGACCATTACATCAAAACACTCGGCAAAAACACTCGTAGTCAAATCAGGCGTTCGATCAAACTTTATTCCGGGCATGGCCCGATCACCCTTGAACATGCAAAAACAATTGATGAAGCCGAAGAGTTTCTCGATGAACTCAGTGTACATCACAATAAAAAATGGCAAGCGCGAGGGCGTAAAGGGGCGCTGGAAAATCCGTTTTACCAAAAGTTTCACAAAAATCTTATCTCCCAATGCCTGCCAACAGGAAATGTTGAAATTATACGCGTTCGAGCAGGCGATTATAAATTTGGCTGGCTTTATAACTTTATCTATGGCGATAAAGTCTATTTTTACTTGAGCGGATTTCGCTCCGAAGAAGATAATCGCTACAAAGCCGGTCTTGTCACCCATGCTATGGCCATTGAATATCACCTGCAAAATGGGCAGGAAATTTATGACTTTATGGGCGGCGATAATCGCTACAAACGCAATCTTGGCCAGCCGGGTCCTGAAATTGTCAGCTTTGCCATCCAGAAAAAAAGCATTGCCTTGATGGCGGAAAACAAATTACGCAGCGCCAAAAAGCTTCTGGTAAAACAGCAAGATTAGAGCGCGTTTTGTGTCGCCGCTATCCAGCCGCCGCCCAAAACTCTGTTATGCCCGACATCATCTGTATAAAACACACATGCTTGACCGGGAGCCACGCCTTCTTCGGGCTCATCAAGGCGAACACCGAATTTTCCATCTTCCACAAATAGCGAGGCCGGTTTTGGCGGGCGGGTAGAGCGCACTTTAACAGCCAAAGGAAAACCCTTTTTCGCAGCCGCCAATAATTCACCATCTCCTAGCCATGTCAGCTCTTTGAGATAAATTTTCTCAATCAACAGCGCCTCACGCGGGCCAACGATAACCCTTTGGTGAGCCGCATCAAGACCAACCACATAGAGAGGGTCGCCGATTGCAACCCCAAGCCCGCGGCGTTGCCCCACCGTATAATGAATAATACCGGCATGGCGCCCCATGACAGTGCCATCGACATGAACAATTTCTCCGGGCGCTGACGCACCGGGGCGTATTCGCTCAACTACCGAAGAATATTTCCCCTCCGGTACAAAACAAATATCCTGACTGTCAGGCTTATTGGCAACTTGCAAGCCCAACGACCCGGCAATTTTGCGCACTTCATCTTTGGGTAAATTACCAAGGGGAAAACGCAGAAAATCAAGCTGCTCTTTTGTCGTTGAAAACAAAAAATAACTTTGATCCTTACTCGCATCGACAGCGCGTCGCATCTGTGCCCCGCCCGCCTCCACAACCCGGCGAATATAGTGACCCGTCACCATAGCCGCACCGCCAAGATCACGGGCGGTTTCCATAAGATCGCGAAATTTCACCCGCTCATTACAGCGCACACAAGGGATTGGTGTTGATCCGACCAGATAGCTATCGGCAAAATCCTCCATCACACTCTGGGAAAAACGATCTTCATAATCGAGCACATAATGGGGAATGCCAAGACGTTCAGAGACAAGGCGCGCATCATGAATATCCTGCCCTGCGCAACATGCGCCCTTTTTCTGAATTGCCACCCCGTGATCATAAAGCTGCAAGGTCACGCCAACAACATCATAGCCGGAAAGCGCGCATAACGCCGCCGCGACGGAGCTATCCACCCCGCCAGACATCGCCACGATAACCCGCGCACCATCAGGCACCCCAAGATCTATTTTGGGGAGATCAAGATCGTCAAATGTGGAAGTCATAACCATACAGGGTCATATAGGGGCATAACCAGATGAGAGCAATAAAGGGATTATTTTGGGGGCCCGCTCTTCAACACTGATGATAACATTATCCATCTCTGTCTTGTAAGCATCGCAGGATATAAAACCCCGAAGCCGGTTCGCTTAAGGGGGCGCTAGATTGTCCGTAAGAACATCGACAGGGCCGACAAATTTTGCGCGGCCCCCCATTTTGAATGTCGCGCAGACACCCTCATTGAAAACCTCACCCGAAATGAACTCATCTACCATGAACTCATCTACCATGAACTCTGGGCCGGTAATCGGTGAAGACCAATGGTCAGAATTTTTCTCTTCAATATTATTTTCAAGATCACAAGGCATGGCCGGAAATGATGGTTCATCCTCCCCATCGGGGCAATTTATCAATTCGTCCGGTTTTGCGTCATCCATGCAGCGCTCACCTTCAGATCGCTCTGCTGGTTTGGGTGTTTCATCGAGATACAAAGTGTTTTGTGATCGAGGCCGCGCCGTGCGGGAAGTTACCCGCTCTTCATAAGCCTCACCCAAGGCAAGGCGCATAAGATCGGCCCGCGATAAAGACTGCCCCTGTCGCAAACGCTCAATGATTTGATGGGCCCAAACAGCGCGAGATAGCGCCGCCATCGCCCGGCTTACCGCGCGCCCATCAATCTCCCCTTTATGATCGCGAGCGCAACGACCCGCAGCCTCGGCCATATCAAGGGTCAGAAGCGACAAGCGTTCATAGCGCGCGCGTTTTGCAGATTCAAAATCAGCCTCATGATTATTTGGACACATCGTCATAGTGGCCAATATAAAGCAGGATTTTTTAGCGGGGATAAATTTTAAAAATGCCCGAACGCCCAATAGCGGGTGCTACCCTCAAAAATTGGCCGTTCTTGTTTTGACGATCGGTACAAAAGTCCGCCCGCACTATTCTCCGATATTACGGATCTTGTTATTGGGCAACGCTTCGTCTTTGAAAAAGCGAGTACTATTGTTGGAGATTTCAACAATACGGTCCACTTCCTGGTCTCTGCCTTTTGCGGTGAGTGTGTGAGCGATTGTATTTAGAAAATCCAGCGTCCCTTCATCGCTTGGCACATCGCCCTGAAAGCTCACACTCTGTCCGGCATTGCTGGCAAGGCTGGAATAAATTTTTGAGAGATCAACAAAGGTACGAATGAGGGTTGCGATATTGCCTCTGGCAATGCCGTAATCGGCAATATCATATCGGTTCAAATAGGCATTACCCTGATCATTAATACCGATATTTGCAAAAGCGTAACGGGCATTAAATTCTTCAACAAAGGCGCGATCAGCGCGGCCTTCAAAGACGGCAATCGTTTGTAGCCCTACACAATCCGTAACGCCGTCTTTCCTGCACGCAAGCGGGCTAAGAATGAAAACAACTTCGCCATCAGCATTAACCAGCATAAAGCGCTTACCATCGGCGCTTTGACGCTCTTGCCATAGATATTTCATTTCGGTCAAAAGCGGGCCAAGATTTTGGGCATCGAAATTTAACAAAGGCACGCCCGGTTGACTAACTGGATCAGGGGCTTGCTCTGGCTGCGCTTGAGGGGTTTGCGCGCTGGCACCAAAAGCCAGAAAAACGGATGCAAAAAGCGCGGTCCCAATATGCGTAACCGGTCGCATGAAATTCGGTAATCTGGATATCGTTTGCATTGCTATATAAACCCTTTACTAGAACGCGTTAATAAATCTTAACCCCCTTAAATCCATGCGCCAAGCTTTAAATCGGTATTATCCGAGGATTCTCTATGATTCGGGGCGTGACATATCCATCGCGTGTGCTTATCAGTGTCTGCTTTAGCCTTGGGCAGCGCGATCATCATGAACTCCAAAAACTCCGATACTCCATCAACTGATCGCAAAGCGCCGTTTTCTGCGCGTAAGAAAGGCCCTTCAGATAAAAAAGGCTTTTCCGGTAAAGGGGATCGGGGGCGCAAACCCTCAGGGCAAAACGTCCGAACCCCAAATAGAGATAGAGGCCCAAATAGGGATAGAGGGCCAGAAAAAGAGCGCGAACCCACAATTTATGGCGACACACCAAAAGGTCTTGCGGTGCGCCGGGCTGCGTGTGATTTGCTGACATTGGTGCGCGATGGCACGCCGCTCGATGAAGCCCTTAGTGCAGGGCGCTCCTATCAGGGGCTTGCCCGCGATGAGAACGGCGAAAAAGATCTGGCAAAAGTACGGGCAGATAAGGGCTTTGCCAGAGCCATTGCCACCACAGTTCTGCGCCGGAAAGGCACATTGGATCATCTGATTGGCCCCTATCTTGATCGCCCCCTCCCCGCCAAAGCCAAGCGCATCATGGATATTTTGCGCATAAGCGCGGCCCAAACCCTATTTCTGGATACGCCCGCCCATGCAGCGGTTTCTCTGGCAACAGAGCTTGCCAAAGAACGCAAAGAGCTTGCGGGCTATGCCAATTTGGTCAATGCGGTTGCGCGCAAGCTCGCCGCAACCGATAAACAGAAAATTGCCGATCTTCCCGTGCGCACCGATACGCCCGCATGGATGTGGCGGGCTTGGGAGCGCCATTACGGCGCGGCCAACGCCCGCAAAATTGCCATAGCCCATCACCGTCAGGCACCGCTGGATATTACCCTTCGCGACCCCAATGAGCGCGCCAGTCTGGAAGAACAACTGGGCCCGGTTGATTTTGCCTTTAATCAGGGCGAGCCCGCGCCTTTGCCGTCTTTGCGCATTAACCCGCCGCCCAGCAATGTCACCAAGCTTGAGGGCTTTTCCGAGGGCAAATTCTGGGTCCAGGACATTGCCGCAAGCCTACCGGTGAATTTACTGGGCGACATAAAAGGGCTTGAGATATTTGATCTATGCGCCGCGCCGGGCGGGAAAACCCTGCAACTGGCTGCTGCGGAGGCACGGGTTACCGCGATTGACCGCTCCGATGAGCGCCTCGACCGGCTTCGGGCCAATCTTGCCAGAACCGGCCAGGAAGCCACCATTCTGGCGCAAGATGTGTTGACCTTTAATCCCGATAGCAAAGCCGATATTGTCTTGCTTGATGCGCCCTGCTCGGCGACGGGCACTATTCGCCGCCACCCCGATATTCCATGGTCAAAAACCGATACGGATGTCGAGGCCCTGGTCAGCCTGCAAGCCCGGATGATTGATCAGGCCATCACCCTTTTAAAGCCGGGCGGCACTTTGTTATATTGCACCTGTTCGTTGCAGCCCGAAGAAGGCGAAAAGCAGGTGGATGCAGCCCTCAAACGCCACGATCATATGGCGCGCAGCCAATTCTCCCCAGAGAGCGATCCCCTTCTGGCAGGCCCCTTCAAGACCGCAATCAACCGTCATGGCGATCTCCGCTTGCTTCCCTTTATGGGCGCTGAACAGGGGGGCATGGACGGCTTTTTCATATCGCGCCTGACGAAAAACAGCTAAAAAGACGAAAAACAGCTAAAAACTGGCAAACCCCCAACACAAAACATAAAATCCAACCCTCTTTATTCAGCTAATATTAAGATTGGGTGGTCAATTTGGGATATTGAGGCGTTTTTGGGCTAAAACCCTGAATTTATACCGTTTCAAGTTCCGATTTCACTTGAATCTCATATATAAAAACCAATATCTTAAGTAACGATTTTGCGTTACGCCCTCTCACAAAAGACCATTTACAAGGGATAGACACTATGAACCAATTTAACAGCAGAACGGCAACCACGTCGCAAGCCGGTGTTATGGATGAAGGCCTGCGCCAATATATGATTGGCGTTTACAATTATATGGCACTTGGTGTCGGTGTTTCTGGCCTGATCGCAATGTTGACTGCTGGCAATCAGGAATTACTTTTCGCTATCAACTCCAATCCGCTTTTTCGCTGGGCACCATTCGTCCTTATTCTCGGCCTTGGTTTCATTGGCGGCAAAGTGATTTATAGCGGCTCCAAAATTATGGCCCACGGCATTTACTGGGCCTATGCAGCAAGCTGGGGCTTGTTGGTTGCGCCTTTCATCTATTCTTTTCAGGCGACCGGCGATGCGGCCATGATTTACCGCGCATTCTTTATTACCGCGGCGGTTTTTGCTGGCACAAGCCTTTACGGCTACACCACAAAAAAGAGCCTTTCAGGATGGGGTAACTTCCTGTTTATGGCGACCGTTGGTTTGCTAATTGCCATTGTTCTCAACGCCTTGATCTTCAAGAGCGGTATGATGAGCCTGATCGTATCCAGCCTTGTCGTCATTGTTTTCTCGGCCGTAACGGCCTACGAGACCCAGATGATTAAGTCTCTCTATTCACGAGGCAACTCAGCAAATGAACGCTCCTCGATCTTTGGGGCCTTTATGTTGTTTGGTTCTTTTGCAACCCTGTTTATCCACATCCTCAATCTTCTCGGCTTTATGCGCGATTAGAAATTTTTGAGATGTGTTAACCATCAAAACCCCCGTTCTTGTGGCGGGGGTTTTTCTTTATATACTCTTTTTAATCAACAAACACTGACTAAGGCGTGATCATCCGTCACTGGAATTGCCCTTGTTCTGTCACATCCAACCATTATATCAGCCATCAACCTTGATCTTTCGCCGCTTTATGAGCCTTATGATTCTATGACCGAAACTATAATAAAAAATCTCAAACCATCGGCCTCTTCCAATCAAGACACCGTGCCGCCTGTTATGCAAAGTCAAGATTTTTGCGAGTTGAAAATTACCGGCGCAGATGGCGCAACGGCTGCGGGGTATGATGCTTACGTATACGAATTTTTAGCCTATGGTTCTGCCTTGCGCGCGCTTTTTACAATCGCGGATAACGCCCCTGATTGTGCATTGGTAAATGGTCATGCTGCCGCGCTGCATATGGCTTTTGAAGGCGCAGAAGGGTGGGTCTCTGCCCAGCCTTATCTGGAGCGTATGCGCACCGCCCGAAACGGCAACACGCTAACCGGACGCGAAGCCCTGTTTTGTGATGCGATAGAAGCATGGTCACGGCGTGATTTTCATCGGACGCTAGCCATCCTCGATACACTAACCGTGCGCTGGCCCGCCGATTTATGTGCGATCAAATGGGGACAATATCATGCGTTTAATCTGGGTGATCAGGCTGCCTTGTTACGCTTTGGTCAGCGCGCAATTATTGTTCACAAAGACACACCCTACGCCCACGGATTAATTGCCTTTGCCCTTGAACAAAATCACCGTCTTGATGAAGCCCACGAAGAAGGCAAGCGCGCCGTAAAAATTGCAAGTGATGATGCTTGGGCGCACCATGCGGTTGCCCATGTTCTTGAAACCCGCCATCAGGTTGATCAGGGCATTGCCTGGATGGAGAAATGCCGGGATAGCTGGGACAAAAAAGGCATATTTATCCGCGACCATAATTGGTGGCATACGGCATTGTTTTATCTGGCTGCAGATGATCATCAAAAAGTTCTTGAGATTTTTGATGAGCGTCTATGGGGGGCTTGGCCGGAATTCCCGCAAGAACAAATTGGCGCTGTTTCCATGTTATGGCGCTTGGAAATGATTGGACAAAGCGCGCAAGATCGCTGGTCTCCGATTGTGGATCAAGTGCGGGTAAGAGCCGGCGAACATATTCTTCCCTTTCACGATCTCCACTATGCCTACGCCCTTGCGCGGGCGGGCAATGATGACGAGAGTAACTTCTTTTTGAAAAGTCTGGAACAATATAGCAAAAGCTGCCGCGATGAAGCCTACACCAATTGGCATGATATCTGTCTCCCGCTCGCCAAAGCGGTTACAGCGTTTGCAAATGACGATTATAATACAACCATAGACCTCATGGCGCCGGTCCTGCCAGAGCTTAGCCGTATTGGCGGCTCTCATGCCCAGCGTCAAGTCTTTCTCGATACATACGAGACGGCACGCTTAAAGTCTGCGCAAATTTAATCTGATTATATCGTGCACTGAGTAGTGTGAGTATGGCCCCGACTGTCGTTCTACTCTCGTAGTTGCGCATGCCCTCATCTGTCATTCCCACGAAAGTGGGAATCCACACGCCATACAATTATCCCGTAGTTTCCCGCTTATCCGAGGATAACATTGTTGGCAGGGGGATGACATCAGTTAAAAACGGATAACAATAGTGGCTAATAATAAAGCCTAATCGTTTTGGTTTGCGCCAAGCCGGTTTAAGGGCGGGGCTTTAAACTCGGTGTTAATCCATCATTGACCCTTGCGGGTATCACGGGCTTGCGCAGGGTGCTGACTTTGGGCGTTGTCAGCTTCCATGCTTCCTGCAAGGCAAGATTGCGAGAAATATCTCCAAGCCCGGCAAACGCAAATCCTTGTTCTCGCACCACGTCCTGTACCGGATTAGCCCCGCTTATCCGGTGATCACTAAGAGCGAGCGCTGCCAAACCAGCCTGAGCATATTTCTTCTCGCCCGCTACCTGACCACTCGATTGAGTACTGACCATTGCAGCATCGAATACGGCTCTGGTAAATTTCGCAGGCAATGACGCATCGCCGCCCGGTTCAAGATTATCATTTAAACTAAGCTCATCGCGCGGATCGGAAATCGCTGTTTGCGCACTTTGCGCCACCAATTGCGCACCAACCGGATCAAGCAAGGATAGCATATTTGTAAGTGAGATGAATTCACCGCTTAAATGCTCACCAAGACTGGATATATCCCCTTCACCGCGCATAGCAATCAGCCAGCGCCCGGCCCCGGCGCCATCACCAACCGCCATTCGCGCGCGCGCAAAGCGGGCTGCATGTTCGGGGGCAATTAAAGCGCCATCAAGCCGCGCCACTTCATCTGCATACAAACGATGGAGCGCAAAACTTTGTTCAAAGCCCGCAGGCGCGCCCAAAGCATTAGAAATCAATTCTGCTTTCGCGCCCAAAAATTCCGGTTGCGTCATTGAGGACACAACCTGCCAGACAATAGCATCGGTTATCGGATCGGTTGGAGCGGTGTTTAAAGCATGCAAGGGCGTACCCAAGGCCGCAACATCAAGGGGAATTGAGCTGAGCAATGCGGCAAAATCTCTGACCGACATTGTGCCATTTGAGACGGCAAGCCGCGCGGCTTCGATGCGCATTGAGGCATTAATCGTATCATCCTGGGTGATGGCGCGAATGACCGAACCATCAGCCTCTTTCAACAGGCCCGGAACGATCGGCAGATTTAAAGCCCGGACAATCGCCAGCTCCAGCGGGCTACGGGGTAAAAGCGCCTTTTTGGGTGCAACCCCGGTGATCATGGCTGTCAGAAAATCATCCTCACGAGCTTCTAGCCGCCCACTATCACGAAGCAAGCTCAAGGTTAGGTCCGCCGCGTCCCGCTCACCGGAAATCACGTAACAAAAACTGCGAAGCTTCACCCAGAAAATCTCGGCGCGCTCCGTGGCTAAAGCCGCACTGCGGCCACAGGCATTAACTTCCTGCTTTTCCAACAGATCAGCCAAGGCCAGTGCTTTGCCTGTAAAGGGATCATTTTGCGGGGCATCAGACAGGCTCGCCAGAGTTCTGGTCTCCTTGATAAACCCTGCATTTACGAGAGCGAGGAGTTTTTTACCGCCCAGATTCTGACGCGCGCCCGCTTGAGTATCGGAGGCAGAAGCCTGACCCGGTGATAATAGGATACGGCGAAGGGCCTCCCCAATAGCGGCATGGGCTGGCCGTCCCGGTGCATGGTCGAGCAGGAAGCCAAGGGTCTGGGGATCAGAATCCTGCCATAACTGTACTGGCAAGGCCCCATCTTCGGCGCTTAAAGTGCCCGTCGCCAACACATCTGCTGTTAGGGATTGTGTCTCGATTTGAGGGGGCAGGGCAATTTGCGCCTGACTGGCTTGCATCGGCAATACGGACAAAAACCCGCCAAATCCGATACCCAAAAGACGCCCCAATCCTGCTGGTACCCTCGAAAAAATTGGGGCACACTTACGGGCACACTTATCAGTCATAGGTTGAAAATAACGACGCATAGCCAAACCCCTAAATAATGTTTCATCGGTCTTGATCATTAATCTCTACCTCGATTTCGATCTCGCGAGTCTCCGGCTCCAATATCTGACCATAGAACAAAAGTCCGATGCTACACACAATAATAATTGCGATAAATCCAAGAAAAAACCTCAAGACCCATATCCTCTTTTTGTGGCAAATTTCCGGCTATCCCCAATGCCCGCTGGAATAGCTTTTAACGATAGTCCCAATGATAATGTGGTTGTGCGTGGTTGAGGTCAATGTTTATGCATAAAAAGGCTTTTCATGGATCGGGATAAAATGGCTAGCCTCCTGAATTTTCTACCCATTGGCCTCTTTTTAGGGGCGGCGGGGGCCCGTTAGTTTTACAAAGGAGGGCTGCCGGGAAAATTTAAGTCCGGGCTTTGTTTAAATAGCTGTAACTACGAACATTATTTGAAAAAACCTGTTCCCCCTTCCCTCAATGCACATTACATAAGGATAAGTTGGAGAGAATGGCGTTTAAATGACCCGGCAAATCATGGACAGTGAATTTGACAAACCAATTGTGCTGGTCGGCATGATGGGGGTTGGAAAGACCACAATTGGACGCCGGCTTGCTCCAAAAATTGGCCTGCCTTTTTATGATGCTGATGAACAAATTGAAAAAGCAGCGGGCATGAGCGTTCATGATTTATTTGCCGAGCACGGGGAAGAGCATTTTCGCAAAGGAGAGGCGCAGGTGATTCGCCGCCTTCTCGAAGACCCGCCCAGTGTTATCGCCACTGGCGGCGGCGCAATATTGAATGAAGATACACGTCAGCTGATTAAAGATTGCTCCATTTCGGTTTGGCTACGCGCCCCAGTTCATATCATTGCCCAGCGGGCTACCCAGCGCGCAACCAGACCCTTATTGCAAAATGGCAATCCGGTAGAAATTATTACCAAGCTCCTCGAAGAACGCACCCCCTATTACTCTCAAGCCGACCACGCGTTCGACTCATTATATGGGGCACATGCACGCACCGTAAATGCGCTCGTCAAATTACTCCGTTCAAAGACCTAAAACATTTTAACTTGAAGCCTCATGGAAAATAACAAAGCCCCGAAAGTTCCGACAATCGTACCCATTCGATTTAACAAAAATACGATCGATGGTCGCGGCTATGATATTGTCATTGGCAAAAACATTTTAGCAAATCCGGAACGCTATCTTCTCCCCCTTTTGTCTCGTGCTAAGGTGGCGATTGTTACAGACACCCATCTGGCCAAAATACATCTGGATGGCTTTGCCAAAACACTGGAAAAGGCCGGAATAGTATTTCATACAATTATTCTACCCGCGGGCGAAGCCTCCAAGAGTTTTGACAATCTTGAATTAATCGTCTCCCGGCTTCTCAGCTTCGGGATTGAGCGCACAGATAGTGTTATCGCATTTGGCGGCGGTGTAATCGGAGACATTACGGGCTTTGCCTGCTCTATGGTGCGCAGAGGTTGCCAGTTCATACAAATCCCGACCACTTTACTCGCGCAAGTTGATAGCTCGGTTGGCGGAAAAACCGCAATTAATACCGAACACGGAAAGAATCTTGCCGGTGCCTTCTATCAACCTCAAGGGGTTCTGACCGATATTACAACATTAAAATCGCTCCCCATGCGCCAGCGCAAAGCTGGGTATGCGGAAATTTTAAAATATGGTCTATTGGGAAATGCCGGTTTTTTTGAATGGCTCGACAAGGATCAAACCAGCGGGGCTAAAAAGCCCATGGGGCAAGCTATTCTGGATCTCGAAGAGAAAGAAACGATAAAAGCCATCGAGGTCTCTTGTCGCATGAAAGGGCAAATTGTTGAAGAGGATGAACGAGAGCATGGTCGGCGCGCACTCTTAAACCTCGGGCACACCTTTGGTCATGCGCTAGAAGGCGCATTTGGATTTAGCGACACACTCCTCCACGGCGAGGGCGTTGCCATTGGTATGGCGCTGGCTTTCGAATATGGCGCAACCCATGGTATGATTGACCCTGCGCAAAGTGCGCGTGTTAAATCCCATCTGGTCAAACTTGACTGTCCTGCACATATTAACGATATCAAAACCAGTGAGCGCCTTAATGCAGATCAACTCGTTGAGTTGATGATGCAGGATAAAAAAGTGGTCGATGGCAAGCTCACACTCATTTTACCAACTGCCATTGGCTCAACCCGCATCGTCAAAGATGCACCTGTCGCATCCGTTCATGCCTTCTGGCAAAAACAATTATCACAATCCAACCCTTAAACTTTCGAGACACAACCATGCCTGACATCACACCAGAAACATTATCCGTATTAGGATTTATTCTGTTTTTACTGTCAATATCAGCATTTTTTTCCGGATCGGAAACCGCTCTTACCGCAACCTCGCGGGCGCGCATGCACAAGCTTGAAAGTGACGGCAATAAACGGGCGGAAATTGTAAACCGCCTGATCAACGATCCGGAGCGCCTGATCGGGGGGATTTTACTTGGAAACAATATTGTCAATATCCTTGCTTCGGTATTGGCGGGCACGGTATTTGCCGCGCTGTTTGGCGAGAGCGGGGTTATTTATGCCACCATCACCATGACGGTACTGGTTGTCACCTTTGCCGAGGTTTTACCCAAAACCCTTGCGATTGCACGCTCTGACAGTTTTGCCATGTTTGTGGCTCCGGTCATGAAAATTATCGTTCTGGTATTGGCCCCCTTCATTAACGTTGTGCAGATGATTGTGCGCAACGTGTTAAAGCTTTTTGGTGTTGATATTAGCGAAGATGAGGCCGTGCTATCGGCAAATGATGAATTGCGCGGGGCGATTGATCTCCATCACAAAGAAGACCGTCTCGACAAGGAATCGCGTGATCTGATACGCGGCGCTTTGGAACTTGATGAGATCCGCATTGAAGAAGTGATGATCCACCGTAAATCTGTCGAGATGATTGATGCCAATGCGCCGGTTGAAGATAATATCGAAAAATCTCTCCAATCGGTTTTTACAAGAATACCGATTTTTCGCGATGACCCTGATAATATTATTGGCGTGCTCCATGCAAAAGATCTCTCCCGCACCCTTTGGGATAATGGCGGAGAGAAATCTAAAATCGATATAGCCGCCATAGCGCGCACCCCCTATTTTGTACCGGAGACGACAACCCTTTCCGAGCAACTGGATATGTTCCGGCTTAAACAGGAACATTTTGCGATTGTCGTTGACGAATATGGCTCCGTGCAAGGATTGGTAACGCTGGAAGATATTCTCGAAGAGATTGTCGGTGAAATTGAAGATGAATATGATAGCCCCGTACAGGGCGTGCGCCCGCAGGCCGATGGCTCGCTTCATGTAGACGGGGATGTCACGATCCGCGATTTAAACCGGGCCATGGACTGGAACCTTCCTGACGAGGAGGCGGTCACCATCGCCGGTTTGATTATCCATGAATCACAAACAATTCCCGATATCGGTCAAACATTCTCGTTTCACAATTTTCGGTTTAATATTCTGCGCAGAAGACGCAATCAGATTACGGTGGTCAAAATTGTCCCTCTTGCCCGTAAGGATGAGACCTCCCTTTAGGGCGTATGAGGATTTCTTCTATGAAGATTAAATCTCCCGGCCAGCTTTTTCCCGGTAAGCGCGTTCCCGGTCAATTGGCCTTTAGTGCTATCTTCGTGACGGTTCTGATCGATATTATCGGCTTTGGCATTATCATTCCGGTCATGCCCGATCTCTTGACCCAAGTCACCCAGCTATCTCCGGCAAAAGCGGTTACATATTCGGGATATCTAATGATGATATTTGCCTTAACGCAATTCATCAGTACACCAATACTTGGCGCATTATCTGATCATTTTGGTCGCCGCCCGGTCATCTTACTCTCGCTTTTGGGATATGTCGTGGACTTTATGATTATGGGCTTGGCCAAATCTTTTACGATATTGTTTTTCGGGCGCATATTTTCCGGTATTTTTGCAGCCACCCACTCAACCGCCAATGCCTATATCGCCGATATTACGCCCAGCGAAGAACGCGCAGTGCGCTTTGGAATGCTGGGCGCTGCCTTTGGTGTGGGGTTTATTATCGGACCCGCTATTGGCGGAATTTTAGGGGCCTATTACGGGCCGCGCGCGCCGTTTTTTGCCGCAGCAGGTTTAGCCGCCATTAATCTGGTTTATTGTTTTTTCGTTTTACCGGAAACACTGACCAAGGAAAACCGGCGTCCCTTTGACTGGAAACGGGCAAACCCACTTGGCAATCTGATCCAGTTACAACGCTATCCGGTAATGTTACCGATCCTGATTGCGATGTTCCTATTTAATGTTGCCCATTTTGCTCTTCAGGCAACATGGAGTTGGTATGGCAAGGTTAAATTCGATTGGGGGCCTGATTTTATCGGCTATTCATTAATGGCCGTCGGTATTAGCGCAGCTATTGTTCAGGGCGGCCTGATCAAAACTTTACTGGCCCGCCTTGGTGAGCGCAAATGTGTTATTCTTGGTGGATTGGCCACTGCCTTTGCCTATATCGCCTATGCCTATGTCCCCTATGGATGGATGGTATATCCCGTTATTCTGGTCGGCGCTTTTGGCGGTATTCTCCAACCTGCCCTTCAGGGAATTATGTCCCGCACCATACCGGCGGACAGTCAGGGTGAATTACAAGGAGCGATCGCAAGTCTTATGAGTGTCGCCATGATTTTCGGGCCAATTATCATGACTCGAACCTTTTCAATTTTTACCGTTGAAACCGCGCCGATATATTTTCCCGGCGCGCCCTTTTTGCTCGCGGGCTTGTTGGTGATTATTTCTGCAATTCCCCTTCGCCTCGCGTTCAAAAATCTGGCCAAACGCGAAAACCAATAATCTTCCCGTTCATTTCTATGAATTGAAAATTGCAAAAGAAACATCAAGACAGCCCCCCATAATCACGCTAAATAAATTGCAAGACCATATGGTCGACGATAGTCTGTCAAAATCGCAACCGGGATAAATCAGGGACAAAACATGGATTTTCCAAATATTGATCCAATTGCCTTTTCACTAGGGCCGCTTCCCATTCGCTGGTATTCTCTGGCCTATCTGGCTGCGACCGTATTCGGGGCGTTGTTTTTGCTCCACCTTCTCAAAAAGCCCGTTCTATGGGGCCTGAACAAAATGGGCCCTCTTAATAATGAGCAGCTCGTCGATGTCGCAACCATCGCGGCCCTAGGCGCGATCATTGGCGGGCGCACAGGCTATGTCCTGTTTTATGAACCCCATCTTCTGGTTGCCCCTTGGGAGAGCCTTGGCTCGATCATCGACCCGCAAGGCGGATCAAGGAGTATCCTCAAAACCGTTGTCGGATGGATACCAATCCCCCCCGCATTGATGACCTGGCGCGGCGGCATGTCTTTTCACGGCGGTATTCTTGGGGTCAGCCTTGCCGGCTTTCTTTATTCACGCAAACACCAACTCGACCCGCTTGTGCTTGGGGATTTATTTGCCTGCGCTGCGCCGATTGGATTGTTCTTTGGGCGCATGGCCAATTTCGTCAATGGCGAGCTTTATGGTCGTCCAGCAGATGTGCCATGGGCGATGGTTTTCCCTGCTGCCCCGGATTTCCTGCCACGCCATCCAAGCCAACTCTATGAAGCAGCCCTTGAGGGCGTGATGATGTTTATTATCATCACAACGCTCGTTTATGCTGCGGGCATTTTAAAGAAAAAAGGCGCAGCCATCGGCCTTTATGTTGCGGGGTTTGGACTCTCACGCATCATTGTTGAATTTTTTCGCGAACCAGATGCCCATCTCAATGATCTCCCCTTGGGGGTTACCATGGGTCAAATCCTCTCTGTACCGATGGTTTTAATTGGCAGCTACTTGATATGGCGCGCCTATAATCGCACCCAATCCCCAATTACAGAAGCAATGCCGATAATTGAGGAAGAAAAAGTTAGTGCCCCCAAAACTGTTAAAACGGGCAAAGCTTCAAAAAATCACAAAAGAAAATGACGGATCCCACCACGCCCACAACAGGCTCATTTGAAGATGATAAGCCTTCGCCGCTTGAAGAGCGCTTAAAAATGTTGATCGCGCAGCGTGGTCCGATCTCGATTGCCGATTATATGGTCGATGCGCTCAGCCACCCTCATGAAGGGTATTATATGACGCAAACGGCTTTAGGGAGCGAGGGAGATTTTACAACCGCCCCGGAAATCAGTCAGGTTTTTGGCGAGATCATCGGCTTATGGCTGGTGCAATCATGGTTGGAAATGGGCAGTCCGGAGCAGTTTAACCTTGTTGAACTGGGACCCGGGCGCGGCGTTTTAATGAATGATATTCTCCGTGCAGCGCGTTTGCGCCCCAAATTTATTCAAGGGGCGGCAATATATATGGTCGAAACCAGTGGTCGCTTGCGCCATGAACAAAAAAAATCTCTGAAACTGCATAGTGAAGCCAAAATTAAATGGGTGGATCGCTTCGAAGATGTCCCCGAGCAACCAACTCTTGTTATTGCCAATGAATTTTTCGATTGCTTGCCCATTCGCCAATATCAAAAAACCCGTCTGGGTTGGCAAGAACGCCTTGTCGGCTTGGATGTGGCATCAAACAATCTCGCCTTTGAACTGGCTCCGGTGCCCACAAAACCCGAACACCCCCTCGCCCTTGAACCGGGTGCCAATGATGGGGACATCATCGAAATGAGCGCCTCCGCGCTGAAGATTGCAGGAAAAATCGGTCGCTTCTTAAAGGAAAATCAAGGCCGCGCTTTGTTTATCGACTATGGACATTATTCAAGCGCTTATGGCGATAGTTTTCAGTCGGTACGCAATCATCAATATTGGCCTCCGCTAATGGCACCGGGCAAAGCTGATCTGACAGCCCATGTCGATTTTCAGCAAATTTGCGCAAGCGCCCTCCATGAAGGCGTGAGCGTTTACGGCCCCATCGCGCAAGGCACTTTTCTTGATCGCCTCGGGCTAACCTATAGGCTGGAATCGCTATGTTCTGGACAAAGTGAAGAGCAACAAATCCGCATTCGCGATGCAGCGTCAAGACTGGTCAGCCCCGACCAAATGGGAGAGCTGTTTAAAGTGATGTGCCTTGCTACGCCGGACCTCAACCCTCCGGCTGGTTTTGAGACGTAAACAGATTTTATAAACATACAGACTTTATAGACAAAATGAACAAACACCCCCCCTTTATTACAACCCAGACACTGCACTCCCTCGGCAATGATAATTTTCCGTTGCGTCACGGTTTTTTTTCCCGTTTGGGCGGCGCTTCTAAAGGGCTTTATAAATCTCTTAATGTCGGGCCCGGCTCATCAGACAATCCAGACCATATCGCCGCCAACAGGGTTTTATGTGCAAAAGCGCTTCAGGGAACAGCAACAAAAACGCCAGAGCTTGTTAGCCTTTATCAAATTCATTCTGCCCATGTCATTACGATTGATGAAAATACGCCCCCCGCAACATGGCGCGATGGTACGCCGCCCAAAGCCGATGGGATGGTGACCCGGCTGCCGGGTATAATGCTTGGTATACTGACCGCTGACTGTATGCCGTTTTTATTTGCTGACCCCGATGCCGGTGTGATCGGGGCTGCTCATGCGGGGTGGCGCGGCGCGCTGGACGGTGTTCTGGAGGCAACCATTGAGGCAATGCAAACCCTTGGGGCACGGCCCGAGGCGATCAGATTTAGTTTAGGCCCCTGCCTGCGAAAAGAAAATTTTGAAGTGGGGATGGATCTCGTCGATCAGTTTCTGGCCAAATACCCATCGGCAGAGCAATTTTTCGAACCGGGCATCTCTCCGGAGAAACGTCAATTTGATCTGGCCGCTTTTGGCTTTTGGCGCTTGCGCGAAATGGGCGTTGTTGACGGCGAGGATACAAAAATATGCACCCTTGCAAATTCCGATACTTATTTCAGCTATCGTCGCTCTCGCCGTGAGGGCGCGCCCGATTATGGCCGGAACCTGTCGGCGATCGTGATTTAATCTTCAAAGCCGGTCGGGATTATCGCGATTAAAAGTCGTCACTTTGCTTCGGCGCTGCTGAAGTGTCGAGAGGCTCGGGTAGCGGAATAGCGGCTTCTTCACGTGCTTTTTCACGTTCATCTTCCACCGCTTGTCCAAAAGCTTGCGCATCTTGTGCTAATTTTCTGGTCTCTCCGCCAAGGCTTGCACCGCCGACCGTATCAACATCCAATTCAGCCTCGGCCTGTGTGCGCGCTGCGGCAATATCCTGATTTACAACTTCGCGAACAGCCAGCAAATTGCGGGTCGTAAGATCGCGAACCCTCTTGCTTTCCGCTTCAGGGATCTCTCGCGGGGTCTCGCTTAAAACCGGATATTTCGCATCCTCATCCACAATATTTTCGTCAATACGCTTCTGGATTGCCGGGTCTACAGGAATACCTTGCGCAATGTCCTCATATTTGACAAAACCGGGGGGAGCAAAACGCTTGGCTGTCTCACATCCACCGATCAATAAAAGCGGTATCGCCAACGCGCTTATTTGCAAGCCCATTTTTGCGCTACGGGCCCTCAAAATTGTATGTGTTTTCGTCATCATCGTTCATCTACCCTGATTATCAATCATCGTGTAAGACTATTTGCATCTTAACTCCAATCGGTTCCCAATGTCACAAGAGAATTCTCCCAAAAAGCCAAATAAATCAGCGCCAACAAAACCAAAACCGGGCCCCAAGCCTTCCGAGGCGAAAGCTAAAGCGGCTAAACCCGCCAAGAGCCCAGTTTCCGGTAAAATTTCTGGTAAAGCGACTGCTAAATCCACCAAAAAGGCAAAAACCGGCAAACCTGCCGCCAAAAGCGCTTCAGGGCAAAAACCAGCGACGAAAACAAAAACGCCCAAGGCAAGTTCTTCTAAAAAGCAGGCCCCAAAAAAGAATTCAGAGTCAAAGACCGAATCAAATAACGGCACCCATCAAAACAGTAAGCCGAATGGTCAAAGCTCGCTTATCGGCGATTTTGATGCGTTATCGGAATATCTCACTGATATTACCGGGCGCAGTCAGCATGTTTTACAGGAATTTTTAAGCAAAAATCCTGAATTTACAAACAAAACGAGTGCAAGCGCTTCTGACCCGCTCAATGTTGGAGAAGCTTTTCAGGAAGTTATGAAAGGCTTATCGCAAGACCCTGGAACGGTTTTGCAAAGACAATTTAAACTATGGGGTGAGTATGCTAAATTAATGGCGAACACCCAGCGTAAAATTTCCGGCGAAACCGTAAAGCCCACATCAACCGCGCCCGAAAACGATAAACGCTTCAAGCATAAAGCCTGGGAAGAAAACCCCATGCTGGATTTCGTCAAGCAATCCTATCTGATTGTATCCGACTGGCTGGACGTAACCGTTGACCAACTCGAAGGCCTTGATGAACACGAGCACAGCAAAGCAAAATTTTACACCAAACAATTTACCGATGCCCTCGCACCGTCGAATTTTGCAATGCTCAATCCGGAAGTGCTTGAAACAACACTTGAAACCAAAGGGGAAAATCTTCTTAAAGGCTTCCAGAATTTACTCGAAGACCTTGATCGCGGAGACGGAAAACTCGCGATAACGCAAGCCGATACCGATTTTTTTGAGTTGGGAAAAAACATTGCCACAACACCGGGCAAGGTTATTTTTCAAAATGAAATTTTTCAGCTCATTCAATATGAACCCACAACGCCTAAAGTTGCAAAACGCCCTCTCCTGATTTTTCCGCCGTGGATCAACAAATTTTATATTCTGGATTTACAGGAGAAAAATTCATTCATCCGCTGGATGGTTGATCAGGGGCGAACAGTCTTTGTGGTTTCATGGGTTAATCCGGGTTCGGACTTAAAAGACAAATCATTTTTTGATTATATTCGCGACGGGGCTTATGTTGCCCTTGACGCCATTGAACAGGCAACCAATGAGCGGGAGGTCGATACAATTGGCTACTGCATTGGCGGAACAATGCTCTCGACCGCTCTTTGCCATATGGCGCAAACCGACGATAGCCGCATAAAATCTGCAACATTCTTTACCGCACAAGCCGATTTTACCGAGGCGGGTGACTTATTATTGTTTGTCGATGACCCGCAACTTGATGCGCTGGAAAAACAGATGGATGCAGCAGGGGGCGTATTGGAAGGCAGAGCAATGGCCACCACCTTCAATATGTTACGCTCCAATGATCTGATATGGTCCTTTGTTATTGATAATTATCTCAAAGGAAAAGATCCGGCCAAGTTTGATTTACTTTTCTGGAATTCAGACGCGACCCGAATGCCAAAAGGGGTTCATCTGTTTTATCTGCGCGATTTTTATCAAAAGAACAGCCTCGCCTCTGGAACCATGGTGATGGATGGCAAAACCCTGAATCTGTCTGATGTAAATATCCCGATTTTCATGCAAGCGGGCGAAACGGATCATATTGCACCCTATCGCTCGATTTATAATACAGCCAAACTCTTTGGCGGCGACGTAGAATATATGCTTGCCGGTTCGGGTCATATAGCCGGCGTCGTAAACCATCCCTCTCGCGGGAAATATCATCACCGCGTAAATGACGCCTTGCCTGACAGTGTTGAAGAATGGATGGAAAAAGCCACCCACCATCAAGGCTCATGGTGGGAACACTGGATGCAATGGCTAGACCGGGTCAGCCCGGGCAAAGTACCCGCGCGGATCCCCGGGGATGGTAATTTAAGAGCAATCGAGGATGCACCCGGATCATATGTGCGGGTAAAAGCTTAAAACCTCACCCGACAAATACATATTTGCGGATCGACAACCGGTTTACCACCCATAAAAAGATGAGCGGGGCGATGAGACCTATGAGCGTTCCCCCAATCAGATGAAGGGCTGCATTTTCGATGCCGAACAACCGCACAATTAAAATACGAAACGCCGCGGTCGCAAATGTATGCAATAGATAAATAACCATGGTGTTTGCGCCAATATAGGCTAGCCATTTAATATTCAATTTATTGGAAATACCAATTGTCAGTGCAATCCCTGCGGTCGCGGCGACCAGCTCCAGAGCACCTGATTCCCATTTAAGCCAGAAAAACCATGCAAGAGATGCAAATAATATCGTAGATAAAATCGTTATCCAGACAGTATATTTTTTATAGTAATCCGCACTCAGAACACCAAAATCGCCCAATATCCTGCCAAGAGCAAAAAACACCATGCCGGTTGCCCAACCAAACGGGTTTGGCAAAGTTAAATAGGCAATCACCGACAAGCCAAATAAGACCAGATTAGCATTTCGGGAAACAAACCCGCTAACCGTTTTCGCTAAAAATAGCGTCGATAAAAACCAGAAATGCGCCGATGGCAGAATGAACCCGGCCACGCTCAATGCCTGTGCGGGAAGGTTCGTTCCGGCTGGAAAAATTATCTTTGTGAGATTGAAGAGATTTTTCCATAAAAAATAGGGAATAAGAATATTCCAGCTATTACTTTTAAATTGCTGGGCTATTGTAGGCTTCTTTTTTGATCGCCCCATAAGATAGCCACTCACCACAAAGAAGAGAGGCATATGAAAAAGATAGATTGTATCATTGATAAAAAGTAAGGGACCGCCAGCGCCAACCAACCCTGCGGCGCGCAATCCCCGATCAACATGCCCCCACACCATCAGTATAATCCCGATGCCGCGTGCTGTATCAATAAAGCTGATCCGTTTTTCCATCTCTTTTTTCGCCACCCTTAAGATCGCACAAAATCAGCAGCAATGGTCATTCTGTTTGCTTGCCCGCCAAATTCCACTGTCCCGTGCCACATAAATGAGGGGAAAATTACCATTGTTCCCCCTTCCGGTTCAATGAAATGTTCAGTTGATAAAGAAGGCTTGGTCACGATTCCCGGTTCACCAAACTTTAGCCAGCCCTCTTTTGAGTCGGAATTTTGTGGCTTGACCGTGCGCAAATGGCATGCGGAGGATAACCAGCCTTGCGGGTGTACGTGATTTATATGAAAGCCGCCGGGAGGCAAGGAAACAGACCACGCGGCAAGTAGTTTTGCTTGTTGATCCTGCAACGCGCCCAAAGCACTCTTATTGCCACGGGTTTTCAAGACATGATTTAAATAGTGCGCAACGGCCCCTGCTGCCGCTTCGGGGAACGCTCTTAAGGCCGGATTTTCCATTCTCTCAATCGAGGAAACCTGACTGCCATGTCGTACCGACAAACCAAATGGGTGGGCTTGATAGTGATGGCATTCATCTAAGGCAGATATGAGATCATCATTATAATGATCCAGATTTTTCCACCCGCTTGGGGTTTTCAACGGAAATTTTGCCACAAGATTTTCATAATCGAAATAATCTTTATAACGCTCATCTCCGAGCATTCGATAGGCTGTTGCCAATAAAGCAATATAATATTGATTTGTAGAATCTATTGTTCTTAATTTTTCTAAATGGGAAAGAGCCTCTTTTGGCGACCCTAATGCCAGATGGGCACGGGAAATAAATTCGCGAAAATTATGAATAGTATCATCCAGCTTTAATCCGCGCTCGGCAATCTCAAGCGCGCGCTCATAAAATCCGGCATTCAAAGCGGCACCGATATAAAAAACCCATCCCACATCTGGCTTGCCCGAAAGATCAACACAGTCTTCTAATGACTGAAACTCTCCCCCTGCATCGCCGATAAATCCTATAATTTGTGCACGTATTAGTTTTAATGCAACATCGTTGCTATGCTCCTGAATTGATCGGTCAATGGTTTTTAAGGATGCTTCCCTATCCTTACTGGTCATCCAGATCAGTTGGGCCAATTCGCGTTGAGCAAAATAATCCAGTGGGCGCTTGGAGATGACTTTCAAAAAAGTGCTTTTAGCCTCTTCGGCCCTGTTACATCCTTGCAATGCACGCGCATAGATTAGCCATGTTTCTGGCTCATCTAATCCCATCGCAAAAGCGCGATCACAATTTTTTATCGCCTCGGCAAAATATCCGGCATCTCCCAAAAGAGCTGCAAAATTATGAAGCATGATTGGCGTTACCTGAGCATTTTTTAGATAAGCTCGATAGCGGTCGATTGACTCGCTGATTTGGCCCGCAGAGATAGCGTTTATTATCTGTTTATAAAATTGATCATAGGGCTGCATAATGAACAGGATACACGTCTATCTTCTGCCAAACAAATGTTCTATGTCTGCCAGCTTTAATTCAACATAGGTCGGGCGTCCATGATTGCACTGTCCTGAATGGGGCGTTGCCTCCATCTCTCGCAACAGAGCATTCATTTCACTGGCTTGCATAACACGGCCCGCCCGCACCGAACCATGACAGGCCATTGAACTGCAAACCTCTTCCAGTCGCTCTTTCAAGGCAAACCCTTCCCCAAAACTAACCAGATCAGCGGCGAGGGATGAAATCAGGCCCTTAATATCAAGATCGCCAAGCATTGCCGGGGTTTCACGCACCATAATCGCATCTTCCCCGAAAGCCTCAAAGACCAGCCCCAACTGTTCAAAACTCTCCGCCTGAGCCGATAATAGGCGTACCTCATTGGCGTCCAACTCAACAATTTCGGGAATGAGCAAACCCTGACGGGCTACAATCGTCTCGGCCATTGCAGCCTTCATCTGTTCATAGACAAGGCGCTCATGTGCCGCATGCTGATCAACGATTACCAGGCCATCTTCGGTCTGCGCAACAATATAAGTGCGATGGAGTTGCGCACGAGCGGCCCCCAAGGGAAATTCAGAAAGGTCGCCCTGAGAAGAGCCAGCAGAAGTTTCTTCGTCACCCTCAATGCGTCCTGCGGGCATAGCCGTACCATCAAAGGTCTCGGCGCGCTCTGAGAGCCCGCCTTGATGCCTGCTATCATAATTAATGGAGACATCATCGGGCGCAAAAGGGTTAGGCGGCATACCGGTATGCAAACCCCGGCGCATTGGCGTATAACCGCCCGGGGGCGCATTCCCCTTATTCAATTTTCCAAGTGCATAGGAAGAGGTGGTGGTCGAAGCACGATGGCCAGCTTCCGAGAGGGCCTGACGCAACGCACCCACCAGTAAGCCGCGCACATTTCCCGCTTCACGAAAGCGCACCTGGGTTTTCGCCGGATGGACATTAATGTCGACAAGGGCAAACGGGCATTCCAAAAACAGAGCAACGACCGGATGGCGATCGCGGGCCAGAAAATCTGCATAAGCGGCCCGCACCGCGCCAATAACAAGACGGTCACGAACAGGCCGTCCGTTCACGAATAAATATTGTTTATCCGCAAGCCCGCGATTAAAGGTCGGCAATCCTGCAAATCCGCTGACGCGAATTTCCTCTTGTGATCCCTCATCCACTCGCGAGGCTTCAATGGGAAGAGCATTATCAGAAAAATTACTGCCCATGATCTCGCCAAGCCTTGCCAATTGGCCGGTGCTGTCATTTGATTTTGCACTATAGGTAAAAACCTTGCGCCCCCCGGATGTCAGAGCAAAGCCGACATCAGGCCGGGCCATCGCCAAGCGGCGGATACTATCGCCAATGACGGTGCTCTCGGCGGTATCGGATTTTAAAAATTTCAAGCGGGCGGGCGTTGCATAAAACAGATCGCGCACCTCTATGCGTGTTCCATGCCCGTTAAACGCAGCAGGAACAGGATCAGTGAGCGCGCCGCCATGGACCTGTAATGACCAGGCATCGCTAGAGCCCGCTTTGCGACTGACCATATCAAGGCGCGCCACGGATGCGATTGAGGGAAGCGCCTCACCGCGAAAGCCCATTGTCGCGATGTTCATTAAATCATAACTGCCATCAGTAGACGGAATAAGCTTGGAGGTGGCATGGCGCTCCATGGCAAGCAGCATTTCTTCGCGGCTCATACCGCAACCATTATCGCTCACGATAAAGCTGGTCTTGCCACCATTGATAATTTCGATATCAACCCGGCTTGCTCCGGCATCAAGGCTGTTTTCTACCAACTCTTTAATTGCCGCCGCTGGCCGCTCAATCACCTCGCCTGCGGCAATACGATTAATCGCATCTGCGGGAAGTTTGTGGATTGTTGGAGGGCTCGCCGATGCGCCTCCCTGATCCGAGCTTGATTGATAACGATTCGCCATATCTGATTATGCCACAAGTTTTATGGGCCCGATAGCAAATCGCTCTCGCACCCACTTAGATTTTGCACAAAATCGATAGGTTCTGGATATATCAAAAACCAGAACACTGTAGTTCAGCTGATAGAAAATAGCCCAACAAGGTGTCTTGTCGTTAACTAGAACACACCCGGTAAGTTCAGGACTTTGGCATTGCCGATCTCGACAGAACCCTCTTCGCCGGTGACCTTCTTGATCGCTGCACGGCGCTCGGACAGCCACTCTTCCGCATCTTCAACGCGTAGCGGCGCGGCGCTATCGTCGATAGACCCGTCAGCATTGAATTTCCAGAAAAGTAGCTGATTTGCAATCCCCGCATCTTTTTCAGCGCGGCCACCATTTTCGGCATTTAAAATATTACGGATATTGCGATCCGAGTTCAGGGCTCCGGATTTTTGCAGAAGCAAGATCTCGCCCTCACTTGGGGGTGACGCGGATGTATCGCCTAATAAAACTTGTTGCGCACGCTCGGAAGAGGAGAGCTCTTGCGGGCGCGTCTCGCCGGGCTTAGGGGGACGCAGCGCAAAATCTGGCGGTACAACAAGAGGCGCTTTGGTTGAAATAGCAAACTCATCAGGCGGGTTTTTAGCCCCCAAAGCCGAGCAAGCGCCCAGTACCGTACTAAGCAGAAGGCTCGTCACCAAAAGTGATGTTGTCGATAGATTTTTACGTGTTTTCACTGACCGGACCATTTATTTGTTACTCCAATTTCACTCATTTATATCAGCCCTGAGCCAAAACGCCAACCGCTGTAATTTCGTGGGTAAAATTTATTTCAAGCCAAAACTCTAACCCTGATTTTTGCTCTAACCCTGATTGTTACCGGGCTTGAGGGGAAATTCAAGAGCCTGATTGGCTTGGCTCCTCATCGCGGCCAAGAAAAGCATCCAGAAGCAAAAGGCCGACCCCGACATTAATTGATGTGTCTGCAATATTGAAGACCCACGGGAAATGCATTGCAGAAAAATCTATAAAATCAATGACATACCCATAGAGCACCCGGTCGACCAGATTACCCGCTGCGCCGCCGAGAATAAAGGCAATACCGGCAGCGGCGAGGGGGCGCGTCACCGTGGTCAGCCAGTTAATCAAAACCAAAATGATGCCGAAAGCTAAAACCGAGAGGAAAATACGCGAGGGCAGCCCGCCGCGAAACATCCCGAAACTTGCCCCGTAATTTCGCACATAGGTAAAATCAAAAACCGGCCCCAGATTGATCTGGCGCAAAACCGGCAGATGAAGGATTTTTACCACCCAAACCTTGGTCATTTGATCCAACAGGGTCATCACCAAAGCACCAAGCAGTGTGACCTTGAAGTAGGGGGCAGATTTCACATTTGCCAAAAACGCCTGCCACCAAGACGTGCTCGGGGCGTCAGGCGCCCCATCAGCTTTGCCCTGATCGACCGTATTTTTTTGATTCTCAGTCCCGCTCATCGATTTGGCACTAACCTCTCATACGCTTTTATTTTATGCATCAGGAGTCACATCATGACAACGCACACATAAATCGGAATGTGATGCCACAGTGCCCACCTCATCGAGATAACGCCAACAACGCTGACATTTTTGCGCCGTTGATTTCGCCGGCACAACCTTAATGGTCGGCGTATCTTCCAGTGAAAAAGCTTCGGCCGGTCCTGCCACATTAGATAATTCAATATCAGATGTGATTGAAATTTCTGCAAAATCAAGGGTCTGACACATCTCGAACAAGGCCTTGTCTTCAATGAAAACCTGCGGACTTGTTTCAAGGCTCGCGCCAATACGTTTTTCGCGGCGCTCAACCTCGAGCGCGCCGGTCACCACACGGCGCACATCGCGAACGCGGGCCCATTTTGTCCCGAGTTCTTCATTGACCCAGCTAGAGGGTGTTTCAGGGAATAATTCCAGATGTACAGAGCCATCAGAATCTTCACCATTGCGCTGCAACCATGCCTCTTCCATCGTAAACACACAAATTGGCGCTAGCCAGACATTAATCCGCTCAAAGATTAAATCCATAACCGTGCGCGCCGCACGGCGTTTAAGGGATGAGGGCTTGTCGCAATAGAGACAGTCTTTACGGATGTCGAGATAAAAGGCAGACAAATCAAGTGAGCAAAGATCGTACACGCTGCGCCAGACAGTTTTAAAATCAAACACGTCATAGGCATGGCGTACAGTTGCATCGGTTTTTGCAAGCAGATGCAGAACATATTTTTCAAGTTCTGGCATCTCGTTAACATCAACACGTTCTGCCTCATTAAACCCGTCAAGTGCGCCCAATAAATAGCGCAATGTATTGCGCAGCTTGCGATAGGCATCGACCGCAGAACCAATACTCTCATCACCAATACGCAAATCATCGGAATAATCCGAGCTTGCCACCCAAATACGCAAAATATCAGCGCCGTATTGATTGGTGATTGTCGCCGGATCGATAATATTCCCGAGCGACTTGGACATTTTCAGTCCGTCTTTATCAAGAACAAATCCGTGGGTTAGAATATTATCATAAGGCGCGCGGCCGCGATTACCGCACCCCACAAGCAAAGAAGACTGGAACCAGCCGCGATGCTGGTCAGAACCTTCCAGATATATATCTGCCGGCCATTTCAGATCATCACGCTGTTCAAGACAAAAAGCCTGCGTGGACCCGGAGTCAAACCAGACATCGAGAATGTCTTCAATTTTCTCATAATCTTCTGCGCTATAATCAGCGCCAAGAAATTCCTGCGCGGGTGTATCAAACCATGCATCTGCGCCGCGTTCCTTGATCGCATCCATAATGCGCGCATTAACCGCTTCATCAACAAGCGGTGCACCGGTGGTGCGATCTGCAAATACGGCAATGGGCACACCCCAAGCGCGTTGGCGCGAAATCAGCCAATCAGGGCGCCCCTCGACCATGGAAAGAATCCGATTGCGTCCAGAGGGCGGTGTAAAGCGTGTGTCATCAATCGCTTTCAGGGCTGTATCACGCAAGCCCCCCTCCCCTTTTTCTCCAAGACGGATAAACCACTGCGGGGTATTACGAAAAATGACCGGCGCTTTAGAACGCCACGAATGGGGATAAGAGTGCTTTAACCGCCCACGGGCTAATAATTTTCCATGGGCAATGAGCTCGGCAATAACGCTTTTATTGGCATCCCCATCTTGTCCGGCTTTTTTACCTTCTGTGCGCAAGACTTTCTTGCCTTCAAAGCCCGGCGCTTGATCCGTATAGGCACCATCTGGCCCAACCGTGTAGGGAATGTCGCCCTGAGGCAATCCGTGGTTCATCCATGCATCATAGTCATCAGCACCGTGGCCGGGGGCCGTGTGCACAAAGCCGGTCCCTGCATCATCGGTGACATGATCGCCATCAAGCAAGGGTACTGAAAACTCATACCCTCCCTCAAACCCTTTTAGGGGATGATCGCATTCTCCGCCTTTTAGATCATCAGCACTCACCGTTTCAAGGCGATCCCATTCTTCAATTAAACCGGCCTCTCGGACATCTTCGGCCAGTGCATCAGCGACAATCAATGTGTCACCAGGCGCGGACCAAGGCTCGAATTCAAGGTCACTTTTCATGGCTTTAACTTTATAAAGCCCATAAGAAAGCCCCGGCCCATAGCAAATTGCGCGGTTACCGGGAATTGTCCAAGGCGTTGTTGTCCAGATGACAATTGACGCATCTTTATAAGGACCATCGCGCAAGGGAAATTTCACCCAGATGGTTGTTGATTGATGATCATGATATTCGATCTCGGCTTCAGCCAAGGCCGTTTGCTCAACAGGTGACCACATAACCGGTTTGGAGCCGCGATAGAGCAGGCCTTGTTTGGCAAATTTTAAAAGCTCACCAACAATGGCCGCTTCCGAGCTAAATTTCATGGTCGTATAGGGATCGTCCCAATCTCCCTCAATCCCGTAACGCTGAAATTCCTGACTTTGAATTTCAACCCATTTGGCTGCATATTCCCGGCAGGCAGAACGAAATTCCGAAGACGGAATATCTTCCTTTTTACGACCCTTACCGCGAAAATCTTCTTCAACTTTCCACTCGATCGGCAAGCCATGACAATCCCAGCCGGGGACATAGTTGGAATTAAAGCCCAGCATTTGGCGTGAGCGAACAATCAGATCTTTCAGGATTTTATTAAATGCATGACCCATATGCAGATGGCCATTGGCATAGGGCGGGCCATCATGAAGCACATAAAGCGGGCGATCTTTGGCCTCTTCGCGCAAGCGCTTATACATGCCCATATCGGCCCAGCGCTTTAGATATTGCGGTTCGCGTTTGGGCAATCCTGCCCGCATTGGGAAATCGGTCTTGGGCAGAAACAAACTATCTTTGTAATCTGCGCCCTCTTTTGGTGTGGATGCATCATTTGGCATCGGTAAATCCTGTACGCTATCTGAGAGATTAAAATCCGTAATTGCGCTATCTAACAGGGCTCGGCCAACACGTCACCCCCTTCTTCTAGGGGCCCTCCATGGAGCCTCTTTAGGGCCTCTTTGCCGCCCTCAGCATTGAGCCCGTTGAAATCGACACTCTGCCATGAATGAGATTTAATGGAATTTTGTAAGTTCCAAACACAAAAGCCACCCATCTTGGCGATGGGTGGCTTTGTTTAAGTCACGAATAAAATCTAGAAAATCTAGTTTATTTCGAGATAACTAACATTGGCCGGGCTCGCTTCACATGTCATCGTGCGCAAGAACTGACCGCCACGGCCATCAAGAGTTGTGAACTCTGCATTGAATATCCAACTGTTCTCGCTGATAGTACCACCAGATACCGGGCTGTTTGGAAGGCCAATTTCTATGCCGCGTTGCTGCATATCTGCACTTAGCGTGCTCAGACAAAGGTCGAAAGCCGGCTGAAAATTGCCCTGAAGGGAACCAACCAATACTTCAGATCGTTGCGCAGATTGACCACCTTGAGGGGGCACACCGCCGGAATTGTCATAGCTTCCAAATTGACGGCCATCATCATAATTGGCGTTAGAAATACGATCAATCAGGATTAACGAGCCGATGATCCCTGTGCCAAAGAAAAAGGCATTGGAGTTAAAGAAACCACCATAATAGCCACGTCCATAAAAGCCGCCGCCAAAGCCCCGGTAGAAGTTACCTACACCAAAACCAAACCGGCTACTGCGGAATCCGCCGCCTCTAAAGCTTCTACGGGAGCTAAACCCGCGCGAACTTCTAAATCCGCGATTACTACGGAAACCCCGGCTGCTGCGAAAACCCCGGCTACTACGAACGCCGCGACTGCGGGCACCGCGACTACTGCGAACACCGCGACGACTACTGCGGCTACCGCGACTACGCGCACCGCGGCTACTTCTCACACCCCGGCTGCCGCGAGCACCGCGACTGGACTGAAATGCAATAGCACTAAGAGTTGGGCTGCCAGCTGCTGTAAGCGCAGTTGTACCCAAGAGCGGCGATGAAATTGCGGATGAAGAAATCAGCGCTGCACCTGCATCAGAGGCCTGAGCAGTAGCAAGTGTGGCGGGCACCATCATGCTACCAGCCACAAGAGTTAATACTGATAATTTTTTTACTAACGCATTACTGGTAAATGAGGTCTTCATAATTATTCTCCTGTCTAATCGACATTTGCTTCCCTCTCAAACACACTGCAATGAAAGTCCATCACTTAAAATTGCTGTGCGCCTATCAAAGATAAGCTCTCTTTAGAGCCTGACCCTTCTGGCCTGACCCATTTTCGGAGACTTGCCCACTTGCCACATCAATTTTAGTGCGTGTGGTTGATCGCCAAGTCATCCAACTTGAGAGCAGTATAACACATAGATGGGCAGTTTTGAGGCAAAACCCACCCCAGTTCGGCCTAGATTAAGAGAAT